>NZ_QPMJ01000002.1:0-600000 GCF_003369835.1 Halorussus rarus | reverse complement strand
GCCGCTTCCAACCCGAGACAGACCCCGAGCGTCGGGACGTCCGGGCTCACCTCCCGGAGCACGTCGAGCGTGACGCCGACGTCCCGCTCGTTCTCCGGGTGGCCCGGCCCCGGCGAGACGACGACGGCGTCGGGGTCGGCCGCCCGCACCTCGCCGAGCGAGGCCGTGTTCCGCACGACCTCGGTGTCGGCGTGCTCGCTGGTGTACTCCACCAGATTGTAGGTGAACGAGTCGAAGTTGTCCACGAACAGGACCTGCAGGTCGGCAGTCGTTGCCGCCCCCGCGCCGGCGCTCGCAGTCATCGTCCCGCCTCCGGCGCGTCGGTAGCCTCGGGGGTGTCCGCGGCCGCCGACTTGTCCGACTCATCGATCCGTTCGAGCGCGGTCAGCACTCCGTCCATCTTCTGCTCGGTCTCCTCGTACTCGGCGGCCGGGTCACTGTCGGCGACGATGCCAGCGCCCGCCTGCACCGTGATGCGGTCCGAGGCGTCGCCGTCGACCGCCGACCCGGACTCGACCGTCGCGGTCCGGATGACGATGGCGAAGTCGGCGTCGCCCGACCACGAGTAGTAGCCGACGCCGCCGCCGTAGAGGCCGCGGGCCGTCAGTTCGAGGTCGTCGATGATCTCCATCGCCCGGATCTTCGGCGCGCCCGAGAGCGTCCCGGCGGGGAACGACGCCCGGGTGGCGTCGAACGGGTCCGCGTCGTCGGCCAGTCGCCCCGTCACGGTGCTCTCGATGTGCTGGACGTGGCTGTACTTGAGGACGTTCATGAACTCCTCGACCTGGACGCTGCCGGGCTCGCTGACCCGGCGCACGTCGTTGCGCGCGAGGTCCACGAGCATGGTGTGCTCGGCCCGCTCCTTGCCGTCGGCGAGCATCTCGCCCGCGAGGCGGCGGTCCTCGACGGGGCTCGAGCCCCGGGGGCAGGTGCCCGCGATGGGGTTGGCCATCACCTCGCGGCCCCGCACTGAGACCAGCGTCTCCGGGCTGGCGCCGACGACAGTCAGGTCGTCGTAGCCGAGCAGGTACATGTACGGCGAGGGGTTCACGTCCCGGAGCGCCGCGTAGAACCCCAGCGGGTCGACCTCGCCCCGGAGCTCGCGCTTCCGGGAGATGACGCCCTGATAGATGTCGCCGTCGAGGACGTGCTCCTTCGCGGTCCGGACCGCCGCCTCGTACTCGTCGCGCGGCCCGGCGGTCGCCGACTCGCGGACGAACCCGCCCGTTTCGAGGTCGGCGGCCGAATCGAGTAAGTCGGCCACGCGGTCGGCCTCGGTCCGGAGGTCGTCGTACACCGCCTCAGGGTCGTCGTCCGGCCCGACCAGCGGCGTGAACACCAGCGAGACCGTCTCTTCTCGGTGGTCGAAGGCGACGGTCTTCGTGTTCAGCACGAACTGGGCGTCGGGGAACCGCGAGTCGGGTCGGTCGACCCCTACCTCGTCGAGCCAGAGGTCGTACACCGCGTCGTAGGCCAGGAAGCCGACCAGTCCGCCCTCGAAGTGCTGGCGGTCTCCATCGGGGAAGCCGCGCTGGGCGGCGTCGGGCATGGCCGACCGGAGGGTGTCGAGCGTGTCCCCCTCCCGGTCGGCAGAGACGTACCGCGCGGCCCGGCCGCCGAGGGACTCGACCGAGACCTCCCCGGGGTCGACCGTCACGACCGCCTCGGGGTCGTAGCCCACGTAGGAGTAGCGGGCGTGGCGGTCACCCGACGCGCCCGGCGAGAACGCCCCGTCGGGGTCGCTGGAGGCGGTCTTCTCGGCGCTCTCGAGCAGGAAGGCGTACTCGGAAGGGGTGGTCGCGGTCGACCGCCCGGTCAGCGCCGCGTAGGCCGACAGCGGCGTCGTCTCGGCGTCGAGTTCGACCTCGACCCGAATCACGGCCGGGTCGGCGTCGCCGGCGAACTCGACGAACTGCTCGCGGTCCGGCTTCATGGCGTTGGCGTCGTGCGGGCGCGCTTCGCGGCCGCCACGAGGTCGGCGACCGCGTCCGGGTCCTTCCGGCCGTCGACGTCGTCCGCGTCGGCGGCCTCTACTCCGCTCGCCACATCGACCGCGAACGGGTCGACGGCGTCCACCGCGTCGGCCACGTTCGCCGGGGTAAGCCCGCCGGCGAGGACGACCGGCGAGTCGAGGGTCGCGGCGACTTCGGCGGTGCGCTCCCAGTCGTGGGTCCGGCCGGTGCCGCCGGCCCCGTTGTCGTCGACCGAGTCGACCACCAGCCCGTCGGCCAGGTCGTCGTAGCGCCGGGCGGTCTCGGGGTCGGCCGCGTCCACGACTTTGAGAACTCGGGCGCTAACGGACGCCGTCAAGTAGGCCAGGTCGCCGGCGCCGATGTCGCCGTGGACCTGGACCGCGTCGGGTTCGACCGCCTCGACGAGTTCGACCGCGCGCTCGGGCGTCCCGGGCATCGTCACCAGCACCGTGGTGACGAACGGCGGCGCCGCGTCGGCGAGTTCGACCGCGCGCTGGGGGTCGATCTCGCGGGGGGAGTCGACCGGCACGTCGACGAGCAGGCCGACCGCGTCCGCGCCGGCCTCGACCGCCGCCCGGAGGTCCGCGCGGCATGTGAGCCCGCAGATCTTCACCCGCGTCATGCTCTCACGGCTGACCTGAGCTGTTCGAGTCGGTCGGCCGCCGCGCCGTCGTCGATGGCCTTGGCGGCGAGCTCCGCGCCGTCCTCCAGCGAGTCGGCCGCCCCGGCGACGTAGAGGGCCGCCCCGGCGTTGGCGAGGATGATGTCGCGCTTCGCGCCGGTGACGTCGCCCTCCACGATGCCCCGCAGGTCGGCGGCGTTCTCCTCGGGCGTCCCGCCCGCGACGTCGGCCACGTCGTGGCGGTCGAGGCCCAGGTCTGGCGGCGCGAGGGTGTACTCCTCGACGTCGCTACCTCGGACCTCGGCCGCGGTGGTCTCGCCGTGGATTCCGATCTCGTCCATGCCCGAGCCGTGGACGACCAGCGCGCGCTCGACGTCCATCCGGGCGAGCGAGCGGGCGAGCACGGGGACGAGGTGGGGGTCGTAGACGCCGACGATCTGGGCGTCGGCGCCCGCGGGGTTGGTCAGCGGACCGAGCACGTTGAACACGGTCCGCATGCCCAGTTCCTGCCGGGGACCGATGACGGCCTTCATCGCCGGGTGGAAGACCGTCGCGAGCATGAAGCCGATGCCGTCGTCCTCGATGGCGCGCTCGACGGCCGGCGGTTCTGCGTCGACCTCGACGCCGACCTCCTCCAGGACGTCGGCGCTCCCCGACGAGGAGGAGACCGAGTAGTTGCCGTGCTTGGCGACCGGCACGCCCGCGCCGCTGGCGACGATGGCGCTGGTCGTCGAGACGTTGATCGTGTCGTAGTCGTCGCCGCCGGTGCCGCAGGTGTCGACCAGCGGCGACCGGTCGGGGTCGATGGTCCGGGCGGCGTCGCGCATCCCCTGGGCGAACCCCGCGATCTCGCTCTCGGTCTCGCCCTTCGCGCGGAGGGCGGCGAGCAGTGCGCCGATCTGTGCCTCGGTCGCGTCCTCGAAGACGGCCGCGGCGGCCTCGCGCGCCTCGTCCTGCGCGAGGTCCTCGCCCTCGGTAACGCGTTCGATGTAGTCCTGCATCCTGAATCACCAATGTACTTCTTCGTCTTACAATGAACACAATCGTACATCGGCTTAAAGCTGTCGGGGCCACGGTCGCTCTCGACTCTGACCCCTGATAGCCCATCCTGCGAACCGCCGAACGACGGCGCTGATTCCGCTACGGCGACCGAGCGGGGTGCTCCGCCTGTCCACCGCCTCTCGGTCTCGCGAAAAATCGCCGGACTGCGCCGGAATCCGAAAGGTTCAATTATCCCCCGGACAAACTCGTAAATGCGTCCGACGAAGACCGCACCGAAATGGGTTTGTGGTCTAGTTGGTTATGACACCTCCTTGACATGGAGGAGGCCGGCAGTTCAAATCTGCCCAAACCCACTTCTTATGAAAGCAGCCCGGCTGTTTTTGCCAGTTTCAGCTACTCGGGAACAGCCGCGACTGTCGTACTCCTGACTACGAGGTGGTCCGCGCGAGCTCGGACCGCCGGGCTACCCTCGAGGCTGACGAACATCTCGAAATCTTCGGTTTCGCGGCGGCTACATCGACGAGCCGAGCAAACGCTGTCCGGCCCTCGAAGACGGGAGGTGTTCGCCGTGACGCTGGAGTACCGCAAGAAGCCCAACGGGAGACATCTCGTCGTCACGACCGCCTGCGGACTCTGCGGCACCTCGCTCCGGCCGCGGCAGGGCATAGCGGACCACCCCTCACTGTCCTGCCCGCCACCTCTACGCCGAGATCGGCGCGCTCCAAGACAGTGGCCCCGACCCCGAGCACGTCCGCGCCGCTATCCAACTCCACGAAGAGGACACGGACGCCGAGCCTGCGGTCCTCGCTGACGGTGGTTCTCTGGCCTGCGGCGACTGTGGCGGCCAGATCGACCCCGCGACTCACAAGATTCTGATTCGCGACCGCGGCGAGATCGAGTACTTGGACCTCTGTCTCGAGTGCCAGCCGAAGCACCCGAGCGAGGACCAGTTCACCCCGCCACCGACGGTGGCTGGATTACGAAGACCGACACGACCTGGTGTCCCGAGAACCGGCGAGAACGCGTCAGTTGTGCTCACCTCCGCCAGGAGGTGGACCGATAAACCTCGAAGACTGGGAAGCGAAAACATGGGTCTCTCTTCGGGAGGTTTAGCGCGACGACGCCGTCAGGCCCTCTATCTCGACGTCAGCATCGTCGTCGGCGTCGTCCAGGACGTCGCTCACCGAGACAATTCGATTCTCCTCGACGTCCTTGTCGATGAGTCGCTCTTTGCGGGTGGTTGCGTCCTCGGCGTCGTCGTCAGTGAGGAGAACGACGTAGTCGTAGCCCTCGGCGTCGAGGTACCGGACCAGGTACTCGGTCTTCGAGCCGTCGACGAGACTGGTCTGGTAGTCGAAGTTGGTAACCTCGTACCCGGTCCGAGGTCCGTGTCACCAAATGTTCCAGATTACTTTTACGTGGTGGGCTCCTCTATAAAGTATGAGTGAAAATTCGGGTCGTCGAAATCTCCGCATGCCGAACGACGACGAACTGTTCGGCGTCGTGACCGAACACAACGGCGGCAACCACGTCCGCGTCCAGTGCGAGGACGGCGAGAATCGCATGGGCCGCATCCCCGGTCGGATGAAGTACCGCGTCTGGATCGAGACGGGCGACGTCGTCGTCGTCGAACCGTGGGACTGGCAGGACGAGAAGGCCAACGTCGAATGGCGCTACACCCAGCAGGACGCCGACCAGCTCCGCGCCGAAGGCCACATCGACTAATTTCTCTTTCGAGCTCGACGTCGGCCTTGCCGTAGCCCTCGACGAGGACGTTCTTGGTGGAGTCATTGAGCGCGCCGGAGATGTCCGCGCCGAGGCTCTGGCGGACCGGCATGAGGACGTCGAGGTTGTCGTCCTTCGCGGTTGCTCGGGCATCAAAGGTACTTAGATTTTCAACTCTATTTTCACCGAACTGTAAGTCCTTCTTCGAGGCGGCTATCTTTCACCGGGGAGGGACGGCTAACAGGCCTTTCCGCCCCAAGGCCGTACGACGGTTCAATGGATCCAGTCGTCTCGCCGACCGTCCCTCTCCTCCGACGGCCGTACTCTGCGGGCCAGAAACGAGGATCTGACTCGGTAATCCGCGCCCGTGGCCGTATCTCCGAACAGCGTTCGCCGAACGGTCACGAGATTCCGTCGAACTGTCCCGTCGACCGCCCGCGATCGCCCCCGAGAACGTGAGCAAAATCGTCGTTCTGTTGGCCGAGCTCGTGCTGGTGTTGGGCATCGCCGCGGTCGTTGGTACGCTGGCGAGGCGAGTTCGCATCCCGTTCACGGTCATCCTCGTACCGGTCGGGTTCGCCATCTCGGTCTCCTACGAGTCGGGCCGCGGGAAGGCGTTGAACGACAGTTCGACCGGCGAGAACGGGTCGTACACCGACTGGTGACACTGGCAGTACACCGCGTCGGTCGCGTCGAACTTCGAGGCGTCGGTCGAGGAGTTGAACCCCGGCGTGCAACAGAAGTGAGTGCACTTGTCGAGCCACGCGATGAAGTCCGACTCGGTGGCCGCCCGCAGGAACTCGGGGTTGTCGCTCTCGGCGGGCAGCTCCGACACCTTCGACGACCGCAGCACCTGGATCGGAAGCTCCTGGACGTCCTGGTCGCCCTCGGACTGCGAGCGCCAGGTCGTCTGGGCCGGCTTGCCAGAGCCGGCCGACCCGATGCCGTTGGTCCACTCCTCGTAGTCGTCGAAGTCGTCCACGTGGAGCTTCTGGCCCGGCTCGTGGTCGGCCTGCCACTCGTAGAGGCCGGGCTTCGAGCGCAGGTAGTTGTCCTGATCGGCGTCGGGGCGCAGCCCCTGGGCGGTCTGGACTCCGCAGTACTGGAACCACCGCCCGGTGTAGGTAACGCCGCCGATCTCCTGCTCGGTGATGGTGACGGTGTCGCCGTTCTCCAGCTCTCGTTCCTGTATCTCTGGCCAGATTCCCTTCAGGTAGCCTTCGTCGTCGATGGTGAGCGGGACGAGCGGCATGCCGCGAGGGGCCGGCCCGTCCGTGTTCTCGATGCCGACGTAATCGGTCGGGCCGCCGGTCCCGCCGCTGACGGAGGTGGCGGAGTTCAGGGCAGTGGCCGCGGCGGTCCCGACGCCGGTCAGCCCCGCCGACCCGACGACACCTTTCACGAATCGACGCCGACCGTTCTCGGGCGGATACTTGTCTGCGTCCATGGGAGGTAGGTGGTGGTTCCTCCTCACGTGATGTATTTAATATGATTGGTTCTCAATACTTCGGAACCACCCCAAGTTTCAAATATAAATACAGTAGTAGTTGACTGTTTCTGCAGTAATCGAGTCGATGTTCGAACCGATGAGTCGAGTTTCGAATCGCTTCGAGGCCGTGGTCGGTCCTCTGAGCGACCGTTCGCCGCCCGTGGGGACGGTCGACACTCGATCGGGACGGCCGAGACGCTCCGTAGGGAGCACCTGAACTGCGGTAGGCACCGCGAACCCGAAGAAGAGCGGACCGTTACTCCAGCGAGTACTCCGCGTCGCACATCGCCCGGAGTCGCTCGTACGTCTCGTCCGCGACCGCGTCGGGATTCACGCAGTAGACGCCGCGGACGTCCCGCGCCCGACCCCGGGTCGTGAGCGTCTGGAAGAAGCGACACACCCGCGAGTCGTCGGCGTACACGAGGAGGACGCCGAGCGCGTCGGCCAGCACCCAGCCGGTGCCCGGCTCGACGTGGCGCATCGCGTCGGAGAGCCGCATCGCGAGCCCCGTCAGGTCGTCGGGATCGACGGGGTCGGTCGTCCAGAGGGCGCCGTCGTACTCCTCGGCCGCCGGGAGCACCGGCACGGCGCCGACCGCGGCCGGGTCGTGTCCTGCGCCTTCGATTCGCGTCTGGAGCCGGTTCGGGTGGTCGCGTGCCGAGACCACCAGGAGGTTCTCGAACGCGCGCTCGGGCAGGGCGGCGACCGGGTCGGCGTCGGCCGGCGTTCGGACCAGCGTCTGGGTGCCGGCCTCGCCGAACGCACCCGGGCCTTCCGCGGGCGCTCCGGGCCGCACCGCCTCCTCCATGGCTACGACTCCTGGATCTCCGGCGGCGTCTCGCTCGCGGCGCCCGCGTGGCGCGTGAAGTACGTGTGCGCCAGCGCCACCGACCCGAAGGCCGCGACGATGACGGTCGCGAGCAGGACGTCCGCCACCGCCGAGAGCGGCGGCAGTCCGAGCCACGCCCCCGACAGGAGGCCGAGCCCGCCGACCGCGAGTCCGAGGTACCAGTTGGCCCAGGGCACGTCCGGCTGGGATTCGAGGTCCAGGTAGACGTCGAGCTGCTCGGCGGCGGTCGACAGCTCCACGATGCCGCGGTTCTGGTTGTACTCCACGATGCCTGCGTCGTCTAACTTGGGGAGGTGGGACTGGTAGAGCGCGGTGTACACCCGTTTGCGCTCGGCCGCCGAGATCGCGTCGACCGTGATGTCGTTCTCCCAGGCGGCCACCTGCTCGGCCAGCTCCGAGAGCTGGACCGACCCGTCCGCGCGTCGGAGGTAGTGGAGGGCGTACCGTCGCCGCCGGTTCTTGAGAACGTCGAAGACGAGATCTCGCGAGAGATCCTCCTCGGCCTCCTCCTCGTCGTCGTCGACGATGTCGGAGACCTGCGAGTCCGCGACGGCCGAGTCCTGCTGGTCCGGAGTCTCCTCCGGATCGGCGCTTTCGGTTCCGGAAGAGTCACCAATGGTGCTCATTACTCTGCCACCCCTTGCTCGTAACCCAGCATGGATAGAACACATCGCTCGGATTAGTCTTTGTTATTCACCATTTACCCGCCAGAAACCGTTGCTTACGAACAGTTGCACGTCTGTTCCAACCCCCGCCCGTCCCGCGGTAATTGGCGCTTACCCCCCGTTTTCGGGGGTTTGAGCCGGTAGGCCAGATTCGGCCTCATCGCGGAGATTCTCGTGGATTCCGAGTACGAGCCACGGAACTACCACCATGAAGAGATGTTCCTCGATTGGGATGCCGAGAAAGTCGATACCGGTTCGGAGGCGGATGTCGAACACGCCGATATGCAGCGTGTACCAGTCCCACGCGTACGCGATGGGGTAGAGTACGACGACGGTGCGAGCGGCCTGAGCCAGCGCGTCGGCCCGATAGAGCAGCCCTACCGCGACGACCCCCCAGACGACCTCGGTTACGAGGTACGTGTACTGACCGAATGCGGCGCCGATGTCGGGTATCACTCGGTCCAGTACGGGCGGACGCCGCAAAAATCTCCTGCCGGCGTTCGCCCGGGGCCCGTCGTTCGGTCCGCCGCACAGTTCTCACAATCCCGGAATTCTGCCAAGTTTCATTACCGCCGCCGGCCTATCTCCACCTGACGATGGACATCGCTGAAATTGCAACGACGGACTACACCGAGCTGGACGCCGAGTCGAACGTCGGGAAGGCCCGGTCCGTCTTCGAAGAGGAGAATCCGAAGGGTATCATCGTGACGAAGGCCGGTAAGTACGAGGGTGTCATCACCCAGAAGCAACTGCTCCGCTCTCACATCGAGGACCACACCAAGATCGAGACGCTGACCAAGTCCGCGCCGAAGGTCGACCGGACCGACGACGTCCGGGACGTCGCCCGCACGCTCGTCGAGGGCGGCACCAAGGTCGCGCCCGTCTTCGAGTCGGGGTCGCTGTGGGGCGTCATCAGCCAGGACCTCATCCTCGAGGCGGTCCTCGAACACCTCGACACGCTGACCGTCGAGCAGATCTACACCGAGAACGTCATCACCATCGCGGAGGACGCCACGCTCGGCCAGGCCATCAACCGCCTGCGCGAGCACGGCGTCTCCCGGCTCCCGGTCGTCGACGAGGACGGATTCCTGACGGGGGTCGTCACCACCCACGACGTGGTCGAGTTCGCGACGCGGAACGTCGAGAAGACCACCCGGGGCGATCGGTCGGGCGAGGGCGACCGGCTGCTCGACCTGCCGGTGTACGACGTGATGTCCAGTCCCGCCGCCACCACGGACCTCGACGAGACCGTCCGGGCGGCGGTCGAGCGCATGTTCGAGCACGACTTCTCGGGGCTGGTCGTCACTCCGGAGGACGACGACCGGGTCGTCGGCGGCGTCATCACCAAGACCGACGTGCTCCGGGCGCTGTCGTACACCGAGGAGGACGTGATGGACGTCCAGATCACCAACGTCAGCCTGCTCGACACGCTCAGCCGGGACTCGATCCGGTCGTCCATCGAGGAGATCTCCGAGAAGTACGGCAAGATGCGGGTCCGCCACGCCCACGTCCGGTTCCACGAGCACAAGGAGAAGCTCCGCGGGACGCCGCTGATCCAGTGCAAGATCCGGCTCCGCACCAACCGCGGACAGGTCGCCGGTTCGGGCGAGGGCTACGGCGCCGAGCAGGCGTTCAGCGTCGCGCGCGACAAACTGGAGCGCAACGTCCTCGAACTGAAGGGCGTCGAGAGCGACCGGGAGTACCAGGGCCAGCTCCTCCGGAAGCTCGGCGAGCTCTGAACCCGGGTCGGTTCTCCGTCTTCTCTCGCGAATTTCGACTTAGATCTCCGGCCGCGGCGCCGCCTTCTGGAGCGCGGTCTCGGCGATGTTACCGCCGTAGTCGGCGCTCCGGGACAGCGAGTCGACGACGAGGCTCAGGTGCTGGGCCCGCTGGGCGTCCATCTCCCGGATGATGTCGTCGACCGCGCGGGTGTGCTCGTCGACGCCGCGCACGCGCTCGCGGGCGTCGTTGCCGAGTCGAGTCGCCTCGTCGCCGTCGTCCTCGAGCAGCGCGTCCATCGCCATCTCGACGATGTCGGCCGACTCCGCGTGGAGGGCCTCGAGCCCCTCGGCGACCTCTTCGGGAATCTCTCCGAGTTCGAGCGCGAGGTTGCCGATCTTGGCGGCGTGGTCCGCGATGCGCTCGAGCTGGCGGGCGCTCGAGTGGTAGTCGAAACACGTTTCGCGGGGCAGGCCGATGTCGGCTGCGGTGCTGGGGTTGCGCAGCGCCGACCGGAACACCCGCGAGATCATGAACCAGAGGCGGTCGACGTCGTCGTCGCGCTCGATGACGTCGGTCGCGAGGTCGTCGTCGTCCTCGACCAGCGCGGTCACCGCGTCCTCGAGCATCGTGGCCGAGACCAGCCGCATCCGGGTGATGGCGTTGAGTATCGACAGCTCCGATGAGTCGAGCAGGTCCTGGAGCACCACCCGGTCGCTGGTCTCCTCGATGACCTCGAGGCCGACGAGTCCCTGGGTCGCGTCCCGGACCGTCCGGCGCTGGTCGGGGGTCACCCTGGTCGCCTCGAGGTTGATGATGTCGAAGCCGCTGACGTACATCGTGAACACGGTCCGCATCAGCTCCGGCCCCTCGAGGTCGGTTATCTCGACCGTGCCCTCGACGGTGTCCTCGGTCGACCGCGGCGAGAGCAGCAGCGAGTCGCCCTCCGGGTGGAACTCCACCCGGTCGCCCGCCTCGATGCCGCTCTCGGTCGCCCAGTCCTTGGGGATGGAGACCGTGAACGTGGAACCGCCCGTGACCTGGACCTTCCGGGTTTCCATGTGTGACTCCGGGTGACGATGCACAATAAATCTATTCAAATCTATATACAGGGCTGGAAATTCGGCGGTGTCCGACGAATAATCCTGAGAAGATTCTATCACGACCTGAGTAGTAATTACGCCCTACTGCCGAGTTGTAGCCCGAAACCCCAAATCGCGGAGCTTGGAGACGTCTGACGACCGTCAGCGAACCTGAATATGCGTGGGTACGTACGACTATATAGATATAATAGTAGGGTATTTACTTGGTCTCGGGCAACTCAAGCGTAATGCGGGACAGACCCTCAGTCGACCGTCGAGCCGTTCTCCTCGGAGGGGGTAGCGCCATCGCGTCGCTGGCGGGGTGCATCAGCACGAGTCCGACGCCTCCGGGGGGCCGGGGTGCGACGGGGACGACGTCCGGGGGCGGCGAGTCGTCCGTCGACCAGTTGAAGGCGGGCGGGTCCTCGACGGTGTACCCGATAACGAGCAAGGCGGCGTCGGTGTGGAACTCGAACCCGCCGGCGAGCGACGAGGAGTACTGGGGACCGAGCAACTACGGCATCGACACCGACGAGCGGCTGGCCAACTACTGGGCCAGCATGTACGAGGAGTTCGAGGCCGACGGCACGAACCCGCCGTTCAAGGTGACGGTGGGGCTGAGTCACTCCGGTACCGGCCTCGAGAAGCTCAAGAACGGCCTCATCGACATCGGCAACGCGAGCGCGCCGGTCGACGCCGAACTGCCCGACCTGAGCCAGGAGGAACTCGACAAGTACACGAACCACGTGGTCGGCGTCGACGCCCAGCCAATCGTCGTCAGCCGGGAGGTGTACGAGGCGGGCGTCGAGAAGCTGACCGCCGAGCAGGTCCGGAAGATCTACCAGGGCGAGATCGAAAACTGGTCGGAGATCCCGTCGTACGACGGCGAGGACAAGCAGATCCAGGCTGTCGGTCGGGCCGAGGGGTCGGGCACCGACACCGCGTTCCGGGCGAACATGCTGGGCGACCCTGACGCCTCGATGTCGGGCGTCGACGTCCGGAAGGGCCAGAACCAGCAGGTCGAGACCATCGTCTCCCAGTCGACCAACGCCCTCGCGTACATGGCGCTGGCGTTCGTCACCAGCGGGACGCCGACCGTCGCGCTCTCGTTCGACGGCAAGCTGTACGAGCCCGGCAAGAACCTGGCCGAGAAGGGGTACCCGCTCTCTCGAGACCTCCACTGCTACACCTACGACGGGACCTCGCCCAAGGAGGCGGCCTACCTCCGGATGCTCATCAACGAGTTCGGTCAGGAGAACTTCGTCAAGACGTCGGGCTACTCGAAACTGACGAAGCGACGCCGGGAGAACCAGCTCCAGAAACTCCCCGACGCCCAATGATCGGGGGAATCGACGCCCGCGTCCGGTCGGCCCGCACGTCGGTGGCGGAGATGGACCGCGGCGCGCAGTTCGTCGACGCCGCGGCCGTCGTCTCGGTGTTCGCGGCGCTGGTGGCGTTCCTCGTCGCGCCGGCGTACACGGTGTTCCCGGTGCTGGCGTTCCTGGTCGCGGCCGCCTACGGGTGGGCGGCCCACCAGGCCGAGACCGCGAAGCTGCTGATGTTCCTGATGACGGCCTCGACCGTCGTCATCCTCGGGCTCATCACGATATACCTGGTGCTCCGGTCGATTCCGGTGTTCCGGGCGATGGGGCTGGACATGATCTTCCGGACCGAGCAGCCCCTGTGGAGCACCAGCGAGGAGATCTACTCGCTGGTGCCGATGATGTGGGGGACGCTCGTGACGACCGTGCTCGCGATGGCCATCGCCGGCCCGCTCGGCGTCGCGGGCGCGCTGTTCATCAGCGAGATCGCGCCCCGGTGGGCCCGCGAGGTGATCAAGCCCGGCATCGAGATTCTGGCCGGGGTCCCCTCCATCGTCTACGGCTTCATCGGCTACGTCATCATCAACACGTACATGATGGAGGAGTTCGAGCTCGCGAACTTCGGGAGCCTGTTCGCGGCCGCACTGGTCATCGGCGTGATGGCGCTGCCGACGGTCGTCTCGATTGCCGAGGACGCCATCGGGAGCGTGCCCGAGTCGATGAAGAGCGGCTCGCTGGCGCTCGGCGCGACCGACTGGCAGACCGTCAAGAGCGTCACCGTCCCGGCGTCGTTCTCGGGCGTCTCGGCCGCGGTCCTGCTCGGGGTCGGCCGGGCGGTCGGCGAGACCATGGCCGTGACCGTCATGTTGCCCCACCAGCAGGTGCTGCCCGACCCCATCTACGACGTGTTCCAGGGGACCGAGACGCTCACCAGTCTCATCGCCGGCCAGTACGGCATCGCCTCGGGCAACCAGATGTCGGCGCTGTTCGCGGCCGGCGTGGTGCTGTTCGTGACCGTGCTCGGGCTCAGCATCGCCTCGCAGCTCGTGGAGGCCCACATGGAGCGCAAGCTGGGTGGGAGCCGATGAGCTACGAGACCGGCACCCTCGTCGCCGACGAGTCGACGCTGGCCGAGCGGGTCGCCTCCGGCGTCGTCGGCCTGAACGTGCTGTCGGTGATCCTGGGCGTCGCGGCCATCTTCCAGTGGACCGAGGTCGGCAGCGAGTTCCTCGGCGTGACGCTGTTCGACCTCTACGGCGCGAGCCTGGTGCTGGCCGGCGCCGGCGTCGTGGCGCTGGGGTTGGCCTCGCGCGCCGACCTCTTCGACACGACCCCCGACCGGAGCGCCGGCCTGCTCACGGGCGGGCTGTTCGGGCTCGTCGGTGTCGTCGCCGGCGGCCTGTTCGCCTCCCAGACGCTGGGGCTCGGTGCGGTCGGCTGGGTGCCCGCGGCGCTGCTGGTCGGCGTGGGCGTGGCCGCGGCGACGGTCGTGCCCCGGGAGGACGTCGGGTCGACGCTACCGGCGGGCGCGCTGTCGGTCCTCGTCGGCGGACTGCTCCTGCTCGACGTGATCACGCCCGGGTGGGAGTGGGCGCCCCAGGGCTTCTCAGCCACCTTCACCGGCCCCGTGACCGGCCCGGTGCTGACCATCTTCGCGGGACTCGTCTGCGCGTGGGCGGCCGCGAAGGCCTACGAGGGCTTCGGCACCCGCGGGCGCCAGGCCGGGGCGTACCTGCTCGTCGGCATGAACGCCTTCGCCATGCTCGGGGTCCTGCTGCTGCTCATCCTCTTCGTCGCCGGGAAGGGATGGTCCCGGATGGTCGAGGGCGTCAAGTTCGGGCTGTTCACCGAACCCGCCTTCTGGTTCCACGCGCCCGTCCTCGACGAGTGGGTCATCTTCGAGATTCCCGGCGTCTGGTTCTACTGGCCGTTCACGATGAACGGCTACTCGCTGTCCCAGGACGTGATGAACGGCGTCCTGCCGTCGATCGTCGGCACGGTCTGGCTGGTCGTCGGCGCGGTGCTGTTCGCGGTCCCGCTGGGCGTCGGCGCCGCCGTCTTCCTCACCGAGTACGCCGAGCAGGGCGGCTTCACCCGCGTGGTCGAGATCGCGACCAACGGACTCTGGAGCACGCCGAGCATCGTCTACGGGCTGTTCGGCTACGCCTTCCTCGTGCCGCGGCTCGGCAACACCACCTCGCTGCTGGCGGGCCAGCTCGTGCTCGGATTCATGCTGCTCCCGCTGGTGCTCATCACCAGTCGCGAGGCCATCATGACGGTGCCCGACGAGTACCGCGACGCCAGCGCCGCGCTCGGGGTCAGCCAGTGGGAGACAATCAAGAGCGTGGTCGTGCCCGCGGCGATGCCCGGCGTCATCACCGGCGTCATCCTGGGCGTCGGTCGCATCGCGGGCGAGACCGCGCCCATCCTGCTGGTCGCCACCGGGAACCTGCGCGCCAGCGGGGGCCCGCAGGTGCTGTCGTCGTTCCAGTTCACGGCGAGCCCGCCGTTCGTGGCGAACCCCGCGCTGCTGAACAGCATCACCGCGCTGCCCTACAAGCTGTACGCGACCATCACGGCCGGCGTCGTCAGCTCCGACCCCGCGTTCGGCTGGGCGACCGCGCTGGTGCTGCTCGTGGTCGTGCTGTCGTTCTACGCGGTCGGCATCGCGTCGCGGATCTACTTCCGGAGGAAACTCGAACAATGAGCAACGCAGAGTTCAAGCAGACCGAGCAGACCGACGAACAGCCCGACAGCCAGCCCCAGTCGACGACCGTCAGCGGCGAGAGCCAGGAGGAGCTCCGCGAGGAGTGGACCCAGTACGAGTTCGACGGTGCGCCCAAGATCTCCGTCGAGGACCTCGACGTCTACTACGGCGACGACCACGCCATCAAGTCGGTGTCGATGGACATCCCCGAGAAGAGCGTGACGGCGCTGATCGGGCCCTCCGGGTGCGGGAAGTCGACGTTCCTGCGATGCCTCAACCGGATGAACGACCGCATCGGCTCGGCCAGCATCGACGGGTCGGTCGAACTCGACGGCGAGGAGATCTACCAGGACGGCGTGAACCTGGTCGAGCTCCGCAAGCGCGTGGGCATGGTGTTCCAGTCGCCCAACCCGTTCCCGAAGTCGATTCGCGACAACATCGCCTACGGCCCGCGCAAGCACGGCGACATCAACGACGGGCTGCTCGACAAGCTCCTCGGCCGGGCCGACTCCGAGAAGGAGGACGAACTGGTCGAGCGCTCGCTCCGGCAGGCCGCGCTCTGGGACGAGGTCAGCGACCGCCTCGACGACAACGCGCTCGGCCTCTCCGGGGGCCAACAGCAGCGGCTCTGCATCGGACGCTGCCTCGCCGTGGACCCCGAGGTCATCCTGATGGACGAACCGGCGTCCGCCCTGGACCCCATCGCCACCGCCAAGATCGAGGACCTCATCGAGGAGCTCTCCCACGACTACACGGTGGTCGTCGTCACGCACAACATGCAGCAGGCCGCCCGCATCTCCGACCAGACCGCCGTCTTCCTCACGGGCGGCGACCTCGTGGAGTACGGCGAGACCGACCAGATCTTCGAGAACCCCAACAGCCAGCGCGTCGAGGACTACATCACCGGGAAGTTCGGATGAAACTTTTCCAGCGGTCGGGCGCATGAACGCGCCCGCCCTTGGAAAACTTTCATGAAAAACGCTGCGTCACCCCTCCGTCGCTCCGGCCAAGACGGCGTTGCCGCCTTGCCGTCACTCCGTCGAGGGTTCCTTGGACCGCTCGCTCACTGTGTTCGCTCGCGGCGGATTTCGGAGGTGGGGTGGAAGTCGAAGTTCGAGAAACGACGAGGCTTACCTGACAGCCAGCGCCGACCGCCGACCAATCGCCACGCACGACAGACCATCACGACAGCGAGTCAAGGAGTTAGCGAGTAAACGCATGCCTCGAACCGGCTTTCAGGATCAGCTCGAAACCCTGCGGGAGGACGTCGTCCGGCTCGGCGACCTGGTCGTCCTCCGGCTGCGCATGGGACTCAACGCCCTCGACCGACAGGACCACGAGCTCGCGTGGGAGGTCATCGACGGCGACGACGAGATAAACCGGCTCTACCTCGATCTCGAACGGGACTGCATCGACCTGCTCGCGCTCCAGCAGCCGGTCGCGGGCGACCTCCGGCTGGTCGCGGCGTCGTTCAAGGTCATCACCGACCTCGAGCGCATCGGGGATCTGGCCGCCAACCTCGGCGAGTACGCGCTGTACGCAGACCGGGACGTGTTCGCGGACGTCGACCTGCGGGCGCTCGGTCGTCACGCCACGGGCATGGTCGAGGACGCGCTGGCGGCCTACGAGACAGCCGACCCCGCGGCCTGCGAGGCGCTGGCCGACCGGGACGCCGACCTCGACGCGGCGTGCGAGCGCGCCAGCGAGCGCGTGGTCCGGGACCTCATCGAGACCGAACTCCCCGACGACGCCGACACCGAGGAGGTCGAACTGCTCCTCCAGGAAGTCTCGCGCGTGCTGCTCACGATCCGGGACCTCGAACGGGTGGGTGACCACGCGGTCAACGTCGCGGCCCGGACCCTCTACATGGTCGAGAGCGACGACCGGCTCATCGAGTGACCCCGCGACCGGGCCCGGAAGTTCGGCCGGGTTCGGTACCGCGGGCCGGCGTCCGGTCGAGCGGGCGAAAGGTACAACAGGAGGACACGCGCATGCGTAGGTATGCCCCGAGAGGACTACCAGCAGAAGCTCATCGATCTCCGCGAGAACGTCCTCTACATGAGCGAGGTCGTGATGGAGCGGCTCCGAATGGGACTCGACGCCCTCGAACAGAAGGACGACGACCTCGCGTGGGAGGTCATCGACGGCGACGAGGAGGTCAACCAGCTCTACCTCGACCTCGAACGGGACTGCATCGACCTGCTCGCGCTCCAGCAGCCGGTCGCGGGCGACCTCCGGTTCGTCGCGGCGTCGTTCAAGATCATCACCGACCTCGAGCGCATCGGCGACCTCGCCACCAACCTCGGCGACTACACCCTCGACGCCAACCACGACGTGTTCCCGGAGGTCGACATCCAGGAACTGGGCACCATCACCCTCGACATGATAGACGACGCGATGGCGGCCTACGCCGACGAGGACGCCGACGGCTGCTACGGCATCGCCGAGCGCGACGACGACCTCGACGGACTGTGCGAGCGCGCCAGCGAGCTCGTGGTCCGGGACCTCATCGAGACCGAACTGGAGAACAACACCGAGGAGGAGGTCGAACAGCTCCTTCAGGACGTCTCGCGCCTGCTGCTGACGGTCCGGGACCTCGAACGGGTGGGCGACCACGCGGTCAACATCGCGGCCCGGACCCTCTACATGGTCGAGAACGACGACGAACTCATCTACTGAGTCGCCGGTCGTTTGCCGCGAGTCCCTTCCTCGCCGCCTCGCCCGACGCCCGTCAGTCGTCGCCCCGACCGTCCGCCACGACGCGCTCGGACTCGGTCGCGCCGTCGCGGCCGGGTTCGTCGGACACCTCGAATTCGTCGAGCAGTTCGTCGAGCTCGTCGGACTTCTCCGAGAGCGCGCCGACTTCGGTACTGACCTGACCGAGCGAGGCGGTCTGCTCTTCGGCCGCCACCGAGACCGTTTCTGCCTCCGAGGACGTCTCCTCGCTGATATCGGCGACCTCGTTGGTCATCGCGACGACCTCCTCCGTGGTCGTGGCCTGGTCCTCGGTGGCCTCGTGGATCTCTTGGATGCCCGTGTTGGCCTCCTCGACGTACTCCACCACCTCGTCGAGCGCACCCAGCCCCTCGTCGATGGTCTCCATGCCCGCCTCGACCCGTTCGCGCATCTCCCGCATCTCCTCGACCGTCGCCGACGTCGAATCCTGCACTCGCTCGATGAGGTCGCCGATCTCCTGGGTGGCGTCGCGGGTGTCCTCGGCCAGGTCCTTCACCTCGCCCGCGACCACCGCGAAGCCCTCGCCGGCTTCCCCGGCGCGGGCGGCCTCGATGGAGGCGTTGAGCGCCAGCACGTTGGTCTGCTCGGCGATGCCGTCGATGAGTTCGACGATGTCGCCGATTTGCGTCATCTCGTCGTCGAGCCGTTCGACCGTGTCGACGGTCTCGACGGTGGTCTTCTCGATGCGGTCCATCTCGTCGACGGCCTCGCCGGCTATCTCGCGGCCCGACCTGCCCTCCTCGGCGGCCTTCGTGGAGAGGGCGGCGACCTGGTCGGCGGACGCAGCGACCTCCTCGATGGTGGCCGAGAGCGTGCTCATCTCCCCCGTCACCTCGTCGAGATTCTCGGCCTGTTCGACAGCGCCGGCGGAGATCTCCTCGACCGAGTCGGCGACCCGTTCGCTGGTGCGTTCGACCTCCCGGACGCCGGTCCCGGCCTCCGCGCTCGCATCGGCGACCTCGGTCGAGAACCCCTTGATGCGGGCGGTCGCGTGTTCGAGGTCGTCCATCATCTCGTTGAACTGTTCTGCTATCTGTCTCATCGCGTCGCTCGGACCCTCGGCGTCCATCCGCCGGGTGAGATCGCCGGTCGCGGCCTCGGCCATGACGTCGCCGAACTCCGCGGCCTTCCGTTCGAGCGCGGCGTTGAGGTCCTCGGCCTCCGCCCGGGCCTGTTGGGCTTCTTTCCGCGTCCGCTCGATATCGCCGATGAGTTCCTCGAGGTCGGCGCCCATCGTGTCGAGGGTCTCGCCGAACTCGCCCGGCACCTCCTCGTCCATGACGGGCGCGTCGAACTCCCGGTTCGCGATGGCCGTGGCCTGCTCGGCGGCGGTGTTGAGGTACGTCTTCATCGAGGCGAACGCGTCCTGGACCTCGCCGACCTCGTCGATGCGGTCGCTCTCCTCGAGTTCCACGTCGAGGTCGCCGCTGGCGATAGCCCCTGCCTTCTCCGAGAGGTCGTCCAGCGCGTTCGCGGTCGTCCGTCCCAGCGTCGCGCCCACGAAGACGAACCCGAACGCGACGAGGCCGATCAGAATAAGGAGATTATCTTGGATTCCCGACATCGCTGCGTAGGCGTTCGACTGGGGGACGTGCATCAGGACGACCCAGTCGGTGCCGCCGACTGGGGCGTACGCCATGAGGTGCTTCGAATCGATGACCCCCTCCATCGGACTGCCCATCTCCATCACCGCGGTGTTGCCCTTCAGGGCGCGTTCGACCGCCATCATACTCCCGTCCCCGTACGTATCGAGGATGTCCGCCTCGCTGTCCGAGAGGACGACCGTCCCGTTCGCGTTGACGACCCGCGTGGCGGTTCCGGCTACCGGCTTTCGGAAGCTGGCCGCGCGCGAGGAGGCGTTGACGGTCACGACGACCGCCGCGCCCTGTCCCCACACGGGCGCGGCGAACGCGACCAGCTTCGTGCCGTCGCGCGAGTAGGTCTGGGACACCGCCCGGTCCTGCTCGTTCTGGAGGTCGAACGAACCGTTCATCCACTCGATGCCGATCCGGTCGAGCGACTTCCCCCTGACGTTCGAGTCGGTGCTCGATAGGACCTCCATGGAGTCGCTGTCGACGTAGTGGATGGCCTCCGTCTCGTCGGGAGCGTTCTGTAACTGTTCGTGGAACTCGATCTTGATCGTCGTGGCGTCCCCGCTCTGCATTTCGCTCTGCTCGGCGATGATTCCGACCAGTCGCTTGCGCTCCTCGACCCACTCGTCGAGCTGACTCGCCTGGAGGGAGGCGAACGTCCGCAGTTCGTTGTGCGTCTGTCGCTCGAGGGTCGCCGACGCCTGGTTCTGGGTCCACATCCCGTACCCGCCGACGACGACGAGCGTTACCAGGAGGACCGCCGCGAACTTCCTGAGGTAGCTGCTTCGGATCCAGTCGGGGACGAGGTTGCCTAGTTTCATATCCGGACCTATCTCCGTCTATACATAACGTTGTTCGAGATTATCACTCGTGAGATTAGCTAACAAAGGCGGATGCAGTTATCGCGGACATCGGACCGTCAACTGACGACTACCGAGACGTAACGGGGACGGGCGCCGGCTCACCACCGACGCGGCGTCGGCAGGTCGACGCCGGTCCCGAGCATCGCCTTCGCGTACCACGCCGAGAATCGGGCCAGCCCGTTGAGCAGGTGGAGCGAGGCGACCCCGAGCGCGGCGCCGAACGCCGCCACGGCGAGCGCGGCCGGGAGGGTGCGCACCTGCCACGACCCGACGTGGACGACCGTCTCGACGCCGACCAGCAGGTCGTGCCAGACCACGTACAGCGAGGGGTGGAGCCGGAGCGGCGCGTCGGTCACGACGCCGACGTAGACGCCCGGCTGGTCGTACACGAGCGGCACGGCGAGCAGGCTCACGGCCGTCACGAGCATGGTCGTCACGACCACGAACGAGGCGATCCCGAGGAACAGCTTCGTCCCGAGGTAGACCAGCGCCTTCCACGTCTCGAGGTCGGTCACGAGGCTCCTGGCGCGCTCGAGCACCGACCCGGCCGACGTCGGGACCGACCACGGCTCGTCGTCCGGCGGCGTCTCGATGTCGACGCCGAGCAGCAGGGTCGCCAGCTCGCGCTCGACGCTGGCGATGCCGGTCGCTATCGCGAGCACGGCGAGCAGGATGGGAATCCCGACCACGACCACGGCGAGCGCCACCCCCAGCGACAGGCCGACCGACAGGAACACGAAGTACAGCAGGCCGAGCGGGAACGCCAGCGCCAGGTACAGCAGGTTCCGGTAGGTCTGGAGCCGGAACGGCACGCCGAACACGGCGCGGAGCGCCCCGGTCGGGCCGGTCCGGCGCCTCGCGTGTTGGTCGGTCGACATCCGAACAGGCCGATGTTCTCCGCCGTTACCAATAAGGTTTCGGACGTTCGCGCGACCGGCGAGCGTCCGCAGTACTTTACACGAGGCGGTGCGAACCGGCCTCTGGACGGCGATGAGACGGTGGCCCGATTCATCGGACGCACGCCCGCGGTCGGCCGCCCCGCCCGGAGCGCACCGTGTCCGAACCGGAGCCGGCCCCGGCCGGTTCCGGGACGACGGGAGGTCGTGGCGGTGAGCGACGCGGACGCCGCCGCGATGTTCGACCTGCTCGACGACGAGTACGCCCGCGCCATCCTCGTCGCGACCTACCGGGAGCCCCTGTCGGCCGAGGCGCTCGCCGAGGAGTGCGACGCCTCGCCGTCGACCATCTACCGGCGGGTCGAGCGACTCCAGGACCAGCGGCTGGTCGAGGCCGAGCAGCGCCTCGACCCGGACGGCCACCACTACGAGGTGTTCTCCGCCAGACTGCAGCGCGTCACCGTGGAACTGACCGAGGACGGCATCGAACTCGACGTCGACCGGGCCGAGGACCCGGCCGACCGGTTCACCAGGCTCTACGAGGGGTTCAAATGACCGCCGGCGTCCCGCTGCCCGCGACCGCCGCGTTCCCGACCCTGACGCCGCCGCTCCAGACCGTCGCGCTCCAGACGACCGTCGGCGGTTCCCGGACGGTCGTGCTGCTCGCGCTCGGGGGACTGCTGCTCGCGGCGGTCCTCTCGCTGGCGGTGGTGTACGAACTCGTCGAGGGCTACCGCCGGAACGGCACCCGGCCGATGCTGGCGCTCGGCGCGGGGCTCGCGCTGCTCGTGACCGGGCCCATCTTCCTCCGGATCGCGTTCGGCAGCCTCGTCGACGTCTCGCCCGCGGCGCGGTCGGTCGCCACGACCGCGTCCGAACTGCTCGGCCTCGCGGCCATCCTGTACGCCATCTATGATCCCTGACATCGTCACCATCGCGGCGGCGCTCCCGGCCGCGCTCGGCCTGTTCGTCTCGTACCAGGCGTACCGCGGGTACCGCCGGCACGGCAGCGCGACCATGGCCCTGCTCGCGGTCGGCATCGCGTGCTTCACCGCCGTCCCGTTCGCGGTCTCGTCGGTCCTCGCGCCCGCGCTGGCGTGGTCGGACGCGCTCGCGCTGCTGGCCATCGTCGCGGCGTACAACGTCGGTCTGGTGGCCATCCTCTGGTCGCTCCGCGGAAACTGATACAAAGGTCTTTCTCCGACTCGCCGGGCCGGCGACTCGCCGACCCGGTTTACGGTGCGTCCGGCGCTACCTCGAAGCGGGTGACTCCCGTGACGACAACGATCCGAGACGCCGCGACGACGCTCGTCGGCGTCCCCGCACGCGCACAGACGTACCGAAATCTGCTGTACCTGGCGCTGGCGTTCCCGCTCGGTCTGCTGTACTTCGTGACGCTCACCGTCGGGTTCTCGCTCGGACTCGGCCTCGCCGTCACGTGGTTCGGAATCCCCATCCTGCTGGCGACGCTGGCCGGCGCGACCCTGCTGGCGAGCTTCGAGGCCGGGCTGGCCAATCGCCTGCTGGGGACCGACGTCCGCGTCAGGTCGCCCGACACCGCAGGCGGCGTCCTCGCGGCCGCGAAGCGGCTCGTGACCGACGCCGGGACCTGGCTCGACGTGGCGTACCTCGCCGGCAAGTTCGGTTTCGGGACGGTCGCGTTCGTCGCCCTGGCGAGCCTGCTGTCGCTGTCGGCGTCGCTGCTGGTCGCCCCACTGACCTACTCTTCGGCCCTCTACGTCGGCCCTCGCTTCGGCGCCCTCTCGCTCGGACCGTTCGAGTCCGGCCGGCTCGTCGTCGACACGTTCGGCGAGGCAGTCGGCGTCGCGCTCGTCGGACTGGTCGTCGCGCTGGTCTCGCTCCACCTGCTGAACGCCCTGGCTCGCATCGCCGCGGTCGTCACCGAGGCGGTGCTGGACGTCCCCGACGACGCTCCCCGAAGCGAATCGACCGCGAACTGACTCGAAAACAGTCTTCAGAGCTGCGAGACGCTGACGCGTCCGTTCTCGCAGGAGAGCCGGAGCTCCGGCCCGCCCCCGCCCAGCGTGGCCTCGACCCGGCCGGACCGCCGGGTGGACACCTCGGCGCTCGCCACGTCGAACTCGACTCTCCCGTTCCCGGTGGTCGCAACTACCTCGGCGTTCAGGTCGGGCGACACCGCCGCGGTCACTCGCCCGTTCTCGGTCGCCACGTCGGTGTCGCCCCGGACCGACTTCACGTCGATCTCGACGCTCCCGTTCTCGGACCGCGCCCCGTCGATGCCCGTCACGTCGCGAGCGACCACGCGCCCGTTCTCGGTCTCGGCCGAGACGAACCCGTCCACGTTTCGCGCCTCCAGTTGCCCGTTCTCGGAGCCGAGCGTCGCGTCGGTCGCGACGTTCCGCACGTCGACCCGACCGTTCTCGGTCCGGAGCTCGCCGAGGTCCACGCTCGCCGGGAGACCGACGGTGACGTCGACCGAGGGGACGCCGGCGAGCCACGACCCGTCGCCGACCTTCCGCGCTGCGACGCGGAGTTCGCCGTTCTCGGTGGTCGTCTCGACGCGCACGTCGTCGAGGTCGGCGAACACCGACCCCGCCTTCTTGACGGTCTCGACGCGGATCCGCTCGTCGTCCCGCGGTCGGACTCGAACGTTGCCGTTGCGGCCGGCAACGCTCACTGCGTCGACCGAGGAGGCGTCGAACGACTGCGCGTTCTCCAGTCGCTTCCCGACGAAGGGCGTCACGCCGCTACATCCCGAGAGGGCGGTCAGCCCCGCGGCCGCGCTCAGTCCGAGCAGGCGTCGGCGCTGCGTGTCTACGTTCATCACGTGTGGACGTACTGGTCAACCCACCATAAAGAATGGAACAGGTTCGCAGGACCAGCGGTCGTCCCGAAGATTTAAGGCCGATTACGAATCCCCGCCATCCGATTAGTTCACTGCAATCCACCGCGAGCGAACGAACGTGAGAGAGCGGACCAAGGAACCCTCGAAGTCACGCGCCGGAGGCGCGTGACTGAGGGGGTGACGCCGTGTTTTTCATGAAAGTTTTCCAAGGAAGGGCGCGTTCATGCGCCCGACCGCTGGAAAAGTTTCATTGGAAGCCGATGCGGCCGCCGCGCCGACCCTGGGTCGGGCTCGACGAGCCGCCCTTGAACTCGTCTTCCATCTGCTCGTAGTAGTCGAGCAGGTCCTCGGTGATGGTGGGCCGGACGTTCTCCATCGCCTGCCGGAAGTGACTCATGCCGACCTCCGTGGCGTCGTCGTCCTCGCGCAGCGCCTCGATGGCGGCCTCCCGCGCGATGGACTCGAGGTCGCTGCCAACGTAACCGTCGGTGATTTCCGCGAGCTCGCGCAGGCTCACGTCGGCCGAGAGCGGCGTGTCGTCGGTGTGGATCTTCAGGATCTGCTCGCGGCCCTCCTCGTCGGGCTGGCCGATCATGACGAGCCGGTCGAACCGGCCCGACCGGATGAGCGCCGGGTCGATCATGTCCGGGCGGTTGGTCGCGCCGATGACCATCACGTCGCCCTTCTCCTCGAGCCCGTCGAGCTCGGTCAGCAGCTGGTTGACCACGCGCTCGGAGACGTTAGAGCCCATCTCCTGGCTGCGCGAGGGCGCGAGGCTGTCGAGCTCGTCGAAGAAGATGACGGTCGGGGAGACCTGCCGGGCCTTCCGGAACGTCTGGCGGATGGCCTTCTCGGACTCACCGACCCACTTCGACAGCAGCTGCGGCCCGCGGACCGAGATGAAGTTGGCGTTGGTCTCGTTGGCGACCGCCTTCGCCATCAGCGTCTTGCCCGTGCCGGGCGGGCCGTAGAGCAGGACGCCGCTCGGCGGGTTGATGCCCAGGCGCTGGAACTTCTCGGGCGAGGAGAGGGGCCACTCGACGCTCTCCTCGACCTCCTGTTGGGCCTGTTCGAGCCCGCCCACGTCGTCCCACGAGATCTTGGGCAGTTCCACTAGAACTTCGCGCATCGCCGAGGGTTCGACCTCGTTGAGCGCGCCGTTGAAGTCCTCGCGCTTGACGATCATCCGGTCGATGAGGCTCGGCGGGATGTCCTCCTCGTCGAGGTCGATCTCCGGGAGGTAGCGCCGGAGCGCCTTCATCGCGGCCTCCTTCGTCAGGCTCTCGATGTCGGCGCCGACGAAGCCGTGGGTGTCGTTGGCCAGCGAGTCCAGCGCCACGTCGTCGGACAGCGGCATCCCCCGGGTGTGGATCTGGAGGATCTCCTCGCGGCCGGTCTCGTCGGGCACGCCGATCTCGATCTCGCGGTCGAACCGGCCGGGCCGGCGGAGCGCGGGGTCGACCGAGTCGACCCGGTTGGTCGCCGCGATGACGATGACCTGGCCCCGCGACTCGAGGCCGTCCATCATCGTCAGCAGCTGGGCCACGACCCGGCGCTCGACCTCGCCGGTCACGTCCTCGCGCTTGGGCGCGATGGAGTCGAGTTCGTCGATGAAGATGATGGAGGGCGACTCCTCGGTGGCGTCCTCGAATATCTCCCGGAGCTGTTGCTCGGACTCCCCGTAGTACTTCGAGATGATCTCGGGTCCGGCGATAGAGAAGAAGCTAGCGGAGGTCTCGTTGGCGACCGCCTTGGCGAGCAGCGTCTTGCCCGTGCCGGGCGGGCCGTGGAGCAGCACGCCCTGGGGCGGCTCGATGCCCAACTTCTTGAAGATCTGGGGGTGCTTCATCGGGAGCTCGACCATCTCCCGGACGCGCTGGATCTCGTTCTCCAGCCCGCCGATGTCCTCGTAGGTGATGCCGCCGCCGGTCTTCTCGAAGCCCGAGATGGGCTCCTCGCGGAGCTCGACCTCGGTGTCCTCGGTGATGAGACAGACGCCGTCGGGGTCGGTCTCGACCGCGATGAGCGGGATCGCCTGGCCCGGCGACCGCATGAACGGGTGGTTGGTCGAGGACATCACGGGGACGATGTCGCGCTCGACCACCGGGCGCTTGAGGATCTGGCGCTTGACCATGCCGGCCGCGTCGGAGCCGAACTGGACGCTCGCCTCCTCCGGGGGCGCGAGCACCAGCTTGTCGGCCTTCTCGGCCTCGGCCTTCCGGATCTCGACGCGCTCGCCGATGCCGACGTCGGCGTTCTGACGCGTGAAGCCGTCGATGCGCACCGTGTCGGTGTTCCAGTCCTGCCGGTCGGCCCGCCACACCTTCGCGGCGGTCGTGTCGCCGCCTTCGATCTCGATGATGTCGCCCGGGCTCAGCTTCAGATGCAACAGCGTGTCCGGGTCGAGACGGGCGATTCCGCGACCCGAATCGTTCGGGTACGCCTTTGCCACCTCTAGTTGAACTTCATTCATGATTCGATAGTACGGGGATTGTTTGTCGGTCCGCGCCCGCGAAGGATAAGTCCTTTGCTACCGGGGATACGTCGCGAACCGGCCGACGGAGTCGTCGCGGCGGGGCGCATGCTATGGCCTTGCATACGTGTTCGCGCTACAAAGCCGTTTGGCCTTCGGGGGTACTTTCCGGTCGCGTCGGTCGAGTTCCGAATGCGTCTCGTCAGGTGGGACCGGACGGTCATGGGTCTTCCGGCGGCCTGCGTTCGGCCTCCGACGCGCCAGTGCAGTCGCGGGCACGAACGCCGGCGGCCCGGCCACGCCGACAATCACCGCCTTTTTCGCCGCGTACGACCCACTTCCCTCCATGAAGACGCTCGCATTCGACGGTCGGATGGGCGCCAGCGGCGACATGCTACTCGCCGCCCTGCTCGCGGCCGGCGCCGACCGCGACGCGCTGACCCCGGTCGAGGACACCCTGCCGGTGCGCTACGAGGTCGGCGAGACCCTGAAGAACGGCATCTCGTCGACGACCGTCTCGGTGCTGCTGGCGGACGAGAGCGAGGGAAGCGAGGAGACAGCCGACCGTTCGCGCGACGACGACCATTCGCACGAGGGCTCCCACGACGCCAGTCACGAGCACTCCCACGACCACTCTCACGAGGGCCACGAACACGGTCACGACCACGCCGACGGCAGCCATCATCACGACGATTCGGACCACGACCACACCCACGCCGAGGGGTCGGGACCGCTCCGGACCTACCCCGAGGTGGTCGACCTCGTCGAGTCGATGGCCCTCCCCGCCGCCGTCGAGGCCGACGCGCTGGCGGTCTTCGAGGTGCTGGGCGAGGCCGAGGCGGGCGTCCACGGCACCGACCTCGAATCGACCCACTTCCACGAGGTCGGCGCGGACGACGCCGTCGCGGACGTGGTGGGCGCCGCGTTGCTCGTCGACGACCTCGACCCCGAGCGCGTCGTCACGACGCCGCTCGCGACCGGCGGCGGGTCGGTCGAGATGAGCCACGGCACCTACCCGGTCCCGACGCCCGCGGTGGTCGAGATCGCCGAGCGCGCCGACTGGTCGCTCCGGGGCGGCCCCGTGAAGGCCGAACTGCTCACCCCGACCGGCGCGGCGATCCTCGCGCACTTCGCCGATGGCGTCGACTCGCTGCCGGCGCTCCGGGTCGACGCCTCGGGCTACGGCGCCGGCGGGTACGACTTCCCCGACCACCCGAACGTCCTCCGGGCGATGGTCGGCGAGAGCGAGGCGCCCGGCGACGAGGAGGGCGAAACGGCGACCGCGACCGGGCCGTCCGGGGACCTGGTCCACGACGACGTGGCGGTCCTCGAGACCAACCTCGACGACGCGTCGCCGGAGTTGCTCGGCGGCCTCCACGACTCGCTGGCGGCGGTCGGCGCCCGGGACGTCTCGGTCGTCCCGCTCACGATGAAGAAGTCCCGGCCTGGCCACCTCGTCAGGGTCGTCTGCAAGCCCGACGACGCCCGGCGGGTCGCGCGCCGACTCGCCGAGGAGACCGGCACGCTCGGGGTCCGCCAGACCGGCGCGACCCACCGCTGGATCGCCGACAGAACGATCGAGACGGTCGTCGTCGACATCGACGGCGGGCGCTACGAGGTCGACGCGAAGCTCGCCAGCGACGACGCGGGCGAGGTGTACGACGTGAGCGCGGAGTACGACGACTGCGCCGCGGTCGCGTCGGAGGCGGGCGTGCCGGTCCGCGAGGTCATGCGGCGGGCCGAGCGCGCGGCTAGAGACGAGTAGGCGCCAGTACGAAAACCTACTATCTCTCTACCACAGTCGCGACAGCCTGATCACGTCTCCCCGTTCCGGTGCTCGTCCATCGCCTCCTCCAGCGTCAGGTCGCCGGCCGCCACGCGCCGGGCCAGCTCCTCGTCTATCTCGCGGTTGTCGTCGGCCCGCTCGCGAGACCGGTTCTTGATGACCTGCAGCTCGCCGGCGGTCGGTTCCACGTCCCGGCCCTCGACCCGCTCGCCCTCCAGCCGGGCGATGTTCACCGCGGCCAGCACGTCGCCCATGCCCCGAGCTCCGGTCCCGAGGTACGGGGTTGTCCCGGTCTCGTCGACGAGTTCGACGGGTACGTCCTCGAGTTCCCGCACCAGCTGGGCGCCCTGGAGCCGGGCGCCGTCGCCGATGCGGACCACGGGGTCGACTGCGTCGGCCACTTCCCGCCGGACCGTCTCGGCCACGTCGGCCAGCGGAACGTGGAACGCCGCGACCACCACGTCGCCCGAGAGCACCGCGATGCCGGGTCGCGTGCCGGGGTCGACGCCGACGACGGTCCGGCCCTCGCCGCCCCGGAGGCGGGCCAGCGCCTCGTCGACCGCGAAGCGCGGGTCGTCGGGGTCGGCGACGACCGTCTCCACGTCGGCGGCGTTGGCGTCGTCGTCGCGCTCGATCTCGGAGGTGTCATCGTCGTGGTCCGTTTCCGGAGTGTCCTCGTCGCTCTCGGCGCGAATCAGCACCGTCGCGCCGTCCGGCAGGGGGTCGCCGGGCTCGACCGTGGTGAAGGTCACGCCCCGCTCGCGCAGTTCGTTGACCACCCCGTGGTACACCTCGAAGTCGGCTGTGGCGACGACGACTGTCACGGCTCGCGCTTGGCCGCCGGGGATGAAAAGTGCATCTGCCTCGGCCCGCGGGCGTCCGCCTCGAACGGGGTTCTCGCGTCGACTGACCGCTTCCGGCCGGTCCGTCGGTTCCGGCGGGGCGTGGACCGCCCCCCGTCCTGCGACTCGCCGACGTCGCGCCGGTCACCCTGCTTCCGGGTGCGGCCCGTCGGCGAGCGCGCCGCAGCACCGCATCCGCCACACCCCGTCGCCGTCGACGAGCCGCCCCGTGAACTCCGCCTGATGCTCCTCGGAACACTGGGGGCATTCGAGCACGGTCGCGACTATCATGCTAGACAGAGTAACAAGGTTATATAATATAAAATAATACGATAGTAGTTGATTCGATTACCATTCTCGCCGACTGGGGCCGCAGTACCGGCATCGCGACACCAAAGCGAACGGAGAGATCCGGCGAGCGGCCCGGACGCTGAAATCCGGTCGTCACCCGCGACAGACTCCAGTGACGCCGCCTCGGTCCGTTCGCGAGATGTCCGGTCGTCGCCCTGCGCGACCGACGTCCCCGACGCACTCGACGCGTTCGACGCCCGCGAAGCGAGGCCGTCGCTCAGGAACTCGTCGTAGTCGACGTCCCTGCGGTGGTCGTCGTCCCGCCGTCCTCGTACAGCCTCCCCTCGAAGAACGACCGCGGGATGGTCTCGACCGTCTCGGTCTCCCCGCCCGAGATGCGGAGCAGCGCGAACCGGTTGAGGGGTTCGAGCCGCTCGTTCAGGTCGACCGGGCTCGACGCGCCCTGATAGTTGATCTGCTCGCCGTTCCCCAGTAGCTCCTTCGCACGCTGGAACTCACCGACCGTGACGTTCGTCCCCGGCGGCCGCGACACCGACCGGATGTTCCGCGCGATGGCCGTTCCGGACGCCTCGCCCGCCTTCTCGATGGCGAGCGCCTGCAGGAACAGCGCGTCGTAGGCGTGGGGCGCGAACAGGGTGTTGGCGTCGCCGATCTTCTCCAGGTAGCGCGACCGGCCCTCGGTCGACTCCGGGCTCGGCGACGCGAGGTACATCCCCTCCAGGACGTCGCTCATGCTGCTGATGAACTCCGGAGAGTTGACGGCCTCGCTGAGCACCCACTGGCCGCCGTAGCCGCCGTTCGACCACTGCCGGAAGATGGTCCGGGCGTTGCCCGGGTAGCCGATGAACCCGACCGCGTCCGGGTCGTCGGCGAACACGCTGTCCAGCGTCGAGGTGAAGTCGGTCGTGTCCTGGCCGTACCCGACCATCGCGGTCGTCTCGCCGCCGAACGCCTGGCTGGCCTTCTCGGCGAGACCCGCGCCGTACGGGTTGTCGACGTGGAGGAACGCCACCGTGCTCGCGCCGACCTGGTTCTCCATCGCGCGCGCCATCACGATGCCCTGCTGGGCGTCGTTGGGCGAGGTGCGCGCGAAGTACTTCACCCCGTCGCGGTAGCCCGCCTCGGCGAGCACCGGGCTGGTGCTGCCGTGGCTCACCTCCATCACCCTGCTGTCGGCCGCGACCGGCGCGAGCGTGGTCGAGACCCCGCTCGAGAACGCGCCGACGAACCCGACGATGCCGCTCTCGCTGATGAGGCTCCGGAGCTTCACGACCGCGCGACTCGGCTGGGTCTCGCTGTCCCGGTTCGACATGCTTATCTGTCGGTCGAGCGGCCCGCCGGCGTCGTTCACGTCGCTGACGGCGATGTTGACCGCCCGCTGCATCCCCTCGCCGTACGGGCTCGCCGACCCGGTCACGGGCACGAGCGACCCCATCGGAATCGGGCCGCCCTGCCGACCGACGGCCGACCCGGCGCTCGCCAGGCCCCCGAGCCCGGCGGCCCCCGCGACGCCGAGCGTTTTCAAGTACGTTCTCCGCGTTCGTCTGGTTTCCCCCGACATGCGAACCAAATCTCTCCGCCGCCATGGTTATTGTTACCGGTTATCAATACCTCGCGAACGAATAGTTTTACGTCCCGTCAATTCCGAGGAAACCGGGCTCGCAGCGACGCGCTCCGACCGACCCGCGGCCGGAACCGCGCGCCGGTCGCGGGGACGCTGGCGCGAATCCGGAGGCTTTTGGCGGGGTAGCTCCAACCGGCGGTCGTGAACGAAGAGGCCATTCCGACCGGGTGCGGGCCGCTCGACGACCTGCTGGGCGGCGGATTCGAGGCCGGGACCGTCACGCAGGTGTACGGCCCGCCGGCCGCCGGCAAGACCAACGTCGCGCTCGGGGCGGCGGTCGAGGTCGCGGCCGGGGGCGGCACCGCGGTGTACATCGACACCGAGGGGCTGTCGCTGTCGCGGTTCCAGCAGGTCGCCGAGGCCCGCGCGGACGCCGCGAGCGGCGCGGACGACGTCGAGGACCTGACCTCCCGCATCATCGTCAAGGAGGCCTACGACTTCGACGAGCAGGAGGAGGCGGTCCGGGACAGTTCCGAGCTCGCCGAGCGGGCAGACCTCGTGGTGCTCGACAGCGCGACCGGCTTCTACCGGCTCGAGCGCGCCGAGGACGAGGAGGGCGGCGAGGCGCTCCGGGAGGTCGCCAGCCAGGTCACCCACCTGCTGTCGCTGGCGCGCAGGCACGACCTCGCGGTCGTGCTCACGAACCAGGTGTACACCGACCCCGACAGCGACCGCGCCCGCCCGCTCGGGGGCCACACCCTCGAACACTGGACCGGAACGGTGGTCCGCGTCGACCGGTTCCGCGGCGGCAACCGCCGGGCGACCCTCGAGAAGCACCGCGCCAAGCCCGCGGGCGAGAAGGTCCAGTTCCGGATCACGGACTCGGGGCTCGAAGGCGCGGACGACGGGATGCCCTGAGCGGGCAGTTCTGGGTACTCCTTCGCGGAAAACAGCCGGACGTCTACTCCTCGTCGACGAGGACCGCGTTCACGTTGCCGGTCTGGCCGGGGCGGGAGGTGACGCGGGCGCGACCCTCGCTGGTCTCGATGATGGCGCCCTTGGTGACGATGTTCCGCCGGACGTAGTTGGGGTTGGCGTCGTTCTCGGCGACGTCCTCGATCTCGGCCTCGACGGTCTCGCCGTCGACGGCGACGCTGGCCACGTTCGTCGAGAGCGCGCGGACCTTCTGGGTGTTGCCCCGGGCATCGGTGGTCCGGAGTCGGGTCTCGCCGACCGTGGTCTCGGTGGGCTCGCGGCCCAGTTCGTGCTTCTTCTTCTTGTGGGAGGGTCGGAGTCGGCCGCCGGTGCGCTTGCGCGTGGAACCGCCTTGGTCCTTCATACCCCTGAATTCGGCTACGGGCGTACTTATATCCAGCCTTTCGCGCTCGCCGGAGACGGGTCGTCGCTGGCCCCCGGAATCGGTCGGCGACCCCAGTTCGGCGACGTGGACACAGACCGGGTGAGAGAACGGCGACGGATATCGACCGCAGGAATTGAAGAAAATTATTCTCCAATACCGGTCACTGTTGCCTAAATTCCTCACTCTTAAGTACGTTCGATACGGACATTCTCCGACGGGTGTTATAAATCATGGCAGACGCAGTCGGAACAGAAGAGCGGGTGACCGTCTCGCAGGTGATGGACCGGATTCCTGTCGGTCGGTTCCACCGCCGCCTGCTCGCCATCTGCGGGAGCGCGTGGGCGTTCGACGGGATGGAGGTCATCATCATCAGCTTCACCCTCCCGGTCCTCATCTCGGCCTGGGGCCTGTCGGGGCTGAGCGCCGGCCTCCTGGGGAGTGCGAGCCTGATGGGCATGATCATCGGCAACTGGGCGTGGGGCCGGTACGCCGACGAGCGCGGCCGCATCGACGCCTTCCAGTGGACCGTGCTGACCTACTCGGTGTTCGCCGGCCTGACCGCGTTCGCCACCGGCTTCTACTCCGGGTTCGCGCTCCGATTCCTGACGGGCGTGGGGCTGGGCGGCGCGCTCGCGGTCGACACCTCCTACCTCTCCGAGCACCTGCCGACCGACCGGCGCGGGCGCTACCTGGTCTACCTCGACGCGTTCTGGCCGCTGGGCAACGTGTTCGCGGTCGTGCTGGCCTGGCTGTTCCTCTCGGCGCTCGCCGGTCCCGCCGGCACCGTCGCGGTCCCCGTCCTCGGCGACGTCGCGGGCTGGCGGCTCCTGTTCGCCAGCGCGGCGTTCCCGGCGCTGCTCGTGTTCGTCATCCGGAGCCAGCTCCGGGAGACCCCGTACTACCTCGCGCAGAAGGGCGACATCGAGGGCGCCAACGACCGCATCCGGGCCATCGCCGAGGAGAACGGCGAGGAGTTCACGCCCATCTCGGCCGAGTCGGTCGACACCGGCTCCTCCGCGGGCTACGGCCGGCTGTTCGAGTCCGACCTCCGCAAGCGCACGGCCATGATCGCGGCGGCGTGGTTCGCGGTCAACTTCGGCTACTACGGCGTGTTCATCTGGCTGCCGGACACGGTCGGCGCTGCCGGCGTGGTCGGGGACTTCTCGCTGGGAGGCCTGACGGTCGAGGGCCTGTACGTCTACTTCCTGCTCATCGGGCTGGTCCAGTTCCCGGGCTACTTCAGCGCGGCCTACCTGGTCGAGAAGGTCGGCCGCAAGCCCACGCTCGGGAGCTACCTCCTCCTGTCGGGGCTGTTCACCTTCGTCTTCGCGGCCTCGATGCCCGACGTCTCGCTGTTCGGGGCGGGGCTGTCGGGCTTCTGGCCGTTCTTCGGCGGCCTGCTCGCGGCCAGCTTCTTCACCCTCGGCGCGTGGGGCGCCATCTACGCCTACACGCCCGAGCTGTTCCCCACCGAGGTCAGGGGCACCGGCAACGGGTTCGCGGGCGGCGTCGGCAAGATCGGCGCGGTCGTCGGCCCCATCCTGGCGGGCGCGCTGGTCGACGTCGGCTACCTCGCGGCGCTCGCGCCGCTGGCGGTCGCCTTCGTCCTCGGCGGCCTGGTCGTCCTCGCGTTCGGCCGCGAGACGAAGGGCGAACCGCTGTTCTGAGGTCGCTCGCCCCGTCGCGGTCGGACCGCGTCTCGGTCGACGACCGATGTCGTGACGTCCGGAAAGGATTTCCCGGGCGGTACTATACTCCCTGACATGACCGTCCCCCTCTCTCGCCGGTCCGTCCTCCGGACCGGCGCGCTCGGCTCGCTCGGCCTCTTCGCGGGCTGCGTTTCCTCGGGAGGCGACGGACAGCCCTCGACCACGACCTTCGATGGGTACGACTGCGACGGAGTGCAGTCCCCGCCGAGCCCGGCGGGGACCGACGAAATCGACCCGGAGCCGTACCCCGACTTCCCGGCCGAACTCTCGCGGTCGACGGCGACCGAGTTCGTGACGGCCTACGAGCGGGCCTACAAGCACAACGAGATACTCGCCCGCGAACGGAATCTGACCTACGTCCACGTCGGCAACGTCGGCGTCTCGGGCGCGGAGGAGACTGACGAGGGGTTCGTGGTCCGCGTCGTCGTCGAGTTCGGCTGGGGGGAAGGTGGCGGTGGCAGTGACGGGACGACGACCGTGCTCCACGCCGACGACGGGAGCAAGGTGAGCTACCTCGTCGGCGAGGACGTCCTGAAGCGGGTCGACCCCGACGAGTGGGAGTTCGCGGACCCCCGGACCGCGGCGGGCGCGCTGCTTCGGTGTTGGGCGGGGACGACCACCGCGTAGTCGGCTCGGTCCGCCGAGCCGCCCGACGACTTATTGTCCGCGAGCCGAAGGTTCTACCATGGGGTGGGTACGTGAGTTCTCGTTCGACCGCGAGCGCATCGCGTGGTGGCTGGTCGCGGTCGCGCTCGTCCTCGCGGTCGGCTACGTCGTCGCGTCGTTCCTCGGCACCTTCCTGCTCGGGCTGTTCGTCTACTACGCGACCCGGCCGATGTACCGGCGGCTGCTCGACCGGCTCCGCCAGCCGACGCTGACCGCGGTGACGGCGCTGTTCGGGCTGGCGCTGCCGGGTCTCGTCCTGCTCGGCTACACCGTGGCCGTCAGCGTCCGCGAGCTTGGTTCGCTGGCGGGCGTCGGCGCCGACGAGCTCGAGGGCGTGGTCGGGAGCGAACTCGAACTGACCCGGCTGTTCGACCTCCAGCAGCTCTCCGGGCTCCTGCAGACGACCCCTCAGCGCCTCCAACAGCAGGTCCAGCAGTTCGCCGCCGAGCGCGGCGCCGACGCGGTCCGCGAGATCCTGGCGTCGGTCGTGGCGGTGCTCGGCGTCCTGGCGAGCGTCACGCTCGGCATCGTCATCGTGCTGGTGGTCGCGTTCTACCTCCTCCGGGACGACCACCGGCTCGCGTCGTGGTTCCGCGACGAAGTCGCGGGCCAGAACAGCCCCACGGTCGCGTTCGCCCGGGCGGTCGACGGCGACCTCGAGACGGTGTACTTCGGCAACATCCTGACCGCGTTCGTCATCGGCATCGTCGCGGCGGTCGGCTACAACCTGCTCGACCTGATCGCCCCGGCCGCGGTCTCGGTTCCCTCGCCGACGCTGCTGGGGCTGCTCACCGGACTCGGTAGCCTCGTTCCGGTGGTCGGGATGAAGCTGGTGTACGTCCCGCTCGGCATCGTGCTTGCCGCGGTCGCGGTCGCGACCGACCCCGGCCTGCTGTGGTTCCCGGTCGTCTTCCTGCTGGTCGCGTTCGTCGTGTTCGACACGATTCCGGAACTGCTCCTCCGACCGTACGTCTCGGGCCGGGACCTCCACACCGGGCTCGTGATGCTTGCGTACGTCCTCGGGCCGGTGCTGTTCGGCTGGTACGGCCTGTTCCTCGGCCCGCTGCTGCTCGTGCTGGTCGTCCACTTCGTCCGGGTCATCGTGCCCGAGCTGGTCGAGCGCGGCGAGTTCGACGTCGACCGCGACACGCCCGACTCCGGAACGTTCCGCGAGTCGGCGACCTACCGACGGGTCGACGTCCGCCCGCCCGTCGCGGCGCTCTCGCTGCGCGAGCGCACTCCGGACGGTGGTGGCGCGCACGGCGGCTCTGCGACTCCGGAACCGGAGCGCCGCGCCGACGCCGAGGACTCGGACGGGGAGCCGAGAGAGTGACCGTCGCTACCCGCGCCGCTCGAAGACCGGCGTCCCCGGGTTTCCGGTGTCGGCGTACCCCCGGCGGCGGAGCGCGAACACCACCTCGCTCAGCGCGCACTTCCCGTCGAGAATCGGCTGGCCGTCGTCGGTGTACTCGGCGGTGGTGCGGTTCAGATCGTCGAGCGCGACGGAGTCGCCGACGTCCTCCAGCGCCTTCCCGACGATGTCATCGTTCTCGTCGGGCTCGTAGGCGTCGACCTTCGCTGCGACGCGGTCGGCCATGTCGTCGTAGGTGTGCCGGCCCGACCGCACCGGGTCCCGAATCTCCTTGACGTACTCCAACATTCGTTTGCTCTCCGCGACCGCCTCGTCCCAGTGTTCGACCGCCCAGACCGCGAGGCCGGGCAGCTCCTCGATGGTGGCGGCGAGCTCGTAATCCCGCGGCACGGCGTCGTATATCCACGGCTGGTTCCGGGCGATGAGCACCTGCCCGCTGCCGGCCTGCTCGAACCACGTCCGGGCCAGCGTCTCGTACTCGGTCGCCGAGACGCAGAGGTCGCCCTTCCGGAGGGCGGCCTCGAACTCCTCGCGGGAGGCCTGCGGGTACGCCTCGACCCACGGCAGGTCGGCGTACTCCGCCGGAATCTTGGACATGCTCGTCATCACGGTCCCGATGTCGAACCGCTCGTGGAGCAGCTCCGCGATGCCCATCACGGTGCCGACCTGCTTCTTGTCCCAGATCGAGCCGGCGACGTGGAGGTACTGGGGTTCGTCGGCGTACTCGGCCTCGAACCGCGAGAAGTCGATGGGGCTGCCGGTCCGGACCGCGTCGTCGAGCGCCGCGTCGACCACCGACTCCCGGAGGAACTCGTGGCCGAACTCTCTCATTCCCTCCAGATCGACCGCGGCCTTGAACCACATCCCGTCGGAGAGCACCGCGTCGGTGATCTCGGTCCGACGCTGGAACTCGTCGCGCCATCCCGTGTGGGCGTACTTGAACGGGAGCTGGAGGTCGTGGACGTTGGTGACGATGTCGACGGGCCAGGGCTCGCCGACCCGGTGGCCGTCGAGCGCGAACAGCCACTTGGCGAGGTCCGCCCGCCCGCGCCGGAGCTGGTCGACCACCACGTCGACGTAGCCCAGCCGGTCGTAGGTCGCCTCGGCGAGCGCCTCCAGTTGCGCCTCGCTGTAGCCCGACTCGGTGAACGCGTTCTGGTGGCGGTGGCCGTGCATGAAGGGTTCGGCCTCGACGAGGGTGACCCGGTCGCGGTCGGCCAGGACGTACTCCGGGTCGTAGTCCGCGACCGCGGGCGGCGCGAGCAGCCAGTAGACGTGGAGGTCCGGGTCGACGTCCAGCCACTCCTCGACCCACACCACCGCGTCGTTGAGCGTGCCGTTGGCCGTCGCGTCGTCCGGTCGATAGAGTTCAGGAACGATGAGTACGCGCATCTAGGTCCCCCGAGTAGCTCCGAAGACGGCCGACGCCACCTTGAATCATGCGCCGACAGGGCCGGACGGGGGACACGTTCCCGGAGGCTGCGGTGCAACCGCGCAGGCGACAGGGACGCCAGCAGATCAGACGATCCGGTTCTCCATCGCGTCGGGGTCGCCCGCGACGAACGCCTCGTAGTTCTCGGCGAACAGGTCGGCGCAGCGGTCGTAGTAGTGGGGCGTCGACCCCGCCATGTGGGGCGTCAGGATGGCGTTCGAGAGGTCCCAGAGCGGCGAGTCCGCCGGCAGCGGCTCCTCCTCGAACACGTCGAGGGCGGCGCCGCGGAGGTGGCCCTCCTGGAGCGCCTCGGTCAGGGCCGCCTCGTCGACGACCTCGCCACGGGCGACATTCACGAGGACGGCCGACGACCGCATCGTGCCGAGCTCGTCGGCGCCGATTAGCCCGCGGGTCTCGTCGGTCAGCGGGACCGCCACGACCACGTAGTCCGACTGCGCGAGCACCTCGTAGAGGCCGTCGGGGCCGTACGCCTCGTCGACCGCATCCGGGGCGGTCTGGGGGTCGCGCTTGGTGCCGACGACCCGGCAGCCGAACGCCGAGGCGAGTTCGGCGACCCGACCGCCGATGGCACCCAGTCCGAGGACGCCGACCGTCTCGTCCCGGAGCTCCCGGCCGCCGTAGTTCTCCCAGACGCCGCGGTGCTTCTGTGTCATCCCCTTCTGGACGTTACGCTCGAACGCCAGCAGGTAGGCCAGCACCTGCTCGCCGATGGGCTCGGCGTGGACGCCCGAGGCGCTGGTGAGCGCGACCCCCTCGTCCGAGAACTCCTCGCGCGGGAAGTGGTCGACGCCCGCGCTGAGCGACTGGACCCACCGGAGCTCCGGGGCCTCGTCGAGCTTCCCGGCCGGGAACCGGTCGGTCAGCACGACCTCGGCGCGCGACAGCAGGTCGTCGGTCTCCGGCGGCGTCGCGGCGACCGAGAGGTCGAGGTCCGGCAGGACGTCGGCGAGGCCCTCGTGGAGGTCCTCGCGGGCGGAGTGGGAGACGTAGTGCGGTATCAGCACGTCGGGTCGCTCGCTCATGGCTCGGGCATGGGCCGAGAGCGGCTAATAGCTGGCGCCCCCGCACGCGCCGATAGCGGGCAATTCGCCACCGCTTCCCCGACAGCAACCGATTTACGACGCCCGGCCGAACCCCCGCTATGCGACCTGCGATACAGTTGTACACGCTCCGCGACCTCGACGAGCCGCTGCCCGACCTCCTGGCCCGCGTCGGCGAGACCGCGTTCGAGGGCGTCGAGTTCGCCGGCCTCGGCGACTCGGACCCCGAGGAGATTCGGGACGCGCTCGACGACGCCGGCCTCGAAGCCGCGGGCGCCCACGTCGGCATCGAGGCGCTCGAAGACGACCTGGCGGGAGTCGTCGAAATCTACGAGGCCCTGGGCTGCGACCGCATCGTCGTTCCGTACCTCGACGAGTCGGCGTTCGAGAGCGAGGCGGCGGTGAGCGACACCGCCGACCGACTGTCGGCCATCGCCGACCGCCTCGACGACCGGGGCGTCGCGCTCGGCTACCACAACCACGACCACGAGTTCGTCGACCTCGGCGGCGAGTCGGCCTACGAGCACCTAGCCGATGCGACCGACTTCGACCTCGAACTCGACCTCGGGTGGGCCGACGCCGCCGGCCACGACCCGGCCGACCTGCTCGCCGAATACGGCGACCGCGTCCCGCTGGTCCACCTCAAGGACGTCGCGGACACCACGCCGGTCGAACTCGGCGAGGGCGACCTCGACGTCGAGGCCTCGGTCGAAGCCGCCGAGGACGCCGGAACCGAGTGGCTGATCTACGAGCACGACCGGCCCGACGACCCCGAGGCGTCGCTGGCCCACGGCGCCGAGACGCTGGCTGACCTGCTCGAGTAGTCGGTTCGCTCGACCGGTCGGCCGGAGCGGCGGCAGCTATTTTGATTCGCGCTCTGAAGCGTCACGTATGACCGACCGGTACGACGCCGTCGTCGTCGGCGTCGGCGGGATGGGAAGCGCGGCGACCTACCACCTCGCGTCGCGGGGCCTCGACGTCCTCGGGCTAGAGCGCTACGACGTGCCCCACGACATGGGGTCCTCGCACGGCGTCACCCGGATCATCCGGAAGCCACAGTACGAGGACCCGGCGTACGTCCCGCTCGTCCGCCGGGCCTACGACCTGTGGCGCGACCTCGAGGAGCGGACCGGCCGGGACCTCCTGCGCGTCACCGGCGGAATCGACGCCGGACCGCCCGACAGCGAGGTGTTCGCCGGGTCGCGACGGTCCTGCGAGGCCCGCGACATCGACCACGAGGTGCTGTCGGCGGCCGAGGTGAACGACCGGTTCCCCGGCTACGACCTGCCCGAGGGCCACCGCGCGGTGTACCAGCCCGACGGCGGCTTTCTCGTCCCGGAACAGTGCATCATCGCCCACGTCGAGGCCGCTCAGGAGGAGGGCGCCGAGGTCCGGGCGCGCGAGCCCGTCGCGGGCTTCACCGCGCTCTCGGACGGCGGGGTGCGCGTGACCACCGCGAAGGACACCTACGAGGCCGGCCGGCTCGTCGTGACGGCGGGCGCGTGGGCCCGGAAGCTCCTGCCCGAACTCGCCGATGTCGCGGTCCCCGAGCGCCAGGTGCTGGCGTGGCTCCAGCCCACCGCCCCCGAGCGGTTCGACCCCGAGAACTTCCCCGTGTTCGTCCACGCGACCGAGGACGGCCACTACTACGGCTTCCCGAAGTACGACGTCCCCGGATTCAAGTTCGGGAAGTTCAACCACCTCGAGGAGACTGCCGACCCCGACGGGATGGACCGCGAGCCCCGCCCCGAGGACGAGCGGTTGCTCCGGGCGTACGCCGAGCGCTACTTCCCGGACGGCGCGGGGCCGACGATGCGGCTCGCCACCTGCATGTTCACGAACACGCCCGACGGCCACTTCATCCTCGACACCCTCCCGGACCGCCCGCAGGTCACGGTGGGCGCTGGGTTCTCGGGCCACGGGTTCAAGTTCGCGAGCGCGATCGGCGAGGTGCTGGCCGACCTGGCGGTCGACGGCGAGACGGGGCGGGACGTCGACCTGTTCGGACTCGACCGGTTCGAGGACGCGCCGTGAGGTACCCTAATCGGTACCGTCGCGTCCCGGAACGAACGCCGGCGTCCCGGGATTCCCGGCGTCGGCGTAGCCGAGCGACCGCAGCGCGTACACCAGGTCCGTGACGGTGGGGTCGTCGACCCGGTCGCTCACGCGCTCTCGGAGGTCGTCCAGGGGGACCTCCCCGTCGAACGCCGCGGCGGCCGACTCCACGGCGGTCAGGACGTCGCCGTTGTTGCTCGCCTCGAACGCCGAAATCCGGCGCTCGACGCGCGCGGCGAGGTCGCGGTAGGTCCGCCGACCGCACTGCTCGGGGCCTCGAACCTCGCGCACGCGGTCGACCAGCCGGCGGTTCTCGGCGACCGCCTCGTCCCAGTTCTCGACCGCGCGGACCGCCAGCGATTCGAGGTCGCCGAGGCCGCCGGCGAGCCGGTAGTCCTCGGGCACGCAGTCGTAGGCCCAGGGCTCGTCCCGGACCACGAGCACCTGCCCGCTGGCGGCCTGCTCGAACGGGGTCCGGGGCATCGTCTCGTGGTCCGAGGCGACGACAGCGAGGTCGCATTCGCGGAGCGCGGCCTCGTAGCGCTCGCGGGAGCACTCGGGATAGGCGTCGACGAAGGGGTAGTCCGCGAGCCCGTCCGGAATCGGGTCCATGTTCGTCATCAGGGTGCGGACGCCGAACTCCTCGTAGAGGGTCTCGGCCGCGTCCATGACGACGTCGAGGTTCTTCTTGCCCCACCCCGACCCCGCGACGTGGAGCCACTCGGGTTCGTCCGCGTACGACTCCTCGAACTCGCCGAAGTCGAGCGGACTCCCCGTCTCGAGCGCGTCGTCGAGCAGTTCGTCGAGGAAGTCGTCGTCGAGCACCTCGCTCCCGTATTCGCGCATGCGCGCGGCGTCGACCCCGGCCTTGAACCAGAGTCCGTCGGCGACGGTCGCGGCCGACAGTTCGGTCTTCATCGGCTTGTCATCGGGGAGTTCCCGTCCGTGGCGCTTGAACGGGAGCCGCAGGTCGTGGATGTAGCCGACGACGTCAGTCGGCTCCACGCTCGCTTCTCGCCCGCCGCCGAGGCGGTCGAGCCACTTCGCGAGGTCGTACCGGCCGGTCACCCGCTGGTCGACCGCGACGTCGACGTAGCCGTTCCTCTCGTAGACCGCCTCCTCTATGGCTCGGAACTGGGCCTCGGTGTACCCCGTTTCGGAGAAGGCGTCCTCGTGCTCGTGGCCGTGCATGAAGGGTTCGGCCTCGACGAGGGTGACCCGGTCGCGGTCGGCCAGGACGTACTCCGGGTCGTAGTCCGCGACCGCGGGCGGCGCGAGCAGCCAGTAGACGTGGAGGTTCGGGTCGCGGTCCAGCCACTCCTCGACCAGTGCTACGGCGTCGTTGAGCGTGCCGTTGGCCGTCGCGTCGTCCGGTCGATAGAGTTCGGGGACGAGGAGGACGCGCATCCGTCGACCGAGTGACGGCGGAGGCGGTCTTTACGGTGGCGGCCGGCCGGCGTCGAGCACGCCGATTCGCCGACATAATATTCCGAATCCTATGTTCTCGAAAACAGCTCCGCTGACGACAGGTATTTCAGTCACGCCGTGTGATTTTAAAACATCCATGGCCGCGCTGCTCATGGACGCATCACAATCCAGCCCCTCGCCGGGGCAGTTCACCACTCATGGACGACACAGCCAAATACGTCATTCACGCCGACATCACCGCCGACGGGGTGGTAGAACGGAGTGACGTCGTCGGGGCGGTCTTCGGCCAGACCGAGGGCCTGCTCGGCGACGACCTGGACCTCCGTGACCTCCAGCAGTCATCCAAGCTCGGCCGCATCGACGTCGACGTCGACAGCGAGAACGGACAGTCGTTCGGGACCATCACGATATCGTCGAGTCTCGACAAGGTAGAGACCTCCATCCTCGCCGCGGCGCTGGAGACCATCAGTCGCGTCGGCCCCTGCCGGGCCACCGTCTCCATCGCCGGCATCGAGGACGTGCGGGCCGCCAAGCGCCGCAAGGTGGTCGAGCGCGCCAAGCAGCTCCTCTCGGACTCGTTCGACGAGGACGTGATGTCCTCCCGCGAGATCATGGAGGAGGTCCGCCAGAGCGTCCGCGTCGAGGACATCGCCGAGTACGAGGGTCTGCCGGCCGGCCCCCGAGTGACCGACAGCGACGCCATCGTCGTGGTCGAGGGCCGGGCCGACGTGCTCAACCTGCTGAAGTACGGCGTCAAGAACGCCATCGCGGTCGAGGGGACCAACGTCCCCGACGCGGTGGCCGAACTCACCCAGAACCGGACCGTCACCGCGTTCCTCGACGGCGACCGGGGCGGCGACCTCATCCGGAAGGAGCTCGCGCAGGTCGGGGACATCGACTACGTCGCGTTCGCGCCCGCGAACAAGTCGGTCGAGGACCTCGCGCGCCACGAGGTCATGTCCGCGCTCCGGAGCAAGCGCCCCTTCGAGGAGTCGATGGTCGAAGAGGCGCCGGAGGCCGAGGACAACGACGCCGAGACCGACGATGCCGACGCGGACGACGCGCAGGCGTCTGCCACCGACTCGCCCGCCGGCGAGGCCGGCCCGGCCGCGACCGACGGGAGCGCCCGTCCCGCGCCCGAGACCGACGGGGCCGTCGGGCCGACGCCCGACGCCGCGGCCGAGGTTGCCGACGCCGAGTCGCCCGACACCGCAGACGCCGGCGGGGCAGACGCCGGATCGGTCGGCGACGGCCCGGCAAGCGAGACCGTCGCGACGGACGCCGAGCCGGAGTCGACCGCCCCCGACGCGAGCACCGACGATTCGTCGACCCCCGACGAGCCCGCCGGTACCGCGGACGAGTCGACCGCGACGCCCGACGCCGAGGCCGACGACGCCCAACCCGCGACCCTCCGCGAGCACGTCGCGGCGGTCGTCGACGCCGAGACGGGCACCGCCCGCCTGCTGAACGACGCGTTCGAGACTGTCGCCGAGGTGGCGGCCGAGAACGCCTTCGACGCGGTCGAGCGCGCCGACGAGCCGCCGTACGCCGTGGTCGTCGACGCCACGGTCGACCAGCGGCTCCTTGACGTGTCGGCCCAGCGCGGAGTGGGGCAGGTCGTCGGCGCCGGCGTGGACGAGTTCGTCAAGCAGCCCGCGGACGTGCGGGTCCGGACCGCCGACCAGTTCTGACGCGGCGACTCCGGTCGCCGCGCCAGAACTCTGCGGTGCTGTAGTCGTCACGACGACCAGCGACCGGTCGCCGGTCGCGGTCAGAACTCCGCGATTTTCGGCACTACCGCCCGACTCAGAGCGGTCGCTCCATCGTTATCCCCGGGCTCCCGTCGGCGTAGTAGTCGGTTTCCCGACCGATCTCCTCGAAGTCGACCGACTCGTAGAGGCTCCTGGCGGCGCCGTTCGCCGGGTGGACCGTCAGGCGGACCCGGGAACAGCCCGCGTCCCGCAGACGCTCGAAGGCGCCCGCGAGGAGGCACCGCGCGCGGCCCTCGCGGCGGTGCGTCGGCTCGACGGCGATCTCGGCGACGTACCCGACCACCTCGTCGTGGAACGCGACGAGGTAGCCGACCGGCCGGTCGCCGGGCGTCGTCGACACCAGTGCGACCGGCGGGCCGTCGAGGGCGTAGGTCAGCAGCGCGGGATTCGGCTCGCGGAGGGACGTCTGAACCTCACGGAGGCGCTCGCGGTCTGCCGAGCGGGCGGGTCGAATCACGCCAGAGCGACCACCGCCAGGCCCGCGCCGACCAGCGCGCCCGTCAGGGTGGCGAGGAAGTTGACGGCCTGATTGCCGAGACGGTCGCCCTCGAGGGTCGCGCCGAGGAGGCTGTCCATCGTCATCCCGCCCGCGCCCGCGAGCGTGATGACGGCCGCGCCGGGGGCTCCGACGCTCTCGAACAGCAGGGCCGCGATCCCCGCCACGACCGCCGCGCCGCCGACGCCAGCGAGTTCGCCCTGCCAGGTCACCCCGCCGTCGGTGCCGGGTTCGACCCGCTCCAGCGTGGTGATGAGCCGCGGGTCGTCGAAGATGCCGCCGATCTCCGAGGAGAGGGTGTCGCTCATCGCGGTGGCGATGGAGCCGGCGAACGCGAACAGGAAGACGTCGCCGGGGACCGTGAGCGGATCGCGGGCCGCGTAGGCGAGGACGGCCACCAGCGCCACCGCGGCGTTCCCGAGGACGTTGCCGCTCCCGCGCGCGCCCTCGTTGTCCTCGGCGACGCCGCGGGCGGCCTTCTCCTCGTAGCGGAACTTGGTCGAGAGGCTCCCGATGCCGAAGAACGCGATGAGCACCGCGAACCAGCCGTAGCCGCCGAGGACGATGGTGAGCATCGCCAGGAGCGCGCCGGTCATCATCCCCGGAATCGACGCGGCGTCGAGCGCCCACGAGATGTAGCCGAACAGCGCGGTCACCGCGAGCGCGACCGCGATGCCGTCGACGGTCACCACCACGGTGAGGTCGGCGAACAGCCACAGCAGGAACGCGACCGACAGCATCACCAGCGGGTCGTCGCGGGCGAACAGGACCGAGCGGAGCAGCCCGGCCAGCAGCGCCCCGCTGGCAGCCAGGAAGACGATTTCCGGGAGCGCGACCGGGCGGCCCTGGAGGCGGAGCGCGAGCACCTGTCCGGCCACCGCCGCCAGCAGCGCGGCGGTGACGAACGCGCCGGTCCGGAGTATCGACTCGGCGTCGTACTCCCAGGCGACCTGCTGGGCGAGGTTGCCGTAGCCGACGACCAGGACGCTGGCGACGAAGACGTGGTCGGGCAGGCCGGCGAACGACGTCAACAGCGCCAGCCCGGACGCCGCGAAGGCGAACCCGGCCAGCCCGTGGAGCCGGCCCTCCTGCCGGTCCGCGGGCCGGGCGAACCACTCGAACACCGGCCCGTCGGTGACCGACAGGCCGACCATCGCGAGCGCGCCGAACGCCACCGCTGCCGCCCACTCCATCGCCGGAGCCGCGAGCGCCAGCGTCGAGACGGCGGCGTACGCCGCCGCGCGCCGAACTCTGGTCGTCACGTTAGACGTGGGTTCCGCCGACGCCCACTTAATCTTCCCGAAGCGAGGGGGACCGTCGCGGCCGAATCGTCCGACGAACGTCGGACGAAGGGCCGACGCGAGCGCTCTCCCGACGCTCGGTGCGACCCCTGTGGTTCCGCTCCGCTCGGGCCAGCGGGCGCCGCCGACCCCGCGCGTCCGCGGAGGTGCCGGCGTGCTTGGGCCGACAGCGGTCCGTGACGTTTAGGGCGGTGGACGCAGAATCACCCCTCGTGGGACTGTACGACCGGTATCTCGCCGCCCGCCTCCGGAGACACGAGGCCGACCCGCCGGGTCACGTCGCGGTCAACATCACCGAGCGCGACCTCCTGGAGCAGGGGGCGTACGCGACCCTGGAGGCGTTCTTCGAGTGGGCGTTCGAGTACGACGTCGAGCGCATCACCGTCTACGTCAGCGTCCTCGACCCCGACGCGGCCCCGACGCTCCGGCGCGAGCTCGAGCAGGTGTCGGCGCCCCGCGAGCTGGCTGTCCGCGGCCCCGAGGACACCCAGCGGGCCGACGCGCCCATCCAGGTCTCCATCGGCCTGGGCGGCAAGCACGAGTTCGCGGGCGCGGTCCGGAAGATCGCCGAGAACGTCCGCGACGGCGAGCTGACCGCCGAGCAGGTCGACGAGACCGACGTCGAGAACCACCTGGTGTTCCCGGAGAACCCCGACCTCGTGCTCAAGACCGGCGCCGAGCGGCTCTCGGACTTCATGATTTGGCAGTCGGTGTACTCGGAGCTGTACTTCACCGACGTGAACTGGCGGGACTTCCGGAAGCGCGACTACCTCCGCGCGCTGCTGGACTACAAGAACCGCCAGCGGCGATTCGGTCGGTAGACCGAACCCCGAGAGACTCGGTTCCCTCGTCTCTCGGCGATTCGGTCGGTACACTGTCGCCAGGTACGTGGGCAAAGCAGCGCGAGCTGGTCGGTTAGTCCATCGACGTCTCGCTCTCGACCTCTATCTCCTCGATCCGCAGGTCGTCGATGCCCAGTTCCTCGACGCTGGACTCCTCGGGGGAGTTCCCGCGGAACCGGTCGACGATACTGCGGGCCTCCGCCAGTTCCACGCCGCCGACCGCCTTCACCAGCGCCAGCGCGCGCTTGGCCCGCGCACGGCGCCACGACTCCTCGCGGGACTCGTAGGTCCGGATGCCCCGGAGGAAGTCCACCTTCGAGAACTCGGGCCAGTAGGGTGTGCAGAAGAATACCGCCGCCTCGTTGCCGTTGGCGTGCCACGGGAGGAAGTTCGAGGTGCGCTCGTCGCCGCCGGTCCGGATGATGAGGTCGACGTCGCGGACCGGGCTGTCGTACAGCCGGTCTTCGATCTCCGAGACGTCGATGTCATCGGGGTCGAGCTCGCCGGCCTCGACCGCGCGGGCGACCTCGCGGGTGGCCCCGAGGAGTTCGTTCCGGCCGCCGTAGGCCAGCGCGACGTTGAGGGTGAACGAGTCGTAGTCTGCGGTCCGGCGCTCGGCGTACTCGGTTGCCTCCTGAACGCGCTCGGGGAGCTGCTCCCGGTCGCCGATGACCCGGATGCACACCTCGCCGTCGTGGACGCGGTCGTCGTCGCCGAACTCGTAGAGCTTCTCCTCTAACAGGTCGAAGAGCGCCTGATTCTCGTGGTCCGGCCGGTCGAAGTTCTCGGTCGAGAAGGTGTACAGCGTCAGCTCTTCGACGCCCATGTCCTGACACCAGTTCAGTACCTGCTCGGTCGTCTGTGCGCCCGCGCGGTGTCCGTCCGGGGCGTCGCCGCCCTGCTTGCTGGCGTAGCGTCGGTTCCCGTCCTGGATGACGGCGACGTGCGTCGGCGCTCCGGAGATCTCCCGTCTGAGGAGTCGTTCGTATGCGGCCCGGGCGCGCCGCTGTACCCACGTGAACATCCGTTACCGGCACGAACACCGCCGAGCGCAATTAGCCTTTTGACCCCGGAACGTCCCCGCCGGGCGACCTGTCGCCGGAACACGTTCAGCTAGTTGCATACCTTTTTAAGCGTGGAGCGACTCAACACGAATGCAATGGCGAAAGGTACGGTTGATTTCTTCAACGACACCGGCGGTTACGGTTTCATCGACACAGAGGATTCCGAGGAAGACGTGTTCTTCCACATGGAGGACATCGGCGGTCCGGACCTCGAAGAAGGGCAGGAAGTCGAGTTCGAAATAGAGCAGGCGGACAAGGGTCCGCGGGCGAAGAACCTCGAACGCCTGTAATCGTAACGCACCGAACTGAGCTTTTATTGACGCAGACCCGGTAGCTGCCGCGTCGTCCCGGTCGCGATGCCGACGTTCCACCAGCGCCGCCGCTGTCGCACCCCGACGGCCCGTCCGCGTCCCGGCAGTCCGTACATGTTCGGATGCGAGCGCCGTCAGCCGACGCCGGAACCGCAGGGCGTTTAACCGGGCGACGGTTTCGCTCACACATGGACGACGCAGTCGATGAGGACCTCTACCGCCGGACGAAACGGTTGCTCGAACCCGGCGACATCGAACTCAACGGAGCCATCGTCCGGACCGACCTCGGGAGCGACGAGGAGACCGAGATGCATCAGGCGACCGTCGACGTGGGCGAGATAATCGCCGAGCACGCCGGCATCGACCCGACCGACACCTTCGTCTACTCGGGCACCGACGACCCCGAGTTCGCGTCGAACCAGCACCAGGGGCGGTTGCTCGACGACGAGTCGTTCGTCTGGGAGTGCCAGCAGCTCCTCCGGGAGGGCACCTTCGACGTGGTGTTCTACTACGAGGCCGGCGCCGACCACGAGGCCATCCTCGAGGACGTGCGCGACCTCGGGTTCGACGTCACCGGCGTCGAGGGGTGACTGGCGGCTTGCAGGTACCTGCAGAACGTGTCTCGTTTGGAAGGGTTTACGTACCGGCCGTCCATAGCTTTCGACAACGACGGTTCGACGGACGAACACAGGGTGACAACATGACTCTCGAACTCTCTCTCTCTGACACGCGGGCCGGGAGGCGGTCGCCGTGACCGCCGCGACCGGCGTCGTCTCGGGCGTCCGGGTCAGCCACGACCGCGCGAGCCTCGACGAGGTCGAGGCGGCCTGCCACGCCGACCGGGAGGCGGTCCTCCGGCGGTTGACGGACGCGCCGGGCGTCGACGAGGCGTTCGCGCTCCAGACGTGCAACCGATTCGAGGCCTACGTCGTCACCGACGGCGAGGCGGTCGGCCGGGCGACGCTGGCCGACCTCGCGCCCGACGTGGCCGACCACTCGGTCGTCGAGATGGGCCACGAGCAGAGCCTCCAACACCTGATGCGGGTCGCGACCGGCCTGGAGTCGCTCGTGCTCGGCGAGGACCAGATCCTCGGCCAGCTGCGCGACGCCTACGCGCTGGCCCACGACGCCGGCGCGCTCGGCCCGATGCTCGACGCGGCGGTCACCAAGGCAATCCACGTCGGCGAGCGCGCCCGGACCGAGACCGCCATCAACGACGGCGCGGTGTCGGTCGGCAGCGCGGCGGTGAAGCTGCTGGCCGAGGAGACCGACCTCGGCGACGCGACCGCGCTGGTCGTCGGCGCGGGCGAGATGGGCACCATCGCGGCCCACGCGCTCGCCGACGCCGGCGTCGAGACGCTGTACGTCGCCAACCGCTCGCCAGCGGGCGCGGCCGAGGTGGCCGGAGAGGTCGACCACGCCGACGTGCGCACGCTCGCGCTCGACGACCTCGCCGGGGCGCTCGACGCCGCCGACGCGGTGGTCTCGGCGACCGGGAGCAGCGGTCACGTCCTCACCGCCGACGACCTCCGGGGCGTCGGCGAGATCCGGGTCGTCGACATCGCCCAGCCCCGCGACGTCTCGCCCGCGGCCGACGCGGTAAACGGCGTCACCGTCCACGGTATGACGGCCCTGGAGTCGGTCACCGACGAGACCGAGCGCCGGCGCCGGGCGGCCGCCGAGTCGGTCGAGGCGATGATCGACCGGGAGTTCGACCACCTGGTGGAGAGCTACAAGCGCAAGCGCGCCGACGAGGTCATCTCGGCGATGTACGAGAGCGCCGAGCGCGTCAAGGAGCGGGAGCTCTCGGAGGCGCTCTCGAAGCTCGACGCTCACGGTGATCTCTCCGAAGAACAGCGCGAGGTCGTCGCGTCCATGGCCGACGCGCTGGTCTCCCAGCTGCTCGCGCCGCCGACCAAGAGCCTCCGGGACGCCGCGGCCGAGGACGACTGGGCCACCATCAACACGGCGCTACAGCTGTTCGACCCCGACTTCGGCGACGACGGCCGACCGCCGGAGTTCGTCGACGGCGTCGACGACGGCGACGTGCCCGAGGAGGTCGCCGAGCGGATGCCCGACGAGGTCCGAGCGACGATCGCCGGCGACGACGACTGACCGCGTTCTTTCGACCGGAACTCGCGAGCGCCGCCACCGGACTTTATCAGCGATAACGCCCAAGTCCAACGCATGGCAGACCTGCTTTCCGACGACGAGATCGAGACCCGGCTGCCCGACGACTGGGAGCGCGTCGACGACGAGATCGTCCGAGTCTACGAGTTCGACGACTACCTCGAAGGCGTCGCGTTCGCAAGCGAGGTCGGCGAACTCGCCGAGGAGGAGTTCCACCACCCGACCATGGAGATCCGCTACGAGGAGGTGGAGGTCCGGTTCACCAGCCACGAGGAGGGCGGCATCACCGACGCCGACGTCGAGATGGCCGAACTGACCGACGACCTGCGCTGACCGTTCCGAGATGGACGCCAGATACGTCTTCGCGGTCCGGTTCCGGCTCGACCCGGCGGCCGAGGGCGTCTCGCTCTCGCCGAACGAGTTCGAGACACGGTTCTACCGGGAGGCCGACCCGCCCGGCGAGGAGGGCTGGCTGTTCTTCCGGGACAACCTCTGGCGGGGCGAGGTCAACGACGACCGGCACTTCCGGCGGCTGGTCGAGGAGGCGCTGGGAGCGACGGTGCTGTCGGTGGAGTACCGCGCGTTCGAGACCGACGAGGAGTACCTCGACGCGTTCGAGGACGCGATCGGCGACGACCTCGCCGAGTTCAACGCCGACTCGGTCTCGGAGGTGCTGAACAAGTACCTCGGCAGTTCGCTGGAGGTCGAGCGCGAGTAGCGGTCCCGGACGCGATTCGCCGGTGTCGCCGTCGCTGAGCGCCGGTTGGAGTCCGCGACCGGAAAACGTTTAAATTCCCCGAGTGCTTACTCCATTGTCCCTATGGTCGCCCGCGAGTACGATTACTGGCTGCTCGACCTCGACGGCACCCTCATCGACGTGGACTGGTCGTACCCCCGGTCGGTGTTCGACCGGGTCGGCGACCGGCTCGGTCGGGAGTTCACCGACCGCGAGGCCGAGATCCTCTGGCACGGCCTCGGCGGCAACCGCAACGTCCAGCTCCGCGAGTGGGGCATCGACCCCGAGGAGTTCTGGCCCGCGTTCCACGACATCGAGGACCCCCAGCGCCGTGCCGAGGAGACGTACCTCTACGACGACGCCGCGTTCGTCGGCGACCTCGACTGCCCGGTCGGACTGGTGACCCACTGCCAACCGTTCCTCGCCGACCCGGTGCTCGACGAGCTCGGCATCCGCGACTGGTTCGACGTCGTGGTCTGCTGCGACGAGGACCTGGGATGGAAGCCCGACCCCGCGCCGCTCCACCACGCCCGCGAGCAGATCGGCGTCCACCAGGGCGATCACGCGGGCGTGTACGCCGGCGACGGCGCGAGCGACGTCGGCGCGGCGTGGAACGCCGGCCTCGACGCCATCCACGTCGAACGGCACGGCCACCACCGCCGCGAGCAGTGCGTCCTGGGGGACTACCGGGTCGAGACGTTCGAGGAGCTGCTCGCGACCGCGAGCGCGGACTGACGCGTTCCCCGTTCAGGCGCCCCGGAGTCGCCGAACGCCCGGAGATGAAGCCACGACGACAGCAATACGGAATTGTCACTTTGAAACGCACTTGATTTCCGAATCCGGAACAGAACCGCTATCTTTTCGGTCCCCCCGAAGATACAGTCTCGAAAGATGTACATCGTCATCGTCGGCGCCGGAAACATCGGCACGCCGCTCATCGAGATCGCGACTGCCGGTGGGAACGAGGTCGTCGTCATCGAGCAGGACGAGGCGAAGGCCGAGCGGGCCGCCTCTACGTTCGACTGCCTCGTGCTCAACGACGACGCGACGATAAAGGACACGCTGGTCGACGCCGGTGCCGACCGCGCGGACGCGCTCATCTCGACGACCGACCAGGACGCGACCAACGTCATGGTCAGCCTGCTCGCGAAGGAACTCGACGTCCCCAACATCGTCTCCGTCGTTCACGACGCCGAGCACATGGATCTGTTCCGGCGCATCGGGGTGAACACGATGCAGAACCCCCAGCGGCTCATCGCCGAGTACCTCTACCGCGCGGTCAAGCGCCCCTCGATCATCGACTACATGCGCATCGGCGACGAGGCCGAGGTGTTCGAGATCAGCGTCGGGTCCGACTCCGACGTCGCCGGCAAGACCATCGAGGAGGCCGCTTCGGAGGGGCTGCTCCCCGACGACATGCTCATCGTCGCGGTCGAGCGGAACGGGGCCGACCAGCCCATCACGCCCCGGGGCAACCTCGAGATCCGTTCCGGCGACGTCGTGACGGTGTACTCCGAGCGGGGCGCGACGCCGGAGGTGACCGACGTATTCGGCCACTTCGAGGACCACGACGAGGCCGACGGGCACTGACATGGCCAGGAATCGGACGGTCCGCCGGATTCCGGCTGACCTCGCCATCATCGCGCGAGACGTGGGGTCGCTGCTCGCCATGGAGTCCGGGATGATGGCCGCCACCGTCGGCGTCGCCGCCGTCTTCGCCGAGTGGTACGGCGCAGTCGCCTTCCTGTTAGCCGCTGTCGTCACCGCCGCGGTCGGGCTGGGCGCACGGCGCGTGTTCGCCGACGCGCCCGACCCCCGGATGAAACACGGGATGATCATCGCGGCCGCGGGGTGGTTCTGCGTGGCGGTGTTCGGCGCAATCCCGTTCCTGCTGATGGCGTACCTCACGCCGACGGCGGTGATGGCGTCGTACGTCCCCTCGCCCGGGGCGGAGACCTACGAGGCGGTGACCGTGTTCGGGGCGACCTCCCGGTCGAGCCTCGTCTACTTCCGGCACCCGCTCCACGCCTTCTTCGAGAGCATGAGCGGGTGGACCGGGTCGGGGCTGACCATGGCGGTCCACGAGCCGACGCTGCCCCGGACCGTCCAGTGGTGGCGGTCGTTCATGCAGTGGGTCGGCGGCGTGGGCGTCATCGTGCTCACGACCGCCATCCTCGCCAGGCCGGGCAGCGGGAGCTACGCCCTCTACCGCAGCGAGGCCCGCGAGGAGAAGATCCACCCCAGCATCATCTCGACCGTCCGGACCGTCTGGAAGATATTCGTGCTCTACACCGCGCTCGCCGTCCTCGCGATGTTCGTCGCCATCTCGCTGTCGGACTACGGCTCGCAGCTCCCGACCTGGCGGGCGTTCTGGCAGGCGCTCAACCACGCCATGACCGGGCTGTCGACCGGCGGATTCTCGGTCACCGACAACTCCATCGGGACCTACGACTCCCCGCTCATCGAGACGGTGCTGCTCCCGATCATGGCGCTGGGCGCCATCGCGTTCCCTATCCACTACGTCGTGCTCTCCGAGCGGGACGCCGAACCGCTCTGGGACGACCTCCAGACCCGGTGGCTGCTGCTGCTGTTCGGGGTCGGCGTCCTCGTGCTCTCGGTGCAGAACGCGGCGGCGCTCACGACGGCGTTCGAGGCGACGAACTACGTCGGACTGCAGACGGTGGGTCTGTCGGCGGCCCAGACGACCGCAGTCCGGGACTCGGTGTTCCAGTGGATCAGCGCGCTGTCGTGCACCGGGTTCCAGTCCTCGCCCATCGGCGGCTGGAAGTCGGGCGGCAAGCTCATGCTGTCGGTGGCGATGGTTATCGGCGGGGCCGCGGGGTCGACCGTCGGCGGCATCAAGATCATCCGGGCTTACACCATCGGCCGGGGCATCGTCTGGCAGTTCTCGCGGGTGTTCCTGCCGTCGAGCGCGGTCGTCACCGCCGAGATAAACGGCCGGAGCCTGGGTCGCAACGAGATGGAGCGTGAGTTCAGCGAGGCCGCCATCGTGAGCATGCTCTGGCTCACGCTGCTGGTCGCGAGTTCGCTGGTGATGGTGAACGTCGTCGGCCCCGAATTCGGCCTCGCCGACGCGCTGTTCGAGGTCGCCAGCGCCCAGGGCAACGTCGGGCTCTCGACGGGCATCACCGGGCCGGGGATGCACCCGCTGGCCGAGGGGATGTTCGTCCTCAACATGTGGGTCGGCCGGCTCGAGATCATCCCCGTGCTGGTGTTCGCCCGGTCGATCGTGTACGGACTGAACCCGCGGTAGAAGCTCGCTCGTCTGCTTTCCGCCGGCTCTACGACCTGCCGAACCCCGGTAGTTCCGCCAGGACGTCGTCCAGCCGGTCGTCGAGCGCGGCCGACAGGTCCCGGACGCCAGGCTTCTCCTCGCGGTCGGGGTTCGCCAGCACGCGGACCGTTTCGGTGCCGACCGGGACGAACCCCAGCCCCAGCTTCTCGGCGGTCGCGCGCAGCCCGAGTCCGGCGTCGGCCTGCCCCGCACCGACCTTCCTCGCGGGGCTCTCGTGGGCCTTCGCCGCGAGTTCGAAGCCGTCGATGGCCCCGGTCAGCTCGCGCCGGGTGGTCCCTCGCTCCTCGGCCAGCGCCGCGACGGCGTCCCCGAGGCTGGTCCGCAGCCCCGAGTCGGACCCCCGGTTGACGAACCGCAGGTCGCGGTCGACCAGGTCGGCGAGGCCCTCGATTCCCTCGGGATTCCCGGCGGACACGACCAGGCCCCACTCGCGCTCGTAGACGCCGAGTTCGGTCGCATCGACGCCGGAATCCCGCCCGGATTCGCCGGTCGTCACCGCGAAGTCGGGCACCCCGTCGCGGAGCCGGCGCAGGCCGCCACGGGTTCCGACCGAGAGGTACCGCGGCCGGTCGACCGCGTCCAGCAGCCGGGCCAGCGCGGGGTCGTCCTCGCCGACGCCCAGCACCGCGGGCGGGCGCACGTCCGGCGAGAACAACTGCACCTCGACCGCCTCGCCGTCCGCGAGGTAGGCGGTGTCGGCCGGCACCTCGACCACGCCGTCGGCCTCCACGAGGCTGGTCGTCGCGCCGCTGCCCTTGTCGACGACGTAGGCCAGCAGGTCGTCGTCCGAGTCGGCGGCTTCCGCCCCGGCTTCGCCGGTCTCCACGAGGCCGACCGGCATCAGCCGCATCCGCCCCTCGCCGTAGCGCTCCTCGGCCGCCATGCTCGCCGCCACGGTCGCGGTCCGGGGCTCGGGAACCCCGGCGGCCCGCCGGATGGCCGGCGCGACGAACGTCCGGAAGATGGTGAGCGCCGACACCGGGTAGCCCGGCAGGCCGACGTAGGCGGACTCTCCCACGCGACCCACGAGCATCGGCTTGCCCGGCTTGACCGCCACGCCGTGGAGCAGGAGTTCGCCCCGCTCCTCGATGACCCGGTAGATGACGTCGACCGCGCTCGCGCTGGTCGACCCCGACGACAGCACCAGGTCGCACTCGTCGGCTGCCTCCCGCAGCACGGTCTCCATCTCGTCGTAGTCGTCGCCGGCGTGGGGGTACAGCTTCGGCTCGCCGCCGGCCTCCTCGACCGCGGCCGCGACGGTGTAGCTGTTGACGTCGTATATCTGGCCCGCGTCGCTGTTCAGGTCCCCGCCCGGCCGGACCAGTTCGTCGCCGGTCGAGACGATGCCGACGGTCGGCTTCCCGCGGACCGGCACCGACTCGACGCCCAGCGCGGACAGCAGGCCGATCTCGCGGGGCGTCAGTCGCGTGCCGGGGCCGAGCGCGCGCTCGCCCGCGGCCACGTCCGCCCCCGCGAGCATCACGCTGTCGCCGGGCGCGACCGCAGTTCGGACGTGAACACGGTCGCCGTCGTCCGATTCTTCGGTGCGCTCGACCATCACCACGCTGTCGGCGCCGGGCGGCATCACCGCCCCGGTCGATATCTCGGCGGCCTCGCCCTCGCCGACCTCGACGTCGGGTTCCGCGCCGGCGTGAACCGCACCGACGAGGTCGAGGGCCGCGGGGTCGGTCTCGTCGGCGCCGAAGGTGTCGCGGGCCCGGACCGCGTAGCCGTCCATGCTCGCGCGGTCGAACCCCGGCACGTCGAGGTCCGCGTCGATGCGTTGGGCGAGGACTCTTCCTCTGGCGTCGGCGAGTGGGACGTCCTCGGGTTCCGGTGCGAGGTCGAGGCTCGCGATGGCGTCCCTGGCGTCCTCGGGGTCGGCGAGGTCTCTGAACTCCTTTCGCTCTGTCATCGGGTATCAGCTCCTGATCTCTGTGTAATCGGTGCGTTTGATGTTGAGTCGTTTCCATCGATCACAGAATACGAGGATGATTCTTCCTCGAAAGCCCCCGGCCGCTCGCGGTCACTCAGCGACATATCGGCGCTCTCCGCACCGCCCGCACCGATAGAGGTCGCTGAGGTGACCGAGTCCTTCGGACGCGAGCGGCCGGCCCCTTTCATCCACCCGGACGGGGGACAAGGTTCAGCGAGCGACAGCCTCGACCCTCCCCAGCCTCCTGCGCTTCTCGGCCAAGGGCCTGCGATGCTCGTCCCTCGCGCGGCCTGGCGCGGCACGAGACCGCGCCAGCGCACGCCAAGTTTCGTTTGTCCAACCGACACGTTCCACTCGGTGCGACGCTCTCCATTCCTGGCGGACTGGAAGGGCGAGCGCGCTCGACTGGTCCCGGACGAAGTAAGCACTGGAAGGAGCGAGCGGAGCGAGTGACTGAAGCGCGCAGCGAGGCCCGGGCCATCGAGCGCGCGAGGGCTTCCGAGGCGGTCATCGCGACCGATTTGTCCACGTAGCTGCGTCCTCTGGCCTCTCACGCCAACCACTCCCAGTCCTGCACGTCGACCATCTCACCCTCCGGAATCCCCTCGCGGCCCTCCGGGACCTCGACCCAACCGTCCGCTAGTGCCACGCTCGACAGTACGCCCGACCCCGAGGCCCGCGTGGGCGTCGCGGTCGTCGCTCTCGGTTCGTCACCGCTCGCGTTCTCCGAGGCGCGTCGCGCCTCGCTCTCCCCGTCCTCGTCCTCGCCAAGTTGCACCCGAGCGAACGTCCGGATGCCGGGTTCGCTCCGTATCTTCCGGGCGAGTCGCGCCTCGGTCGTCGGGAAGTCGTCGAGCGGAAGCCCGCCGACTTTCTTCATCGCGGGCCGGAGGAACTGGACCGCGTTGATGATGCAGGCGACCGGGTAGCCCGGGAGCATGATGACGGGAGTGTCCTCGACCACGCCCACCGCGACCGGGTGGCCGGGCTTGAGGGCGACCCCGTGGAACAGGATCTCGCCGAGCTCCGAGACGACTTCGGGGAGCAGGTCGCGCTCGCCGACCGACGACCCGCCGGTCGTGACCACCACGTCCCGGGTCAGGTCGCGCTGGATGGCGGCCCGGAGCGCGTCGGGATCGTCGGTCACCACGTCGCGGTAGGTGGCGTCGCCGCCCCAGCGCTCGACGTAGTGCGAGACGGTCAGCCCGTTGGTCTCGACGACTTCGCCGGGGTCGGGGTCGGCCTGGACAAGCTCCTCGCCCGTCGGAATCACCCCGACCGTGGGGCGCTCGCGGACCGCGACGGTGTCGACGCCCACCGACTTGAGCAGCCCCAGATCCGAGGGTCGCAGGCGGTGGCCCGGGTCGTAGAGGCGCTGGCCCGACTCGACGTCCTCGCCGACCGGCGCGACGTTCTCTCCTTCGGCGACGGCGTCGAAGACCTCCACCTCGCTCGCGGCGTCGCCGCTCGCGCCGTCCGAGGCGCCGAGCGCCTCGCGCTCGTCCGTCTGCTCGATCATCACCACGGCGTCGGCGCCCGCGGGGAGTTCGCTCCCGGTGTGGACCCGGACCGCGCCCTCCGGGGGTACCTCGTCGGCGTCCTCGGGGCCGCCGGCGCTCCGGAGCACCTCGGGCGACCGGTCGCTCGCGCCGAAGGTGTCGCGGGCCCGGACCGCGTAGCCGTCCATCGCGGCCCGGGGGTAGTGGGGCACGTTCCGGGCCGCGACGACGGCCTCGGCCAGCGCGCGGCCGTCGGCCGAGGCCAGCGGGACCTCCTCGGTCCGGCCGTGGGGGTCGACGGCGTCGAGGAGGCGCTCGCGGGCCGCCGCGAGCCGCGTCTTGTCCTTGAACCCGGACCGCTTGCGGTCGGGTCGTTCGTCGCTCATGGGGTGAAATCGGCCGCCCGAGGCCAAAAGCGTGTGGGACCGCTCTTCGGGACCACACCCTTTTTCGCCCCACCGTCCTAACACGCTGGTATGTCAGCGCTTCGTGAGGCCATGCGGGAGTTGCCGGACGCAGTGTTCGCCGACCTGCTGGAGAGCGACGACGCCTACCTGCTGGTCATCGACCTGCCGGGTGCCAACGAGCAGACGGTGGACGTCGACGTGGTCGACGGGCGACTCGAGATCGAGGCGCGCCGGGAGAAGGACGTGCCCATGGAGTTCTCCTACCTCCAGGAGGAGCGCTCGCTGTTCCTCGACGCCGAACTGCCGCTGCCCCCGGACGCCACCGGCGCGGGCGCCGAGGCCACCATCGACCGGGGCGTCCTCGAACTCCGTCTGCCCAAGCGCGACGCCGCCCCGGAACAGGACATCCCCATCGAGAGCCGGTGACCCCGCGGGGTGGTCACACTGGCTAACCTCCGTGCGTACCGGCGATTCTTCGTCGTCGCGTACCACTTCCTGCCGCTCCTGTTGAGCTACGCCCGCGACAGGCGCCGGTTCCTCCTGTTCGGCGGTCCCCGCCGGGTCGACAGCCGGACGCGGGTCGAGCGGGCCGAGACCCTGCTGGAGTCGCTGCTCACGCTCGGCCCGACGTTCATCAAGCTCGGCCAGCTGCTCTCGACCCGACCCGACGTCCTGCCGCCCGAGTACGTCGACGTCCTCTCGCAGCTCCAGGACGAGGTGCCGCCGGCGCCGTGGGCCGAGGCCCGGGCGGTCCTCGAGGACGAGATCGGTCCGGTCGAGGAGGAGTTCGACGCGTTCGACACCGAGGCCATCTCGGGCGCGAGTCTGGGCCAGGTGTACACCGCCGAGGTCGACGGCGAGGAGGTCGCGGTCAAGATCCGCCGGCCCAACATCGAGGAGCTGGTCAACGCCGACCTGCGCGTGATCCGGTGGTCGCTGCCCCTCCTGCTCCGGTTCCTCGGGCAGGCCCGGGCGTTCTCGCTGGAGAACCTCGCCGACGAGTTCGACCGGGTCATCAGACAGGAGATGGACTACCAGCGAGAGGCCGAGATGCTCGCGGAGATCCGGGCGAACTTCGAGGGCGACGAGGACGTGGCGATTCCGGCGGTCCTCGACTCCCACTCGGGCCCCCGCGTGCTGACGATGGAGTACATCCGGGGCACCAAGATCAACGACGTCGAGGAGCTCGACGCGATGGGGCTCGACCGCCACGAGCTCGCGGTCACCCTCACGCGGGCCTACCTCCAGATGCTGCTGGAGGACGGGGTGTTCCACGCCGACCCCCATCCGGGCAACCTCGCGGTCCGCGAGGACGGCACGGTCGTCTTCTACGACTTCGGGATGTCGGGCCGGGTCGACGAGTTCGTCCAGGACAAGATCGTCGACTTCTACATCGCGGTCGCCAACCAGGACATCGACGCCATCCTGGACGCGCTCATCGAGATGGGCACCCTCAGCCCGGAGGCCGACCGGGCCACCATGGGCAAGGTGATGGAGCTGGCCATCGAGGACGCCCGCGGCGAGGACATCGAGACCTACCGGGTCCAGCAGATCGTCGGCCAGGTCGAGGACACAATCTACGAGTTCCCGCTCCGGTTGCCCTCGAACCTCGCGCTCGTCCTCCGGGTGGCGACCGTCGTGGAGGGGGTCTGCGTCACGCTCGACCCCGACTTCGACTTCATCGCGGTCGCGACCGACTACCTGACCGAGCAGGGCTACCGCGAGGAGTCCATCCGGCAGTTCGCCGAGGAGACCGGCGACCAGGTCCGGCAGTCGGTCCAGTCCTCGATTCGCGTCGCGCCGAAGCTCGAGCGCGCGCTCGACCGCATCGACCGCGACGACTTCTACGTCCGGGCCGACGTCGAGGACGGCAACGACGTGTTCGAGCGGCTCGCCAAGCGGCTGGTCTACGGAATGTTGCTGGCGTCGGGCGCGTTCTCGACCGCGTTCCTCTACGCGCTGACCAACACCGAGGCCGCGGCGGTCGCGGGGGTCTTCTCGGCGGGCGTGGCCGCGCTGCTCTACCGGGACTTCCGGGGGCGCCGCGGGACCCGCGTCACGCCGCAGTTCACCCGCCACGAGATGCGCCAGCGCCGCGGCGGGGAGTGAGCGCATCGGTCGCCGCCGACTCTCTTCGAGCTTCCGTACCGCGACGGTTGATGAACACCGCGTCGGTTCCCGGGTCAGCACCCGCCGACGCCCGGCACGGTTTAGGATAGCCAAAAACTAATTCTGGTTTTGGAAAGTCTTTTTGAACAGTAGTTAGAACTGTACTACATGGCGTTACTGGAGAACCTCGTCCTGGTGTTCGTCGCGGGGCTCGTGACGGCGCTGGCAACGGGGCTCGGCGCACTCCCGTTCTTCGTGGTCGACGACTTCAGCGACCGCTGGAACGTGGCGCTGTGGGGGCTCGCGTCGGGCATCATGGTGTCGGCGTCGCTGTTCGGCCTCGTGAACGAGGGGCTGGCCTACGCCTCCGGCGGGTTCCCGACGCTGATGGTCGCCGGCCTGCTCGCGGGCGTCGCGCTGGTCGAGGTCGCCGACCGGGCGCTCGACATGATCGACCTGGGCGACGGCGAGGGCGAGCGCCGCGGCCACGACGCGGACCACGAGCACGAGATGGTCGACGACGAGGCCGACCACGCACACGGCGCGGACGAGTACGACCGCGACGACCCGGTCCACGCCGACGGCGGCCACGGCCACGGCGACCACGCGGCGGAGGCCGAGGCCATCGCCACGGGGGACCTCCGGACGCTCGTGCTCGTGCTCGGTATCCTGACCGTCCACAGCTTCCCGGAGGGCGTGGCCATCGGCGTCTCGTTCGCGGAGCTCGGCTTCGAGGGCGGCATCCCCGTCCTCGGCTTCTCGGTGCCGCTGCTCGCGGTCTTCATGACCGTCGCCATCTCCATCCACAACGTCCCGGAGGGGCTGGCCATCTCCATCCCGATGCGCGCGATGAACGTGAGCAAGTGGCGGATGGTCGGCGCGGCGGTGTTCTCCAGCCTGCCCCAGCCCATCGGAGCGGTCGTCGCGTTCGCGTTCGTGCGCTGGGCCCGGGAGTTCCTCCCCTTCGGCTTCGGGTTCGCCGCGGGCGCGATGATCTACCTGGTCGCCTCCGAGTTCATCCCCGAGGCGCTCGAGACCGGCGAGGACCTGCCGGGCGAGGGCCACCGCGAACTGCTCGCGGGACTCGCGGTCGGCGTCGCCGCGATGGTGCCGCTGATGTACGTCTGACCTCGGCCGAGCGAATCGGGTTCCTACGCGTTGTACAGCGAGACCCACAGCAGCGTCCCGACGAGCACCGCCATCATCGGTCCCAGCACCACCACGACGCCGATCACCTTCCCCGTCGAGACGCTCGGCGCGAAGTACAGCCCGACGGGAACGAGGAGGAACGACCCTGCGAGCCCGAGCGCGGCCGCCGCGACCTGCCGGTTCGGCTCGTCCTGGCTCGGGTCGAACGCGGGAAAGCCGAGCCGCTCGACGACCGCGTCGGCGTCCGCGACCGGACCGAGCCGGAACGACTCGTCGCCCGACGTGCCGGCGTCGAACCTGACCACGGTCGTCCCGAACAGCCTGCTCGTGATCCGCCGGTCGGCAGACGGGTTCCGGATCTCCTCGATCTCGCACGCCCACTGGGGCTCGTCGAGCCAGGTGTCGTGGCAGACCAGCGCGCCGCCCCGGCGCTGGTACTCCAGCGTACCGAACCGGAGGTAGTGGACCAGCAGGCACGCCCCGGCGACGAGCGAGACGACGACCAGCCCGGGCAACAGCGCCCAGGCGCCGACAGCGAGCGCGGCCAGCGCGATCAGGAGCAACACCACCAGGCCGGGTCTGCTCGCGAACGCCAGCGCGACCGGAACCAGGCCGGTGAACAGCACGGCCGGGGTGTCCGTCTCGACGCGGACGCTGGGAGCCGCCGCGGGCGCGTCGACGGTCGGCGGCGGGTCTCCGGTCTCGGGAGCGCCGAAGAGCCACTCGCCGACGCGGAGCGGCGCCCGGTCGAGGTGGTCGACCCAGAACCCGTAGGCGTCGGCCAGCGTCTTGGCGGCGACGACCGCGACCAGCAGCAGCGTGCCCGCGGCCCGCGACTCGCCGACCGCGCTCAGCAGCGGGAGGAGACAGACGACCAGCAGGGTCTGTCGAGCGGGCGTCGCCGCGGCGGCCCGCGCGGAGACGTCGGCGTACTCCCCCCGGCCGATGTACTCGGTCCGGAACTCCGCCAGGCGGGCGACCGCCAGGGCGAGCGCCGAAAGCGGCACGGACGGAGGCAGCGACGCCGCCGCGGCACTCGCGACGTCGGCCAGCGCGAGCACCGCGACCCAGCACCAGACGAACAGGAACGACCCGGCCATCCCGAGAGCGTGGGGCAGGTTCCGCGGGTAGATCGGCGGCCAGTCCTCCCGGACCCGGACGCCGCCGCGCTTCTCGCGGAGCGCCCGGAGCGGCGAGTCGGCGCCGGCGAACGGGACCTCGGGCACCCGCTCGGCGAGCAGCATCTTCAGCGCCGCGACGCCGGCCGTCACCACCGCCTCGGCGCCGTACAGCACGAGCAGCGCCGCGAGGTTCCACCCCCAGAACGCCACGCCGACCAGCGGGAGGACGTTGCCGGCGAGCAGCAGGCCGGCCCGGACGGCTTCGGGGAGGCGGGCGGGCCGATTCGTCATATCGGGTACAGAAAGGTCGCCGACTTAGCTGTGCCGGATGCGCCCCGGCGTCGGTGGACCCCTCCTGCCCCTTCCCGTGCCTTTACCCCCCTGTCCGTCCACCTCTCCGCATGGACATCGCGCCCTTCGAACTCGAGCGCTGGTTCGCCGAGTACGAGCACGAGGCCGACATCATGCTGGCCGAGAGCGGCATCCGGAGCCTGGCGGCCGACCGGTTCGACCTCGACCCCGGCAAACTCGACTACGTCATCCCGACCGACGGCGACCCCGGACTCCGGGCCGAGGTGGCCGACCGCTACGACCGGACGGCCGACGAGGTGCTGTTCACCTGCGGGGCCCAGGAGGCCAACTTCCTGGCGTTCCTGGCGCTGATGGACGGGGCGGACGGAGCGGGCGACGACGTCGCGGGGTCGCCCGGTTCCGCCGCGGACCCCCACGCGGTCGTGGTCACCCCGACCTACCAGGCACTCCACGCGGTGCCCGAGGCGCTCGGCGACGTGACCCGGGTCCCGCTCGAACCGCCGGACTGGGAGCTCGACGTCGACGCCGTGGCCGACGCGATTCGCCCCGAGACGTCGGTCGTGGTGCTCAACAACCCGAACAACCCGACCGGGCGCTACCACCCCGAGGAGAAGGTCCGCGCGCTCTACGACCTCGCGGCCGACGCGGACGCCCACCTGCTCTGCGACGAGGTGTACCGACTGCTGTCGGAGGACCCGCTGCCGACCGTCGCGAGCATGGGGGAACGGGGCATCAGCACCGCGAGCCTCACCAAGGCGTACGGCCTCGCCGGCCTGCGGTTCGGCTGGCTCGCGGGCCCGCAGGAGGTGGTCGAGCGGGCCTGGCAGTGGAAGGACTACACCACCATCTCGCCGTCCATCTTCGGCCAGCACCTCGCCCGCCAGGCGCTCGGCGAGCGCGAGGAGTCGATACTGGCCGAGAACCGCGAACTCGCGGCGCACAACCGCGAGCGCGTCCGGGAGTTCGTCGCCGACCGCGACCTGTCGTGGTACGACCCCGTGGGCGTCAACGGGTTCATCACCGTCCCCGACGGGTTCGACGGGAGCAGGGAGTTCTGCCGGACGGTCGTCGAGGAGGAGAGCGTCGTGCTCGCGCCCGGCGCGCTGTTCGGCTACGGCGACTACTTCCGCATCGGGTTCGGCCTGCCGACCGACGAGCTCGAGGAGGGCCTGGCGCGCGTCGGCGACTGCATCGACCGCCGCGTGTAATTTCGCCGCCGGTCGCGCGTCGGGAGCGGTCGGCGGGCCGACGCGGTGCAGTCGTGACCGTACGCCGCCACATCCACGGATTGATGTCATGAAACCTACTGGATTCGAGGAAACTTCTTCAGAGACGATTTTAAAATTTCTAGAGCGTTCTCGACGCTCTATAAAATGTGGGGGCGGCGGCGTGAAACGACGGGAAATCGGGTTAGTAGGGGTGAAAGTCGCGAAATATCACTAAGGCTCTGGCCGTTATATGGGGTCGGGGTTCCAAGGAACTGGTAGGTGACCCACGATGTCGAACGCCCCCTCCACACTCGACGCCCCCATCACCGAAGAACTGTCCGAGGACCGCCTCCCAGACGCGACCGGCGCCGCCCGGTCGGCGCTCGACTTCGCCGCGGCGCCGGTCCGGTTCGCCGGCTTCTGGTCGGCCGTGGCGCTCCCGCTGGCCTACCTGCCGATGCTGGCCGGCGGCTTCGCGCCCGGCGAGCGCTCGGCGTTCGCGGTCCTGCTGGCGGCCCACGCGCTCGCGCTCGTCGCGGGCCACGGCTACCGCACCGACTGACGAGCGTCGCCCGACGAACCGCACCCACCGACGACCCCGCTCGACCGCCCGACTGGTCCCCGCGGTCACCCGTTTCGCTTCGACGCTCCCCGCGTGCTTGCCTGTGTCATCCGGCGATTCTCTTCCGTTCGTCTCCGACCGGAGAGTCGGTCGCTCGGCCGACGTCCGATTGGCCGCCCGCTCGGCCGTCGCGTCGGCCGGAAACGCCGGAAACCCATTCCAAACGGTTTATACTACCCCGGACGCTATCCGGCCGTATGGCAAAAGAGCAGAAGGAAGTACGGGACCTCCAGGAAGGCAACTACGTGATGATCGACGACGCGGCCTGCGAGATCAACTCCTACAGCACGGCCAAGCCGGGCAAGCACGGCAGCGCCAAGGCCCGCATCGAGGCCGCCGGCGTCTTCGACGGCAAGAAGCGCAGCCTCTCCCAGCCCGTCGACGCCAAGATCTGGGTCCCCATCATCAACCGCAAGCAGGGCCAGGTCGTCTCCGTCGAGAGCGACGACGTCGCCCAGGTCATGGACCTCGAGACCTACGAGACCATCACCATCAAGACCCCCGGCGACATCTCGCTGTCCCCCGACGACGAGATCGAGTACCTCGAGATGGAAGAGCAGCGGAAGATCCTGGAGTAGATGTTCCCCGGCGCGTCCGCCGACCGCGAGTCGGCGGCCTACGTGGTGGTGGGCGCGCCCCTCGACGTCTCGACCTCGTTCCAGCCCGGCGCCCGGTTCGGCCCCGACCGGATCCGCCGGTTCTCTCGGTCGTACGACGACTACGACGACCGCACCGCCCGGCACTTCTCCGCGCTCTCCGTCCACGACCACGGCGACGTCCGGGCGTGGGACGACGCCGCCGAGTACCTGGAGTATCTCGAGGGCGTGCTGACCGACGTGGTCTGGGACGACGCCGTCCCGCTCGTCCTGGGCGGCGAGCACACGGTCACGGTCGCAGGTGTGCGGGCGACCGACCCGGACGTCTTCGTCTGTCTCGACGCTCACCTCGACCTCCGCGAGGAGTACGACGGCAACCCGCTGAGCCACGCCACCGTGACCCGCCACGCCCTCGACGTAGTCGACGAGGCGGTGATTCTGGGCGCGAGAACCGGGAGCGAGGACGAGTGGGAGCGCGCCGCCGAGGCGGACGTCACGGTCGTCGCTCCCGAGGACGTCGCCGACTGGTCGCCCGACTTCGGCGCGGACGGCGACGGAGACGACGAGCGGTCGGTCTACCTCAGCGTGGACGTCGACGCCGCCGACCCCGGCTTCGCGCCCGGCACGGGGACGATGGAACCGTTCGGCCTGACGCCCCGCGAGATGCGCGACGCGGTGCGCGGGGTGGCGGCCACCGGGTCGGTCGCGGGGTTCGACGCGGTCGAGGTCAACGACCGCGACGACGGCCAGTCGGCGGCGCTGGCGGGCAAACTGCTCCGGGAGTTCGCGTTCGCTGACGCGGCGGCTTCTGGCGGAGACGGCGAGTGAATCACCACCTTCCCGTCTGATTCGGCGCGCGCTGGCGCGACCCGGCAGTGACCTGCTGAGCGTAGCGAAGTCGTTCGAAAGGCGAAGCCTTTCGTGATCCCGAAAATCGGAGATTTTCGGGCGACAGGGCTCGGAGGACGAACGAAGTGAGTCCTCCGGTGGTCGCGCCATGTCGTGCGAGGGACGAGCATCGCAGGTCGGAACGAAGTGGAGGCCGAGAAGCGCAGGAGGCTGGGGAGGTGTGAGGCTGCGGTGCTGTGCGGTGGCGGTGCGGTACATATGTGACGGCAGTAGCTAGCTTCGATGTTGTGGTGGGGTGATAGCTTGCTCTTTCGACTAGACTGACCTACTGGACTCGCAGTCGGAGATACAGATACAAGCCCCTCGCCCCGCAACGTCCGAACCAGAACCATGGACCTCGCCGAACTCGCCGAGCGGTACGACGACGAACTCAGGACGAGCGACTTCGCCGACGTGGACGCCAGCGCCAACGGTCTGCAGGTCGGCCCCGACCACCGCGAGGTCGAGACCGTCGCGTTCGCGGTCGACGCCGCCGAGCAGACCGTCGCGGCCGCGGCCGACCGCGGCGCGGACGCGCTGGTCGTCCACCACGGCCTCTCGTGGGGCGGCATCGAGCGCGTGACCGGCCGGCAGTACGACCGCATCGCGCCGCTGATCGAGAACGACGTGGCGCTGTACGTCTCCCACCTGCCGCTCGACTCCCACCCCGAACTGGGCAACGCCGCCGGCCTCGCCGACCTGCTCGGTCTGGAGGACCGCGAGCCGTTCGGCGAGCTGGGCCCCGAACACATCGGTCAGCGCGGGCGGGCGCCCGAGCCGATGCCGACCGACCGCCTGCGCGAGACCCTGGAGGAGGAGCTCGACCACTTCGGGCAGGGCATGCGCGTGCTGGACTTCGGCCCCGAGGAACTCGAGGACGTGGCCATCGTGACCGGGAGCGGCGTCGACTGGCTCGACGAGGCCGCCGAGACGGGCGCCGACGCGCTCGTCACGGGCGAGGGCAAGCAGCAGGCCTACCACGAGGCCCGCGAGGCCGGCCTCACCGTGGTTCTGGCGGGCCACTACGCGACCGAGACGTTCGGCGTGCAGTCGCTCCAGTCGCTGGCCGACGACTGGGGGCTCGAGACGACGTACATCGACGCGCCCACGGGGCTCTGAGCCGCCGTGTCTCCCGCCGACGGCACCTCCCACGAAATCGGGGACACCTACCACGCCGCGCTCCAGCACGGTCACGTCGACCCCGACGACGGGGACCTGGTGGTCGGGGTCGTCCGGCGCCCGTCCTACGGCATCGGCAACCACCTCGACCGCAACGTCCCGGCGCTCGCGCCGCCCGACGACCTCCTGGACGAGTTCAAGGCCCTCGTCGACGAGCGCGAGGACCTGACCCACGACGAGGCCTGGGACGAGGTGGACTTCGGCGGGCGCTACCGCGAATACCTCCGGACCCCCGAGGCGCGAGCGGCGATGGACGACCTGCTGGCCGAACTCGACGAGCGGGACGTGTGGCTGGTCTGCTACGAGAACACCGACGAGAAGCGCTGTCACCGGACCATCCTGCAGGACGTCCTCCGGGAGCGGGCCGGCGAGTCCTGACCTGCCGTCGCTCCGCCGCGGTCCCGGACTACGTGGTGTCACCCGGTTCACTCGAACCGCGCCGGGTCGAACGCGGAGATGTCCGTTTCGGGCTCGCGGCCTAGGACCCGCTCGGCCACGCACTTCCCGCTGTAGGGGCCCAGTTGGAGCCCGGTCGCGCCGTGGCCGGTCGCGACGAAGGCGCCCTCGACCCCCGGCACCCCGCCCAGAATCGGCAGTCGGTCCTCGGAGACCGGGCGCAGCCCCACCCGGACCTCCGCGGGTTCGGCGTCGGCCAGCCCCGGCGCGACCCGCAGGGCCTCGTCGAGCACCTCCCGGACGCCGGCGGCGGTCGTGCGCGGCGCGAACCCCGACCCCGTCTCGCGGGTCGCGCCCGCGGCGACCCGGCCGTCCGGCCACGAGACGAGGTAGTGGTCGCGGAACGCCGAGACGATGGGCCAGTCGCCGGTGTCGGGCTCGTCGGCCTCGGCGTCCGCGTCGGTCGGATCGGCTCCGGCGGCCACGTCCAGATGTGCTATCTGCCCGCGCTGGGGCTCGACCGGAAGTTCGACGCCCAGTTGGTCGCCGAACGCCGGCGACCACGCACCGCCGGCGACCACCGCGGCCGCGGTCTCGATGGCCTCCCCGCCGGTCACGACAGCCGCGATTTCTCCATCCTCGACGCGCAGTTCCTCGGCGCTCGCCCGACGGATCTCCAGGCCGTGAGCCTCGCCGGCCCGCCGGAGCGCCGCGGTCAGGAGCTTGCCGTCGACGCGGGCCGCGTCCTCGTAGTAGGCCGCGCGCTGGACGTCGGCCAGCGGCGGGAACCGTTCGCGGGCCTCCCCGGGGTCGACCGCCGCGAACGAGTCGGGGTCGGGCCGGCCGAGCGTCTCCCGGCGGCGGTCGATGCGCTCCATCGCCCGGTCGAACGCCTCGACCTCGGCGTCGTCGACCGCGACGCTGAGCAGCCCGCACTCGTCGTAGCCCGTCTCGCCGTCCTGCTCGTCGGCCAGCGCGGCGACGAGGTCGGAGTAGTAGTCGACCGCCTCGACCGCGAACGCGAACCACGGGTCCGAGCCGGTCCGGCTGCTCGTCGCGGGCGAGAGGATGCCCGCGCCCGCGTCGGTGGCCCGGCCCTCGTCCTCGCGGTCGACGAGCGCGGTCTCGGCCCCGGCGCGGGCGAGGTGGTAGGCGACCGACGACCCGACGATGCCACCGCCGACGACGGCTGCGTCGTACATGCCCGAGGGTAGCGTCCCGACGGGCAAAGTCCTGTGTGGTCGAGTCCGGTCGACGCGCCGGCGGCGAGCGGTCGTCCACCGGAAGCTGCGATGAACGCGCTCGTACCACTCCCGGGACGTATCGACCGCCGCCGAAAAGAGTGAAGGCGCCGACTCCTGTCTGTCGGCGCGATGGTGGGGACCAACTCCGGGGAGTCGCCCTCGCGACGAAGCGTTCTGAAACGGACCGCCGGCGCGCTCGCGCTCGGTGGTGCCGGCCTCGCGGCCGGCGGTGGAGCCGGTGCGCGGCGGCGTGACGTCCGCCAGGCCGCCGCGCACCGCGGCGTCACCTGCGGGGGCGAGCACTCGGAGGGAAGCGAGTTCACGGTCGAGCGGCGGTGCGAGCGAACGGACTGCGACACGATCCGGCTGACCGGGGTCTCGCCGGCGTGTGCGGCCGCCGGCGACCGACTGTACGCCGACCTCCCCGGCACCGAGCCGACCGTCTGGACGGCGCCCCGGAACGGCGAGGTGCCGCCGGGGACCTACCGGGTGGTCCGGACCGAGCGCTGCGAGTCGGCCGCCGGCGACTGCGACGGGCGGGACCTCTACCGGCTGGCGTTCCGACCGACCGAGGAGTGAGGGGTCGTCAGCGACCGAACCGCTCGCCGACGCGCGCGACCGCGCTCCGGGCGGCACCCGCGGCGTACGCGACGACCTCGAAGGCGACCTCGAGCGACACGCCGGCCAGCAGCGAGAGCAGAACGAGCCCGACGACCAGTCCCGCGAACAGCCCGACGCCGAGCAAGCCCGCGTACTGGACCATGACGGCGAGCAGGAGAGCGGCGAGACCCGCCAGTGCGACGGCGACGAGTATCGTCACCTGCTTCACCGGCGGACGTGGTATCGTCACGCGAGGATTTCGCACTCCAGCGCGATAAGTGTTGACAACTCACTACGAACCGGCGCGGCTCCGTCGCCGCTCCCTCGGCCGAAGGGATAATATTAAAACCCCCCCGTTCGACTTGAATCACGTGTCCGCCGGGTTTCAACAACCCGCGAAGGTTGCCGGAGCAATGGTCACGCGACGGTTCTCGGCGGAGACGGGCCGCGGCCAACCGGCCCCCGACAGCCGACCCTCGGGTGCGGCTAATTGAACCGCCGCTGGCGCCCGACCGCCGCCACGCGGGCCCCTCGGGGTAGTTGGCACTACCGCTTTTGAGCGAGTCCGAGCGAAAACTGGTACCGAGAGCGGCGCCGCCGAACGGTCACCGCGTCCACGCCGCGAACCGAAGGGATTGAACCGCGGCCGCGAGTAGGGACGGGCATGAGCGACGACCCCGAGGAATCTCACGACCGCGTCGAGAGCGGGGACACCGGCGATGGAAGCGAGGAGGGCTACGACGAGCACGAGGGCCACCACGACCCCCACCGCGAGGAGTTCCGCCACGACCCCATCGCCCACGCCGAGGTCCGGGCCGGGATGACAGTCGGCGAGCTCGCCGACGCGTACGGCGACGCCGGCATCGGCGCGGCCGACATCCACGAGGCGGTCGACATCTACGCCGAGATGCTGGGCGACGACGAGGTGACCAACTTCTTCGGGCTCGCGGGCGCGATGGTGCCGACCGGGATGCGCCGCATCGTGGCCGACTTGATTCGCGATGGCCACATCGACGCGCTCGTCACGACCGGCGCGAACCTGACCCACGACGCTATCGAGGCCATCGGCGGGAAGCACCACCACGGCACTGAGGAACCGGGCGAGGACCGGAGCCTCCGGGAGCACGACGAGCAGTTGCGCGACGAGCAGGTCGACCGCATCTACAACGTCTATCTGCCCCAGGAGCACTTCGCGCTGTTCGAGGACCACCTGCGCTCGGAGGTCTTTCCGGCCGTCGAGGGCGAGGGTGCGGTCAGCATCCGGGAGCTCACCGAAGCTCTCGGCCGAGCCAACGCCGAGGTCAACGACCGCGAGGGCGTCGAGGAGGGCGCCGGCGTCGCGGCCGCGGCCTACGAGCACGACGTGCCGATCTACTGCCCGGCCATCCAGGACTCGGTGCTGGGCCTCCAGGCGTGGATGTACTCCCAGACCGCCGACTTCACGCTCGACGCCCTGGCGGACATGACGACCATCACCGACCAGGCGTTCGACGCCGAGCGGTCGGGCGCGATGGTGGTCGGCGGCGGCGTGCCGAAGAACTACGTGCTCCAGACGATGCTGGTCTCGCCGGAGGCGTACGACTACGCGGTCCAGCTCACGATGGACCCGCCCCAGACCGGCGGGCTCTCGGGCGCGACGCTCGACGAGGCCCGGTCGTGGGGCAAGCTGGAGAAGGCCGCCCGGAACGCTTCGGTGTACGCCGACGCGACCATCACGCTCCCGCTGGTCGTCGCGGCGGCCCGCGAGCGCGTCGGCCGAGCGGACTGAGGCGCCGGTCAGCCCACGAGCGGGACGAGCAATGCCGCGTAGAAGACGGCAGCCGTCCCGACGACGAGCAGTAGAGCGCCCAACAGTAGCGACCACGAGACGCACCAGTCGGGAACTCGTTCGAGCGTTCGGCGCGGAGGGCTTCGGGACACGGCTCGCAGATGTTAGGCGTCCTAACTAAATCTTCTCACTCGGGACGGGGCCCGTTATCGACGGCTGCGGTGGCCTCGGTGGCACTTCCGTCGGACCATCAAATCGGGTCGTCGGGCTCGTGCTCCCCGGCCATCCGCGAGGCCTCGGCGGCGTACTGCTTGCGCTCGTCGGGATCGTCGACGGTGCCGAGGTTGTTGGGCGACACGTCGAGCGCGGCGGTCGTGTCCCGGCGGTCCGTGAAGCTCGTGAGCGAGCGCTCCTTCCGGAAGTAGCGCTCGCCGTCGGGCGGGGCGTAGACGAGGATGACGAGGTTCTGTTCGTCGTCGGAGTAGGTGCGCTCGACCAGCCAGACGCGCACTTTGTCCTCGTCTGCGTCGGCGTCTGCATCGGCCTCTGTTCCTGTATCTGTCACCATACCTGAACAGAGGGACGACGCGAAGTTAGTCGTTCGGGAGCCACGACCGATTCGCTCCGGCCTCGGCGACCGACGAGATGCAACCCGTCGACCGACTCGTCGGGAAACCCTCATGAGGGTGGCGTTCGTCCGGCCGCCAAGGAGCCAACCGTGTCCGAATCACGTCGCCTCTCGCCCGACGACGACCCCGAGCAGTCGCCGACGGTCCGGGCGCTGGCCCACGCCGGCACCCACGAGGAGCTGATTCTGGGGTCGCGGGCCTACTGCCGGGAGGCGGCCCGGGAGTACGGCTTCGACGTGGAGCTCTCGCTGGTCGACTGGGAGGTCTCGACCCGCGCGAAGCGCCGGGCCGCCGCGGTCAAGCGCCCGAAGATTCCCGGGGCCGAGGTGGGCGAGCCCGTCGACTGGCGGGCGGCGGCCGACCGGGTCGGGTCGTCGCCGGCAGACCTCCGCCGGTGCACGCTGTCGCTGACGTGGGACGCGTTCGAGTCGTTCGACGTCGGCGAGTGGACCACGACGCTGCGCCACGAGCTGATCCACGTCGAGCAGTTCCAGCGCTACGGCACGACCGACCACGGGCCGGCGTTCGAGGACCGCGCTGACGCGGTCGACGCCTCGGTCAAGTGCCCGCCGTTCGCCGACCCGAAGTACGTCCTGACCTGCGCGGACTGCGGCGCGGTGGTCGGCCGGCGCTACCGGGAGTGCAAGCTGGTCCGCCAGCACGACCGCTACCGGTCGTCGTGCTGCGGCGCGTCGGTGGCGTGCTCGGACTCGGACGACGAGTGAGGCGCCGTCGTTCTCGCAGTTGCCGGTAGCGCGGTCAGTAGTCGGCCCGGAGCCGACGCCAGTCGAGTTTGAGGTAGTGGTACAGCGTCCCGGTCAGTCCCGACCGCGCGATTCGGCGGGCCGACGTCGCCGCCAGCACGTCCGGGTGGTAGCCAGTCGGCCACTCCTTCCCGAGTTCGCGGCTGAACGCGGTGTCCTCGTTGGGCACGTCCGGGAAGCCACCGGCGTCTGCGTAGGCGTCCCGGTGGACGAAGCAGTTGAACCCCGGGAGCACCGGCCGGTCGAGTCGCGGGAACGCGTGGTTGATGGTCGCCTCCATCACCTTCGCGCGGGCGGGGCCGACCAGCCGGCATCTCGAAGACGCCGCGGCCAGTCCCGCCTCGCGGACGAACCCGAGCATCGCGTCGACGTAGTCGGGCCGGACCGCGGTGTCGGCGTCGACGAACGCGAGCCAGTCGCCGTTGGCCCGCTCGGCGCCGCGGTCGCGGGCGTCGCCGATGCCCGGCGCGACGCCGTCACCGCCGTCAGAGCGTCGGTCTGGCGAGGTTCGATTCGCTCCGCTCGGCTCGCTCCCGTAGGAGCGAAGGACTGCGGCGGTTCGAGACTCGCCGGTGGCCTCGCGGCCGTCGCCGGTCCCGGTCCGGGGCTGGTGGACCACGGTGGCGTCGTACGCCGCTGCGATTTCGGGGGTGGCGTCGTCGCTGTCGCCGTCCACGACCAGGACCTCGTACTCGCGGTCGGTCCGCTGGTCGCGGATGCTCTCCAGGGTCGCGGGGAGCGTCGCCTGTTCGTTCCTGGCGGGAACGACGAAACTGACCGCTGTGTCTGGCATGGCTGGACGGTTGTTTGGTGAGAGTCGAGACGTTCGCCCGGAAGGAGTAAGGGTCTTTTCGCCCGAGCGGGTAGAGCGAAGTGGCCGATGACGAGGCGCCCGCTCCGAGCCGGTCTCGGCAACCGGTGGTGACGAGCCCTATGAGTGCCGAGGCCAAACTATTACCGACCCTTCATGTCTTCCATCTTGTGAGGGATTATAAGTCAGAGTTATCAGATTCGTAAAGAGTTATCAAGCAGATTGAATAGCGAGAACTTGAGTTCCGAATCCGTTTCTAGATTGTCATTACCAAGTTGCTCTACGCCCTAGAACAAACACGAGAAGTGCCATTAGCGAAGCTCCAATAACAGCCTCACTGGCGGCAACGTATTTTGCAAACCCGACCGGTTGGACATCACCGTATCCGAGGGTAGTGAAAGTGACCACGCTGAAATATATGCTATTGACCCAGATTTCCCAGTCAATATAAATATCCCTGGACAGTATGCTATTCAGAGTTACAGAGTATTTCAAAACCTTATCTCCCTGTTGAATACCCCATATCGGGTAAATAAACGAATAAAGTAATGTCACGACGCACAATGAGAACAAAACATTCCAGTGACCTTCACCGTATTTGATGGTACAGCGAGAGATTTCTGCTTTGACTGACTTGAGTAACAGTCTGACTTGGCCCATAAACCGTATTCTAAATCGCTTGTTGGGCGTGTTCGAGGTTGAAAGAAGATTCTGAAATTGACTAATTTTTGTTGTTAATATTCCCATCTGTTCGTTGGAACCGGATGATGTAGGACCACACAGCTTCAACCAGCTGAGCTTTCGTTTCAAGTCTTTTTCTTTTATATAGTACTGCTGTGCTTGTTTTGAGAGCGCATTCGCTTTGCTCAATCTTGAGAGGGAGTTATACGACCAAATCGCTCGGTTGAGGTGCTCTATTTTAGAATCTAAATTCTTCTTATTTCTCGCTGCTTCTTCGTAAGGAGATATTCTGTCAAATTTCGTATCGTGGTCAATAACGGCGTCTGAAATCACGGCGGAATGAATTTTTGCTCCTCGCAAATCCGCACTTTGGAGGTTCGCTCCATCAAGCACAGTACGTTCAAGCTTCGAATTGCTCAGGTCTGCATCGAACGCGTAGATATTACTTAAATCGGCATTAGTGAAATCTGCCTCTATATCTGCACTAGAGAGGTTTGCCTCTTTCAGATTAGCCCCTGTGAGGGTCAAGTCTGTGAACTCTGTCTCACTCAGGTCTGCATTATTTAACTTCGCATCGATTAGATTCCTGCATAATTGAGTTGAACGGTCAAATTCGGTTCCTTCGAATATAGGTGGTGTATTGAAATCGGCATCAATGAAGTTGGTACCGGCACAGTTTGTGTCTGAAAACGTGGTATTCTGATTTCCAGAGCTGGGTTTTTTGAATGTTGTATCGACAAAACGGGTGCCTGAGAGGTTTGTTCCTGTGAAATTCACCTCCTTGAGGGTTGCATCGTCAAAATTAGATAAACAAAGGGTGGTGAACGACAAGTCAACTCGAGTTAAATTTGCACCTTCAAATCTACCCCATATAATCGTGTGTTCAGAGAAATCAAGGTTTTCAAGCGTAGCATCGCTTAGATATGGCTCACAGACTGTTTCCTCATTCTCCGAAAGTGTCCCCCTAAGTTCATCTGTAGTCTTATTTTTGCGCTTACTGTGCCAGATACAGAGGTCCTTCCCCTCTTCCGCTTCTCGGGAACAGGTATGTTCTAGAATTCGCTGATTGTCAATTACGCCAACTACCTGAGCAGATGTTCCAGTTCCTCCGTTCCGCTCTATGTCCCCATACTGGCTGAAAGCTTGTTCTTTCTCGTCTGACCAAGTAAATTGATACTGACACTGAGTGCTTGTCATACGGGGACGGACAAAACACCTCATCACGCCTTTACATATCTTTCTACAGCCGTCGTCAGCCGGTTTGCCAAATCTACGTATGAAGTTTTAAGAGACAGTGCCAAGAAGTCTACTTTATCGTGCCCGCTTTCGAGTACATCGATACCAGACGGGAATTAAAAGAAGTACTCCGAGAGCGGATGGTCGAATCATACGATTCTATTGCTGAAAATCAGGAGCTGGACGATGGACAGACGTATTTGAAGTCATATTTGATTGAATCGAACAGAGACGCATTTACTGAGGGACAAGTCTCTCTTGGAGACCAGCAATTGTACATTTCAGATACTCAAGAGAGAGGATTTGTACGTGCAAGCGCCCAAACTGACGACGGGCGAGTTTACTTTTTCATCGATAAACTGAACGACCGATTCTGGTCTATCCATACGATTGCGAAGGCGACAGTAAGTGACAAGATAATCAAACGGATAATCTTCCCCCGATTTACGGAATTAGACTACCCTTGGCTCTCGAATGGGTTCCTTGAGGATGTGGGTAAGCAACCAGAGGCGACTTTCCGGGCATTCTCTGTTAAATTCGAAGATGAATTCCACGACATAATGGATAATAAAGGTGGAGTTGAGGGTCTCTCTATGCGTTTGTGGGGGAATAGTGCCGATGAAGTTTTGGATACGCTAAGAACGAACGAGAATATTAGTGGGTCTACTTCTCTTTCTAACGTCGGGATTAAAAAAGAGTATGGAGAGCGCGTTCTGTTGAGCGACATTACATACCAGTCGAAATTTACTGCGAGAGGGGAATCAGTTGAAGGTCACTTTAGCCAAGTCCGCGACGTGATGGATAAGTACTATAACATATTGGACAAAGTTGAAAACGAGTACAGTATGTATACTGAGCAGAGGGGAAGTGGAACTCACATTGATGGCCATCCGCTCTTGATTGATTTCAACCGCCGGATAGAAAATCTTAGAGAGTTCGTTGATGAGTTGTTCTCCTCTACAAATCCCTTCCGTCTCTGGGGCGTTGTGGACGAAATGGAAGAAGACTACTATACAATTGCCGGAGTTGATATGCATACCGGGGATAAGATTGATTTTGAGGTCTGTCCTGACTGGATGCGTATCTACTTACCCAAAGGAAGCTGCGGGAATGTCGTTCTCAGGCTATATACGAATATCCAGCATTACTACGATTCAAAATCCACTTTGGAGGGGGAAGATAGTGAGCAACTTATCTAAACGAACTCGATTTGTCAATATCTGTATTGGGTTCACCAAGAGTATGCCCCACTGGCCGTCATTCTTGCAGAGTGCTGGGTATGATTTACAGTCTGTTCGTCCGCTACTTGTTAATTCAAAGGATAACGAAGTTATACCCGACCTGTTATTCGGTTCTAACTTTGCCCAGAATGTGCTAGTTGCGGACTGTTCAGGCGAGGCAATTCCAGATGAAGTGTTTCGGGACCTCTCAGACATTGGTTCATCAGACCTCCGTACTAGTATCGAAAATCTAGATGTGAACCAATTATCGAATGAAGTTCTGTTTGTTGGGGATACGGAAACAGAAGATTCAATCAACGCTAATGGAACTGACTCTCCTGCGATAGTCATCGAAGGAGACCGTTACCGTCGTTTAAACGACTTTGATGATGACAATCTGAATCAGAATATCTCAAAAGGGAGGCTTCCAGCAATGCGACCTCCTAACGTGTACCATCCCTTCTCAGCTGAAGATAGCCGAGCAAGAATTGCAGTCTTTCTAGCCCAAGAATTAACACATCTCGCAGCAAAAGGGAGAAATCGAGAAGTGGATATTGGGGTTGAAGACCTGCTCGAAAGTGCGTTTGATAGCTGGGAACAGATAAGCTCCGGTGAGCAAGAGGAGCTAAAACGCAAAGCCGAGGACATTCTCGACCTCTTTGAGCAAAAGGACGTTGATGGGCATATGGAAAAGCTTGATCGACGGAAATATTACGTGAATAGCAGCAAGGCGCTTGAACGAAAATTCCAGGAAGTAGTAGACGATCTGTCCAGTGGAGATTCTTCGCTAGATGATTTTACATAATTCTCTGATAGGTCTAATCTGTAGATTTCTACTTGCATAAACGTGGTTTATACGTCACTGTTTACTGAGGAGGTCCTGAGAAGGCCGTCACAAAATAAAGTAAGTAATTTGATATTCATTCTTGCCGTCTTTCTGAATAGGTCCTACTGGCGCTGCTAGTTCTAGCAGCGACGGCGTTGACCGGATATTACAATGACTGATTCAGACAGCGACCAGCAAGACGAATCGCGCGACATCCAGATAGGGGATATCCACATCGGCCCGATAGAGTACCGATTTCTCAAACTCGCTATCTACGCTGTCGTCGGACTATTTCTCTGGCCGTATCTCCTCCTACTGTACATCTACATCGCTATCCGTCGATTCAACAAGGGCATCATCAAAATCTCAAAGCAGACGTCGGAAACGCTACAAGAGGAATACGAGGCTGGCTATGAGGAGGGGAGTTCTGAAGACTGATTCACGCTTCGATGGTCGAAGACTGTACGGGAGTCCCCGTACTCAGTGCTGAGGTTTCGTTTCTACCTAACTAAATCATCTCTATCGAATGCTGCGAGGACTGCGTGAGAAGACGGCTGGTGAAGACCTACGGCAAGTTCTTGCCAGAGGTACTAACCTACTTGCTCAGCGGCGATTATGCGATATCTCTTTCCTCGCCGTCGCTATGTCGCTCTTGCAGGAGGTGGGCTGCAAGTTCACCATCAATCTCGCCATTCATCAGTAGCTCACCTATTTCTTCATCGCTGTACTCGCTGATGTCCCGCGCTCCATCGAGAACAAGTCTTGTTTCGACATTGAGTTCTACGTCTACCTCGACGCGATTTTCGGATTCCTTCTGGGCTAGCTTCTCCTCCGCGTTTGCGATCGCTTCCTCTAGGTAGTCTTTGAAATCGAGGTTCTGTTCTTTCAGAGCGAGATATGTAAATTCGAGCGCAGCCGTGATTCCTCGATGTAGGTCTCGGTCATCAGGTAAATCCCCAAAAACGGTCTTCCGGTCGCGTTCCTCTAACTCGTTGTTGAGGAGCTTGAAATCTAAGTAGGCACTGTAGAGTCGCTTTCGGATTCGGGATCGGGTGACTCGTTCGGCTGAGCTTTTTGGCGCGATTCCAGCACCATCCCGGAGGTAGTTGCGGTCTTTGGTGCTGAGGATGCCGCGTTCTCGCTCTGAGCTACTATCCATACTCTATTCTATTATGTCGCTTCTAATTAACCTACTGAATTTGCTATTTTAGACAAATATCGCAATGTATTCCATTACGACATAATACTTATTATACATGCTATCATAGAGTATGATGGGTCGCAAAACGACTCGCAACCGCAAGAAAGCGAGCTACTCAGAGATACGATAGCAGACACGCTAGAGAGGACAACGGGTAGAGAATTCTCTGAGTATTGCTCACAGGAGACACACTATGAAACCAACTAACTGCACTACAGACGATTGGAATCACATCAAGACTACTGTGACAGATATCACGACTACAGTATCGCAGTCGATCTGGGGGGCATTCTAATGATTGCTCCCTGCCGAGAATACTGGTGGCGAGAGGTTCTTCCGGGGGAGGAGAATTGGAGGGGACCGCATATCAATTTGAATCTTGTCGATCGTATCGTTGACAAAGAAGAAATCCCACCTCTTGCAGCAATATACATCGTGAGAGGGTCACTGAAAGACAATATTCTCTCAGGTGTCCCAGGAATATATTATGAGGGTGTCAACCACATTGACAATCAGGAAGACCCAGAGTGGCTAACGTTCGCTAAGGATATTGAGCGAGACGGAGTTACTAAGCTCCCGTGGGGAGAAGATACGATTTCTATCGATGGTCCACAGCTCATTCACCGAGCATCCGAAAGAGCGCGTACCGATGACCTCCATTTCAACCACCTCGTCTTGCATATTCATCATGCGACCGGTCTCGAATTGGGTGTTGCAAAGGACCGTGTTGAGAGATTCATCGAAAACGGAGTGATTGAACAAGATGATGGTGTCATATCGATCTCTAGTCAAAGCGGTTCGGAGAAAGCAACATCGGGATAGCTCGTCTGCGTTGAAATTCTATCAATCTAGTCTCTAATCAGCGGGAGGAGGTCTATGATTACGACGAGCATACCGTGAGTGGACTAGAGAATGCGTTCTTTCGATTTCAGGAAGTCTCTATCATTCGAGAATAAAATCGCCTGTACAGCGCAGAAATACGCACCTGGTGTTGTCGCCATCCGCTTCTGCTCAAATTGTCTTCTGTAATCTCTCCGAGCTGCTGGGCTCTCGTGGTCCCGGCTTTCTGAGCTCGTAGCGGATTTCTCCGGTTCGAGTGTTTTCCCAGCCTCGACCGCCTTGCGGGCCTTTGTACGGGACCCAGGTAAAGTACGGGAGTTCTTCGCCCGTGTTGATGTCGGTCGTTGTGACGTTGCTCAACTCCTTGGGCGCGTCCCGTTCCTGATAGTCTTGGTATTTTGCTTCGAATTGCTCAACTGCTTTCGCGTCTTCATCTTCTACTGAATCGTCGGTGACGACATTTTCGCCATACCGATGGTCGTCATCAGTCTGCATTTGGATCCATCTGCGAATGAGATGGCGATCCCATGGTGACTGATGCATTATTCAGCTCTCCGATCGGCAACAGAGTTCATATGATGCGTCCGATCCCATCGAATTACTATGGAATTCATAGCACCACTCGTCAGATACACAATAGTATAAGTGTTATGCCGTATTTGAAGCCCAAACGTTTGGAAGTCAGTTTGTAACCCTTGGAATGGGATTTTCTCTATTCCAAGGGTTACAAGCACTCGAATATAATTATAAACATACAGAAAGGGAATGAATTAATTGCTGTAGTTCTTGCGCGACAACGCTGCTAACTCGATTTGGAACGGCCTCTTCTCCAAATGGTGGTTCCTTGTATCCTCGAAAATCGGGATACCACGATAGGGTGACGAAATGCAAATATATTATATTATAATAGTATAGGGATAGGGGACTCAGACATCATGTCTCTCTAATTTTAGTTATTCTGATTCAGGACTGGTACTGTTGTGAGACTTCTGTAGCAGATATTCTCTCTTTTGCTCGGTCCATTCTTCATTCTTTAATAGCTCATCTAGATATTCTTTCTCTCTAGTATAGAACGAGTCGAGTTCATGCAAATCCGCTATCCAATATTTATACATTCCACGCTGCTCGTATCGAGTATAACCCATTCGCTGGAGTTCTTGAAGCACATTGAGGACTTGACGTTTTTCTCGGTTCGTGTGTTCCGATTCAACAATCTCTATTGTTCTAGCTTTACCATCTAACTCTTGGAAGGCTCTAAGGACAGTAGCGAATGTCTCAAATAGAATACCTCCACCATTGCTTCTAGACATCTATTCTCTGATTGACCAAGATACGATAATAATTCTACCCTGTAGATGCTATACACAGTGTATATCTCCTTACAGATGCGGAGAACACACAAGGTGACGTTCCCAGAGCTTGGGCCTCCGTTGATTCCCCTATATATACTATATCAGGTATAGTCATTCGTCGACGAGCTTCGCGATCAGGTGCGGTCCCTCATACGCTCTCAAAATCCCATCAGGGTCATCTATGTCGGGAGTTGTCGGCTGGCTTAGCTCCCAGAGAATCCAGTTCTCAAACCCCTCCTCGATGTTCTTGATTACGTCGCCGTCTTCGATGATTCCGAGGTCATGTAGCTCGCCGTCGTGGTACATCTGAAAGAGAATCCGCATCGGTCTATTCCTCATCCCCTGCCAGCGGGACAGCGTTGATGTAGTGGTTATTGAACGCTCGCCTCAAGTGGTCTTCATCATCCAAATCGTACGCCCCTTGTACTGTCTCCTCAAGCTCGCCGGTTGGGTCCTCAACTATCTCTCCATCAACAACCTTCCCGAGGATGTCCCAGTCGTCTCGATCCTCGTTGAGTCCCAAAAAGAGCAATCCCACGTTAAATCACCGTATCAAATACTCGCCCTGTTCCATCATAAGACTCCCGAGTAGAGGACTGATTCAGACTCTCTTGGTCTGTAACAGCGTGGAGGTCCTAGCTGAGAGGATAGAGAACGTGCCCATCAACAATCGAACAGTAGCCATTATCCAGAACAACAAAACGGTCTCTGAAGCAATGACGCACATCAGCAGACACCCATCGACTGATAGAGTAATTGGACTTTGTTGAAACCCTATTCTTCAGACACATTATCGTCTGAAACAGCTGGTCGCTAAAGACTGCGTATCGGTTATGGAAGTCCCATGGTTCACTACAGCTTGGGATATCATCATACGTATTATATCCGCCCAAGACTTATTTGGTAGACCTACATACTCATGAGAGAGGCATCAAGATCACCGATGTCCAAAGACGAAAATTCAACCCGCAAAGACGAAAAACAGGAACGAGAACGAATAACGACCACTGTCAGTCCAAAAACCAAGATGGACCTCAAAGAGGGAGAAGGGCCGATGGGCGTACAGATCGATAGACTGGTTAAAGACGAGTCTGAGATGGATTTCCACATCATCAATACAAATGCGCAACATCTCGATGACGACGGTACGGAGATCTACCAAGCAGGGAAAGTCGTAACATATGGATCCGAGAAATTCGAAAAGAAGCTGAAAAACATCAATCCAGGTGATGGAATTTTCTCTTATGTTAGCAAGGGGGAGGTGAATTATTCAGGAGGATTCAAAGCGTTCGGCATCGCTCGCGCACCATACGACGGGGTTCCAACTGAAGGCGATACAAGGATTTACCCGAATGACAGTCACAAATATGAGTATCACGTCCCCGTTACTTGGCTAGCAGTCCTTCCGAACAATCGGACAGTTACAGTTTCCGAGAAACGCCGATTTGTCGGTGAACAACCCACGGACACGAAAATAAAGGCCCGTGATCAAGACCTTCGTCAGGGGTGCCGGCTACTTGCTGAGGTTATGCTCGGGCGATCCGGCTATCCACTATCCTGGTAGCCACCTGTTAAATAGATTCTCTGTACTGACCGCAACGGGGCAGAACATATCTCTTATTGGGGATTTCAACTGAGCCAGTAATTTTGGTACTCCAGGTTCGTGCCAACAGAAGATGAGTGTTACTCATCGGGAGTAGTGAGCCGTTTGAGGACAACCGAGAGCCAATCTATTCGATTCGCTCAGAAATGCGTGAGTAGTTGAGAGGCTACCACCAGCGTACAGTCTGAGGGATTCAGAGTTGGGTGTCGAGCCCGGAATCTCTGACCCAGTCTCGATATGCTCCGTCGTTTAGGTCTTCGACGACTCGTCGAGACTCTTCGCTATCGTAGCCAGCCATCACGTACCCGTTCGAGTACGAAGCGGTCACATATCGAAGCAGCTCCCGTCCATCCGTGTACTCGCTAATGATTGGATCGCGTTCGTCCTGCATGCGGTCTCGAAGGGATTCTGCCGTCGGCGTCTCGCCTTTTACTTCTCCCTCAATCGTCACTCGGGCTACCTCTTCGGGGTCTTCCCATGGATTTTTGTAGATAATGACTTCGAGCATATGTCCATCCTCACTAGAGTCCGATTTCCTTGATGCAGTCCAGATACTCCTCTTTCGCCTCCTCCCGATCGACGCGAGTGTAGATATCCATCGTCTCGGTCTTGGCGTCCCCACGAATGTACTTCAGAATGTACGGCTTCATCCCCTGCTTCCGCATTAGTGTCGTGAATACTGTCCGGAACGTGTGAGGTGTGAATTTCTTCTCGAACCGTCGTTCTTCTTTGGAGGCGACGCCGGCACGGTCGGCGGCGGCTTTCACTTCCCGTCGAATTCGCTCTTTCGAGAGCCGACCACCTCGACTACTCGTGAACAGGTACGGAGAGTCCGAATTTGCGTTGACGAACTGGTAGCGTTTGATAGCGTATATTGTCTCGTCGTCGATCGGGACGACGGTCTGTTTGCCGCCTTTCCGCTCTCGGAGACGGACAAATCCTTTTTCGAGATCGACGTCTTCGGTTTCGATCGAGAGAGCTTCCAGCAGACGCGCTCCGGTCTTGGCGAGGATGATGGCGACGGTCTTGTCTCGTGGATCGGGGATGGCGTCGATCAGTTTACAGGCATTCTCCCACGTCGCGCAGTCCGGTCGATCGGGACGGATTCGCGGAATCTCCTCCATCACGACCGCAGCGGGATTGCTGGTGATATCCTCGAACTGTGGGCGTTTCAGCGTGTAGTTGTAGAAACTGGAGAGGACTTCGAGGTACTTCTTCTTCGAGTTCTGGGAGACATCCCGTTTCGTGAGCGCCATTAGGTAGTCTTCGACGTGGCGAATCTCGACGTCGCCGGGTTCGAGATCGGGGAATTGGTCGTGGAAGAACTCGCGGAGGACGCGGCTGTACGAGTTGAGTGTTCGCGTGCTACGGCCGGATGCCTCCTTCCGACTAAGGAAATAGTTGACCCCGTCGTGCTTGTTCTCGTAGATTTTCGAGGAACCGGGTTCGGCAGGCATCTTAGTTCCCCTCCTTGAGCCGCCAGCCGTGCCCACGTTGGAATTCAACACGTTCGTTTTCGGCTAAGGTGTACAGCCGATTCTCGATTTGTCGTTGGAGGTGTTGGGTAACATCGTCGCTGGCTGAGATTTGTTCGGTGAGTTCGTCTAGTGATTGGTACTGTTGGTCCAGTATTCGGGTGACGAGGTCATCGATACTGAGGTGGGTTCGACCACCGCTAGCTTGTCTGGCGTCTTCGAGTTGGTCTTGGAGGTCGTCGATTTTGTTTTGGAGTTGCTTGACTGTCTGGTCCTGTGTCTGGATGAACGGAGCGCCGCTATCTCGATACATCCGGGCTTCTTGAATGAGTTCATAGAGGTAGCCGCTCAGGCTGGCCCCCTCGTGTTCGGCCTCCTCCCACCATTCTTCTTTGTGTTGTTTGGCAGGAAAGAGCTCGGCTCTGGTCTTGTTTTCGTGGAGCGTTTGGTAGCTCTGTTCGTCGTCAGAGCTGGCTAGAGATGCTTCTGTCATACGAGAATCGCCAAATAATCCTTCGGCTGTTAGATTATTGATATTACCGGTAGAAGTCCGGTCTATGTACCGAAGAATCATCTCGCATAATCCCGCTCAGACATTTTGTTGTGAAGTGGGACAGATTTATTTTGGACAAAACGAATGTTTGGCTAAGCACGGTGCGTCGGGGACAATAGACGGGAATCCTGGTATTGCAGGTTCAAGTCCTGATGGGGGCCATAACGGCGGTTTGGAGAGTACCGTCCTCAATATCCTTCGACAAATGAGCAAGGAAATCACCATTTCCGGACTTCTCAGCACCGTCTTTGCAACGACCGGCGTGGCGCTTCCGGTTATCCTAGCGCTCATCACGTACATCAGCATCCGACTGAAGAACGCGGCCCTCACTCCTCCAACCGCTACGGGGCGAGAAGCATCTCTATCAGTTTGAAACGCCGAATCGCTGTACTACTCTCTCAATTGTCGTTAAGACGTTGCCAACGAGCTTCTTGAATGAGTTCAACCAGATAGCGACTCAGGCTTAGGCCTTGTTTGTCGGCTTCTTGTTGCCATTGGCCTTTGTGCTGGCGGTGGCAGTAGATGTCGACACTGGTCATTCCCTCGCCTAATCCTTTGTTGTCGTCCATCGGTCGGCGCGGTGCTAATGGTGCATCAGTCATCGAAAATCGCCATCTAATCGGATGGTTGTCAGGATATTAATGATACTGCTGGACGCTATCGGCTCCGATTGTGATGAGGGCAAAGTACCCGTGCGTTTTCGAGAACAGTCTGGCCGCCCTGTGAATGCTCCTCGATGTGGTCAGCGTCCCAATTGCTCCACGAAACTTTCGCCTCCTCTTCGGTTTTCCCTTCCTCTAAGCACATCTCGCAGATGCGATCACTCTCGATGAAGAGCTTAATTCGCTGCGCTCGGGAGAATGCCCGTTGACTGTCGGTCTCTTGAATATCGGGCTCCGTCTCCCAGAACGCGTTTTCGAGGATGTAGTGTCGCTTGTTGACCGCTCCCCGGTTCTGCTGGCGGGCTTCCTTGAATTGGAGCATTTCGCTGTCGTCTGTATCCTCGATTTCGAACCGCTTGAACCACTCTTCGGTGAAATTCCGGACTTCGTCGTAGTTGTCTCGCCCAAAGTTGTAGTCTTCAAACTCCAACTCGCGGATAAGCGAGTACAGGCTGAGGATGAAGTACTCCTTGTTCAGAAACTCTATCTCTCCGTTCGAGTTCTTGAGGTCGGTATCGCGATAGAGTTCCGTAAGGAGGTCGAGCATCCGCTGAACGCGCTGAATCTCGTCGCGTTGCTTGAATTCCTCTAGGTCCTCGTGAACGGTGAATCCCTCACGCTTACAGTCGAATAGTTTGGTGACCTCTTTCCCGGTTACCTTCGTCGGGCCTTCATCAATCTCAATCAGGATGAAGCGAGCGAGAAGTGAGAGTTGCTGGAGTCGATCGTTGTTCCGAGCGAGGAGCGTGAAGAACTCGTGGCGATTCGGATTGTCGTCACGACTCTCGTAGTTCTCTCGGTCAAAACTGATGTCGTCGGCGGTTTGGACGATGAAGTTCCGAACGGGGCTGTAGGTCTTGCTGTGATTCTTCTCAATGTTGGTTAGGTGTTCTCCCTGCTGGAGCCGCCAGAAGACCTTGGTCGCTAACTCTTGGTGGCGCTTATCATCGGGGTCATCGATTCCGCGCAGCTTGATGACCTTGAGCGAACACTGAGAGTCGATATACTCCTGGACATCCTCGCTAAGTTCGGAGTATCGTTTCCCAGCAATCTCATGCTCCGGGTTGAGTTCGCGGAGTTCCGCGCTATCGGGGAGTGCGAATTCGTCCTCGAAGAATTCTTGAATCGCGGTGATTCGCTGTTGGCCGTCGACCACTTCTAAACGGAGATCGTTGCCGTCGAGAACAACTTGGCGGATGACGACGGGCGGGACGTAGAGTTGGCGAACAAAGCTATCGATTAGTTCCTTCTGTTTCTGCGTGTCCCAGACACTTTTTCGCTGGTAGGGTGGCCGCTTGACGAAGTATTCGCTATCACTGTGGAACTTACTTATGTCCCAGTCTTCGTCACTCGCATTGAGAGGGTCGTCGACATAGATAGCCATACTATTGCTGTACAGACATTACGTTATAATTGTGTCCTGTCACTACGATGGCAGTCCGTTCTCAGATGGGCGAAGTTTCCTCTATCTGGTCTTGGAGTTGCTCAAGGAATTTGGGGTCGTAGTCTTCATCCACGTGGTCCACATTCCACAGCCCGGATTCGTTGATTTTCTTGCTCTGGCTATGTTGTCCGAGCCAATCGTCTGAGCGAGCATCAACAGCCTCTCGCTGGTAGTTGCTGAGGAGTGCAATCGAATTTCGTTCGATATAGGCCCGTTGGCTCTCGGCGCTTGGTTCGTCGTCGACGTTCAGCCAGAGGAACGGCAGGTCCCGGAGATAGTCGCTTACTCGCTGCTCCATCTCAAGTTCATCGAGTCGACGTTCGCGCTTTGCACTCGATCCCTCGCCCCAATACGGATACTCATCATGTCTGTCGTCGCGTTCGACAAATGCCTCGCCAACCCGTTTCCGGAAGACAGAGCCTCGGTGGTTCCCGCCGCCTTCGTAGGTTCCGCGTTGTGCTCCCCGGTGCGTTCTGAGTCGGTTCCAGAGCGTTGTACTGCTTCCCTCAGAAACAGCGTGAGTTCCGATACGAGTAATCCGACGTTGGTCGCGCGATTCTCGGTATTCGTCCGGAGCGAAGAATATGTAGACGCCACGGTCTGGCCAGTCCATGTAGCCGGTGCAGTTCTTGAGCTTCTGTTTCCTGCCGACTGTCTCCTCAACCTTTTGGAGTAACTGGTACAATCGGTCGATATCGTGTTGACGTTCCATATTGAATAGGTGTAGATACTCGGATGATGATACAAAGAGGTTAGTCTGGTATCTCGCTTCGGTTGCCTCTACGTATCTGAATCAGCGAAATAGTCGTTATAGCGGGTTTCCATCTGTTCTCTAAGCCCAACTACGTGCTCTCTGAAGTCCGGTACTGAATTCAGCCGACCAATGCCCTCGACGACGTTGTCATACATTTTCGAACTCTGCTGTTCCATTTTCTCTTCCCAGTCATCTTCCCCAATAACTACCGGTTCTCCCATATCATCCGGATCTACGTGCTCGTAGGACAGAATATGGTCGAATGCATCCTCAACACCTTTACGACCTCCAGAATCGATTATCCTCGCCAAGCCGTTAATTCGTCGACTATCTCGGCGCTCGGTGATAACCCACAGCTCAATGAGCATTCGAGTAATGCGCGAGACGGCCCACTGTTCGTCATTTTCTGCTGCCGAGATTGCTACGGAGGTCAAGTCTGATTCTAAATTCGAGGGATATGGACGGTCGAACGCCCAGCAGGTAGAAACATAATGACCGACAGATTTCTCAAATCTGTCGTGAAGGTCGCGATACTCTCCATCCTTAATCTGGCCGCTCTTTTCCTCAAACACCTTCGACCAAGTGTCTCGAAGGTACGCAAATAGGTTGTCAACGATGTTTTCCTCCCAACTTCGGTGTTCGCCCTCGGGCTCAAAATCCCGAGTGATGGTGAAGGCAAACGATTTCATGTAGATAACCGTCGAGTTGGCAATCCCTGGAACGTCGTGTTTGATGCTGGCTTCGAGGATATGCTTGAATCGTGCGTAGTAGCCTTTCTCCAGTCGATCTCGCTGATACGCTTGCTCACAAAGGTACTGGAGTGTTTTCGCTGCTTCACCGCCCACCCTTGACAATCGATTTTCTGCGGCTACTGTTGCTATCTCCTTTTGACTGAGTACAATCTGATAAAGCGTTTTGTCAGTCCCTTTCTCGACGGCAGAGTCGATGAGCCGCTTCCAGTAGTCGAATAGGTCCCGCTGATGAAAGCTAACCTCTAGACGTTCCTCTTCGCTGAGTTCACCATATTCGGTCAATATCTTCTGGCTAGCCTTGTTCAACGTGTGGATCGTATATATCGCCGTGTGATTATCGTTATCCTCGAATGCCCGTTGACCAATCTGGAAAATCTCTAATACAGGGCTCCGGGCGGTGGGACCGTTCTCTTGCAATTCTTCGGAAAAACGCCGATACGCTTCAAAAGACACGTCCTCAAGCAAATCATCGAGTAGCGATTCAGGGTTCAGATAATTGAGCATGTCATCCTTGACCTCAATAACCGAAAGGAAACTGAACGTCGCACCACCGGCTCCAGCAGCGATGAGCAGAACAAGTCCGAATAATGGGAGTCGTCCCGTGAGTGGGTACAATTCAGGGATGAGAAGCATAGCAATCAGAGCAAGAGCGATTGAGGCTCCGAAACGTAGAATCGTACTCGTGAGGAATTCGTCTTCTTCGAAGCGTCGTCCAATTAGGGGAGTGAACTGGTTAGCAGCGATTTGAACACTCAATAGGCCGACAGAGACGATAATCGCTAACAGGGATGCCTGTGCGAGTGCTAATACTTGGAACAACGATGAGAGGGAGTCGGCAGGAAGAATTAACAAGAGACCGGATGACAGTAGCCCAATAAACAGACTCACCCCGAGATTGAATCGCGGGAAATCAGGGAGAGCGCGAAAGTCCATATGTAGCTGAATGTTCTGGTGAATCTTCAAGAAACCGTAGGATGTACAATTCACCCGGTAGCAACTGAAATCATGGATATCCTTGTCGTGTCACCTTGCTCCGGAAGTAAGCAATATGACGCGGTAGCTGACTGTAGACGGGTTGACGAGAAGTCGAGGGAAGCATTGAATGAGGAGTTCTCCGAATCTGTCGCTTCGGCGGCTGAGATGTACACAGGGAGAGAACACGGACACATCCAGTCTGCCGTAGAGCGGCTTTCAAAGTTCGCCGATGTCGATTGGCGTATCATCTCCGCCGGTTTGGGGGTGCTCTCGTCCGGTACAGACATTCCCTCCTACGAATGCACGTTTAACGAAATCGAGCAGGTTCGGGAACGAGCGGAGAGATTCGGACTAGACATAGAGGAAATGACCAACAACGAGTTGGTAGCCGCCGTCAGTCGGGAAAAGAATATCCCTCAAGACCTCAGGCAAATATTTGCCGAAGGTTACGACTTGGTCTTCGTCGCATTGGGGACCAAGTATCTAATTGCTGCTCAGGAGGCGTTGACCTCAATACCGGAAGAGGCGACAGCATTCGCGTTCACGTCTAAGGGGAGCAAAGAATTCATCGGGGACTGTTATTGGATACCTGCAACTGAGGCGGAGCGGAGTCACCTCGGGACGACATGGCTTGAACTACGAGGAAGAGAATTACTCACCTTAGCCGGGAATATCGAGGACCAGCATGACCTCGAACAGGTACGAGAGTGTCCCAAAAGCGCACGAGAACGGAGTCTCCCAAGCTAGTCGATATCAGGCCAAAACACCATCTCCATCTCTCGTCCCCGGACATCATCGTATCCCGGGTCGGACTTTTTCGGAAGCCGAGATGGATTCTCTCCGCACTCCCTGGCGGTGAGTGCTGCGACCATCGCATCCAAAATATCATCCCGTCCACTTTTCCCGATTACTGGAGCCCACTCGGGCTCTGTGAACGTCTCCACAGCATCCTCATAGAGACCACGGGCATCAGTAAGATGGTTCGAGAGTAAGCCGAGTCGCTCTTCAATTCCTTCCTCTGTCTTCTTCCCGTACGTCATGGGTTCTCCATCGTTGAGAGCCCAAAAGCAAATCTCGGGATGAGTTTCCCTGATATCTGTGTTGCCTATCTCTTCTCTGAACATCTCTAAGAACTCGTCTACTTCTTGGATTCGAGGAACGATAGCCCATGCTTGATTCTGTACGCTGAAGTCCAGATTTTCTTGGGCTTGTTTTGCCTCCTTGATATTCTGTGCTCCGACGCCCTTGCGTGTGGGAGTATAAAACACGCTATTACCTCTTACTGTGCCGAGAACTTCCTTGGCTTCGATATCGCACTTTCGCTTCCTGTTTGAAGACAGCCCAACAGGGATATCAATGAGTATTCGCTCCGCATCCTTATGGTGGTGCCAAAGATTGAAAATCGAGGGATAGAAGCCCATTCCAGATTCACTTGTTTCAGACAGATGGATAGCGAACCAGCCCTTAGATGCCCAGTCGACACCAACGTACTCGCTCATATTGTGATAGTATCGTAGAAGGCAAAGTAACTCTTGAGGACTCTACCAGCTGGTTCAAAGTCCATTCCTATCTCGTTAAGAGACGCCAGTTCTGGGTATTTATTATTTGTCAGAAAACAGGATGTAGTAGAGATGGCGAACGAGAATCCCGAATACGATGCTTTCATCTGCCATTCTAGTGAGAACAAAGCTGATTTCGTGAAACCTCTAGCTGAATCCCTTCATCAAAGGGGACTCCAGATTTGGCTTGATGATTGGGAGATAGTCCCTGGAAGTAGCTTACAACAGTCAATCGATAGTGGAATCTCAAAGTCTAGCAAGGGCGTTGTTGTTCTCTCTGACTCATTCTTTGACAAAGAGTGGACGAAAAGAGAACTTCGTGGGTTCACGAGCAGGAATGTCTATGAAGAAGACGATGTTATTATTCCAGTCTGGTTAGATGTCGAGGCTGAAGCAGTTCGAGAATTTAGTGCGCCGCTATCCGACCTTAGAGCAGTCGTTGTGGACGGTCCTCAAGACGTAGAATCCGCCGCAGAAGAGGTATACAAGACAATCACCGATAGTTGGGACGATAAGAGAATAGGGCCAGCAGGAAAACGCCCCTATCTCACTTGTGAAGATTCTCATATCTATCCCGATGGAGATCTTGATTTCAAGCTTTCCAATATAGGGGATGCCCCTGCAGAGGATATTAAAGGCGTTATCCGAATCAGAGACGATGGAAGGATAATCGGACGTAGACGGGCGAAGCGATATGGGGATGAGTATAATGGATATACAGGTCGGGGGGACTACCTACATCCGGGCGAAGAGAATGTGGTTTTCAAATTCTCTCAGCCGAATCTGGAAATACCTGAACAGATTGCCGAAGACTACTCCCGTGAAGTCATCGAACTGTGCTACAGCTATGATTTTAAGGACGGAGACAAAGAGACGGAACCGCTCTGGGAGGCAGAAATCGAGATAAGTTCTCACGTTGATTCTATCCCTTGGTCGGCACATATCAAATCATTGTGAACAACTATTAGGGGCATCAGCCAGAGTGAAGGTGGTCTCGAAGATTCGGCATTCGGATTACAGGCAGAGATTTACACCAAGGCTGTGTTAGCAAGAGTATGTCCCATCGAAATCGCTCAGTATGGCGTGAGTGCCCTGAGTGCGGTGAGAAACAGAAGGTGAAGGCAGGGCAGTGGGCTACTTGCCGAAATTGTGACGAGAGTTTTCACGCATAGTAGAAGTCATTGAAGTACTCGAACAGCACCAAGTCGATGCCCCGAAACCTATTCTTGCCTAAATTCACTCAGTCGGGACCTATGGGAGTCTATCTCCTTCTGAGTGAGCTTCAGTAGCATTTTCGAAAACAGATGTCGCCCCGTTTCCCAATCATCCATTTCCTCTATAAACGAGAATTCGCTTCCGTCTACTGTGTCTCCGACATGGGAGTTAAACTCAGAGACTGCTTCTTCCATAAATTCTCGTGCATCACTGGGATTATCCGCATCGAATGCCTCGATGTTTTCTGCCTGAGAGTATAATTTGCCAGAAAGAGACTCTACTTCTCTGACTGCCGCGATGCTGACTCCGCTTGGAGCCCGGCCTGCAATTCTGGCGAGTTCGTCTGAGACTGCTTCGTGTTCTTCCGCTACCTGTTTGAAACCAATATCAGAGGAGGTCAGTTGCTTTTGGCAATAGTGTTTGAGTCGGCTCAGTTCTTCGTTCAACTCTCGATACCATTGGTCCGCCTCTTGCTTTTCGTCTTTCGTGGATTGTCTCCTAACTTGATATTCAGATACGAGAAAGCTGACAGTAAGACTCACACCTCCACTGAGAAGCAACGTTTCGGCAGTAGCCATAGAAGCCAATTGAAATAGAATCCAAATAAATGTGGGAGAGAATCAAGTGAGGATTCCGACACATAGGGCGCATCTCCGTAGTTATCCCTGTGCCCTCTATCGGTTTAGGCGTGAATCGGATTTTTCTATAAATAGTTTTGTAAGTCGGTGATAGTTACTGGTTCGAGTGCGTGTTCGTCTAAAAAGCGAGCAAATGAGTGTGCTTCTATTGGGAAGCGTAGATGATTGCGCGCAGCCGTGGCGCATTCCACAACATAGGGCGCATCAGAAGGAAGATAGCAGACTAACTTGTGAACCATCTGTATACAACCCACGGAACAAACAACCCGAGAAAAATTCTGAAACCCAACTGTTCGCCATTGGAGACTAGATTCAGGACGACGAATACATGCGTATAATACAAAGCAACTAGAAGACCGACTGATTCAATCAATATGTTCGATATCTCATCTTCTTCACTGCTGTGCGATTGCTGTTCTACTTGAGCTTGAGTTAGCCATTCTGCCTCTTGCCACATGATTGTCGGAACTGCCCAAGCAACAATTGCTGAATAATATGGCGAGTAAATATTGAAAACATTCCCTGAAGGGCTTCTCGTGTACGATATTGCAGCAAAGCTAGCAAATAGTACGCCCAATAATCCTACTGCTATTGAGGCCATAGAAGAGCTCCCCTTATGACGTGCCCAGACATACCCAGCCAAACCGCCAATAGCACTCGCGAGGAGGATTGCTACTTCGACAATACTGGGCAGGCCTGTTAGCACTAACAATGTCGTTGTAGGGAGTACCGCGAAATAGAGAAAGTACGCTATCTTTTGCCCGGTAGACAATCGGCCAACCATATCAGATACATAGAATGTATCGTTATTTATACTGCTATTGGTTCTATTATCAGCTCTGGATTTCTGTCTGCGAGTGATTTTTCGTGGTGAGGGTGGCTGACTTCAGTCGATAGGAATGCCACTACATAAGGGTGCTTCTCCGTAGAAATCCGCTCGTAATCGATCGATTTAGGAATGGACAAGGCCTTTTGTAAATAGTTTCGTAAGTCGGTAATAGTTACTGGTTCGAGTGCCGAGGCCCACTACTTCCGGAATCTACGGCAGCCCTTCCCGCCCGGACCCGTCAAGCACCACCCGTCTCGCAGCCGGGCACCCAGGACCGACTATGCCCATACTCGAACTGGAATCGCGTTCTTCGTGCTAGCGATCGTCGCGGCGGCGCTCGGCGCGGGCGGCGTGGCGGGACTGTCGATGGACGCGGCGAAGTGGTTGGTGATCGCGTTCTTGGTGTTGGCCGTGCTGTCGTACGTCGTGTGAGCGGTACCGATGGAGCATCGGCGATTGTTGAGCCCTGAACAAGCGAGAGCACGCTCCGCGGGCGGCGTGTTCTCGAACGCGGGACCGAAACCCGTCCGGGCGCGTCGACAACGCCGAATTACTCCCGGATGTCACCCCTGCGCTCGAACCGGCTCGGCCGGTACTATCCGATACGGGCGATTGTGGTACTCAATAACAAAGCCCGCTCCGGCCGACGATGCGGCCGACAGCGGGACCCGTTTCCCCGCGACTTCTCGTAGCACAATGACAGGGTCAAGTCCGTAGTCCTCCACGCCCAATGGAGTTCCACCACCGTCCGCGTCGTTCTCGGCCGCGGAGTTGTTCCCGCGGACCCGCCGCGCGTCGCCCGGAGAACGAACCGCTTTTGCCACCCTTGCGCCCAAGACACGCCATGGACCGGCTCCTCGACTCCCTGCACGAAGCGCCCATCGTCGACAAGGACGGCTACCAGTACCTCGTCCACCCCATCAGCAACGGCGTGCCGATGCTCGAACCCGCACTGCTCCGCGAGGTCGTGGTCGGGGTCACCCGCGCGGCGGACCTCGACGTGGACAAGATCGTCGCGCCCGAGGCGATGGGAATCCACATCGCGACCGCGCTGTCGCTCCAGACCGACGTCCCGCTGGTGGTCATCCGCAAGCGCGAGTACGGCCTCGACGGCGAGGTCGCGCTCCACCAGACCACCGGCTACTCCGAGTCGGAGATGTACATCAACGACGTCGAGGCGGGCGACCGCGTGCTCGTCGTCGACGACCTGCTCTCGACCGGCGGGACGCTGGCCTCGATCTGCGACGCGCTCGACGAGATCGGCGCGGAGATCGCCGACATCGTCGTCGTCATCCGGAAGGTCGGCGAGACGGCGCTCGACGAGACCGACCACGAGGCGACGAGTCTGGTGGATATCTCGGTCGAGGACTACGAAGTGACAATCCACTAGCGCGGGTCGGCAGTCGTCTGATCGCTCCGCGACGGTTGTGAAATCACCGGGCCCTGCAGTAATTTTTTACCCGTTGGACTACTCCGTCCCGATAGAATGAGACGGGAGGAACCACGTGCCGGAGAGTCGCGTTTTCACCTGTCAGGAGGGAGATCCCGTGAGTGAGCACGCGTCTCTGGCCGCCGGGCGACACGAGCAGGTGACGCTCGACAGCGGTCTCGAGGCGCTGCAGACGGGCGCGGAGTTCCACGGTCCCGTCGAGACGCTCGACGAACATCACTGCAACGACCACTTCGCACAGATATACGAGACCGACGACGAGCGGTTCGCCGCCGCCGTCCCGTTCGTGCGACACGGCCTCGAACGCGACGAACGCGTCATGTACGTTCTCGACGAGAGCAGCGAGCCAGCGGTGCGGACGGTGCTCCGCGACGCGGGCATCGACGTCGACGCCGCACTCGACTCGGGAGCGCTCTCGTTCGATACCGTCCAGGACACCTACCTCCGGGAGGGGTCGTTCGACCCCGACGAGATGGTCGAGTTCTACGCCGAGACGGTCGCGGCCGCCACCGAGGAGTACGAGGCGCTCCGCATCGTCGCCGAGACGACGTGGCTGCAGGACGACGCCTGCACGGTCGAGCAGTTCATGGAGTACGAGGCGAAGGTGAACGAGCTCTTCGCCGACGAGGAGTGCCTCGCCATCTGCCAGTTCGACCGAACCGGGTTCCCGCCGGAGGTCATCCGGGACGTCGTCGAGACCCACCCGCATCTCATCTACGACGGGGCGGCGTGTCACAACTTCTACTACACGCCGCCCGCGGAGTTCTTCGGCGCCGACGACCCGGCCGGCGAGGTCGACCGGATGCTCGGGACGATCCGGGAGCGAACCGAGGCGAAGACGACCCTGACCGAACACAGGCGGTTCCTCCGCGAACTGAACCGGATCACGGCCAGTCGGGACCTCTCGTTCGAGGAGAAGCTCCAGGCACTGTTCGACCTCGGCTGCGATCGGTTCGACCTCGGGCTGGGTGCCCTGAACCGCGTCGACCCCGACGCCGACCGGCTGGAAGTCGAGTACGTCAGCGGCGACCACGACCACTTCGAGCCCGGCGTCGAGCTCCCGCTGTCGGAGACGTACTGTCGAGCGGCCGCCGACATCAAGGACGCCGCGTGCCTGTCGGACCCGGCCGAGGAGGGGTTCGACGACGTTCTGGTCTACGAGGAGTTCGGCATCCCGGGGTATCTGGGGACGTACATCCCGGTCGACGGCGGTGCGGACCGGACGTTCGCGTTCGTCTCCACCGAGTCCCGAGAGGCGTCGTTCACCGAGGAGGACCGGACGTACCTCGAACTGATGGGCCAGTGGGTCGGCTACGAACTGAACCGCCGCAAGCGCGAGGAGTTCCTCCGGGAGTGCTACGAGATCACGTCGGACCCCGAGAGCTCGTTCGAGGAGAAGGTCGAACACCTGCTCGACCTCGGGTGCGACCGGTTCGGCCTCGACATGGCCGGACTCCACCACCTGCCGTCGTGGGACGGCGAGTTCCGCCTGGAGAATGGGGTCGGCCTCGGCGGGGATTCCGACGACGAACCGCTGATCACCGACCCGGGTGACGGGGCGTACTGTCGGCAGGCGGTCGCGGCGGACGAGCCGGTCGGAGTGGCGGACGTCCGCGGGACCGACTGGGAGGACGACCGGATCTACGAGGAACTCGGGGTGACGAGCTACCTCGGCACGACGGTCTCCGGCGGGGGAACGCCGTACGGGACGCTCTGGTTCGGGAGCACCGAGCCCCGCGACCGGCAGTTCTCCGACGCCGAACGGACGTTCATCGAGCTGATGGGCCAGTGGGTCGGCTACGAGCTCAACCGCCGTCAGCGCGAGGAGTTCCTCCGGGAGTGCTACCAGATCACGTCCGACCCGGACGTGTCGTTCGAGGACAAACTCGAGCGGTTGCTCGAACTCGGGCGCGAGCAGTTCGGCCTCGAGATGGCGGGGCTGAACCACCTGCCGTCGTGGGACGGCGAGTTCCGCCTGGAGATGGGAATCGGCCTCGGCGTCGACCCGGACGAGGAACTGTGGACCGACCCCGGCTACGGCTGTTTCTGCCGGGAGACCATCACCGCCGACGCGCCGGTCAGGATGTCGGACGTCCGCGAGACCGACTGGGAGGACGACGTGATCCATCGGGACTTCGGCCTGACGAGCTACCTCGGCACCAAGGTCACGAGCGGGTCCACGCCGTACGGGACGCTCTGGTTCGGGAGCACCGAGCCCCGCGACCGGCGGTTCTCCGACGCCGAACGGACGTTCATCGAGCTGATGGGCCAGTGGGTGAGCTACGAACTCGAGCGGCGGGAACACAAGCAGTCCCAGCGCGAGCTGTACGAGATAATCGCCGACAACGAGCTGTCGACCGACGAGAAGTTCGAGCAGTTACTGGAGCTGGGGTGCGACCACCTCGACCTGTCCGTCGGGATGCTGACCCGAAACCGAGACGAGGCGTTCGAGATCGTGAAGATGCACGGCTCGCACCCCGAACTCGGCGAGGGGTCGCTCACGCCGCCGATGACGGACAACTACTGCCGGCGAGTCGTCGAGACGGGCGACCCGGTCAGCGTGGCCGACGCCGGGGCCGCCGGTTGGGACGGCGATGCACTGTATCACCAGTTCGACCTCGAATGTTACGCCGGGGTACAGCTGACCGTCGGCGGCGAGGCCTACGGCACCATCTGCTTCACGGACCTGTCGCCGCGGGGGGTTTCGTTCACCGACGCCGAGCAGACGTTCCTCGAACTGATGGGCCAGTGCGTGAGCTACGAACTCGAGCGCAACCACCGCGAAACCCAGCTCCAGGACAAGAACGACAGGCTGGAGAACTTCGCCAGCATGCTGGCCCACGAGCTGCGCAACCCCGTCAACGTCGGCCAGATATACAGTCAGCAGCTCCCGGCCGAGACCGACGTCGAGTCGGTCGACTACGTGCGCGAGGCGTTCGACCGCATCGAGAACATCGTCGACGTCATGCTGGTGCTGACGCGAGGCCGGGAGGCGGTCGACAGGCGTAGCCCGGTCGGACTCGCGGACACCGCCGGCGAGGCGTGGGCCGAGGTGGACGCGCCCGAGGCGACGCTCGAACCGGCGACCGACGCGACGATACGCGCGGACGAGACGTACGTCCGCCACCTGTTGCGGAACCTCCTCGAGAACGCGGTCGAACACGGCGGGCGCGACGTCACGGTCACGGTCGGCGACCTCCCCGACGGGTTCTACGTGGCCGACGACGGCACGGGTATCTCCGGCGAGACCCGGAACGAGGTCTTCGACGAGGGGTTCACCACGGCCGCCGATAGCGGGGGGACCGGACTCGGGCTGGCGTTCGTGCGGCGGCTCGCCGACGTGTACGAGTGGAACTGCGCGGTGACCGAGAGCGAGGCCGGCGGCGCCCGCTTCGAGTTCACGAACGTCGACTTGACCGCGTAGCGGGGGTTCGGTTCGCACTACCCGGTTTTTGCGCGACTCCGACCGTCGAGAGCGCGACGTGGCGGCCGCGTTCCCGCGGGGGCGAGCGGCCGACTATTCCGAGCGAACCGCCGGCAAATCGGGTCATCGACCGACCCCGGCGACGCTTGTAATCCATGAACGCGCATATTTCTGTGTTATATTGGGCTGACATACGCTCGAACGCGAAACTATTATTCGTCCGGGCTCGCACACCCGGCGTATAGCATGACAGAAACGGACGGGGAGATCGAGCTCGAATACGGACTCGACGAGAAGCCGCCCCTGCTGAAGTCGCTGCTGCTGGGGCTCCAGCACGTCGCGGTGATGATCGTGCCGGCGACCGCGGTGGCGTACATCGTCGCGGGCGCGGTCGGGCTGAGCGCGTCCGACACCGCCTACATCGTCCAGATGGTGCTGCTGTTCTCCGGGCTGGCGACCGTCGTGCAGGCCTACACCGTCGGGCCGGTCGGCGCGCGGCTCCCCATCGTGATGGGGACCAGCTTCACCTTCGTCGGCGCGGCGACCAGCATCGGCGCGGACGCCGGCCTCGCGGCCGTCTTCGGTTCGATACTCGTCGCCGGGTTCGTCGTCGAGGGGCTCATCGGGTGGCAGTTCGAGCGCATCAAACCCTTCTTCCCGCCGCTGGTCACCGGGCTGGTCGTGGTCATCATCGGACTCTACCTCGTCCCGGTCGCGGTCGACTACGCGGCGGGCGGCGTCGGCGCGAGCGACTACGGCGCGCTCCACAACATCGGGCTGGCCGCGCTCGTGCTGGGCGTCGCGGTCGCGCTCAACCTCTTCACCTCGGGCATCACGCGGCTGCTGAGCACGCTGATCGGCATCGCGGTCGGCTACGTCGCCGCGGTCGCGCTCGGCCTGGTGAACTTCGCGCCGGTCGCCGACGCGGCCTGGTTCGCGGTTCCCCGGCCCGGCGCGTTCGGCTTCGCGTTCGAGCCGGTCCCCGTCGTCACGTTCGCGTTCCTCTTCCTGGTCTCGGCGATGGAGACGGTCGGGGACATGTCCTCGATCACCGCCGCGGAGGGCCGCAACCCGACCCACGACGAGTTCCGAGGGGGCCTGTTCACCGACGGCCTCCTGAGCTCGCTGGGCGGCGTGTTCGGCGCGTTCCCCGTCACCTCCTTCTCGCAGAACGCGGGCGTCGTCAACTTCACCGGCGTGCTGAGCCGCCACGTCGTGGGCGTCGCGGGCGTCATCCTGGCGCTGCTGGGCTTCAGCCCCAAGGTCGGCGCGGCGGTCACCACCATCCCGAGCGCGGTCTTCGGCGGCGCGGTGCTGCTGATGGCCGGCATGGTCGCCGCCAGCGGCGCGCGGCTCATCTTCCTCCACGTCGACCTCGACCGCCGGAACATGGTCATCGTCGGCGTCGCGCTCGGCCTGGGGCTGGGCGTCGCCACCCGGCCGGACGCGATCCAGGGGCTCCCGGACGCCGCCGAGACGTTCTTCGGCGAGCCGGTCATCCTGACCGCGCTGACCGCGCTGGTGCTCAACACCGTCACGCCGGGCGAGCAGAGCCCGCTGTTCGACGCCGACCCGAAGGAGTCCGCGGCCGAGTCGCCGGGCGAGTCGCCCGGCGTGACCTCGGCCGAGGACTGACGTCGACTCCGCTCTAACTGCAGTTTTCTACACCGCGTCGGTGTCCACCAGCCGCTTGCCGTGGTACTCCCGGAAGTGCCGGACCCGGAGCTTCCAGGCGTTGTTCTCGTCGGCGGCCGGCAAGTCCATCCCGCAGAGCCCGCAGACGTCGCTCCCGTCGCGCTCGACCGACACCAGCGTCTCGTCGTGCATCGACCGGTAGTGGTAGAGAATCTGCCGGACGCGCACGTCCCGGCGGCACCGGGCGCACGGGTACATCCGGTCGGGGAAGGGCGTGTTGCTCACGGGTACAAGCGCGCGGCGAATCGCCAAAAGGGTACGGTCCGCAGTCGGTGAGGGAGTCTCGAAACCCGGACGGAGTGCGGTCCGCAGTCGGACGGGGTTCGACGCCCCGTCGGGTCGCTCGGACCCTCGAACCGGAACCCGACCGCGTCACACGTCGTATATCGCGGCCCCGATGAGCGCCGCGGCGCCCACCAGCGCGAAGCCGACCAGCGCGAAGTACGGCAGCACCGGCGGCGCGGCGAACGGGACCGCGCCCAGCCAGAGCCCGACGACCGGAATCAGCGTGAAGACGACAACGACCCCGAGGAACGACCACCAGACGACCCGGCCCGCGGTCGCGAGGCGGTCGAGCATCGACGCGGAGGACGGCTCCGACTGGCCGTTCGATCCCCCGCGGCTGTCCGATTCGGACACGGCGCCGGCGCTCGATTCGGCGTCGGACCCGGCGTCTGCGTTCGAGGCGGTCGACATGTGCGCATCCTCGGGCGCGGGGCAAATCGGTCTGTCGGTCGACCGGCCGCGGCCACACGACCTAACAGCGGGGACGTCGACCCTCCGCCCATGCCAGAGTACGAGCAACTCGGCGGCGCGTCAGTGAGCGGCGACTCCCGAGAGGTCCCGGTCCCCCAGCAGGCCGTCAACATGGAACTGGTGAAATCGGGCGGCGAGGTCTACTGGGGCGTCCGCGAGGCCGACGACGCGGCGGTCGTTTCCCAGCTCTACGACCCGCTGGAGGACGACCCCGACGTGCGGTTCCTCGCCAGCACGGCCATCGACGACGACAGCCGACAGCTCCGGGTGCCCGACGCGGTGTTCGACCACTGGGACGACGCGTACGGCGGCGGCACCGCGGTGGTCGGCGGCGACCGTCTCGAGTTCTGGACGACCGACGACCTGGCCGCAAACGAACAGCTACTGGTCCTGCCCGAGTGGCAGGTCGAGGACGTGACCGGCGGGGACGCGTAGTCGCAGCGCAACTGCGGCACGTTCCGCTCGCCGCGGGTCGGGCGGTCACTTCTCGCGCTCTTTCTCGCGCGCTTCCGCGTCGCACTCCTCCTTCCGCGCGCGGCCGTGGTCGGCGCAGAGTATCTCGCCGGTGTCGGTGTCGAAGAAGAACTCCTCGCCGGCCCCGATGCCCTCGCTGCCCGCGCCGCAGCCGTCCGCGTGGTTCAGGAAGTACTTGCCCTCGGCGCGGCCGGTCTCGAGGCGGTCGGCCTGCCGGGCGAACTTGACGATGCCCTCGCCGATCCGGGTGCGCTCGGGCGAGTCGGCCTCCTCGAAGTGGATGACGGGCATGGGTCGCTCTCGGGGTACCACGCCGATTCGTATAAGGGCTTTACCCGCATTCCGAGTACCGCTCGACGCTACGAGCGGCCATCCGTTCGGGGAACTTATACGGGCACGGTGGGTTCGAAGGGGCAATGGGAACGTCAGGGTCGCCGCAACACACACTCGCGGAGACGCTTGGCGTGTTCACTCGGCGGGACACCCCCGAAACTCCGCTCACGACGGCCGAGATCGCCGACGCGCTGGACTGCACGACGGGCACGGCCGCCAGCAACCTCGAAACCCTCGCCGAGCGGGGGGAACTCCAGTCCAAAGCGGTCGGGTCCGACGGTCGCGTCTGGTGGCGACCGTCCCGATTCACCCGAACCGAGCGGACGAACACGGGCGCCGCGCTCGAGCACACGCAGTTCCACGAACTGGTCGAAGCCGTGACCGACTACGCCATCTTCGTCCTCGACGCCGACGGCGTCGTCCAGACGTGGAACGACGGCGCGAAGCAGATAAAGGGCTACGACGAGGGCGAGATCGCCGGCGAGCACTTCTCGACCTTCTACACCGACGCGGACCGCGAGGCGGGCATCCCCGAGCGGAATCTCGACGAGGCCGAGCGGAACGGGCGCGTCGAGGACGAGGGCTGGCGCGTCCGGAGGGACGGCGCCCGGTTCTGGGCCAACGTCACCATCACCGCGCTGTACGACGACGATGACGAACTCCAGGGGTTCATGAAGGTCACCCGGGACATGACCGAGCGCCACGAGTACGAACAACGGCTCCGCGAGCAGAAGGAGCGGTTCGAGACCCTCGTACGCGAGGTCAAGGACTACGCCATCTTCCTGCTCGACGCCGACGGCGTCGTCCAGACGTGGAACGAGGGTGCGAGACAGCTCAAGGGCTACGACGAGGACGAGATCGTCGGCGAGCACTTCTCGACCTTCTACACCGATGCGGACCGCGAGGCGGGCCGCCCCGAGCGGAACCTCGCGGCCGCCGCCGAGGAGGGACGGACCGAGGACGAGGGCGAGCGCGTCCGGAAGGACGGCGCCCGGTTCTGGGCCAACGTCACCATCACCGCGCTGTACGACGACGAGGGCGACGTCCGGGGGTTCGCGAAGGTCACCCGGGACATGACCGAGCGCCACGAGTACGAACAGCGGCTCCGCGAGCAGCGCGACGAACTGGACGAACTCGACCAGATCAACGCCGTCATCCGGGACATCGACCAGGCACTCGTCGCGGCGACGTCGCGCGAGGAGATCGAGCAGGCGGTGTGCGACCGGCTGGCCGCGTCCAGCACGTACTCGGCCGCGTGGACGGCGGAGTACACCGACGGTTACACGGACATCACGCCCCGCGCGTGGGCCGGCATCAGCGAGAACTACCTCGACGCGATCCGGACCGCGGACGACGCCGAGGACATGGAGAAGGGCGTCGGCACGACCGCGCTCGAGACCGGGACGGTCCAGCCCGTCCAGCGGCTGGGCAGCGATCCCGAGGGCGAACCGTGGCGCGAGACCTCGGTCGCGGAGGGCTACGGGTCGGCGGTCACGGTCCCGCTCGCGCACGACGGAGTCGAGTACGGCGTGCTGACGGTGTACGCGGAGACCCGGTCCGCCTTCGACGAGCGCAAGGTAGCCGTCCTGGGAGAGCTGGGCGAGACGGTCAGCCACGCCATCGCCGCGATACGGCGCAAGGAGCGCGAGCAGACGCTCACCGCGCTCCAGGAATCGACGCACGAGTTGCTCCAAACGGGAACTCCGGAGGGGGTCAGCGACATCATCGCCGAGATGCTCACCCGGGACATCGCGCTGGACGATGCTGCCGTGTACGGTTTCGACGATTCGGAGGGCGTTCTCGAACCGATAAGTTCGTCGGTCCGGTCCGGGGGAGAACTCGAGGAGCTATCGCCGATTCCCGCCGGGTCGGGCTCGCCCGTCTGGACGGCCTTCGCGGAAGGCGAGACCAGACTCGTCGCGTCCGGCGTGGCGGCGACCGACCCCGACGACTACCGGTCGATGGCCGTCTCCCTCGGTGACCACGGCACACTCGTCGTCGGCGCGGCCGACAACGAGACGTTCGACGGGAAGATGCAGCGACTCGTGGAACTCGTCGCGGCGACCACGGAGGCCGCGCTCGAACGGACCGACCGCGAGCGCCGGCTCCAGCGCCAGAACGACCGGCTGGACAGCTTCGCCAGCATGCTGGCCCACGAGCTGCGCAACCCCGTCACTATCGGCCAGATATACGGCCAGCAGCTCCCCGAGGAGGCGGCGCCGGACGCCGTCGACTACGTCACCGAGGCGTTCGACCGCATCGAGCGGATGATCGACATCATGCTCGTGCTGACCCGGGGCCGCAAGGCGGTCGGCGAGCGGACCCCGACGTCGCTCGACGACGTTGCGCGCGGCGTGTGGGACGACATCGGCGCGCCCGACGCGACGCTCGACGTCGAACTCGAACGCACGATACGGACCGACGAGACGTACGTCCGCCACCTGTTTCGGAACTTACTGGAGAACGCGGTCGAGCACGGCGGCTCGGACGTCGCCGTCACGGTCGGGGAACTCCCAACCGGATTCTACGTCGCCGACGACGGGGAGGGCATCTCCCCCGACGACCGCCGGAAGGTGTTCGAGGAGGGCTACACCACCGCGGCCGAGCAGGGCGGTACCGGGCTCGGGCTGGCGTTCGTCGCGGAGCTGGTCGACGTGTACGACTGGGACTGCCGGGTGACCGAGAGCGAGGCGGGCGGCGCGCGCTTCGAGTTTACGAACGTCCACGACGACTCGCACAACTAAGGGGCCGCACTGCGACCCCGAGCGACTCGACGGTCGCTTTCGGCCCAAACCCTCAATCGGCCGTGCGGCGTAGACGGTTGCTCACGGGGGTTCAGGTCGCTGGCGTCCCCGCCGGTCGGGACGACCTGCCGGGAACTGCGGTGCCGGCGACGACACGATACGATGGACATCGAAGACTACGAGCGACACGAGCGAATCGAGCGCGTCGAAGACGCCGAAGCGACCGCGGACGACCTGCTGACCGTCGCGGTTCCGCCCGACCGCACGGTCGGCGAGGCCCTCGAACGCGTCGAGGAGGACCGCGCGGAGTCGGAGTTCATCGAGGAGGAGAGCGAGGACGCGGCGTACCTCGACGCGCTGGAGGCCGCTCGCGGCGTGCTCCAGCACCGCGATTCGACGCCCGAGAACGGACTGGTCGTCTACGCCGGCGTGGTCGACGGCGAGGTCGTCGAGTACGTCTTCGACGACCTGCCGTCGCCGGTCTCGGAGTTCGTCTACGAGCGCGGCAACGAGTTCCGGACCGACGTGCTCGACGCGGCGGCCGGCGCCTCGAAGACGTTCGGCCTGCTCGTCGTCGAGCGCGGCGGCGCGGCGCTCGGCCTGACCGAGAACGACGACGTGCAGGTCATCGAGACGTTCGAGAGCGACGTGATGGGCAAGACCAAGGCCGGCGGCCAGTCGGCCCAGCGGTTCGAGCGCGAGCGCGAGCGACAGAAGGAGGAGTTCTTCGAGTCGGTCGGCGAGGAGGCCCGACGCGCGTTCCTGGGCGAACACGACGACGAGTCGGCGAGCGCGTCCAGCGACGTCGACGGCCTCCTGCTGGGGGGCACGGACGTGACGGTCGACGACTTCCGGGAGGGCGACCACCTCGACTACCGGCTCGAGGAGATGCTGGTCGGCGACCCGGTGTCGGTCGAGTACGCCTCCGAGCAGGGGCTCCACCAGCTCGTCGAGAAGGCCAGCGACCGCATCGAGGACGCCGAGCGCCGGGAGATGCGCGAGGCGCTCGACCGGTTCTTCGACGCGCTCGACGCCGGGAACGCCGGCGGCGCGGGCGGCGACGCCGACGGCGATGGCTCCGCCGGCGACGACGTGGTCTACGGCCGCGAGGCGGTCGACGAGGCCCTGGAGTACGACGCGGTCGAGACCGCGCTGGTGTCGGCCGACCTCCCGTTCGAGGCGGTCCGGGACGTCCAGGAGCGGGCGACCGAGGAGGGCGGCGACTGCGTGGTCGTGCCGACCGACTTCGACGGGGGCCGGCGGTTCGACGAGGCCTTCGGTGGGATGGCCGCCATCCTGCGGTTCCCAATCGAGTAGTCCGCCGGGGGAAACAGCCTCAGTACGTCTGGTAGCTCGCCGACCCGACGTCGACCCGGACCAGCACGTTCTCGGGGTACTCGTCCCCGTCCGCGCCGTACTTCGGGTTGATGCGCCCGGCCGCCGCGCGGGTCTCGTCCTCGTCCTCGACGACGGTGGCGGTCCCCCGGAGGGTGACCATCCACCGGGCCTGCCCGCCCTCGTCCTTCTGGACCGACACCGCGACCCGCGGGTTCTCCCGGACGTTCGAGAGCTTCCGGCCGATCGTGAGCACCTCTATCGCGCCGTCGTCGTAGTGGTACCACACCGGCGCGACGTGGGGGTTCCCGCCCGAGCAGGTGGCGAAGTGGGCCATCAGCGGTTCGCTGGTCAGCAGTTCCTCGACCTCCGCGGGGACCGGATTCGACATGTGGTAGTCCAGGTCCGGCGGCGGCAAAACGCTTTCCGCGCCCGGCGGCCTACAGCACCAGCCACGCGATCAGCGCGACGATGACGACCTTCTTCACGATGATGACCGCGATGACCAGCTGCTTGGTGGTCATCGTCCGCGAGACGCGGACCAGCCGGCGCAGCACCGACGGCGACCGGGCCAGCTCCCGCCCGAGCAGCCGGAGCTCGGTCAGGAACGTCTCGCGGGCCGACCCCTCGCCCTCGGCGTGGGCGAGGTGGGCCTCGGGCACCCACCGGTCGCCCGTGTAGACGACCGGGAGCGTCTCGCCCGTCAGGAACGACACCTGCTCGAAGTCGAACCCCTTCGACTCGGCCAGCGCCTCCAGCTTGAGCACGTCCCGGTCGTCGTCGAGGTCGTAGGCGAGTCGCTCGGTGTCCGTCGTCCAGTCGAACCCGACCGTCAGGACCACCCGGCGCTCGCCCACGTACACGTCCCGGACCTCGGCGCGCTCGGCGTTGCCATGGCGCTCCTTCTTCCTGGTCCGGAGTCGCTCGAACTCGGCGGCGTCCGGGTCGCCACCTCCGGGGGTCGGTGCGCCTGTGTTCGTCGGCCCGTCGCCGGCGGTTCGGCTCATCTGTTCTCGTCTCGACGTAGTCTCCGTGCGGCCATAAGTGTGACTCGCGGTGGCACGCTCCCGCCGAATATCGGTAACGTCCCACCGCTCGGTTCCGGGCGGCCCGAACGCATTCGGACGCGGCGCCCCTACCGGTGGTCATGGCCGACTACTCCGAGGACCACATCGGGAAGCGGGTCGTCGCCCAGAGCGGCGTCGAGATCGGCACCGTCGAGGACGTTCGCGACGGCGACATGTACGTCTCGGTCGAACCGGACGCCGACGACGAGGCGGTGGCCGGACTCGGCTGGGACGGGCCGGTCTCCCAGGACGTCCACCGCCTCCCCGACCGGTACGTCTCGAACCTCACCGATAGCACGGTCCGGCTCCGGGTGTGAAGCGGGGTCGCCCGCGTCGGTCGGTCCGGGTTCGTCCCTCCGTCGGCCGCCGCTGGATCCGGTGCTCGCGTCAGTCGGCGCTCGAACCGTCCTCGTCCTCGAAGTCCAGCGCGACCGAGTTGATGCAGTAGCGCTTGCCGGTCGGCTCCGGCCCGTCCTCGAACACGTGGCCGAGGTGGCCGCCGCACTCCGCGCACAGCACCTCGACCCGGTCCATCCCCTTGCTGGTGTCCCGCCGGGTCTCGATGCGGTCGTCGTCGGCGTCGTAGAAGCTCGGCCAGCCGCAGCCCGAGTCGTACTTGGTCTCCGAATCGAACAGCTCCGCGCCGCAGCCGGCGCAGGCGTAGCTGCCGTCGTCCTTCCGGTCGACGTGCTCGCCCGAGAAGGGTCGCTCGGTCCCGGCCTCCCGGAGGACGCGGTACTCCTCGTCGCTCAGCCGGTCGCGCCACTCCTCGTCGGAGTCGGGCAGGTCGTCGGCCTTCGCTTTGCCTTTCTCGCTCATGGGTACTCCTTGGGACCGGGGAAGGATAGGGGTTGTGCGTGGCAATGAAACGATGGTCAGTCGGTCCGCCGTCCGGTCACCTCGTCCATCTCCAGCTCGTAGATCGCCGCCTCGACGTCCTCGATGTCCTCGTCGAAGAGCCGGAACGGCTCGAACTCCTCGTTGACCTCGGCGTCGGGCTTCGGCGGTAGCTCACGGGGCGTCCCGCGGACCACGACGCTCCAGGACTCCTCGTCGCTCTCCTTCTCGTAGACGACCAGCGTGGCAGTCTCGGTCGCGTCGAGGTACTCCATCTTCGTGCTGCCCTCGCTGTCGCCGAGCCTGACGAGTAGCGACTCGCCGTCGAAGTGGTAGCCGACCGGGACGCCGTAGGCGTCGCCGCCGTCGGCGAGCGACAGGACGCCCGCCTCGCCCGCCCGGAGGCGGTCGTCCAGTTCCGCGTCGGTCATCCCGAACGTGTAGACGTACTCGACGTGCTCCATGGTCTCCCGGGAGAAGAGACGAGTCCCACCGTGATAACCGCTTCCGACAGGTCACCCGAGCACGATGTCGAGGTACAGCATCACCGCGACCCCGAGCATCGTGCCGAGGGTGGCGACGCGCTCGTGGCCCCGGGCGTGGGTCTCGGGCACGATCTCGTCGCTGATGACGAACAGCATCGCGCCGGCCGCGAACCCCATCGCGTAGGGGAGCACCGGCGCGGCGAGCCCCACCGCGACCGCGCCGAGCACCGCCAGCGGGATCTCGACGAGACCGGCCCGGACGCCCGCGAACGCGGCGTAGGCCAGCGACCCGAACCCGGCGTTGGCCGCGGCGACCGACACCGCCAGCCCCTCCGGGACGTTCTGGACGCCGATGGCAAGCATCAGCACGAGCGCGTCGCCGACGTTCCCCGACCCGAAGCTCACGCCCACCGCGAGCCCCTCGGGCATGTTGTGGATGGTGATGGCGACGATGAACAGCAGGACCGAGGCGGTCCGGGCGTCGTCGGGGGCGAGTCGCTCCCGCCCGGTCGCGGTGTCCTCCTCGATGCGGGGTTCGGCGTCGGCCGACGTCTCGAAGCTGTCGCTCCGCCGGGTGTCGTCGGCCTCCGACTGCGCCTCGTCCGCCCGCGTCTCGTCGGCCGCGGCGCCGCCCCGGCCGGTGATGACCACGTGGACGTGGGGCACCCACTGGTCGGCCCGGTCGAGCAGGAGGACGCCGAGCGCGAAGCCCAGCAGCACCGGGAGGACGCCGGCCAGTTCGACTCCGCCGACCGAGAGGGCCCGGTACCCGGGCTCGGACGCCGCCTCGATGCCCGGCAGGAGGAGGCTGGTGAAGCTCGCCGACAGCATCACGCCCGCGGCGAATCCGAGCGTCCCGTCGAGCGCCCGGTCGGAGGGGTCGGGCCAGGCCACGATCAGCGCGGCGCCCAGGGTGTTCATCGCCGCGATGACGACGCCGCCGGCCAGCCCCTGCATCACGGGGTCGTGGCCGACGACGCGGACGAACCACTCGGTCAGCACGGTGTGTCCCTCCCCGACCGCCGACCGTCGCCTCGAACGCTCATCACGGCGATACGTCGAACCTCGGGCCCAAAAATCCGCCGGCGCGCCGGCGGCCGAGTCGGGTCCGGTCGGCTGCGGGCCGAGTCGGCGGTCGCCTCCCGCGGACTCCGCGGGCGCCGCAGTGGTCGAGCGCCGGTCTCCTCGACGGTAACGGGCCGAGTCCCCGAGAGATTGAAACCTTCGAGGGGCTAACACGGGTCATGCGCGTCTGTGACATCTGCGAATCCCGCAAGTCCGACGGGACCCGGCTGGTGTCGCGCACCGGCGGCGACGTCTGGGTCTGCCACGGGTGCATGATGCAGGCGGTCACCAACAAGGCCGACGAGCTGACCTACCGGGAGTGGTGACCGCCGGACGGAGTCGGGAGTCGACCGGACCGGAGGCCGGGCCGCGCTCGCCGCGCTACTCGTCGACCGGGGCGATCCGCCACTCGTCGCCGTCGCGCTCGACCTCGTCGAGCGCGGCCAGGGCCGGCCTGATCGCCTCGGTCCACCACGACTCGGCGTCGTCGTGACCGGCCGGGTAGTTGGCGTACACCTCCGCCCGGAGCGTCTCGGGGTTCGCCGGGCCGTACTCCGACAGGAAGTAGCAGGCCGCGTACACCGCGCCGCGCTCGCGCTCGTCCGGCACCGAGAGCGTCGAGATGGCGTTCTCCAGCCGGGTCGAGAGGCCGCCGTCGTACTCCCGGGTCGCGCCGGGCATCGGCCCGCGGCGCTCGTTCGTGTCGGTGTGGCCCGGCAGCCACCAGACCGCGCCGTCGCCGACCGACTTGCGCTCGACGACGCCCTCGCCGGCGAGCCGTTCGAGCCCCTCGGCCGTGGACCGCCGGCCGAACGGGACCGTGTCGCTGACCTCCCCGGTCGTCAGCACCGGGTCGTCGGTCTCCCGGAGCGGAGCCAGAAGCACGTCGTCGGCGAGCGTGGGGCCGCTGTCCCGCTCGCCGGGCGGCGCGTCGTTCGAGTCCCGCGTCATATCGGAAACAGGGCCGACGCGCTGAAAAGGGTTGTCGCCCCGCGAGGGTCAGATTCGTCCGCGGGACGGACGCGCTCCGGGTCGGGCGCCGGACCACCACCTCGGCTCCGAGTTACCGCGCCGGCGCGCCCGCCAGCAGCTCCGCGCCGAGGTACGCCGCCGCGGCGGTCGCGAAGACGCCCAGCGCGAACAGCGCGTAGTTCCAGACCGCGCTGTCGGCGGTGGTCACCGACAGCGAGTAGCGCCGCCCGGAGAGGGGCCACAGCACCGCCACGCCCATCGGCGTCAGCAGGTCGGCCGCGAGGTGCGCGAGGACGGCCAGCGCCGCGACGCCGGCGGCGAACGCCCGGAGCGACACCGGTCCCGCCGCGGCGCCGGCGAGACCCAGTGCGGGTGCGGTCGCGTCGGCGACCGTACCGACGATGAGCCAGGCGACGCCCGCCACCAGCGCGACGAACGGGAGGGTGTGGGTCGGCCCGCGGTGGTCGACGAGCGGGAGCCTGGTGTCCCAGTCGGGCAGCATCGTCAGCCAGAGGACGCCGGCGCCGCCCGCGACCGCGGCCGACGGGTAGCCGGCAGCGAGCAGCCAGCCGCCGACGGGGGCGTACAGCGCGAGCGCCACGCCGTAGTGGCCCGGCCTGAACATGGCCGACGGTCGGCACTCGGCCGACGTAACTGTGGCGGAGTGGTCCGGGCGTCGAGCCGTCGGCGGGACCCCGCCGGGCGCAGAAACCGGTTTGCGTCCGGAGCCCCACCGGAAGCACATGGACGGACTGACAGCGGTCGTGACCGGCGCGAGCCGGGGCATCGGCGAGGCGGTCGCCCGGCGGTTCGCCGCGGAGGGCGCGAGGGTCGTGGCCTGCGCACGGGAGGAGGACGCGCTCGACGCGGCGGTCGACGACATCGCGGGGGAGGGCGGCGACATCGAAGGGATGCGGGCGGACGTCCGCGACGAGTACGACGTCGAGCGCCTGATGGAGACCGCGGCCCGCCGGAGCGACGACGGCATCGACGTCGCTGTCGCCTGCGCGGGCGTCTACCACGGCGATCCCGGCGAGACGCCGCTGGCCGACGACGCCTACTCGGCGTTCGACGACTCGTTCCGGACGAACGCCCGGGGCGTCTTCGCCGCGGTCAAGGAGGCGCTGCCGCACCTCGCCGACGGAGCGCGTGTGCTGGTCCCCTCCGGCGCGGTGGCGCGGGATGCGCAATCGGGGTACGGCTCGTACGCGGTCTCGAAGGCGGCGGCCGAGGCGGTCGTGCGGCAGTTCGCCGTCGAGGTCGACCCCGTGGTGGCCGTCGTCGACCCCGGAACCGTGGCGACGGACCTGACCGGCGGACGGGGCCGGGACCCCGGGGACGCCGCAGACCTCGTGTTCTGGGCCGCGACCGACGCCCCCGCCGAGGACCTCGACGGCGGGGTCGTCGGCCTGAAGGAGTTCCAGCAGGCGACGGCGTAAGAGTCCGACACCGCTCCGTTCGCCGACGGGGCAACCGAACTCAGCAGATGGCGTAGACGAGCTGGACCGACCCGTCCTCCGCGAACCTGGCGTACGCGCTCCCGTAGCACTCGTTGGTGGCGATGGTCGCGCAGTCGCGGCGGGAGGAGTCGGCGGTGGTCGTCTCGACCGCGGTGCTCGCGGCGGCCTCGGTCGATCGGGATTCGGTGGACGACTCGCCGGTCGCGGTGGCCGACCCGTCGGTCGTCGTCGCAGATGTCGTCGTGGGTTCCTCGGCGGTCCCGGTCCCCGCCTCGCCCGCGTCGACCAGTTCGGCGCAGACCTCGAAGCGCTCGACGCCCTCGGGGTCGGCCTGCCGGAGGTTGTACACCGCGACCTCCCCGCCCGGCCGGACACGCCGGGTCGTCTCGAAGACGGTCTCTCCGGTCGCCTCGCGGACGACCTCGACCCGGAACGTGCCGGGGACGCCCGCCTCGTTCTCGATGGCGATTCCGTGGCTCGGCTCGGGCTCGTTCGAGAGGCGCTCCACCCAGTCGCCCGTGGTTTCGCCGGCCGCCGGCGTCTCGCCGGGTCCCGTCTCGGTTCCGGGCTTTCCGGTCGGGGGACTCCCCGTCGTCGTCCGCTCGGTCAGCTTCTCGCCGCCACTGCCGTCCGGGGCGTCGGTCAGACAGCCCGCGAGCGCGAGACTCGCGCCGGCCGCCGCGAGGACCGAGCGTCGGGTCAGCTCCGTCATACGTCTGACTCCGGAACCCGGGGGAATAAGCCTTCCAGAGGGTGAAACGCGCCTTTCACCCACCTCGCGCTCACGCCCGGAGCGGCGGTCGGAGAAGGTCCCGCGCGTCCGAGCCGCCGAACGTGCCCGGGCCGACGGGCTCGACTGTCATATGCGTCGTGCCCGCATCGACGGGTCTGCGCGGCCCGATGCTCGTCCGGTCGACCCGCGCGCCCGACCGGCTCGCGCCCGCTCCGGGAACCGACGGCCTTATTAATTCGAGATTTAGATTTAACAACATGCGACTATCGCGCCTCGGCCTCGTCGGTCCGCTCGCACTCCTGGCCCTCACGCCGCTCGCGCTCGGGGCGGGCCTGACGAAGGTCGTCGCCATCGCGTGGATCGCGTTCGCCGCGATGGGCGGGGCGGCGTTCCTCGGCGAGCGCGCCGGGGCGACGACCGACGCCGGGCGACTCGTCTGGGGCTACGGGCTCGCCAGCGGCGCGATGATAACCAGCGCGGCGGTGTTCATCGTGCCCGGCGCCATCGGCCACCATCCGAAGTTCGGCGGGTTCGGCATCGCCGCGGGCGTGCTCGCGGGCTTCTCGGCCCACACGCTGGGCCACCGGGCGATGCACGCCGACCTGCCGTTCGACCACACCGCCGTGGAACTCACCGCCCACTCGCTGTCGGCGGGGGCCATCATCGGCCTCGTCTACGGCAACATGACCGACGTCGGCTACCTGCTCGGCCTCGCCATCGTCTCCCACAAGGGGCCGGCGGGCTACGCCGCGGCCGACCGGCTCCGGCGGGCCGGCAAGCCGGTCACGATGCTGCTGCTCCCGGCCGCGGGGGTCGGCCTCACCGCGATTCCGGCCGCGCTACTCAGCCTCCCCAGCAGTGCCCCCGTCAACGCGGTCGTCTTCGGCTTCGCCGCCGGGGTGTTCCTCCACGTCGCGATGGACTTCCTGCCGCGGTGCGAGCTCGGCGGCGAGGTGTACGAGGTCGCGCAGGTGACCGACGACGCCCACGAACTGCTCGACCGGCTCCGCGCGCAGGCGGTGGCGAGCACGGGACTGGGCGCGACCGTCGTGTTCGTCGCGTGGCTGGCGCTGCGCGGCGGGGCGTGAGTGCGCTCCTCGCGGGGTCGAGTCCGCGAAGTCGGCCCGAATCGATAACTCCCTCTCGCCGCTAGAACGGACATAGTGTTCACCGTCGACCTGCACACGCACACGCGGTTCTTCCACGGCGTCCCCGCGCTCGGCCGGGCCTACGACCCCGTCGGCGCGCGCCTGCTGGCGGCGGCCGCGAGCTACCGGGGGCTCGACGCGGTCGTCACGACCAACCACGACTACTACCGCGAGTTCGACTTCGGCGGCGACCCGGTCGCGGTCCTGCCCGGCATCGAGGTGACCACCACGCGCGGACACGCGCTCGTCGTCGGCCCGAACCCGCCGGCGTCGACGCCGGAGGGCGAACTGTCGCCGAGTCGGGTGGTCGAACTGGCCCACGACCGGGGGTGCGCCGCGGTCATCGCCCATCCGTTCCGCAACAGCACGGTCCGGGAGGCCGACGCCGACTTCGACGCGGTCGAGGTCAACGGCAAGGGGACCGACCCGCCCGAGTGGGTCGAGCAGCTGGCCCGCGAGCGCGACCTGCCGCTCGTCGGCGGAAGCGACGCCCACTACCCGGTCGAGGTCGGTCGGGCCTACACCGAGGTCGAGGCGGACGAACTCACGCCCGAGAGCGTCGCCGCCGCGATTCGAGACGGTCGGGTCAGGCCGAAGGTCGACCGGAGCCCCTCCCAGCAGTTGCTCCGCCGGGCCTACCAGGCGATTCACAGTCAGAAAGGCTGGCTGGAGCATCCCGCTCCCGAACCGCCGGGGCTCGGCACGCCGCCGGGCGAGACCGAGAACGCGCCGCCGCCCCGGGAGTCGCGGTGACTGGCCTTTAGAAGCCGATTGTGGGCTGACTACTTCGTTCGTCGCGTCCCGACCAAGCCACCGCCGGTCGCTCGGTGACGCCTAACACCGTTTGGGTGTCTACACGAGCGAAGCGAGTGCAGGCTCGGAGGACGCGGTTTGTCCTCCGGTGGACTGAAAGGGGCCGCCCGGTCGCGTTTACGTGGTCGTCTGAGCGACCTCTATCCGGAGCGAACGGAGTGAGCGGAGGATATGTCGCTCAGCGGCCGTCTCGTGAGCGAAGCAAACGAGACCTCGGAAGTCGGATGCCCGCGCAGCCGAAGGCGAGCAGGAACGTCTTCCGGTGGCGACCGGGCGGGGGCTTTCGAAACCGTGTTCACCGATTCGGTAGCATTCGGTCCGATTACGCGAGAGTAGCCGGAACTCTCCAAACCCAACTCCTCGCCTTGTCGACCAACACGGTGCCGCCACACCGACCTTTAAGCCCGACTCCGCCCACCCTCTACCCATGAGAGTCGCCGTACTCGCCCACGAGAAGTTCCCCGACCGCGCGAAGACCGCGGTCGGGCTGCTCCGGTACTCCGACTACCAGGTCGAGGCCGTGCTCGACCGCGACAACGCCGGGTCCCGGGTCTCGGACTTCGTGCCGGACGTCCAGAACGCGCCCGTCGTCGCCGAGATGGCCGACGTCCCCGAGGTCGACGCGCTCATCATCGGTATCGCGCCCATCGGCGGCGGCTTCGACGAGTCGTGGCGCTCGGACGTGACCGCCGCGCTCGAGCGGGGCTGCGACCTGATATCGGGGCTCCACTACTTCCTGGAGGACGACGAGGAGTTCGCGGGTCTCGCCGCGGAGAACGGTTGCGACGTCTGGGACGTCCGGAACCCGCCGGACGACCTGACCGTCGCACAGGGGATCGCCGACGAGGTCGACGCCGAAGTCGTCCTGACCGTGGGCACCGACTGCTCGGTCGGGAAGATGACCGCCACCGTCGAACTGCTGGAGGCCGCCCGCGAGCGCGGGGTCGACGCCGGCTTCATCCCCACGGGACAGACCGGCATCATGATCGAGGGGTGGGGCACGCCCGTCGACCGGGTCGTCTCGGACTTCGCGGCCGGCGCGGTCGAGGAGATGATACTGGAGCGGGGCGACGAGTACGACTACCTGTTCGTCGAGGGACAGGGGAGCATCGTCCACCCTGCCTACTCGCCGGTGACCGACGCCATCCTCCACGGGTCGATGGCCGACGCGCTCGTGCTCTGCCACGAGGCGGGCCGGGAGGTCGTCCACGGCTACGAGAGCTTCGACCTGCCGCCGATTCCGGAGTACGTCGACCTCTACGAGGACCTCGCCCGGCCGGTCCACGAGACCGAGGTGGTCGCCGGCGCGCTCAACACCAGGACGGTCGACGACGACGCGGCGGCCCGCGACGCGGTAGCGACCTTCGCCGACGAACTCGACGCGCCCGCGACCGACCCGGTCCGGTTCGACCCCGACGAGGTGTTGGACGCGCTACTATGAGCCTCTCGACCGACTTCGAGCGGGTGTCGCTCGAACTCGAGGACGCGTTCACCATCGCGCGCGGGACCCAGGAGACGGTCGAGAACGTGGTCGTCCACGTGCAGGACGACGACGGGACCGTGGGCATCGGCGCGGCCGCGCCCTCGGCCCACTACGGCGAGACCGCCGCCACCGTCGAGGCCGTCCTGCCGGACCTGCTCTCGGTCGTCGAGGGCGTCGGCGACCCCCACCAGCTCGACCGCATCGAGCGCCGACTGCGCGAGACCGTCGAGCGTAACCCCGCCGCCAGGTGCGCGGTCAGCATCGCGCTACACGACCTGGTCTGCAAGCGCCTCGACGTGCCCCTCTACCGGTACTGGGGGCTCGACCCCGACGAGACGGTCCCGACCTCCTACACCATCGGCATCGACACGACCGGGCGCATCGCCGAGAAGACCGAGACCGCGGTCGAGCGGGGCTACTCCACCCTGAAGGTCAAGGTCGGCACCGACCGCGACGAGGAGATCGTCTCGACGGTCCGCGAGAACGCGCCAGACGCGGCGATTCGAGTGGACGCCAACGAGGCGTGGTCGCCACGCGAGGCGGTCCGGAAGATCGACCGGCTCGCCGAGTACGACCCGGAGTTCGTCGAGCAGCCGGTGCCCGCGGGCGACCCGGAGGGTCTGGCGTTCGTCCGGGACCGCTCCGCCCTCCCGGTCGCGGCCGACGAGTCCTGTGTCACGCTCGACGATATCCCGCGCATCGCCGGCCGGGCCGACATCGCGAACCTGAAGCTGATGAAGTGCGGCGGCCTGCGCGAGGCCGAGCGGATGATCCACGCCGCCCGGGCCCACGGTCTGGAGGTGATGCTGGGCTGCATGATAGAGTCGAACGCCGCCATCGCGGCCGCGGCCCACCTCGCGCCGCTGCTCGACTACGCCGACCTCGACGGCTCGCTGCTGCTCGACGCGGACCCCTACGACGGCGTCCCGATGCCGGCGGGGGACGTCGACCTCGAATCGCTCGACCGGCCGGGGACCGGGGCGCGCCACTCGTAAGGAGTTCGTCCCGGTAACACCGATTACGCGAGGCCGCGGGTCCGGTCCTGGTGTCGCACTTTCGTTCCGCGGCGGTTTGGTTGCGCCTATCTTCGGTTCAAGGCCCGCGTACGGCCCGAATCACTTTGTCCGCCGGCCCACTTGTAGGTGGAAATGAGAGGTCGGGAGACGCCCGCGGACGCGGTCCGGGAGACCGGCGAGTCGCTGTACGACGGCCTGCTCGACGTCGTGGTGACCGGAATCGCCATCATCGTCCCGCTCGTCGTCACCGTCTACGTGCTGGCGATGATCATCGAGTTCATCGCGAGCGCGCTCACGCCGCTGGTCGCGGTCCTCGAGTGGACTGGACTGGTCGCGTTCGTCGAGTCGCTGTGGCTCTCACAGCTGCTCATCGAACTCGGCGTCTACGGCCTCCTGTTCGACTTCGTGCCGGAACTCGTCGCGGTCGCGCTGCTGATCGGAACCGTCGTGGCGGTCGGGACGCTGGCCCACGTCAGGTACGGCGAGCGACTCGTCGTCGCGCTCGACTCGGCGCTGGCGTCGGTGCCGGGCGTCGGCACCGTCTACAGGAGCTTCCGGCGGGTCGGCGACGCGATGCTGGGCAGCGACGCCGATAACTTCGAGGACGTGAAGATCGTCGAGTACCCCCGCGAGGGGTCGTACATCCTGGGCTTCGAGACCGCGGCCTCCCCGGAGCCCATCGGCGAGGCGGTCGGCGAGGACGGCCTCGTGGCGATGTTCCTCCCGTTCGCGCCCAACCCGGTGATGGGCGGGTACCTCGCCCACATCCCCGAGGACCGGGTCCACGACGTCGACATGACCGTCGAGGAGGGCATCCGGACCATCATCACCAGCGGCATCGCCGCGGGCGACGACGGCGACGTCGACGTCGGCAACATCCCGGGCGTCGACCACGGGGGCGACGCGCCGGCGAAGGCCGACTGAGGCGGGCGTCGGCAGGCCGACCGAGCGCACCGTCGGACGGTCCGTCGGACGTTCTCCGGTTCGTGTAATCTGGCGGGCTAGTTTTCAAAGAAAGCAGAATATTTTTAAACGACTGGTGGGAGCACCGACCACGCGCATGGTCCGCGACACGAGCGTCAACTCCGAATCAGAGGCATCACTGAGCAGACGCGGCTATCTCCGGGCGACTGGACTGCTCGCCGGCGGCATCGGCCTCGGCGCAGTCGCCGAGCGAACGGCGGCACTGGCCCCCGCCGTCACGGTCGACGCGGGGTCGGCCGCGGTCAACCACACCTGGCAGACGGTGGGGCTGTCCGGGTCGTCGACCGACCCGGTCGTCCTCTCGTCGGGGCTGAGCTACCGGGGCCCCCAGCCCGCGTCCCCCCGCCTCCGCGACGTCGGGAGCGACGCGTTCGACCTCCGGGTCGAGGAGTGGGGGTACCTCGACGGCGCCCACCGCGAGGAGACGGTCGGCTACCTCGCCACCGAACCCGGCGAGTACGCCCTCGCGGACGGCACCGCCCTCGAAACCGGCCGGGTCCGGACCGACCACCGCTGGGAGTCGGTCGCCTTCTCCGCGTCGTTCTCGTCGGCGCCCGTGGTGTTCTCGCAGTCCCAGACGGTCGCGGGCGGCCAGCCGGTCGTCACGCGCCACAGCGACGTGTCTGCGTCCGGACTCTCGGTGCGCCTCCAGGAGGCCGAGGCCCAGGGCCCTCACCGGGTCGAGGACGTCGGCTACCTCGCGGTCGAGCCCGGGTCGGGGACGCTCGACGGCCGCGCCTACGAGGCGGGGACCCGCTCGGGCGTCGGCGACGCCTGGACCACCATCGAGTTCGGCGACAGCTACGCGGACCCCGTCCTCCTGGTCGACGTGCAGACGTTCCGGGGGTCGAACACCTGCTCGGTCCGGTACCGGAATCTGACCGGTTCGTCGGTCGACGTGAAGGTTCAAGAGGAGCGCAGCGCCGACGCCGAGACCGCCCACCTGGGCGAGCGCGTGGGCTATCTCGTGGTCGAAGGCGTCGCGGAGCGGGAGGGGGATGACGGGGAAGCGGTCGACGAGGAGACGCCCCTCTCGGAACTCGACAGGAATCGCGTGGAGCGACTCGTCCACGAGTACATCAACGAGCGCCGGACGGACCACGGCCTGGGCACGCTCGACTTCGACACCGACCTCCGCGAGATCGCCCGGTACCACAGCAGGGACATGGCCGAGAACGACTACTTCAGTCACACCTCTCCGAGCGGGGAGTCGCGGTCGGACCGGTACGAGACGTTCGGCTACGACTGCCGGGCGTACATCACCGACACCCGGTACTACACCGGCGGCGAGAACATCGCCTACACCTACTACGACACGGACGTCAGGACCGACGACGGCACCATCCACCACGACAACGCCGACGAACTGGCCGCCGGCATCGTCAGCCAGTGGATGAACTCCGAGGGCCACCGCGAGAACATCCTGACCGCGGGCTGGAACAAGGAGGGTATCGGCCTCTACATCACGTCCGAGGGGAAGGTGTACGCCACGCAGAACTTCTGCTGACTCCATCGGTCTCTCGACGGACACTCCCTCGGCTTCGATGTTCAGGGAGTAAGTACACTCGACGGGTGGTCGCCGTCCCCCGGATCGCTAAAAAATGAAGACGGTCGTTCTGGTTGCGTTCAGAGCGCCAGGGGCGCAATCAGACTCTTCTTCTCGTCGTCATCGTCGTCCGAGTCCTGGTCCTGGTCGGTGCTGACCGACACCGACTGGCTCTGATCCTGGTCGTTGCCGCTACCGGAGGTGCTCTGCTCCTGCTCCTGATCGACGTCGACGTCCGAGCTCTGCTCCTGCTCGTCGTCTTCACCGTCCGCGTCCTGGTCCTGCTCCTGGTCGACCTCGACGTCCTGTTCCTGGTCCTGTTCGTTGTCGTCGCCGCTCGAACTCTGCTCCTGGTCCTGATCGACGTCGACCTCCGACCGTTGCTCTTGGTCGTTGTCGTCGCCGTCAGCCTCCTGGTCGCTCTCCTGTTCGACGTCGCTGCTCTGCTCCTGGTCCTGGTCGTTGTCCTCGCCGCTGGAGCTCTGCTCCTGGTCGCTCTCCTGGTCGCTCACCTGATCGGCGTCCTGGTCGTTGTCGTCGCCGTCAGCCTCTTGGTCGAGGTCCTGCTCGACGTCCTGGTCGCTCTCCTGGTCCTGCTCGTTGTCGTCACCGCTGGAGCTCTGCTCCTGGTCGCTCTCCTGGTCGCTGTTCTGGTAGCTGTCCTGGTCGTTGTCCTCGCCGTCGGCGTCCTGGTCGCTGTTCTGCTCAGCGTCCTGCTCGCTGTCCTGCTCCTGGTCGTTGTCCTCGCCGTCGGCGTCCTGGTCCTGCTCGCTGTCCTGGTCACCGACCTGGTCGCTCTCCTGGACGTTCTCGTCACTGTCGGAGTCCTGCTCGGAGTCCTGCTCGGAGTCCTGCTCGCTGTACTGATCCTGTTCGTTGTCGTCACCGCTAGTGCTCTGGTCCTGACCGCTCTCCTGCTCGCTGTCCTGGTCGCTGTCCTGCTTGTTCTTGTCGCCGTCAGCGTCTTGGTCGGAGTCCTGGTCGGAGTCCTGGTCGGAGTCCTGGTCCTGGTCGGCGTTCTCGCCGCTCGACTGCTGGTACTGGTCGCTGATCTGGTCGTTCGTCTGGTCGGCGTCCTGGTCGTTCTTGTCACCGTCGGCGTCCTGGTCCTCGTCCTGGTCGTTGTCCTGCTCGGAGTCCTGCTCCTGGTCGTTCTCGTCGCCGCTCGCGATCTGGTCCTGGTCGTTGGACTGGTCGCTGTTCTGGTAGCTGTCCTGATCGTTGTCGTCGCCGTCAGCGTCCTGGTCGCTCTCCTGGTAGGAGTTCTGGTCGCTCTCGGCGTCCTGCTTGTTGTCGTCGCCGGTCGCGTTCTGGTACTGCTCGCTGTCCTGGTCGTCGATCTGGTCGCTCTCCTGAACGTTGCGGTCACCGCTGACGTCCTGGTCGGAGTCCTGTTCGGCGGTCTGGTCGCTGTCGGCGTCCTGATCGTTGTCGTTGCCGAAGATTATCTCCTGGATTTGCTCGCTGTCTTGGTAGCTGTCCTGGTCGCTGTCCTGCGTGTTGTTGTTACCGACCCAGACCTGCTGCTCGCTCTGCTGGTCGGCGGTCTGGTCGTTGTCGGCCTCCTGGGTGTTCTCGTCGCCCTCGTAGACGATCTGCTCCTGGTCGTTCTTCTGCTCGGCGTCCTGGTCGGCGTCCTGGTCGTTGTCGTCACCGAAGACGACGACCTGGCCGCCGTCCTGGTCGATATCCTGCTCGTTGTCGGCGTCCTGGTCGTTCTCGCTACCGTTCTCGGCGATCTGGTCCTGGTAGTTCTCCTGGTCGGCGTCCTGGTCGAGGTCCTGGTCGTTGTCGTCGCCGAAGAGGATGATCTGCGCGCCGCGCTGGGTGATGTCCTGGTCGTTGTCGGCGTCCTGCGTGTTGTTGTCGCCGTTGACGGCGATCTGGTCCTGATCGTTCACCTGGTCTGCGTTCTGGTCTGCGTCCTGGGTGTTGTCGCTACCGAAGGCGACGAACTGGACGAGCTTCTGGCTGATGTTCTGCTCGTTGTCGGCGTCCTGCGTGTTGTTGTCGCCGTTCGCGACGACCTGCAGCTGGTCGTTCTCCTGGTCGGCGTCCTGCGTGGCGTTCTGGGTGTTGTTGCTACCGAAGAACGACAGCTGGATCAGCTGCTGGCTCATCCACTGGGCCGACTGTTGGTCCTGGTAGTTGTCGTCGCCGTCCTCGACGAACTGATCCTGGTCGCTCTCGGCGGTCGCGTCCTGGTCAGCGGTCTGGTCGCTGTTGCTCCCGCCCACGAGCGTCTGGTTCGCCTTCTGCTCCGCGGTGAGGCTCTCGGACTGCTCCTGGCAGTTCCGATCCCCGGTCGCTTCCTGCGACTGGTCGACGTCTCCGGAGATGTCCTGGTCGTCCGTCTGATTACTGTTGGTGTCGAGATGCTTCAGATCCGTGCTGGACTGGTTGGCGTCGACGGATAGTGCCTGGTCTTGCGCGCTCTCGCAGTCCTGCGTACCGCCTACGGTTGCCGCTCCGATACCTGTCAATGCCATACTGCTCGCGACGAGTATCGCGAAGAGTACGGCGAACCGCTTCGTCATGGATTTCTCACCTGTCATTGGATTTCCCTACGGCACCTGCCGCAGACCGATGCTCGACAGTACCGGACTTTGTTATTATCCGGACTCGCCGAATTCAATCGCTATTACATACTCGAAATTGACACATGAGGGGTGGTAATTGAGCTTACGCAGCCCGACAGTCGACTAACCCGGTTCAACCGGCGGATTCGGTTCGAGTCGCATCGAGCGGTCAAGTGCAGGTTGTTAGCCCGGGCCTAGCCGGCACGGAGAATCCACCGTTACCCCCGGTAATCTGGGTTTCGAGGACGTAAGCGCAGAAATATCCGCCACGCCGCCGACCCGAACCCCCGCTCATCGCGCCACGGGCGGCGGCCGCGCGACGTCAGCTGCCGAGCAGTGTCCGCCGTTACGAGGGCTTTAGCGCGACTTGTGCAGTCGTTGGGTTCCGCGCAGTGGTCCGCCGACGAACGCCGGCATTCGTGGGCTCGATTCCGGATGGCTACAGGTTTCATCTCCGCAATATCAATCCCGAATAGAGTGAACGCCAGCAGAAACAGTTTGTACGTCTCCGACGAGATACCGGTATGCCTCGTGTAGAAATCTCGCCCTCCGAGGCGCTTCTCGTGGGGGTTGTGATACTCGGCGTCGGGGCCCTCGCGCCGAGTATCGCGGGGGGAGTGACCGAGAATGGAATCGACAGGCACCCGGGAGCGAGCGCGCAGATGACAGCGAACCAGACGACAGTGAACATCACCGTCGACTGCACCGCACCCAACGTCAGCATCACGGCACCCGAGGGGTACCAGTACGGCGTGACCGTCGGGGTCGCCAACATCTTGGCCGACTCCAACAGCGTGTCGCGCTCGTCGTTCGGGTCCGTCGAGGGCAACGCGACGGTCGACCTCGACGAGCGGGGGATCGTGTTCACCATCGTCCAGAACGAATCCGAAGACGAAGCGGTCGTCGCGTCCGACGTGACCGACTGCCTCGACGCGGGCGAGACGGCGACGACGACGGCGTCGCAGGACGACACCGAGCCCGACATCGAAGTCGACTGCGAGGGCGACGAGGTCCGGTTCGTCGCGGACGAGGACACCGAGTACGTGGGCAAGGTGAGCGTCATCGAGCTGTCGACGACCGGCACGTCGACCAGCAGCTCCACCATGACGCTCGCCGGGAACGAGACGGTGTCAATCGACGGGGAGGCGATCGTCGCGGCCTTCGCCTCCACCGACGACCTCGGCGGCGACCGGACGGTGTCCGTCATCCGGAACTGCTCGCCGTTCGGAACCGGGATGAACGAGACCGAGACCACGGCCGCGTCCGAGACCACGACCGAGACGTAGGCTGCGAGGCCGCGGTCACGTCCGTTTCTTTCGGCTGACCAGCCACCTCCGCAGAGCGGTCACGCTACGAGCGAGTCGTGTGGACCGACCGCGACGGCGACGCTCTCCGCGGCGGTCGTCGTGCTTTCGCCACCTTCGGCGGCCGGTTCGTCCGCAGCGGACGACTCGTCCGCCGTAGTCGTCTCGTCCGCTTCCTCTTTGTCGTCTTCGTCGGTCGGCTCGTCGTCCTCGGTCGGCTCGCCCTCTTCAGCATTCTCGTCTTCGTCGGTCGGCTCGTCGTCCTCGGTCGCCTCGTCTTCGCCGTCTTTCTCCTCCGCTTCGGTCGCCTCATCCTCATCGGCTTTCTCACCCTCTTGCGTCTGGGCCTCGTCGGTCGATTCCTCGTCGGGGTCCTCATCGGTCGTCGGCTCCTCGTCGTCCGATTCGTCTTCTGTCGTCGACTCCTCGGTTCCCTCTTCGTTCGCCGTTTGCTCGTCGGTCTTCTCGGTCGTCGGTTCCGGCGTCTCGTCGTCCGACTCCTGCCCGGCCGGCGTCTCCTCGTCGGCGTCCTCCTCGGTGGGAGACTCGGTCGGCTCTTCCTCGTCGACCGATTCCGCTTCGGTCGTCTCCTCGTCAGACGCCGCATCGGTGGTCGCAGTCGGCTCACCGTCGGCCGACCCCGCTTCGGTCGTCGCAGTCGTCTCCTCTTCGGCGACAGTTTCCGCCTCGGCGGCCGTCTCGGTTCCCGCAGTCGCGGAGTCGGCCGTCCGCGTCGTCGTGTTCTCGTCCGCCGTCGTGGCGGTCGCGTTTGTCGATGTAGTGGTTTCGTTGGTCGACGTGGTGGTCAGGTTCTCGCTCGCGCGCGTGGTGGTATTCCCCGCCGCGTCGGTCGCGTTCGACGCCGACGCGTTCCGGGTCCCGTCCTCGGTTTCCGCCGAGACGGTTGTAGTGACGTTGGCCTCGGTCTGCGACTGGGTCTGGTTCTGGTCGACGGCGATCGACTCGTTCTGTCGCTGCGTGTTGTTCTCGCCGTACTGGCGCTGGGTCTGGTTCTGGTCGGCGACCACCTCGCTGCTCTCGTTCGCGTCCCCGCCGGTCAGCGATTGGTTCTGGGTCTGGCTCTGGTTCAGCTCGGCGGTCTGGTTCTGGGTCTGCGTCTGGTTCGGGCCGCCGGCCTCGGTCTGGTTCTGGTCGGCGTCGACCGACTGGTTCTGGCGCTGGGACTGGCTCGGCCCCTCGTCGCCCTGCGTCTGATTCTGGCCCTGGTCGACGTCGATGCTCTGGTTCTGGGTCTGGCTCGCGTTCGGGTCGGTCTGGTTCTGGGTCTGGTTCTGTCGGAGGTCGACGCTCTGGTTCTGGGTCTGGTTCTGCGAGACGTTGGTCTGCTCCTGGTGCTGGCGCTGGCTCGCCTCGACCGACTGGTTCTGGGCCTGTCCCTGGGCGCCCCCGTACGTCTGGGTCTGGCCCTGGTAGACGATCTGGACGACCTGGAACTGCGTCTGGCTCTGGTCGTAGCCGTCGCCCTGGGACTGCTCCTGGTTCTGGTCGACGTCGAGGTACTGGGACTGCAACTGGTCGACGGCGTCGTTCACCGGCTGGACCTGGACGAAGGTCACGCTGAACCACTGCACCTGGGTCTGGACCTGCTCGGACCCGGACCGGCGTTGCGTCTGGTTCTGGCGGCTCTCGACGTCCTGGCGCTGGGACTGCTCGTCGTCACCGCCCTGCTGCTGGGCGAACCGTATCCGCAGCTGCTGGCGCTGACGCTGGGCGTTGTCGTGGCCGTCGCCCTGGTACTGGCACTGGGTCTGCTGGACGTGGATCCGCTGGAACTGCCACCGGATGCTGACGCTCCCGTCCGACTGGGTCTGGCCGCCCCGGACGCCCTGTGACTGGCCTTGGCGCTGCCCGTCGCCGGTCTGGCGCTGGCACTGGTTCTGGTAGACGTGGATGCCCTGGCGCTGGTCGGGCTCCCGGTCGGTCCGGTCGTCCCCGCCGTCGCCCGAGTTCCCGTCCTCTCCGCCGTCGTCGGGGCTCGAGTTCCCGTCGTCGGAGTTTCCGTCGTCGGGATTGGAGTCGCCACCGTCGGGGCCGGAGTCGCCATTCTCGGGGCCCGAATCTCCATCGTCGGAACCGGAACCACTGTCCCCTCTGTCGGGCGTCCCGTCTTCCGGGTCGGTCGGAGCCCCCTCAGACCGGTCTCCGTCGGACCGAGCGCTGCTGGACCTGTCGTCGCCGGACGCTCGCTGCTCGGGGCTCCCCGCAGCGCCGGAAGCCCCCTCGTTCGAGACCAGCCGGACGGCGGCGCCGGTCGCGTCGCCGCTCGACTCGTCACCGTCGGCGAACTCCAGGGAGGGGAGTCCGCCGTCGCTCCCGTCGTCGCGGGAGTCCGGACTGGCGGTACTGCTGTTGCCTGCTGCCGTCCGAGTGCCCCCCGCGCCACCGCCGTCACCGTCTGCCCCGCACCCGCGCTGGGGTCGCACGAGGTACACCGCGCCGCTGTCGGTGCGACCGATGTCGCTGCCGGGCGCGCCGACCAGGACGTCGCTCCCGTCGTCGCCGCGTCCGAGCCCGGCGACGCTCGCGCCCGCGAAGTCGCCCGCCCCGCCGCCGGTGAGCTTCGTGGCCACCGCGCCGCCGTCGGTTCCCCGACCGTAGACGAGGTACGCCGCCCCGGTGTCGTCGTTGGTCGGCGCGCCGGCGACCACGTCGTCGTCGCCGTCGCAGTCGACGTCGCCGGCCGACGCTACCGACCACCCGAGTCGGTCGCCCGCCGCCTCGCCGAACACCGCCACGTCGGCCCGGTCCGCGGTCAGCGTCCCGTTCAGCGACGCCCCGCCGTACACGACGTACGCGGCGCCCGCGTTCCGTCCGGAGGTGTCGTTCGAGGGTGCGCCGACGAGCAGGTCGGCGACGCCGTCGCCGTTGGCGTCGTCGGCGCTCCCGACGGCGAAGCCGGCGTTGTCGTGGGCCGACCCGCCGAGGAACGTGGCCTCGGACTGGGTGAGGTTCTGACGCCCAGAGGCGTCCGCGTCGGCGAGGTACACCGCCCCGGCGCGCGGGTCGTCGCTCGCGTTGTGATACGGCGCTCCGACCGCGATTTCGGCGGTGCCGTCGTCGTCGACGTCGCCCGCCCACGCGACCGACCAGCCGGCGCGGTCGTCGGCCGCGCCGCCGACGAACCGCGCTTGCGTCGCGTTCGACCCCTGTGCCGCGGCGGGGAGCGACACCGTCGACCGGTTCGAGAGCGCCTCGCCGGCGAGGAGGTGCGCGGCGCCCCGCCGTGCGTCGGTCCGAGTCGCCGGCGCGCCGACCAGTAGCCCCGGAGCGTCGGCCGAGTCGACGTCGCGCGCGCTAACGTCGAAGCCGGCCTCGCTCCCGTCGGCCCCGCCGACCAGTTTCGTTCCCGCCTCGCCGAGCGAGACGGTGCCGTTCGCGTCCTCCCTGCCGAAGACGACGTAGGCCGCGCCGGCGTTCCGGCCGGCCTCGTCGTTGTAGGGCGCCCCGACGACGAGGTCCGCGTAGCCGTCGCCGTCGACGTCGCCGCCGTCGACCGACCAGCCGGCGTAGTCGCCGGTCGACTCGCCCGTCAGCGTCAGGTCGGCGTCCGAGAGCGAGATGTTCTCGGCGGTGACCGGCCCGTAGAAGAGGTACGCCCCGCCGGTGTTGTTGGTGCCGCGGCCCGGCGCGCCGACGACGACGTCGGTGGCGCCGTCGCCGTTGAAGTCGCCCGCCGAGGCCACCGACCACCCGAAGCTATCGTTCGACGTGTTGTATCCGGACTGGGTCTGGCGTCCGGCGACCCCCGGACTCGCCGGGGAGGAGCCCGCCGTCGCCGGGGAATCTGGCGCTAGCGAGACAGTATCCCGCGTTTCGCCGTCGAATGCTCCGATACCCGCCACCGCCGTGCCGCTCACGACGAGCCCGCATACGAGAAATGTCACCAGTACTCCCGCCAGCCGTCGAACCCGCCCGACGCCGCTCGCTCCCGACCGCTCGTGTCTCGATTGCATCGTACTCCGGAGGACATGTTCCCGAACGCTACTTTGTTATAAACTGGCCATCGCGCCGTAACCGGAATTACAGGTCGGTAATCGGACGGTTACCGGTGACCGGGCGCCGGTGCCGAGGTAGCGGTCGCCCGGCCGGTCGCTCGTCGATATTCCGACTCTCGCGCGGGCAGTCGTCGGACGGGCCTCGGATAGCCCGACCTTAACGAGCGAGCGACGTGGTACAAAGCGGTTCGGAGGGGTTCGAAGCGGTCGATTTCGGTCGGAGTCGGTTCGGGCGAGACCGTCCGAAGGAGGGACGAACTCGGCTCAGTCGCCGGCAGACGAGGCGGTCGACTCCTCGGTCTCTCGCGGGGTCGTGGCCACGCCGGCCAGCGCCATGGCGAACAGCACGGCCGGCGAGAGGAACGCGAAGAAGTAGTACGGGAAGTACTCCAGGGTCGCCACGCCGAAGACGCTGGACATGTAGACCGCCCCGGCGTGCCACGGGATGAGCGCGCCGGTCGGGGTGCCCGCGGCCTCGACGGCCCGCGAGAGGTCGCTGCTCTCGAGGTCGTACTCGTCGTAGAGGTTCCGGAGGGTCATCCCCGGGATCACGATGGCCATGTACTGCTGGGCGCTGAACACGTTGACCAGGATGGCCGAGACGCCCGAGCCGACGACGAGGCCGGTCGCGCTCCGGATGGACTGGGCGAGGTAGTGAGCCAGCACCGCGAGCACGCCCGTCCCCTCGAGCAGGCCGCCCAGCGAGAGCGCGGCGACGACGACCGAGATGGTCCAGGCCGACCCCGAGACGCCGCCGGCGGCCAGCAGGTCGTTGACGAGCTGGGTGCCGGTCTCCGGGGCGGTCCCGTTGAGGAACACGTCCCAGGCCGCGGTGAAGCCGACGCCCTGGACCGCGATGGTGGTGAACACGCCAGCGAACACCCCGGCGACCAGCGACGGGAGCGCTGGGTAGCCGTAGAGCGCGAGGCCGAAGGTGACCACCAGCGGGAGGAAGACGAGCGCAGAGAGGTCGTAGGTGCCGGCCAGCGCGGTCTGGATCTCGACGACGCGGCCCTCCGGAATCGCGCCGCCCGCCCGGAGGCCGAGGACGGCGTACAGGACCAGCGCGACGCCGAGCGCGATGGCGGTGCCGGTCCGCATCGCCCGGATGTGGTCGTAGAGGTCGGTGTTGGTGACCGCGGCCGCGAGGTTGGTCGTGTCCGACAGCGGCGACTGCTTGTCGCCGGCGTACGCTCCGCTCAGGATGGCCCCGGCGGTCATCGGCGCCGGGATGCCGAGCCCCGACCCGATGCCGACGAACGCCACCCCGAGCGTGCCGGCGGTGGTCCACGACGATCCGATGGAGAACGCGACGATGGCCGCGAGGATGGCCGTCGCGGGCAGGAACACCTCCGGGGTGAGCACGGTCAGCCCGTAGTACATCAGCCCGGGAATCGTCCCGGCGCTGACCCAGGTGGCGATGAGCGCGTAGATGGTGAACAGGATGAGGATCGCCTGCAGGCCCATCAGCAGGCTGTCGGCGATGCCCTCGTAGAGCTCATCCCACGACAGCCCCATCCAGTAGTAGCCGACCAGCCCGGTCAGCACGATGCTCCAGAGCAGCGGGCCGTGGGGCGCGAGCTTGAGGTACCCCGACCCGATTCCGAGGAAGACGACGACGCCGAGCACGGGTACGAGCGCCTGGGCCGGCGTCGGTCGTCGCTCGGGCGACAGCTCTCCGTACGTCAGCGGTTCGAAGTCCAGCGAAGCCATTGACGCCGGTTCTTATTACCATAGGGTATTAAGTAGACTGGTTTTATTCCCATAAAGAATATTCAAAGTGCGACCTGGTATCGCGAGACACGGACGAGTGTGGTCGTGAGGGCTTGAAAGCGAAGAATCGGCAGAACGAGCCGGAAGCTCAGTCGCGCACCGCTCGGCGACGTCCGAGAGATGAATCGGTACTTATCGGTCCGAGAGGTCGGGACGCCTGCCGAGTCGCGTCGGCAGCGAAAGCGCCACCCTCGGCCCGTCGTCGATGTCGGCGAGAACTGCCTCCTCTAGTTCGGCGGGCGTCAGCTCGCGTTCGGCTCCCTCGCCGCGGACGGTCACCTTGAGCGTCTCGGCGTCGCGCTCGGTCTCGCGGTCGCCCACGACCGCGCAGTACGGCACCCAGTCGTCCGCGGCCCGGGACAGGCGCTCGCCGACCGCCTCCTCGCGGTCGTCGACCTCCGCGCGGATACCCCCGGCTTCGAGGTCCGCCGCCAGCGCGTCGCAGTGCTCGACGTGGCTCTCTTCGACCGGGACGAAACGGACCTGCGCGGGCGAGAGCCACGTCGGGAGGCGGGGCACCTCGCGCTCGGCCGCTGTCTCCAGGAGCGCGGCGAGCGCGTCCTCGACGCTCCCGAACGGCGAGAAGTGCAGAATCGGCGGATACCGGGTTTCCTCGCCGGCCCCGTAGGTGACCCCGAACCGCTCGGCGCTCTCGACGTCGAGCTCGACGCGACCGAGTTCGACCGGTCGACCGGGTCCGTCCAGGGTCACGAAGTCGACACTGGCTTCCCGGTCGCTCCGGCGCTCGGGCCGGAGTTCGACCAGCGCGGGCGCGCCGAGTTCGTCGACCAGCGACTGCATCCACGCCTCGTTATCGTCGGAGAACGCCCGGGTCGTCCGGATCACGGGCGCGCAGGCCGGGCCGAGGTCCTCGCCGGCCCGGAGCGCGTCCTCGGCCTGCGCGACGAGTCGCTCCTTCGCCTGCGCCAGGTCTGCGGTCGCGGTGTGAACGACGGGGACGACGGACTTCGGGGAACACGACAGGTCCGTCGACCCGCGCTCACCCTCGACCGGGGGTGAACCGGCGGCCAGTTCGGAGAGTCCGACCGGGAGGTCCGACGCTTCGAGCTCGGCGTCCTCTAGGAGAGAGGAGTGCTCGGCGCAGGCCGCACATCGTGTCGACGTCACGGAGTCGGAAAGTCCGCCGCGAGGGCGGTGCTCGTCGGACGACTCGGCTTCTGCCGGGGGAGTCCGCGCGCCGAGACTTTCCGCGGGCGTCGTCTCGACCGGCATCGCGCCGACGTCGGCCGCGAGTTCGGCCGCGTACGCCGTCAATGCGTCGCGAACGAGTTTCCCCCGGGGGAGCCATCGGAGGGACTCCGCCTTCGCGGGGGCGTCGTCCGCGGGTCGGCCGTCGCTCGCCAGTCGCTGGTCGCGCACGAGGTCGGCGAACGTCGGTCGTTCGGCCTCTGCGGCGGTCTCGTCCGACGTTCCGCCGTCGACTCCGCCGCCGACTTCGCGGGCGACGAGGTTGCGAAGGCCGTCGCTCACGCGGTCGGCGTCCTCGTCGTCGAGCGCGCCCAACGGGTCGTCCCCGGGGAGCGTCACCGCGTCGCCGCCGGGGAACGCCAGCCGCCACTCGCTCGGGGTCCGGTCGGTCTCCTCTCCGCTGTCGGCGCTCCCGGGGATCACGCGAAGGGACCGGGTCGCGTAGGGGTGGCCTTTGCGGGCGAGCTCGAACGCGGAATGCGAACTCAGCGGCGCCCGAAGAATCTCGCGGTCGGCGTCGAGTTCGGCCGCGAGGTCCCGGAGCACGGCCTCGGCGTCGTCCGGGGCGGCGGGGACGCCGCTCAGGTGGGCGGAGGGGTAGAGGGCCGCCTTCCGGGTGTTAAGTCGTTCGGTCGCGTCCCGGAGTTCGGCGGCGGCGTTCGCGACTACCGAGTCGGGGTCGTCGATGTCCGCGCGCTCGACGGTAACGAACGCGACCACGCAGTCCGCCAGCCGCCCCTCGTTCGGCGCTTCGTCGGTCGCGGCGGGTCCGTCGCCGGCCGGCGCGCCGGCCTCGAACGCGAAGCGGTCGGCGTGGACCAGCAGGAGTCGCATGGGCGGAGAGAGCCCGTCGGCGATGAAAAGCGTACGGATGTCCGCGGAGACCGGCCACCTAAAGGGCTTTAGGGCGCGAACGTCTACACCCGGACAAGAACGGACCGATGCTCAAACGCGCACTGATCGCACTCCTGCTCATCCCGCTGCTGGACGCGCTGTTCCTCGTCGTCGTGGCGTCGCAACTCGGCGCGGTCCTCACGGTCGCGCTGGTCGTCCTGACCGCGCTGGTCGGGACGCTGTTCGTCCGGGCCGAGGGCCGCCACACCGTCCGGCGCCTCCAGGGGACCCTCGCCGAGGGCGAGGTCCCGGCCGACGAACTGACCGACGGCGCGCTGCTCATCGCCGCGGGCGCGTTCCTGCTCACGCCCGGCCTGGTCACCGACGCCGTCGGGTTCCTGCTGGCGTTCCCGCCCTCGCGCATTCTCGTGCGCGAAGCGGTCCAGAAGTGGGTCGTCAAGCCCTACGTCGAGAAGAAGACCGGCGGGTTCGCCTCCGGCAACGTCTACACCTTCGGGTTCCCCAACGCCGAGGACGTCGGCGCGAGCGGGTCGAGCACCGGCGCGGGCGGACCCGGTACGGGCGGAAGCGCGAACCGGGCCGACGGATCCGACGACACCTATCGGGTAGACGACGACTCCTACGACATCGAGTTCGAGGACGACGAGGAGAAGTAGACCGGGAACTGCGACCGCCTTCTCGGGAGAAACCCAGTGAGGGCGTGCCGAACTGACACCGAAAGGAAACGCTTAAACATACATGGCCGCAACCAGTGAATGCGCTCACCTGGGCCAATAGCTCAATCAGGTTGAGCGCTCGGCTGATAACCGGGAGGTTCGCGGTTCAAATCCGCGTTGGCCCACCTCCATTCCACCCGGCCACTGGCCGGGAGGAAACTGGGACCTCAACTCCCCAGCCACCTATCTTCGGCTTCAACCGTTCCCAGCGACGGGTGTTCCGCCAGCCGTCGAGACTCTCAGTTCCGCTTCGGCGCGGTGAACGCGATTCTCGCAGCGTTCGGGACTGAGTCGAGAGCGCTGCGTGAGACGTCACTCGGGCGACCTGCCAGAATTGGTTAGCAGAAAGACTATAGAAGACCCGTGATTCGGACCGAACGGAGACAGCCGCCCACTGTTGTCCACCCTACCATCCGCGCTGTCCTCCCGGGCTGGCATCCCGTCCCACTGCCCCAAACTGGCATCGGCTTCGGCCCTCCAGTGCGACGTCGAGTGCGCCGGACAGTCTCGACCTGCGGTACTTACCGTGAGGCCGACCCCCCTGGAAGTTCAATGACAGCGGATGATACCGCGTCGGCGTGATTCGGCCCTGCACCGCCAGCGGACAGACCCTTGAGCCTCGCCCCCGAACCCCCGCTCATGCCAATCGAGAGCGTCGTCCTCGACGTCGACGGCACCCTGGTCCGCGGCGGCGAGCCGATTCCGGGCGCGGTCGCGGCGGTCGACCGCCTCCGAGAGCGCGGCCTCGACGTCCTCCTGCTGTCGAACAACCCGACTCGATCGCCGGCCGACTACGCCGACTGGCTCGGAGATCTCGGCTTCGCGGTCGGGCCCGACGACGTCGTGACCTCCGGGTCGCTGACCGCCGACTACGTCGCGGCCGAGCACCCCGACGCCGCAACCTTCCTCGTCGGCGAGCCCGGCCTGCGCGAGATGTTGGCCGCCCGCGGCGTCCCGCTGGTCGAGGACCCAGACGATGCCGCGGTCGTCGTGGTCTCGGTCGACCGCGAGTTCACCTACGACCGTCTCCGGGCGGCGCTGTGGGCGCTGGACGGCGCGGCCTTCGTGGCGACCGACCCCGACCGCACCATCCCGGCGGCCGACCGGCCGGTGCCGGGGTCGGGCGCCATCGTGGCCGCGGTCGCGGAGGCCGCGGACCGCGACCCCGACGCGATGCTCGGCAAGCCCGGCCGGACCGCCGCGGAGGCGGTCGAGTCGCGGGTCTCGGGTCGCGGGGCGGAGATCCTGATCGTGGGCGACCGGCTGGACACCGACCTCGCGCTCGGCGAGCGCGCCGGCATGACGACCGCGCTCGCGCTCTCCGGCATCGCGACCCGGGCGGACGCGGACGCCTCGGACGTGTCACCCGACCACGTCGTCGACTCGATCGCAGACGTCGAGTCGCTGCTCTGATCGCTTCTCGACCCCGCAAGTCCCGCAGGCCGTGCGGCCACGGCAGTTGCGGGAGTCGGCCGCATCGCTGTGCGATTCGGCGGTCCCGACGGCCCGGCCGCCACCGGGTGCGGTCGGCGCGACAGGGCGTTCGGCGCTACACCTCGTCGGTCGGGTGGAGGAACGTCTGGAACTCCACCGCACGCCCGTCCGGGTCCTCGGCGAAGAACTGGTAGATGTCGTACCGGTCGTTCTCGTGCGGTTCCTCGCGGACACGGTCCGCGAGTACCTCGAACATCTCGTCGACGCCCTCGCGGTCGGGGTAGACGAACGTCACGATGCCCTCGGTGTCGGCGGTCTCGCGCTCGCAGAAGCCCAGGAGCTGGTTGTCGTACTTCAGGATCGTGCAGTCGGGCTGCTCGAGCCAGACGGTCGCACCGACGGTCCCGGTGTAGAACTCGACGATGCGCTCCAGGTCGGTCGTGGCGAAGAAGGTGATGGCGCTCATGCGAGCTGTATCGGCGGCAGACAGCAAAAACCCGCCGGACGGTCCTCGCGGTGTCGGTCCGGGCGCTCAGACCAGATGCCCCGCGAGCACGACCAGGAGCCACAGCGCCGCGCCCGCCCAGAAGATCGTCGTGCGCTGGGCGTCTCCCAGTCTGCGCTCCGACTCCGCGCCGACGTCCCGGTCGGACCTCGCGCCCGCGCCGGCGGCGAGGAGGCCGACCGCCATCACCGCGACCGCGCGGTGGGCCGCGACCGGAATCGGCAGCATGGTCACCCCGAGGTAGGCGTAGTCGAGCACCACGCCGGTGCCGAACCCGAGCGCCGCGAGCGCGCCGGCCGGCGCCGACCGGACCCGTCGGCCCAGTACGACGGCCGCCAGCGGGACGCCCCCGACCAGCACCGGGTACCACAGCGCCACCACCGCGTCGGGCGACACCCACCGGAGGTGTCGCTCGAAGAGGACGCCGCCGAGACGCACGACCAGCGGGAGGGCGACGAGCGCACCCGCGAGGGCGACCCGGCGGCGGTTGCGCTGGGTGGCGAGCGACCGGAGACGGCCGACCGCACTCAGGAGTCGTCGCCGGGCAAGCAGGGGCGCCAGCGCCAGCGCGACCACCGTGGTCCAGCCGTCGGCGTCGTAGGTGTCGCCGTTGGCGTAGTACACCCGCCGGACATCGAACGCCGAGTCGCCGAGGAACGGGGCCTCGACCCGTCGCTGGGCGTCCTCGACGCTGCCGACCGTGTGGGTGATGGTGAACCAGTCCCAGTGCTCGGCGTGGGCCTGGATCGCGGTCCAGTCACCGCTGCGGGGGCCGTACGCCCGGAGGTGGTCGCGGGCGCCGAAGTAGGTGCCCCGGTGGAGCTGGTAGCGCTCGGTCGTCCAGCCCCGGTCCGCGACGTAGACGTAGCGGTGCGCGCCCGGGGCGTCGCGCCACGGGACGCGCTGGTCGGCCACCAGGCCGGACTCGTTCTGCACGTCGGCGACCCGCTCGTCGTCGCTCCGGTTCCACTCGCCCCGCCCGGCGAGGTATCGACGGACCCGGACGGGGTCGTCGCGGACGACGACGTTGATGGCGCTCGCCCGTCGTTCGAACGACGGGTCGGGGCCGACGTACGGCCAGAGCCGGGCGTCGCCGACCTCGACCAGCGTCGGACTCGACGACCCGTCGGCCGTCACGCTCGCGCCCGGCCCGACCAGCGCCGCCGCGAGCGCCAGCGCGAGCAGCGTCGCGGTCGCGAGACGTCGCATGGTCGGCGTTCGCAGGGGGTCACCAAGAAACTGTGGTCGCCCGGTCGGCGGACGCCACCGCCCCTGGAGGTCGGTACCAGACGAGGGTCGCCGTGGGCGGGACCGCACCTCGAAATCGGGAGCGACGTGTATCGGTACGGAGCACTATTGTGTGCAATTAGCGAGCCTTTTAGCCTTCTGGTGGGACGACCGAAACGTGGCGTGCGACGCCCGTCGCGCCGCACCGCGGATAGGCACCTGTCATCTCGCCACGCACGCCACAACCAGTCAGTCGACGTGGTTGCCGCGTCGCCTCGCCCGTCCCCCGCTTTTCGGTCCTCCGCGTCGAGACCGACCGTCGAGTCGAACCGAGTAGTTGACCTGTCGGGAGTTCCTACCGCCGGGCATGACGCGACGCAACACCGGTGGTCGCTGATGGGCGTCGGCGAGAAGGTCCGCCTCGGGCTGGCGCTCGCGCTCGGCGTCATCGTGCCGGGGCTGCTCAAGTACGCGCTGACGGCGGCCGGCTACGCGGCCCTCGGGACGGCAATCTGGGTCACCGGCTACCTCACCGCGGTGCTGATCGTCTGGTACGTCTGGGTCCGCCCCCTCGACCTCGGCGAGACGCCCGGCTAATCGTTGGCTCGCCGTCCCTCGGCGGTCGCCGCCGCGTTCGTCCGGCGACGGGCGGCGCCACCCCGACTCTCCGACGTCGAGACTCGCTTCCCACGGTGCCCGCACTTCTGCGATAGTCCGCCGAGCCGTCGCCGGCGGCGGCATAGCGGAACTTTAAAGGGTATTTCGGGGCGAGTTTCGAGTAAGGATGCAAGGGTTCGTGCCACTACCGCTCATCGACGACTTCCTGCTCAAGTACAACGTGGGGCAGGCGCTACTGCTGCTGTTCGTCCTGTCGGTGCTGGCGGTCATTCCGCTCGGCTCCCGGAAGGTGCTGTCGCTGAACGGCATCGCGTTCGGCTTGTTGTTCGTCCTCACGCCGTCGAGCATGGCGCCGCTGCACTACAAGTTCCTCGGCATCGCCCTGCTGGTCGTCGCGCCCGTGCTGTACGTCACGGCCCGGCGATAGTCGGTTCTCGCTCGGCGTCTCCGGCCGAACTCACGGACTCTCCCGACGCCGCTCTTCGCTCCTCGATTTCTCTCCGCCGCTCGCGTCGTTCTCTCGCGCAGTTCTCTTACCTCCTCCCCGTCGCCTCACTCCTCGCGCACGAGCGCGACGCTCAGCAGCTTCTGGCCCGCGGTCACGGTCGCCTCCCGGGTCAGCGAGTAGAGCACGCCCGCCCGGTCGGTCTCGACGGCCTGGCGCACCTCGTAGGTCGCCGGGTCGTAGAGCGTGCCGACGCGCTCGCCGGCCGCGACGCGCTCGCCCACCTCGCGGTCGGGGTCGGCCCGGAACAGCCCCGAGTCGACCGCCGAGACCCGACCCAGGTGGTTTCGCGCCAGCGTCGGGTCGCCGCTCGACCGGACGCCGTTCGGTTCCGGTTCGCCGTCGAGCAGGCCGAGGTGCCTGAGCGCGTTCAGGGTGCCCGTCACGCCCGCCTCGACGGCGCCCTCGGCGAGTCGCTTGTTGTGCGCCAGTTCGGGCGTGACGGTGGGGACGCCCCGCCGCGCGGCCGCGACCCGGAGCTTCCCGCCGAAGTCGCGCTCGGCCCACTCGGCGTCGGCGTCCTCGCCGGCCGCCTCCGAGAGCAGGAGGTCGGTGCCGAACGCCTCGGCCAGCGCCCGCGACTCCTCGTCGCCCTCCATGAACACGACGTGGGTCAGCATGTCGGCGCTCCCGGTGTGGAGGTCCAGCACCGCGTCGGCGTCTTCGACGTACTCCCAGAGGGTCGCGGCCATGCGCTCGTGGAGGGTGCCGTCGGGGTCGCCGGGCCAGACCCGGTTCATGTTGGGGTTGACGCTGTCCAACTGCTCGGGCGTGGTGTACGACACCCGGTCGAACGTCAGCGGGTCGGCCACCGGGACCGCGATCACCCGGCCGGCCAGGTCGGCGTCGAGCAGCCGGTCGTGGACGCGCCGGAGCGTCTCGGTCCCGTTTATCTCCCGGCCGTGCTGGGCTGCCTGGACGTAGACGGTCGGGCCGTCGGCCGCGCCGTCGTAGGTGTGGACCGTCGTCGCGATATCGACGCCCGACGGGAGGCGTGCGAGGACGACGCGCTCGGTAGCGTGTTCCATGTGCGTTGGTTGCCGGCGGCCCAGTTGAAGCTACTGTCTGCGCTACCCGGACGCCGGCCCGATGGGAAGAAATCGAGAAACGGGACTCGTCCGTCCCAGCTTGCTCCGGTACAAAAAGTCGGCTCGAAGGTGTTACTCGCTCTGCTGGGCGTCCACGACCGCCACGCCCGCGAGGTTCACGATGTCCTTGACCTCGTCGCCGCGCTGGATGACGTGGACCGGCTTGTCCATGCCGACCAGCATCGGGCCGATGGCGTCGGCGCCGCCGAGCCGCTGGAGCAGCTTGTAGCCGATGTTGCCCGCCTCGAGGTTCGGGAAGATGAGGACGTTCGCGGGGTCCTCGAGCTCCGAGAACTCGTAGGTGCCGTTCAGGATGTCCTCGACCACCGCGGTGTCGGCCTGCATCTCGCCGTCGACCGGGAAGTCGACCTCGGGGTCCGCGCGCAGCCGCTCGGCCGCGCGTCGGGGCTTGCGGGTGCCCTCGTTGTCGACGCTGCCGAAGTTCGAGTACGACAGCATCGCCGCGCGCGGCTCGACGTTGAACCGGCGGGCGAGCTCGGCGGTGTGCCGGGTAATCTCGGCCAGTACGTCCTCGTCGGGGTCCTGGTTCACCGTGGCGTCCGCGCAGAAGATGACCCGGTTCTTGAACGTGAGCATGTAGACGCCCGCGGCGTAGTCGGCGTCCTCGGCCGTCCCGATGACCTGCAGCGGCGGCCGGAGCGCCGAGGGGTAGTGGTGGGTCAGGCCGGTCACCATCGCGTCCGCGTCCCCCTGCTCGACCATCACGCTCGCGAAGTAGTTGCTGTCCTTCCGGACCAGCTCCTCGGCTTCGCTCTCGGTGACGCCCTTGCGCCGCCGGAGCTGGTAGAGCCGACGGGCGTACTCGTCGTGGTCGGCGTCGTCGGGGTCGGCGACCTCCGGGTCGAAGTCGAGGCCGAGGTCCGCCGAGGTGGCCTCGATCGTCTCGCTGTCGCCGATGAGCACCGGGTTGGCGATGCCCTCCTCCTGCATCTGGTAGGCCGCCCGGATCATCTTCTCGTCGTCGCCCTCGGCCAGAGCGACCCGCTTGGGGTCGGACTTGGCCTTGTTGAGGACGACCCGCATCATCTCGCGGGACTTGCCCAGTCGCGCCTCCAGGGTCTCGACGTACTCGCCGATGTCGAGTTCGCCCCGGGCGACGCCCGACTCCATCGCGGCCTCGGCCACGGCGGGCGCGACCTGGAAGAGCACGCGGGGGTCGAGCGGCTTCGGGATGATGTACTCCGGACCGAACTGGAGCGGCTGGTCGCCGTACGCCTTCACCACCGCGTCGGGGACGTCCTGCTTGGCGAGGTCAGCGAGCGCCTCGGCGGCTGCGATCTTCATCTCCTCGTTGATCTCGGTCGCGCGCACGTCGAGCGCGCCCCGGAAGATGAACGGGAACCCGAGGACGTTGTTGACCATGTTGGGGTAGTCCGACCGGCCGGTCGCCATGATGACCGTGTCGTCGCGGGCGTCCTTGGCGTCGTCGTAGTTGATCTCGGGGTCGGGGTTCGCCATCGCGAAGATGATCGGGTCGTCGGCCATCGACCGGACCATCTCCTGGGAGACGATGCCCGCGACCGACAGGCCGACGAGCACGTCGGCGCCCTCCACCGCCTCCGCGAGGTCGCCCTCGGGAACGTCGCGGGCGAACTGGGCCTTGTACTCGTTGACGTCGCCGTGCTCGGCCCGGTTCTCGGTGATGATGCCCGAGGAGTCGCACATGATGATGTTCTCCTTCCGGGCGCCCAGCGAGACGTAGAACCGCGCGGTCGCGATGGCCGACGCGCCCGCCCCGGAGAAGACGATCTTCAGGTCCTCGAGGTCCTTCCCGTTGATGTCGGTGGCGTTGAGCAGCGCCGCCCCGGAGATGATGGCGGTGCCGTGCTGGTCGTCGTGGAACACCGGGATGTCCATCTCCTCGCGCAGCGTCTCCTCGATCTCGAAGCACTCGGGCGCCTTGATGTCCTCCAGATTGATGCCGCCGAACGTCGGCTCCATCGCCTTCGTCGTCCGGATGATGTCCTCGGCGCTCTCCTGGTCGAGTTCGATGTCGAACACGTCGATGTCGGCGAACCGCTTGAAGAGCACGCCCTTGCCCTCCATCACGGGCTTGGAGGCCTGGGCGCCGATGTCGCCGAGGCCCAGCACCGCCGACCCGTTCGAGACGACGCCCACCAAGTTCCCTTTCGCGGTGTACTGGTAGGCGTCGTCGGGGTTCTCGTCGATGGCGCGGCACGGCGCGGCCACGCCGGGCGAGTACGCCAGGCTCAGGTCGCGCTGGGTGTTCGTGGGTTTGGTCGTCGAAATCTCTATCTTCCCCGGCGGTTCCGACCGGTGATAGTCGAGTGAGTCCTCGTCGATTCCCATGCTCGGGCCAACCGCGTCCGAGAACAAAAAACTACTCGAACGCGTCGAATTTGCTTTCGTCAGATGTCGAAATCAGTCGTGTCTCACGCCTCGTCCTGCACCAGCACGTCGGGGCGCTCGACGACGGCGTCGTAGTCGTAGGCGTCGACCGGGCTGGTCGGCCACCGCCCGGTGTCGGTCAACACCTCGAAGCCGTCCTCCGTCACCAGCACCGTGTCCTCGCTCTTGGCGCCCTGCACGGTCGGATTCCACGCGTAGGCCATCGGGGTCGTGACCTCGGCCGACGCGGCCATCTCGGGGGCCGCCATCCACTCCCGGCCCGCGTAACCGGCCGCGCCGCCCTGATGGTGGAGTTCCCACTCGTCGGGGTAGCCCAGGTGCTCGTAGGCGGCCTGGAGCGCCTGGAAGACGCTCGTCGGGTCGCCCGAGAGCCCGGCGACGGCCTTCGTGGCGCCCAGCGCGGTCACCTCCGCGATGCGGGCGGCGTGGTGGCGCTCGCCGAGTTCGGTCAGGTCGTCGTCGGCCATCTCGGACTCGAAGGCGACGGTCCGGGTCGCGCTGGCGTGGAGCCCGCCGCGCTCGGCCGTCACCGACACCAGCGCGTACTCGCCGAGTTCGGCGTCCGTGGGCGTGTAGTGGCGGTACTTCCGGGCGCGCTCCGCGCCGCCGACCAGCGCCACGGGCGCCTCGATGTCCCGGGCGCCGAGCGCCACCCGGAGCGCGGAGGCGACCTCCGACTCGTTGTCACCGGGCTGGAGTTCCCGGCAGACCGCCTCGAGCGCTTCGGCGGTCTGCCGTCCCAGGTCGCGGTACCTCTCGACGTCCTCCTCGGTGAGGGGCTGGCGCAGCGGCGAGGCGTCGACCGACGACAGCCCCTGCGCGTCGAAGTCCGCGGCGGCCGGCTCCGGGCCGCGGTCGGCGACCGCCTCGCCAAGTGACTTCGCGTACCAGTCGTACTCGGTGACGGGGACGTCGTCGGGCAGTTCCTCCTCGCGCAGGCGGTCGGCCTCGATGTTGTTCGTCACCACCTCGAGGCCGTCGCCGTCGTACCCCACCGCGGCCTCGCCGACGACGCCCTCGCGGTCGACCACGTTGCTGGCGCCGGTGAGCCACGCGAACGAGTTGGGTCGGGCGAACCAGACGGCTTCGAGGTCGTGCTCCGCGAGGTAGGCGTCGAGGCGGTCCTGCTTGGTCATGGCCGGTGGATGGGTTCCGACCGCCTTCAAGGACGCGGGTTCGGAGATTCTTGACGGGGCGGCGCGCGCGCAGAAGCGCTAATTTGACGGCGTCGCGTCACACCGATTCTTCCGTCAGGCACCCGCTCGGTAACACGAATCGGAGCCGTCGCCAGCAGCTAGCGCCGTCTCGTCGTCACCGTCGTCTCCGGCATCTCCGACTATCACGTCTCCCTCGCCGACTCGGGGCCAGTCGAACAGACCTAAGTACGACCGGCCGAAACGTCCGTCAAGGGGAGTTCAAACCGTGCAACACCACACGCTCCGACTCGGGTCGGGAGGTGCGCGCTGATGGCCCGGTTCCGCCACCTCGCGGCCGTCACGACCGGTCTGACGTTCGCGCTCATCCTGCTGGGCGTCTACACCGCGGCGATGGGCGCCGGACTGTCCTGCTCGGCCCAGTGGCCGTTCTGCGACGGCGGGCTGATCCCGCAGACGTTCCCGAGCTTCGTCGAGTGGTTCCACCGCCTGATCGCGATGATCACCGGCTTCTTCATCCTCGGGACCGCGGCCGGGGCGTGGAAGTACACCGGCGAGAAGCGCATCCGCGGCGCTGCGACGCTCGCGCTCGCGGTCACGCCGCTCCAGATTGTGCTCGGCGGCGCGACGGTATTCGTCTACACGCCGGTCGTCCAGGTCGCCCACCACGCCGCCGCGCTGGTCATCTTCGGCGCGCTCGTGGCGACGACGCTGTGGTCCTACGAGGCCGAGCGGACGCCCGACGCCCGCGCGGCCGAGTCGACCGCCGGCTATCCGAGCGATTGAAGCGCGTCGACCGGCCATCCGAGCGACGACCGACGCTGATTTTAGCGCCTCTATCCGACGAATTTGGCAGTTTCGGCCCAACGGTTATGTACTATCGTGTCGACGTGACGTTGGGGGAAATCTCATGGACATCGACAGGCGTTCGTTTGTCAAGGGGAGCGCAGGAATCGTCGGCGGTCTCGCGCTCGGGGGCGTGTCGGGCGCGCAGGACCAGCAGACCATCAGAATCGGCTCGGACATCCCGTACAAGCCGTTCGAGTACCGCACGCAGGACGGGTCGCTGACCGGGTTCGACCCGGCGATGGCGGAGGCGATATTCGTCGAGGAGATGGGGATGCAGTACGAGTTCGTCGACACCGGGTTCGACACCATCATCCCGAGCCTCAACAACGGCAACTTCCGGATCATCATGTCCGCGATGACCATCAACGACCAGCGCGACCAGAAGGTCGACTTCTCGGAGCCGTACTTCGTGGCCTACCAGACGGTGGCCATCCTGCAGGGGAGCGACATCTCGACGCTCGAAGACCTCAGGGGCAAGACGATAGCGGTCCAGAAGGGGACCACCGGCGAGGCCGCCGCCGAGGAACTCAAACAGCAGTTCGACGGCGGCCTCACCATCGACAGTTACGACCAGATTCCGGGCGCGTTCAACGCGCTGCTGAACAATCAGGCGGCCGCGGTCATCAACGACAACGCGGTCAACGCCCAGTACACCCAGGAGCGGGACAACATCGTCCTGCTCCAGGGCGAAGGGGTGGCCGCCGAGCAGGGCCAGGACGCTCCCGACTACCTCACGCTGACGGTCGAGGAGTACGGCATCGCGTTCCGGCAGGACGACGACGAGTTCCGCCAGCAGGTCAACGAGGCGCTCAACGCGGTCATCGGGAGCGGTCGGTACGAGGAGATCTACCGGGAGTTCTTCCCCGGAAACCCGCCCGCGAGCATCCTCTCGCGCGCACGGCCCGCGCCGGGGACGACGACGATGAACGGGACGGCGACCGGAAATATGACCGGCGGCGAGACGACGACCGGCAACGCGACCGATAGCTGATCGACGCCGCAATTTTTGCGAGTTCATTCGGTTATTGTGGTACGTTTGCCACGTCCGGGCTCCGATCCCGGACGTTTTTACGTGAATGTACGGAGCGAAAGGGACACATTCATATGCGTAAAGTGAGGTGTGGACACACGCATGAAACGACGTACCTTCGTCAAGGGAACCGGCACCGCCGCCGGCGGACTGACGCTCGCCGGCTGTCTCGGCGGCTCCGGCGGTGAGGGAACGACCACCACCGAGTCGTCCGGCGAGACGACGACCGCGGACTCGGGCGACGAGTCCACGACGACCGAATCGTCCGAGTACGACGTCGAGGAACCGCTCTCTATCGGGTCGGACATCCCGTACAAGCCGTTCGAGTACCGGACCACCAGCGGCGAACTCACCGGGTTCGACGTGGACATCGCGAAGGCCGTGTTCGGCGAGGAGATGGGCCTCGAATACGAGTTCAACAAGACCAGCTTCGACACCATCATTCCGAGTCTGAACAACGGGAACTTCCGGATCATCATGTCCGCGATGACCATCAACGACAAGCGCGACGAGAAGGTCGACTTCTCCGATCCCTACTTCACCGCGTACCAGACGGTCGCCATCCGCAAGGACGGCGACATCTCGAAGCTCGACGATCTCAAGGGCAAGACGGTCGCGGTCCAGAAGGGCACGACCGGCGAGGCCGCCGCCGAGGACCTCAAGAAGGAGTTCGACGGCGACCTCACCATCGACAGCTACGACCAGATCACCGGCGCGTTCAACGCGCTGCTGAACAACCAGGCGGTCGCGGTCGTCAACGACAACACCGTCAACGCCCAGTACGTCTCCGATCGAGACGGCGTGGTCTTCCTCGAGGGCGAGGGCCAGGCGGCCGACCAGGGCAAGGACGCGCCCGACTACCTCACGCTGACGGTCGAGGAGTACGGCATCGCGTTCCGGCAGGACGACGACACGTTCCGCGAGCAGGTCAACGAGGCGCTGGCCGCCATCAAGGAGAGCGGTCGGTACGACGAGATCTACGCCGAGTACTTCGAGTAGCGCCGGACGAACGAGCGATTTTTGGCTATCGGCGTCTCCTTGACAAACATTGGTTCGCAATGGCTGGAACATATCAAGACGAAACGACCGTAGAACAACCGACTGAGGACGGGTTCCTCACCGACCGGCGTGTCAAGCTGGCCGGGCTGGCGGTCGCGCTCACGTTCACCGCGGCCATCCTCGCGTTCATCGGCTACATCCTGCTGGAGTTCGTCGACTACGAGCTGCTGGCCGCGGTCTGGCCGCGGTTCGTGGACGCGACGCTGCTCGTCATCCAGATCGTCGTCATCTCCAGCGTGCTCGCGCTGATCGGCGGGGTGTTCGTCGGGCTCGGGCGGGTGTCGCGCACCTCGCTCACGCAGTCGATCGCCACGGCCTACGTCGAGTTCTTCCGGGGGACCCCGCTGCTGTTCCAACTGTTCATCATCTACCTCGGCATCCCCCAGCTCTGGCCGGCGTCGTGGGGACCGTTCCCCGCGACGAACTGGAGTTTCGCGGCGGCCGTCATCGGGCTGACGCTGAACCACGCCGCCTACACCGGCGAGGCGGTCAAGGGCGGTATCAACGCGGTCCCGGACGGCCAGATGGAGGCCGCCCGGTCGCTCGGGATGTCGTACGTCGACTCGATGCGCGAGGTCATCCTGCCGCAGGCCTCGCGCAACGCGCTGGCGGCCATCGGCAACGACCTCGTCATCCTCGTCAAGGACACGTCGCTGCTGACGGTGCTCGCGGTCCCGGAGATCATCAGCGTGTTCCGGAACATCAACTCCAACCAGTTCGACGCCTGGACCCCCATCGTGCTGGTGTCCATCTCCTACCTCGTCATCACGCTCCCGCTCATGCGGACGGTCAGGTACTTCGAGGCCAGGGCGGAGTGGGGGTCCGGCGACGAAGACGACGAAGACGACGAATCGAACGACTGGCTCAACTGGGGTGACCACTGATGAGTGACACGACGGACACGGTCGAAGCGAGAAGCGATTCGGCGACCGGCGAACCGATGGTCGAGTTCGACGGCGTGGACAAGTTCTTCGGGAGCGCCCACGTCCTCAAGGACATCGACCTCGCGGTCGAGAACCAGGAGGTCATGGTGGTCGTCGGCCCGAGCGGGAGCGGGAAGTCGACGCTGCTGCGCTGCGTCAACCGGCTCGAGGAGATCCAGGACGGCGAAGTCCGCATCGCGGGCGAGGCCATCACCGCGCCCGACGTGGACGTCAACCGGCTCCGCCAGAAGGTCGGGATGGTGTTCCAGCACTTCAACCTCTTCCCGCACAAGACCGCGCTGGAGAACGTCACGCTCGCGCCGATTCGAGTCAGGGGCCTCTCGAAGGCCGAGGCCACTCAGAAGGGCGAGGACCTGCTCGAGGAGGTCGGCCTGGGCGACCAGATGAACTCGTACCCGGCCGAGCTGTCGGGCGGCCAGCAGCAGCGGGTCGCCATCGCCCGCGCGCTCGCGATGGACCCCGAGGTGATGCTGTTCGACGAGGTCACCTCGGCGCTCGACCCCGAACTCGTCGGCGAGGTGCTCGAGGTGATGCGCGGACTCGCCGACGAGGGGATGACGATGCTGGTCGTCACCCACGAGATGGGATTCGCGCGTGAAGTCGGCGACCGGGTGGTGCTGATGTCCGACGGCCGCGTCGTCGAGACGGGGCCGCCGACGGAGTTCTTCGACGCCCCGAGCAGCGACCGGGCCAAGCAGTTCCTCCAGCGGGTGCTGTAGCTCGGTCACCGCCCGGCCGTTCTCACGAGGTTCGACTCCGAAGCGGTCCCGTTCGGTCGACCGCCGATGTATCCGTGTTTTCGAGGAACGGAATCCCGATTTCGAACGACCCCGCTACGGGTCGTTCGTCTCGGACGGCCACCCTGTCGTGCGATTCCCCGCGGCCGGCGCGCTCTCGTTGCCGGCGACCAGCGCGCTCTCGTTGGCCAGCGTCGAGTCGGCGACCTCGCGGCCGATGGGCCCCTCGAACTGGTGGAGTTCGTGGGCCCGGTCGGCCAGGTGGCGGATGCGGGTCACGTTGATTTCGTAGCGCTCGCGGACGAACACCGACAGGTTCTCGGCCGCCCGGGCGGTCTGGTTCGCCCGGAGCTCGACGGTCCGGGCCCGGACCACGAACGCCGACAGCGAGGTCCGGTACCGTCCCTCCGAGAGGTCGCCGTCTTCCCATTTCTCGGTGAGGTTCGCCCGGACGCCCGTCAGCGCGTCGAGGTGCTCGGTCAGCGTCTCGTTCTCGTCGGCGACGACCCGCGCCCGCTCGCTCGGGGTGGTCGCGTTCGCGAGCCGGTCGGTGAGCGTCCGGTTCCAGAGCTCGCCGCCGAGCGACGCGCCCTGGGCGCCGACCGCGCCGGCGAGCTGCTGGCCCGGCGACACGCTCGTCGAGTTGTTACCGTTGGTCTGCGGGTCGCCGCCCGGCCACGACTGCGATTCAGGTCCGACGCCCATGGCTTCCCCGACGGCCCCACTCTGTCCGCCGTCCGCTGCGACCGCGCCCGTCGCGCCGATCAGGGCGACGGCGCCAATCAGCAGGACCACGCTCGGTTTCATCACGTCGTTTCCACGAACCCCACGGCCAATAAGCCGCCGTTACTGAACCCGGATTTAGCCGAATTAAGGGCGGTTCAGGACTGCTGCCGTTCCCGGGCCAGCGCGAGTACGTTCTCCCTACCCAGCCGGAAGCTCTCTATCTCGCCCTCCTCCCGGAGGCTGCCGACCACCTGGCTGGTCTTGGCCTCGGTCCAGCCGAGCTCGTCGACCACCGCCTTCTGCTTGACCCGGCCGCCCCGGCGCTCGAGCAGCCGGAGCACCCGCTCCTCGTTGCTCAGCAGGTCCTCGGGCGGCTCGTCGGCGCCCCCGTCGTCGTCGTGCTCGGTCCCGTTGCGGTAGAGCCACCAGCCGGCGCCGAGCAGCGCCGCGAGCGCGGCGAGCGTCCCCGTCGCGGCGGCGAGCGGCATCCACGGCACGTCGAGTCCGCCTGCGCCGGGCGCGTCGAGCACGATCTGGGGCTCGTTGCCCGCGAACTCGATGGGGCCGTTCCAGATGACCGCGTGCTCGCGCTTCTCGTAGCCCATCTCGGGCTTGGGCTGGACCGACGCGGCCTCGTACCCCTCGGGCCACTTGACCAGCAGCCGGGTCTTCTCGTTGAGGATGAGCCCCGACAGCGAGTCGCCGACCCGGAGCCGGTCGTCCGAGACCGCGGCGAACCCGTGCCACCGGAACGAGTAGGCCACCACGCCGTACCGCTGGGGGAACTCACGGATCTCGGCCCTGACCGAGTAGTTCGTCCCCCGCATCTCGCGGCCGGTCGACTGCTCGGCGCTCCGGATGGTGCTGTTCATCCGGCCGACGAACTGCCGGCTGTACCGCGTGGAGTTGGTCTCGATGTCGGCCTTGTAGCTCCGGAACGCCGCGGTCGTGTCCGGGTCGTCGAGCCGCGTGCGGTAGACGACCTGCCACGCCGCGGTGCCGTTCTCGAACACCCGGACGTCGAGGACCACGGTGTCGGGCGTCACCTGCTGCAATCGGGCCTGCGTCGCGTCTACGGTCGCTCCGCCGCCGGCGGCGCCGGACGCCCCGCCGACTGCCGCGCCGACCGCGGCCGCGAGACAGAGGGCCGCGGCGAGCGACGTTGCGAACTGTCGCGCCCCCATTCGTCGCGTACGTGCGTCGTGCAGGGAAAAAGGGATTGCGCCGTTTTGGGGCGTCTTACCGGACTCGCCAGGGTTCCACGGCTCGTTTCTCGGCGGTAGGGCGACGTTACTTCGAGTAGTCCCGGGTTGGGTCGCTTAATCCGGGTTAACTCGGCGCCAACCCGGACCCAGGCCCGGCAATCGGCTTTCAGCGTTTGGGGGCTTGAAGCACCTGTCCGCCATGGTGGAAAGTGGCGAGATACCATGTCGAAGACGGAAACGCACACGGTCGACGCAGTCGAGTACGAGAGCGAGACACCCCTTCGGATGCAGGCCGACTGGTCGGGCACCGAGACGCTCGACTCGGCGATCACCTGCGCCATCTCCAGGGCCACCGGCGAGACGGTGACCGAGCTCGCGCCCCTCTACGAGTACATGGACCCCGACGCGCTCCACGAGTTCGTCGCGTCCATGCGCGACCGCGAGACCGAGACCTCGATCACGTTCCAGTACGAGGGCCACGACGTCACGGTCCGGAGCGACGGCGAGATAATGGTGTGGCCGCCGCGGTAGGCGGTCCCGACCGGACGCCGTCCGGTCCGGCGCTCACCCGAAGTCGGCGAGACCGGCCTGACTGTCGTCGCCGTCGTCCTCGCTGGCGTCGGCCGCCGCGTCGTCGTCCGCCTCTCCCGCCGCTGTCGCCCCCGCGCCGTCCCCGTCGGAACCGCCCTCGGCGTCCTCGGACGTCGAACGAACTGCCCCCTCGAACGCGCCCCCGGAGTGCTCCACGGCCGCCTCCTCCCGGAGCTGTTCGGCCTCCTCCACGACGTTCTGGACCTTGTTGGTGTCCTTGCCCGACCCGGTGACGAACGAGACGTGTTCGGCGTCGAGGTCGTACTTCGCGGCCATCGCGACGGTGAGCTCGCGGTCCTTGCAGTGGTGGGTCATCGCCGCGAGGAACGGGAGCATCTCCCGCCGGGCGGTGGACATGCTCACGCCCTCGGCGTCGGCCATCTTCCGGGCCACGTAGTCGCGCTTCGCCCGGTTGGCCTTCGAACTGCCGAGCTTCCGCCAGTAGCTCGGCGGGCCGTAGCGGGTCCACCCGCCCTTCTCGCCCTCTCGGGCCGCCGCGACCCCGGCCGCGATGTTGTCGGTGGCGTACCGCCACATCGAGTAGTCCTGGGTGGCCCGGACCCGGCCGAGCCACTTGTCGGCGTTCGAGAGGAACTCGTAGGCGGTCGCCAGCTCCCGGCCCTCGTAGTCCTTCGGGACGTTGTCCTCGACCCAGTTCAGCAGGTCGTCGGGCGTCTCGTCGACGTCGTAGGACTTGTGGAGCGCGCCCTGCGCGTCCTCCTCCTTGAACAGCGCGTCGAGGAAGTCGAAGATGCCGCTGGTCCGGTCGCGCTCGCCGGTGACGTCGACGTCGCCGGCGGTCAGCGTCTCGGTGGTCTCGGCGACGGCCTGGAGGTCGTTGACCGCCGACCGGAGGTCGCCGTCGTTCTTGTCGGCGATGGCCTTCAGGCCCTCCTTCTCGTACTCGATGCCCTCCTCGTTGCAGATGTGGCGGAGCGCGGGCACGATCGAGCGCGCCGAGACGTCCCGGAACTCGATGGTCTCGCAGGCGTTCCGGAGCGTGTTCGACATGTCGTAGAACTCGTTGGCGATGAGTATCATCGGCTGGCCGGCGTCCCTGACGACGTCGGTGATGGCCTTCGAGCCGCCCCGGTCAACGTTGCCGTGGAGGTTGTCGGCTTCGTCCATGATGACGAGCTGGCGCCCGCCCGCGCCGCCGGTCAGCGCCTGGTTCTGGGCGGCGCCCCCGGCGAGCTTCTCGACCACGTCGGCGGTCCGGGTGTCGCTGGCGTTCAGCTCGATGGTCGGCCAGTCCATGTCGTTGGCCAGCGCGTGGGCCGCGGAGGTCTTGCCGACGCCGGGACTGCCGTGGACGATGGCGGCGTCCCGGTGGTCGTCCCACGTCTCGGCCCACTCCCGCAGCTTGTCGCGGGCCTTGTTGTTCCCCCGGATCTCCGAGAGCGAGGAGGGCCGGTACTTCTCGGTCCAGTCGGTCATTGAAGGGAGATAGGGACGAACGGCGTTTAGTGGTTGCGGACCCGCCGGACGCGCTCGTCGTCGAACTCCGTCCGCCGAGACGCCGGCCGACGTGTCGCGTCGGCGGAGTACGGTCCCGGACTACCTGTTCGAACCGTACTACTATGCGACTGGACCCGGTTTGTCTCGTTGATGGAGGGGTCCACCGACCTCGTCAAGCGGTCGCTGCGGGACGCGACGCGGAGCGAGTTCGACCGCCGCGTCGACGAGCAGGCCGAGCGGGTGGCCGACGCGCTCGGCGCGGGGCGGTTCGACAACCCCGACTTCGGTCTCGGAATCGAACTCGAGGCCTACGCTGTCGACGGAGACGGGCGGCTCGCCCGGATTCCGGACGCCGTGTTCGAGGGCCGCTGCGAGCGGGAACTCGGTCGACAGAACGTCGAGTTCCACACCGAGCCGACGTCGTTCGACGACGAGGGAATCGCCGAACAGGCGGCCCAGCTCCGCGAACACGTCCGGAACGTGCGCCGAAGCGCCGAGCGGGAGGGGACGGAGATCGTGCTGGACGCCATGTGGACGATTCCGCCGCCGGGCGGGAGTCACGAGTACCTGTCCGACGTGCGCGAGCGCGACGGGGTGTCCGTCGCCGAGAACATGACGGCATCGCCGCGATACTGCGCGATAGACAACGACGTGCTGTCGCGGACGGGGGGAACGCTCACCTTCTCGGTCCCGGGCGCGGAGCGGGAGTTTCCCTCGATACTGTTCGAGTCGCTCGCGAGTTCGATCCAGCCCCACGTCCAGGTCCCCGACGTCGCGGCGTTCCCCGACTACTACAACACCGCCCTCCGGACGCTCGGCCCGGTCCTCGCGCTGGCGACGAACTCGCCGCTGTTACCGCCCGACCTGTACGACGCCGCCGACCCGTACCGCGTCGTCGAGGAGACGTACCACGAACTCCGGATTCCGGCGTTCGAGCAGTCCATCAACCCGGCGTGGGAGAAGGTCTGCTTCCCCGACGATATACGGCGTGTCGAGGACTGCGTCGACAGGCTGGTCGCCGACCCGACGTGCGCGCCGTTCCTCCGCGAGTGGCTCGCCGACGGCGACCGCGAGACGTTCGCGGACCGGTACTGGGAGCTCGACCACAAGCGCGGGACGTACTGGCGCTGGCTCCGGGCCGTCATCGGCGGCCAGCCGGTCGACGGCGGCGACCAGTGGTCGGTCCGCATCGAGTACCGGCCGCTGCCGACCCAGCCCACGGTCGCGGAGAACGTCGGCTTCCAGTGTCTGGTCGCCGGGCTCGTCCACGGCCTGCGGGCGGCCGACCATCCGCTCGCGACCCTCGACCGGGACGCCGCCGAGCGGAGCTTCTACGAGGCGGTCGAGAACGGGCTCGACGCCGACCTCGCGTGGGTCACCGCTGACGGCGACCGAACGACCGACCCGAGCGTCGTCTACGAGGAGCTGTTCGAGTTCGCCCGTCGCGGCCTCCGGGACCGGGGCGTCTCGTCGGAGACCGTCGAGGAGTACCTCGGCCCGGTCGAGGCCCGCTGGACCGAACGGACGACGCCGAGTCGCTGGAAGCTGGCCCGCGTCACCGATCGCCTCGACGCTGGCGCGGCGTTCGACGACGCCGTCCGGGAGATGCAGACCGAGTACGTCCGCCTTTCGAAGACGGGAAAGCCGGTCGCGCAGTGGTCCTGACCCCGACACCGATGACCGATGGATGTCCGCGCCGACACCGATAAGTCCGTCACGGGCCAGACACAGACCATGGATATCGCCGTCCTGTCGGTCGGAGACGAGATTCTCGCGGGAGACACCGTGAACACGAACGCCTCGTGGCTGGCCGACCGCATCGACGAGCGCGGCGGGAGCGTGCGCCGGATCCTGACGGTGCCCGACGACCGGTCTGTCATCGCCGACTACGTCGGGCAGTGGGCCGGGCAGTTCGACGCGGTGATCGCGACCGGCGGCATCGGCGGGACGCCCGACGACGTGACGATGGAGGGGGTCGCCGACGGACTCGGCCTGGGGCTCGAACTCCTCCCCGACCAGCGCGACCGCCTCGAAGCGAAGGCCAGGGAGTTCCGCGAGGAGAACCCCGACCTCGCCGCGGACTACGACATCGACCTGGACCTCGACGCCGCGGCGACCCTGCCCGCGGGCTGCCGGCCGTTGACCACCGACGCGGGGTGGGCGCCCGGCTGCGTCGTCGAGAACGTCTACGTCCTGCCCGGCATCCCCGGCGAGATGAAGGCGATGTTCGAGCTGGTCGCCGAGGACTTCGGCGGCGACGTCGTCTCCGAGACGGTCTACACGCCCGAGCCCGAGGGCGCGCTCGGGAGCCGCCTCGACGAGGTCCGCGAGCGGTTCGACGCGGCGGTCGGGAGCTACCCGGGCGTGGGGTCGACCCCCGGCCGGCTGAAGGTGACCGGGACCGACCCGGACGCGGTCGCGGCCGCGACCGACTGGCTCCGCGAGCGCGTCGAGATCACCGAGGCGCCCGAGGACGAGGCCGAGCAATGAGTTCGAGCGTCGGCGACGACCATGGCTGACGCGACCGCAGTCGCGCTCGACCTCGGCGTCGTCGCCGCGAGCGTCGGCGCGCTCTGGGTCGGGGCGAAGCTCCTCGTCGAGAACGCCGCCCGCATCGCCCGCCGCGCGGGGCTCTCCGAGCTGGTCGTCGGTCTCACCGTCGTCGGGTTCGGGACCTCGACGCCCGAACTCGCGACGTCGGTCGACGCGGCGCTCGTCGGCGCTGGCGACGTCGCCGTGGCCAACGTCGTCGGGTCGAACCTCTTCAACGTCGGCGTGGTGCTCGCTCTCGTCGGCCTCCTGAACCCGGTTCCGGCCTCGCGCGGGATGATCCGCCGGGACGGGCCGGTCGTGGTCGGGGCCGCGGTGCTGGCCGCCGCGGTCGTCCGCGACGGCGTCGTCGCCCGGACCGAGGGAGCGGTGCTGGTCGCGCTGCTCGCCGGGTACGTCGGGTGGCTGCTCGCCCGCGGCGGTCCGGGCGACGCGCCGGACGAGGCTGCGGACGACCGCCCGGACGATGCTGCGGGCGACGCTGGCGAAGGTTCGACGGCCGTCGCGGTCGGCCCCTCGCCGGGCGCGGCGACCGCGGACGGCGGCGTCGGCCGGTCGACGCTCCGGTCCGCCGCGCTGGCGGTCGGCGGGCTGGCGGTGATACTCGTGGGTGCGAACTTCCTGGTCGCGTCGGCGACCGACCTCGCGCGGCTCGCGGGCGTCTCGGAGTGGGCCATCGGCGAGACCGTGGTGGCGGTCGGCACCTCCACGCCCGAGATCGCGGCCTCGGTCGTCGCGGCCCGCCGGGGCAACAGCGACATCGCGGCGGGGAACCTGCTCGGGAGCAACGTCTTCAACGCGCTCGGCATCCTGGGCGTCGCCGCGGTGGTCCGCCCGCTCTCGGTGTCGCCGGTCGCCTTCGACGCGGCGGTCTGGCTGGTCGCGCTGTCGGCGTTCGTCGTGGCGCTGTTGGCCACGAAAGGCCGACTCACGCGACCGGAGGGGCTGGTCGCGCTCGCCGTCACGCTCGGTCGGTGGACCATCGACGCGCTTTGATGGCCCGTGCAGGGAACTCACGCGCCCGGCCAACGCTTTTGACCTGTGCTTTCGATGGTCCCGGTATGAGCCCCGAGTGCATCCGGGAGGCCCCGTCGTGAGCGACCACGGCCTGTTCCCCGAGCGCGTCGAGACCGACCGGCTCGTCCTCGAACCGCTCACGCCCGAGTACGTCGACGTGCTGACGTTCTACCGGCACGCCTCCCGGCACAACCCCCACATCGAGGAGATCACCGAGCACCTCACGTGGGAGCCCCACGCGACCCCGAAGGAGACCCTCGATTTCCTCGAGTCCCGGGCCGAGGCGTGGGCGGCGGGCGAGGACGCGAGCTACGTCGTCCGCCTGCAGGAGGGTGAGGTCGGAACGACGGAGGGCGACGACGGCGCGAGTGGTCGGGCGACCGAGGACGACGCGGGCGACCCGGAGAGCGGCGCCGGCGAGGTCGCGGGCGCGGCCGGCCTCCACCCCGACTGGGACCGACGGACCGCAATCCTCGGGACGTGGCTCCGCAAGCCGTTCTGGGGCCGGGGCTACTCGGGCGAGCGCGCCGCGGCCCTGATGGAAATCGCGTTCGACCGCCTCGACCTCGAAGTGGTGGCCGTCACCCATCAGACGGGCAACGAGCAGTCCCGGCGGGCCATCGAGAAGTACGTCGAGGCCCACGGCGGGCAGCGCGAGGGACTGCTCCGGAACTGGGGCGTCGGCCCCGACGGGCCGGTCGACGTCCACCGCTACACCGTCACCCGCGAGCAGTGGAGCGAAGCGACGAAATAGTCCCGCTGCGAACCCCGACCAGACCATGTCCGGCGAGCGATTCGACGTCCACGACCACCGCCACGCCCTGAAGCTCCGCAGGGACACCGGCGACACCCAGCACTGGGAGAACCGCAAGGACCTCGACTGCCCGGCCTGCGACGAGCCGTTCGCGGACCTGTTCGTCTCCGAGAAGCGCCACAATAGCTTCAATCCGCCGGACGGCCGGTTCTGCGTCGTCCGGGAGGCCGACCGGATTCTGCTGTTCGCGCACTGACCCGCAGACGGTCGCCGCTATCCGTCTTCCGCGAGCCGGTCGAGCGCCGTCCCGGCGACCACCTCGCCGCCCTTGACGACGGTCTCGGGGTCGCGGACCGCGCCGATGTCCTCGAGGGGGTCCTCGTCGAGCACCAGGAAGTCGGCGTAGGCGCCCGGTTCGAGCACGCCCGCGTCGTCGAGGCCGATGACCTCGGCGGCCCGGCCGGTCATCGCGACCAGCGCGTCGTGGGGGTCCATCCCGTACTCGACCATGAACGAGAGCTCGGTCGCGTTCGCGCCGTGGTAGTTGAACGGCGTGCCGGCGTCGGTCCCGCCCACGATGTCGACGCCGGCCTCGACCGCGGCCCCGAACGACTCGATGTGGCGCTCGTAGACGTCGTTGGTCTTCTGCAGGGCCTCGTCGGAGACGTGGTCGGCGTTCCGGACGATGCGGTAGGGCGCCGAGAGGGTCGGCACCAGCGCCACGTCCTCGGTCACCAGCAGGTCGATGGTCGCCTCGTCGAGGAAGGTGCCGTGCTCGACGGTGTCGACCCCGGCCTCGATGGCGGCGCGCGCGCCCGCCGCGCCGTGGGCGTGGGTCGCGACGTGGACGCCCCGGCGGTGGGCCTCGTCGACCAGCGCGTCCATCTCCTCGTGGGTGAACGCGGGCTTGTCGGGGTCGGTGCCGGGCGTCGTGACACCGCCGGTCGCCATGAACTTGATGAACCGGGCGCCGCGCTTGACCTGCTCGCGGACCGCCTTCCGGCACGCGGTGGGTCCGTCGACCTCCCGGCCGAGGTGGTGGCCGTGGCCGCCGGTGATCGTGATCGACCGGCAGTTGGCGACCATCCGCGGGCCGGGCACGTCGCCCCGCTTGACGCGCTCGGCCAGCACCACGTCGAGGTCCCGCGCCCCCATCGCTCGGACCCCCGTGACGCCGGCTTCGAGCGTCTTGCGCGCGTTCTTCGCCTCGGTCAGCATCAGTTCGGCGTCGCTCATCGACACCACGTCGGCGATGCTGGTCTCGCCCGACAGCGAGAAGTGGACGTGGGCGTCGACCAGCCCCGGCACGACTGATCTGCCCGCGCAGTCGTAGGCCGGTTCCCCCTCGCGCGGGTCAACGTCCCCGACCGCCTCGACACGGCCGGCGTCGGGGTCGACTCGGAGCGACGCCTCCTCGGCGCGCTCGCCGTTCCCGTTCACGACGTGAACGTCGCGCAGAATCATCTCGTGAAATTTCCACTTCCTGCGCCTTGAATCCCGCGAACGCGGCCCCGGCTCGGCGCCCGTCGGAACGGTTTCGTACCGACGCGGGCCAAAAGATACTCGTCGCGCCGGTCGGAGCCCCCGAACATGTCCACTGCAGACGAACCATCACTCGCAAGTGACTCCGGGGTCAGCGGCGGCACGCTCGCCCGGGGCGCCGTCGCGGGAGCGGCCGCGTGGCTGCTCGGCTACCTGGTCGCGTACGTGTGGAAGGCCGAGGCGGTCGCGGAGGCGCTGCGGGGCGTCGGCGTCGTCTCGCAGCTCCTCGGCGGCGAAGCGGTGCCCGCGTGGAAGGGCGTGACGTGGCTCTTCCTGAACGCCCACTTCGTCGCCACGCGCGTCCCGACCGTCGCGGGAGGGACCCGGACGACGAACTTCGTGACCGGCGAGGGCGGTTCGGTGGCCCTCCTCGCGCTCCCCGCGGTCCTCCTGCTCGTGGCGGGATTCCTCGCCGCGCGGGGTCGCCGCGGCGGTGCGACGGCGGGGGCCGCGGCCGGGGCGGCGCTCGTCGTCGGCTACCTCCCGCTGTCGGCGGCCGCGGCGTTCGCGACCACCCACGCCATCGGCGAGACGCAGGCGACCGTCTCGGCCGACCCCGTGACTGCGATACTGCTCGCCGGCGCGGTCTACCCGGTCGCGCTCGGCGCGGTCGGCGGGGCGGCCGCGACGCTGGTCGAGTAATCCGTCCGGTCGTTTCGAGCGTCGAACAGTTGGTCGTCGTTCCGAAACGGAATCCTTCCCTTGTGATCGTCGCGTCTATCTTTCCGGTCGTCGTGCCGATTCCAACACGGCGTTGGCCGGCGAAATCCGACGACAACTTCGGGACTGAGCCCGATTACGGAAACTGTTCCGGCGATTATGCGACGCCGGCGGGCGATTACCGGTTCCGGGGTCGGGCTTGAAGGCCGAACTGTGGAAAAACGTTCTTGCACCACTAAGCCGTCCGCGTCCCATCCTCCGCCGATGGAAGCGTGGTGTGACCACTGCGGGGAGCGATGCGAGATCGTGAAGACAGTCTCGTGGCAGTCGAACCTCTGCGCCGAGTGCGGAAACCCGATAGAGGAAGAGTGACCTCGTTCTGCGGCCGGCCTACTCCAGTTTTCGGGCCACCATCTCGCCCCAGTGCTCGAAGCCGTGGCGGTCGTAGAACGCTCGCGCGCGGTCGTTCTCCCGGTCGACGTCGAGCACGAGCCGGTCGAGCGGCAGGTCCTGGTCGTCGGCGACCGCGACCGCCGCGTCCATCAGGTCGTCGGCGACGGCGGTGCCGCGGTACTCGGGCCGGACGTAGAGCTCGTTGAGCACCGCGGCGTCCCAGATCATCGCCAGTTGCTGGGGCAGGACGAAGACGTAGCCCGCGAGCGCGGGCTGTTCGGCGTCCTCGTCGGCGGACTCCTCGTCGCCCGCGCTTTTGACTTCGGCGACGGTCACGCACTGACGGTCGTGCTTCGCGCACCAGAACGCCCAGTCGAGGTACCGCTCGCCGTACGCCTCGGTGAGTTTCTCCTCGTAGACGGCCCGCTTGTCGTCGCCGCCGGTGCCCGACCCCAGGCCCAGTTCGAAGCCGCGCTTGAGGTCCCACAGGTCGCGCGCGTCACGGTCTGGGTCGTACGGTCGGATCGTGACGTCGTCGGTCATGGCCGAGGCTTGGTCCACCGCGATGTTAGCGGTTGCGAGTCGGCGCGGGCCGACCGGACCGTCAGGCCCGGCGGCGCTCCATCCAGACGCGGAGTCCGACCACGGTGTAACCGGTCAGCGCGAGCAGGGCGCGCTCGCCGGAGTACGCGATGGGGAACAGCCGCTCGACCGACCCCTGCTCCGCGCCCTTCTTCGGGTCGATGCCTGTGCTGTAGTGGGTGTTCTCCGTGGTGCGGACGGGCTTGGAGTTCCCGCCACCGCCCGACTCGGCACCGCCCGACTCGGCCCCCGTCCCCGCCCCGCCGCCCGCGTCCGCACCGCCGGCCGAGGCGTCGTTCGGCAGGACCGCGTCGACGAGCGACTGGAGGTCGACGTGCACGAGCGTCTGGACGAACCCCTCCTTCGTCGAGTAGAAGACCTTGCCCGAGAAGGTGTAGAACCGGTCGTGGACCGGGTAGAGCAGGTTCGCGCCGTTGAAGAACGCGTCGAGGCCGATGCCCGCGAAGGCGACCGCGACGACCGTGACCCAGGCGACCCGGACGCCGCGGGCGCCCCACCGCGAGCGCACGAGCGAGCGGTCGGTCACCAGCGCGAGCGACCTGGACCCCGCCCCCGACCCGACGCGGGACTGCACCGATGGCAGGGCCCGGCCTCGGAGGTCGGCCCAGAGCAGGGCGCCGCCGAGCGCGGGCAGCAGCAGCGTGTGGAACGCCGCCCGGTGGGCGCCCTCGATCCAGAACCCCAGGAACACGTCGAAGTCCACGAGCGCGACGGCCGCCATCACCACCGCCACCGCCTTCCCGTCGAAGTGTTCGGCGAGCAGGGCCGTCCCGACCAGGCCGGCGAGCGCGACGTGGACCACCGTCGATGGCATGCGTGGGAGACGTGAACGCGCCGCGTTATCAGTGTCCCGGTGTATTCGACGCGCGACGAACCCGTACTTCGACACGTTTTTCCGGTCGACCCGCGCACTCCGGACCATGACCGAGCCAACCGACCCCCGCGAGGATTTAGCCGAGCGCATCGCGGGCGAGATAACGCTCAGCGACGACCCCGGCGCGACCCTCCGGAAGTGGCGGACCGACTTCGGCGTCTCCCAGACGGACCTGGCCGACCAACTCGACGTGTCGTCGTCGGTCGTCAGCGACTACGAGAGCGGCCGGCGGGCCAGCCCCGGCATCGGCGTCGTTGCCAGGGTCGTGACCTCGCTGCTCGACATCGACGAGCGCCGGGGCGGCGACCGCATCCGCCAGTACGCCCGGGTGCTCTCGGCCGGCTTCGAGAGCGACATCGTCAACGACCTCCGGGAGTACCCCACCACGGTCCACCTCGACCGGTTCTACGACGCGGTGGGCGCGACCGAACTCGCGGACGGCGACCACGACCACGTCACCGGACACACCGTCATCGACAGCATCCAGGCCATCACCCGGCTCTCCAGCGAGGAGTTCTACCGGCTCTACGGCCAGAGCACCAGCCGGGCGCTGATGTTCACGAACGTCACCCGGGGCGAGTCGGCGCTGGTCGCGATGCGCGTGGTCAACCCCACGCCGAACGCGGTGGTGCTCCACGGGCTCGACCGCGAGGACCTCTGGGAGCACGCGCCCAAGATGGCCCGACTGGAGGGGTTCTCGCTGGCCATCACCGACGAGCCGATGGACGACGTGCTCCGCGAACTCAGGGACTTCCCCTGACGGCCGTCCGTCCCGGTTCACCGATCTCGCTCCGCCGCAGCCGGACGCCCGTCGGACCTTCGGTTCGGGCGCCCGGCTAAAATATATTTTAGCTAACACTTTTTGGTATCTGGCTCCTACCCGATTTCGATGCCAGACGCCCACCCCCAACCGACGTCCGGAGCGGGCGGCGACCCCCGCTCGTCGGCCGACGCCGACACCGAACTCACGAAGACCGGCACGACCACCGTCGCCGTGACGGCCGACGACGCCGTCGTCGTGATGGCCGACCGGCGGGCGAGCGCCGGCGGCCGGTTCGTCACGAGCAAGGACACCCAGAAGGTCGAGCGGGTCCACCCGACCGCCGCGGTCGCGCTCTCGGGCGCGGTCGGCGGTATTCAGGACTACACCCGGCGGCTCCGGTCGCACGCCGACCAGTACGCGATCCGGCGGGGCGACCCGCCGAGCGTGAACGCGTTCGCCACGTTCGCGGGCAACCTGCTCCGGAACGGTCCGTACCGGCTGGTCCGCCCGGTCCTCGGCGGCGTCGACGACGAGGGACCGCGCGTCTACGACCTCGACGGCGGCGGGGCGGTGATGGAGGCCCCGTACGCCGCGAAGGGAAGCGGGACCCAGTTCGCGCTCGGCGCGCTCGAACGCGAGTTCCGGCCCGGCCTCGACGTCGAGGAAGCGACCGCGGCCGCGGCCCGCGCGGTCGAGAGCGCCATCGAGCGCGACACCGCCTCCGGTAACGGTGTCACTGCGGCCGTCGTCACCGCGGACGGGGTGACCATCGACGCCTACGACGACCCCGCCGACCTCTACGACGAGACTTCGACTCGTCCGAACACCGCTATCGACCGCGAGGAGGGGGCCTGATGCAGGGCGACCAGCGGGCCTACGACCGGGGCACCAGCATCTTCTCGCCCGACGGGCGGCTCTATCAGGTCGAGTACGCGCGCGAGGCGGTCGAGCGCGGCAGCGCCAGCGTCGGGGTTCGGACCGACGACGGCGTCGCGCTCGCGGCCCGTCGCCGGGTGCGCTCGCCGCTGATGGACCCCGAGAGCGTCGAGAAGCTCCACCAGGTCGACGACCACCTCGGCGTCGCCTCGGCCGGCAACGCGGCCGACGCCCGGAAGCTCGTGGAGTTCGTCCGCCAGACCGCCCAGCGCGACCGACTGACCTACGACGAGCCGATGGGCGTCGAACCCCTGACGAAGGAGGTCGCCGACCACGTCCAGGAGTACACCCAGTCGGGCGGCGCCCGCCCGTTCGGAACCGCGCTGCTCGTCGGCGGCGTCACCGACGGCGAGCCCGCGCTCTACGAGACCGACCCATCGGGGACGCCTTCGGCGTGGAACGCCGCGGCGGTCGGTCGGGAGAGCGCCGAGATACGGGGGTTCCTCGAAGCAGAGTACGCCGCCGACGCGGACCTCGGTTCGGGCGTGGACCTCGCGCTGGAGGCGCTGGCGGCACCCGACGACGCGTCGTTCTCGCCCGCGGACGTGGCGGTCGCGACGGTCGCCGTCGGCGAGGGGTACCGGGTTATCCCGACCGACGAGCGCCGGAGCGCGCTCGACGCGCTCGGCCTGCTGGACGAGGGCGGAGAGTCCCGGGCGTCCTGAAGGTCGAGACGGAATATCCGCGCCCCGGCTGGCCGGACCGAACGTCGACGGGCCGCGGGGTCCGCGCCGAGGCCCCCGTCGTTCAGAACGTCACCCGTTCGAGCAGTCGGCGCGCGAACGCGGGCCGGCGCGACTCGTGGGGGTAGACGGTGACCGTCGTGCAGCCGGGACTCGGGACCACCGGCCTGTCGTCGAACACCGCGTTCCGGAGCCCGCCGTCGGCGCCGCGGCGCACCAGCAGGTCGGGCCGAGACTGCCGTCCCCCGTCGGTCCGGACCGACTCGCTCCGGACCGGGACGGAGAGCATCTCGGACAGCCCGGAGTGGTACGCGTCTATCGTGCGCCGGCGTCTGTCGGTCCCCCGCCGGTTCTCGGGGTACCAGAGGGAGACGGTTCCGTCGTTCGCCGCGGCGACGGTCTCGGCGACGGTCACCGCCGCCGGCTGGTACGGGCCGCTGTCCCCGGAGAGGACGACGCGCTCCGGCCGGTCGTAGCCGAGGTTGTCCACGAGGAGCACGTCGCACGGGGCGTGGCGGACGACCCAGTCGATCGGGTCGCCGAAGAGCCGCGACCGGAGCCGGAGCGGTTCGTGCTCGGCGACGATAGCGTCCACGCCGCGGTGCTCCGCGAAGTTGACGACGGCGTGCTTCGTGTCGTGGCTGACGATCTCGTCGGCCTCGACCTCGACGCCGAGTTCCGTCGACAGCGCCTCGGTTCGGGTCTCGAACGAGATGTCGGCCGCCGACTGGACGGTCGCATCCTCGGTGAGCGGCGCCTGGTCGGGTATCTCCTCGAACCGGACGGCCACCACGCGACCGTCGTCGTGGCGGACGAGATCGGCGGCCATCGCCACGAGCGAGCGCTCGCGGTCCTCGTCGACGTTCTTCGTGAGCGCGACGAGAACCTCGCGGGTGTCCTCCGCCATGGCGGACTCGACGTCGGTGAGCGCGTCCCGGCCGACCCGCCGCCGGATGGCGTCGGTCGCCGCGCCCTCCCTGCTGACGCGCGGGCGCACGTAGAGGAGGTACCAGCCGACGCTCCCGACCGTGATGAGGGCGGCGCCCGCGAGGGCGACGGTCCCCATCTGGGTGAGGAGTATCGCTCCGGTGACGACGCCGAACGCCTGTATCCAGGGGTACAGCGGCGAGGAGAACTCGGGTTCGTACTCCGCGTCTCCCTCCCGGAAGGCGACGACGGCCACGTTGATGAGCGCGAACACCATGATCTGGAAGGCGCTCGCGAGCTTCGCGATCTCGAGGATCGGAACGAACGCGATGAGCACCAGCAGCACCGCGCCGGTGAGCGTGATGGAGGACACGGGCGTCCCGAACCGTTCGCTGACAGTCGAGAACGACGGCGGGGCCAGCCTGTCCCGGCTCATCGCGAACGGGTAGCGCGACGACGAGAGGATGCCGGCGTTGGCCGTCGAGACGAGCGCGAGGAGCGCCGCTGCGATCACCGCGACGACGCCGGTCCGGCCGAGCGTCACCTCGGCCGCGACGGCCACCGGCGTCAGCGAGCCGGCGACGCTCCCGGGGTCGGTTATCCCGACCAGCACGGCGACGATCGCCACGTACAGCGCGGTCGTGAACGCCAGCGACCCCAGGATGCCGAGGGGGATGTTCCGGCCGGGGTCCTCGACCTCCTCGGCGACGCTCGCGACCTTCGTGACGCCCGCGTACGAGACGAACACCAGCCCGGTCGCGGCCAAGAGCCCGCCGACGCCGGCGTCGAAGAAGCCGACGTAGTTGGCCGATTGGACGGCGGGCGCGCTCCCCGCGGCGAACCAGCCCAGCGCCGCCAGCATGACGACGACGATGGCGAGCTGGAGCCGCCCCGTCTGCTTCGCCCCGACGAGGTTCACCAGTATCAGGACCGCCGCCAGCGCCAGCGCGACCGGCTTCAGCGGAAGGTCGAACAGGAGCAGCAGGTAGGGAACGCCGCCGACGAGAGCGAGCGCGCCCTTGAACGAGAGCGAGAACCACGTCCCGACGCCGGCGATGGTGCCGAGCAAGGGACCCATCCCGCGCTCGATGTAGATGTACGTCCCGCCGGCCTCCGGCATCGCGGTCGCCATCTCCGACTTCGAGAGGGCGGCCGGCACCACGAGCAGGCCGGCGATCAGGTACGCCACGATCACGGCGGGGCCGGCGATCTCGAGCGCGAGGGCCGGCAGGATGAAGATGCCGCTGCCGACCATCGCGCCGATGCTGATGGCGAGAACCGACGGGAGCCCGAGGTCCCGTTCCAGCTCCTTCATGCGGTCTCCTCCGCGTCGACTCGCACGTTCTGCAGGCCCTCCGCGACGGAGTCCGTCAGCGCGGCCGTCGCACGGACCAGTTCCTGACCGGCGCGACGGCCCGGCATCTCCGCCGGGACGCGCGTTTCGTCGACGGGCCCGATCGAGTTGCCGTCCGCCCGGAGGCGCCGGGCTATCGACGCTCCCAGATGGTTACCGCAGAGGGCGTAGAGGTCTGCGTCGACCTCCGTGCCGGGCGATTCCTCCTTCGCGGACCGGTTCCGTGTCGCGTTCAAGATTCCGTCGATGATTGCAAGCATGGTGAGTAGTGCCCGGGGGCGGGCGTGTATTCCTACGTAATCGACGGGACACCATAAATTAGTGGTTTCTAATGACGAATCGTCAAAATTAGGCGCGCGTTTTGCGCGTTACGTCTTCGCATCTCCAGTATCTACCCGCAGACGGAGTTCTGCGGACCTCCATTCGCTCCACAGAGTCCCGGGCGTCTCGGCGACCCGTGCCGTCGAAGTCCGGAGGAGGGAATTCGGCACGGAGGCGGTCTACCTGCCGACGATCGGAGCGAAATCAGGAGCCATAATACTCCGGACGCCGAACCGTTCGGCAGATGAAAGACGGCGCACTGGACTCGGTCGACAAGTCCATCCTCTACTACCTCCAGCAGGACGCCCGCGGGACGTCCTCGAACGACATCGCGGAGAAGCTCGACCTGTCCCCGAGCACCGTCCGAACCCGGATCAACAAACTCGAGGAGGAGGGCATCATCCGAGGCTACCACATCGACATCGATTACGACCTGGCGGGCTACCCCCTCTACACCAAGATCATCTGTACCGCACCGGTCACCGAGCGGGACGAACTCGCGGACCGGGCCCGCGAGGTACACGGCGTCACGGCCGTCCGCGAGATCATGACCGGCAAGCGCAACGTGTACGTGAACGCCATCGGCCGGAGCCACGACGACCTCAACCGGATCGCCGAGGAACTCGACGGGCTCGGTCTCGACATCGTCGACGAGCAGATCATCCGAGACGAGCACGTCTGTCCGTACCACGGGTTCCTCGAGTCCGATGAGGAGTCCCCGGTCCCCGGAACCGACGAGTAGCCCGAGACTGTCGCTTCGGTCGGCCCTCCTCGTTCTTCTTCACTGTCGAACGTCCAACAGGCTATAGGCGGACACGCTCACGAACGGAGATAGCACCGTGCGGTCCTCGAGCGCCTTGATTTTATATCGTGGTAATTGGTTTATCTGCGGTTCCCGCGACGTTCCGTTCCGACCCGTGGCGACGTCGCTCGGCGCTCGGAGGCAGAAAAACGAATCGCCGACCGGGGGTTACGACGCCTGCCGAACCCCGTCGGCGGGGCGGCGCCGCGTCGCGGCGACCGAGCAGTCGGCGGCGACGAACAGGTCGAGCACCTCGTCGTCGAGTTCCGCGCTGACCCGTACGCACCACGGATCGTCGGAGACCACCGATTCGGCCCACTCCGGGCCGACGTTCCAGACGGGACGGTCGCGGACGTCGAGTCCGTGGTCGTGGAAGAACGCGACGACGGCGGGATGTTCGAGCACCGCGAGGGTCACCGGCGCGTGGAGGCGACAGCCGCACTGCCGGCAGTCGAGGCGGACCTGCGCCCGCCGGGCCTCGCTGTCGGGCAGTCGCTCGGTCATCGAGTCGGGCGGCGACGACAGCGCGGCCTCCATCGTCGCGGCGCACTCCGGGCAGACCCCGTCGGACATCACCGAGAGCCGGTGGCGGTGGTGGCGGTCGAACGCCGCGAGCAGGCGCTCGGGGTCGCGGTCGCGGCGCGCGCCCGGCGGGAACGGTAGGGTCAGCACCGCGCGGTCGCAGTCCTCGCAGGCCACCGTGACGTAGTTGGCTTCGCAGACCGCCGCGAGGTCCCCATTCTCGCAGAGCGGGCATGGGTCGCCGGTCGGGACGGGGCCGAACGACACTCGGTCGGTGTAGGTCCCGGCGACGATGGCGCGGGTGACCTCCAACCCGGCGTAGGTCAGCGCGTACTCGTCGCCCTCCTCGCCGGTCTTCTCCAGGAAGAGGCCGGTCAGCTGCCGGAGGTGGTAGGCGAACCCCGCGGTGGTGTCGGCGGGGCTCGCCTCGAACAGCTCCGAGAAGGTCATGGCCCGACCGGAGACGCCGCCCTCGCCGTCTCCGTCGCCGCCGTCGACGAGCGCCCGCAGGACCGCCATCCGGACCTCGTTGCCCAGCGCCTCGAAGGCGTCGCTGGGTTCGGCGGACTCGACGTCGGGGTCGAGCGTGCGGGTCTCGGCTTCGGCGACTCTCGTCTCGTCCGGGTCTGGATCGACCGTTTCGTCCGATTCGAGTTCCGCCGGGGTTCCGCCGCCGGCCGGCTCGCTCGCGCCCTCCGTGCCGACATCGCTCATGGGCCGATAGTCGGAGGTGCTCGTTTAAAAGGCCTCGGCCGGATTCGACCGCAGTTTCGGACAGCACTGAAGGGAAGAGGATGTCGCCTCATGTGCTCCGGCGCGTGCGAGCGCGGCCCCGTGCCGCGCTCGTTCGCGCGAGGGACGAGTGAGCGTAGCGAGCGAGGAGGCTGGGGAGGTGTGAGGCTCGCGGTCGCGGTGGGGTAATTCATCGGTGACGGCAGTAGCTAGCTCCCGTCCCCATTTGCTCGTAGACTCAGGCGTACTCATCTTGCCAACGAGATTCGACCGAAGAGCCGGAGAAGAACGAGAATCGACGCGGAACCGAGAAGACAGGCGTGCTGGCCCGCTACTCCACGTAGTCGTAGAGGCGCTCGTTCATCCGGCCGCGCCCGGTGAACACGAACTCGCCGTCGGGGACGGTGAAGTCCTCCATCTCGATTGTCTTGTCGTGGTTGTGCCGGTCGTGGACGTCCTCGTACTCCTCGTACGAGAGGTCGTAGCGGCGCTCGTTCTGCTCGTCGATGTTCAGTTGCTCGATCTCCTCGCGCCAGCCCTCCGCGATCGTCTCGGCGTGGACCTCGGCCTGCGCGCCCGACCCGTACGAGCCGACGCCCAGCTTCTGGCCGGCGAGGTCGAGGCCCTCCTCGGCGGCGCCCTTGAGCGCTGCGGCGCGGGCGATGTGGACCGAGCCGGTGTACCAGTTGCCGACCTCGCGGGAGATCGAGAGGGTCGGCTCGACCGTGTCGGCGTACCACTCGCGGTACGCCTCGGTCGCCTTGAGGTCGTCCATGTGGTCGCGGATGGCCTCCTCGTAGGCCTCGCGGTCGTCGAAGTCCTCCTCGCGGGGCTGGAAGCCGATCTCCTCGGCCAGTTCCTCCTCGATGGGCGTGTCCCGGATCATGTGGCGATAGGCCAGCAGCGCGGCCCGCCGGACCATGCCGGGGAACGGCGTGTGGAACGGAATGTACGCGAAGTCGTCGGGATGGGAGGCACCCGCGACCGACTCGTAGTCCTCCAGGGCCTCGCGCATCCGGGCGAGGTACACCTGCATCGAGCGCTTCCCGTCGACGCTCGGGAACTGCTGGTTGGGCTTGAGGAAGTCGGTCTCGTCGGCGCTGCCGTACCCCTGGTGGGTCGAGAGCTCCACGAGGTTGGGGTCCTCGTCGATGAGCATCGCCACCGCGCCCGCGCCCTGGGTGGCCTCGCCGGGGTCGCCCCGAGCGTAGAGGGCGGTGTCGGTCGCCACCACGAGCGCCGCCCGGCCGCGGTTGCGCCCGGCCTTGATCCAGTTGTAGGCGTCGTCGAGGCTCTGGGTCCCGGCGATGCAGGCGAACTTGCGCTCGCCCTTGTTGGCGTGGTGGAAGTCGCCGTCGTACACCTGCTCGAGGCAGCCCGCGATGTACGTCGACACCGGCTTGGAGTTGTCGAACGCCGACTCGGTCGCCACGTCGATGCGGCCGATGTCGTCGGGAGTCAGCCCCTTGCGGTCCATCAGGCGCTTGGCCGCGTTGGCGCCCATCGTCACGATGTCCTCGTGGGCGTCCGGGAACGAGCTCGCGTGCAGTCCCAGCCCCTTTGTGTACTTCTCGGGGTCCTCGCCCTTCGCCGGCGCGAACGTCTCCGGGAGGTCGAGCTTGAGTTTCCCCGTCCAGATTTCGACTGCGTCGATACCGACGGCTGTCATGTCCCCAAGTCCGGCGACCGGCTATAAGGTTTTGTCGATACCGCTTTCGACGGTCGTCGAAATACCGCTGCTCGGCTCAACCGTCGTTTCCGCGCACGGTGAACGTCACCGGGTCGTGGTTCTCGAAGCGCAGCGTGATGGTGACGCGTTCGCTCGTCATCGAGACGGGGTTCCCGTCGCTGAAGAACTCGTAGAGGTAGAACGTCGCGGTGCCGCCGTCACCGGCGATGATCGGTTCCTGCTGGAGCGTCCAGGTAACATCACCGTACCACTCGTTTGCGTGCGGTTCCTGACCGTCGCTGTCGATGTCGAACGTTCTGGGAAGCGCAGTCCCGCCGGCGATGTCGGAGGTTCCGTCGCGCTGCGCGTCGACGTGCAGTTCGCTCTGGTACATGCCCTCGTCCGCAGACGAGTCACTGAGTTCGTCGATAGACCCGTCTTCGGGTTCGACGCGAACGTCGGTCAGGGTGACCGACTCGGCTTCGTTGTTCGTGACGCTGAAGGTCAATCCGGACTTCTGCCCGCCCTGTCTGTCGCCGCGCGTCGCGGTCCCGTCGTCGTTGTACACGATGGTGCCGGTCGGCTCTGCTCCGGAGTCGTAGATCTGGATCGCCAGCCTGTCGCCGGTCCCGCCGCTGGCGGCGTAGACGGTGACGTTCTCGGTATCGAGCGCCTGGAGGTCGGCCTCGACGCTGCCGTCGCTCCCGGTGGTCCCCTGGTCGGCGGCGAACTGGGCTGTCGCCGTGTCGTTCACCGCGAACTGGACCGTCGCACCGTCGGCGGTGGGCGTCGTGTTCGCCGTCAGCGTCACGGTATCGCCGTACGCGAGGTCGTACCTGCACGTGTCGTTGGCGTGGCACGTCATCCCGGGCCGGGAGTCGATGGTGGCGTTCTCCCACCAGGTCCAGTAGGCACCGTCGTCCCCGTCTCCTCCGGTGGTGCCGTTCCCCGTGCCAGCCGAGCTGACGTGAACGCGGAGGGTCGCCTCCTCCCGCGGCTCGGGGTCGTCGCTGATGTTGAACGTCACCGCCTCGGTCCCGGCCGCCCCGGAGGCATCGTAGACGAACGTTGCGCGACCTGCAGCGTTCGTCCGGGTCCGTTGCGGAGTCACGGTCCCGTCGGTGACGTCGCTCGCGTTCACGATCGTGCCCGACACGGGGTTGTTGAACCGGTCGCGCACCTCCACGACGAGTTGCTGCTTGCCGCCTTCGAGCGCGCTCGCGTTGTCGCCCCGGACGTCGGTCACGTAGTGAGGGTCGACGCCCGTCACGTCCGAGCCGACGCCGACCTTCGCGAGCTGGAGCTCGTAAGTTCCCGGTTCGAGGACGATTCGGACGTCCGCGACGTCGGGCCGGGGACCGGCCTCCACGGCGAGCACGCGGCGGTCGTCGCCGGGCGATTCGCTCCACTCGTCTGCGAGCAGTTGCCTCCAGAGGCCGACCGCCTTCCCCTCGGCGAGCGTGGTCGGGACGACCACCGAGAGGTTGGCCGTCTCGTTGCGGACCGTCACGGTCCGGGTCGCGGCGCTGACCGCGCGGAAGTCGACCGTCGCGCTCCCGCTGGCCGACTCCGAGAGGCTGCCGTTCAGCGCCACGAGCGAGATCCGGTTCCCGCGGACGAGTCGCTGACCCGACAGCGTCCGATTGGCGTCCGGATACCGGTTGTAGAGCACGCCGTTCCGGAACACCGTCGTCGGGGGGTTCTGGTAGACGTGGTACAGCGGGTCGTAGGTCAGCCCCAGCGTCGAGAAGTTCCGACTGTGACCTGTCCAGTAGTCGCCGGTCTCGCCGTCGGCGGTGGCGTTCCGAATCGTCGCGTTCGCGGCCGGCGTCGTCGCGAGCGTCCCCGAGGGCGGCGCGGGGTTGACGAAGACGGCCCGGACCGGATACCGGGTCCCGAGCGCGACCGACGACGACCCGCCGCTGCCGGTGACGGCGGTCCGGAGGAGCTCGTCACGGAGGTCCTGGAGCTGGCCCTGGACCCGCTGGTTGTGGTCGAACTCCACCTGCTCGTTCTGCTGGGGGACGACCGAGGCCTGGTAGGTCGACAGCAGGACGACAACCACCGCGAACAGCAGCACCGTCCCGACCTGCACGGTCACGCCCCGGTCGTCGGTTCGCAGTCGCACTACTCGCCTCCTTTCAGGGCGAACAGATAAAAATAGCGCTGGGGCGGCTACTCGTCTTCCTCTTCCTCTTCGACGACCTCGGGGTCGCTCATGGCGCTCTGGAGGCTGTCGAGGCCGTTGACCCACTCGGTGACCAGGCCGTACTCGATGTCCTCGGTGACCGTCATGTCGAGCTCCTCGCCGTCGATGATGCGCGTCCCGGCCGCCGCGACCAGTCCGAGCGCCGAGTCGAGGTCCTCGCCCTCCTCGGCGCGGCCGGCCTCCACGACGTACTCCTCGACGCCACCCTCGTCGGCGGGCCCGTCGGCGACGTACTGCTCGGCCGCGTAGAAGACGCAGACCAGACTGGTCTGGACGCCGTCGATGAGCATCGCCTTCTCGTCGTTGTCGAACTCCACCTCGTCGAGGACGACCTCGCGGATGTCGGCGAGCTCCTCGAGCGCCTCCTCCTCCTCGACCTCGCCGTCGTCGTACGCGGTGACGATCTTGGCGACGGCGATGGCGACGTCGTCCTGGAGATTGAGGAGCAGTCGGGCCGAGTCCTCGTCCTCCGGGTCGATGTCCTCCTCCCGGATGCGGTCGAGCCAGTTCTGCCAGCGTTCGTCGGAGTAGAATTCCTCCGGAGGCGCGCTCATATGCTTTCCGAGTGTTGCCCGCTTCATATGCCTTTCTGCTTGGGCTGCGCTACCGGTCCAACGTTTCTTCCGTGTCGAGGCCGTAGACCCGCTTTGGCGCCTCCACGTGGGCGATTACCAGCGCCTCGTCGTACCCTTCCTCCTGCATCCACCGGACGCGCCGGGGCACCGTCTTGGGCCCCATCACCGCGCCGGGCCGGTCGGGGTCGTCCACGAAGTCGGTCTCCATCAGGAACGGCTCGCCCCGCTCGGCAGCGCGTGCCAGCCTGTCCTTCTCGCTCATCACGCTCGGCGTCGGTCCGGCCAGCTTCCCGCCGGCGTAGTGTTTGACGACCTTCTCGGGGTCCAGGCCGGCGTCCTCGGCCCAGTCGGCGATCTCGGTCAGGTCCTCGCTGGCCTCGGTGTGGAGCTGGACCGCACAATCCCGGTCGGCGCCCAGCGCCAGCCCGTGGCGGAGCACCGCGTTCGAGGCCTCCCACACCGCGTCGGTCGTGTCGTAGTGGGGTCGACCGGTCTTGAGCGCCACCGCCTCGCCCGACTCGACGTACTCGGCCGCGAGGTCCAGCCCCGCTTGCATCAGGTCGCGGGCCGCCTCGGGCGCGTACCCCCGGTCGTCGACCAGCTTCGAGACCAGCCCGGGGTGGACCCCGAGCACGGGCCACGCCCGGCCGTCGAGTATCTCGTCCGCCCGCGAGACCGCGTCGAGGGTGGTCTCGAAGACGGGGCGGAACTCCTCGCCGGTCTCGGGTTCGACCCCGAGCAGCCACGAGGGCTTGTTGACCACGAGCAGGTGGGTGCCGCCGCTGCGCGCGAAGTCCTTGACCGCCTCCATGCCCCGGCCGTGGTCGGGGTCGAGGTGGAGGTGGTCGTCGAGCACCGGCGTTCCGAGGTCCTCGCTCATGGCCGAGTGTTGGAGTTGCGGGGGAAAAACGGCTGTGAATCGACGTTGCTTCGTCGCGGTCGCGCTCCGATGTGGCGCGACCTCCAAGTGCCTCCGGCCCGCACGACCCCACATGAGTACCGACCCCCGCGACGTCCGGTCGCTCGCGGTCACGACCGGTGACGTGGTGACGGCGTACGAGGCCAGCCGCCGGAGCGACCGCCGGCCCGTCCTCCGGGTGACGCCGCCGTTCTCGGGCCGGATGCGGGCTCGACTCCACGACACGGGTCCGGGCCCGGCGACACGCGAGGGCGACGACCGCGACCCCGAGACGGGCGCGGTCCACGTCCCGCCCGCACGATTTGTCGACGGCGGGACGGTACCCGAGTATCCGACGCCTGACGACACCGAGGACGCGCTCCGCGAGGACTCCGAGGTCGAGTTCTCGGTCGAGCGCCACCGCGAGCGCCACGTCGCATCGGTCGAGGCGTGGCGCGAGGCGGTCGCCGCCTCCATCGCGGACTCGGTGGTCCTCCGGCTCGACGGGGACGACCACCGCGTCGACGTCGCGACGCTCGGCGACGCCGGCGGCGCGGACGAGTAGCTCCCGATCGACACACTTCGGGACCGCGAACTGCTCCGCCCCCGCGCTCACTCCTCCAGCACGACCGCGTCGTGGGCCGCGTTCCGCAGGGCGTCCGACCGGCCGTGCTCGCCCGGCGCGATGGCGACCGTCCGGACTCCGTTCCGGGCGGCCTTCTCCAGCACGGGCTTGAAGTCGGTGTCCCGCGAGGCGACCGCCAGCACGTCCAGCCCCTCGGTGAGCGCGAACTCGGTCGCGTCGACCGCGAGCTTCACGTCCACGTCGCCGCTGGTCACCGTCACCTCGTAGCCTCGGGCCTCGGCGGCCTGGATGAGCCCGGGCGTGGCGTGTTCGTCGAGGTAGAGCCGCGTCGCCGAGAGCTGGCCGATCTCTTCGGCCGCCGCCCGGACGTCGTCGAGGTCCACGTCGAACTCGTCTCGCAGCACGTTCGGCCCGTCCACGAACAGCGCGACGGTCGTCGCCCCGTCGAGGAGCGAGCGCAGCGGTTGCATACCCGGCGATAGCCGACCTCGGACCATAGCGGTGGCGGTCCGTCGCGAATCGGTCGCGAGACAGTGGGCCCGAAGGCCTCTCTAATTAATTGATACACTAACTAAATTAAATAAATATTTTATTTCAGTATGAAAAAAGAATAAATAACCATGGCTTTTCGTATCACGATGAAGCATGTCGGACAAAACCCCCAACCGATGCGGTCGACGCGACTTCCTCAAGGCAACAGGTGCGGTCGGCGCCGCCGCCGCGGCGAGTGGCGTTACGGCAGCGACGCCGGGCCGCGAGCCCGGTCCGAAGAAGGACGAGATTCTCGTCGGCGTCTCCGCCGGCCACGGCGACGTGGAGGCGACGGTCGCCGGCCACCTCCCGGGCACCGCGGAGGTCGTCCACACCAACGACAACCTCCGGTACGCCGCGGTCGAGTTCCCGAGCCGGGCTCCGGAGAAGGCCAAGCAGAACTTCATCGACGCCATCACGAAGCGCGACGGCATCAAGTACGCCGAGCCGAACGCGACCCACACCGCACTCGCCACTCCGAGCGACCCCCGGTTCGGCGACCAGTACGCGCCCCAGCAGGTCGAGTCCGACCGGGCGTGGGACGCCACGTTCGGCGACTCGGAGGTCACCATCGCCGTCGTCGACACCGGCGCCCAGTACGACCACCCCGACCTGGCGGCCAACTACGCCTCGGACCCCGGCCGGGACTTCGCTGACGGCGACTCGGACCCGGCCCCGGACGCGCCGAGCGACGAGTACCACGCCACCCACGTCTCGGGCTGCGCCGCGGCGGTCGTCGACAACGGCGCCGGCGTCGCGGGCCAGGGCAACTCAACGCTCATCAACGGCCGGGCGCTCGACGAGAGCGGCAGCGGGTCGACGGCCGACATCGCCGACGCCGTCGAGTGGGCGGCCGACCGGGGCGCGGACGTCATCAACCTGAGCCTCGGTGGCGGCGGCTACACGTCCACGATGAAGAACGCCGTCTCCTACGCGACCGACAACGGCGCGCTCGTCGTCGCGGCCGCCGGGAACGACGGCTCAGGCAGCGTCTCGTACCCCGCCGCCTATAGCGAGTGCGTGGCGGTCTCGGCGGTCGACAGCGACGAGCAGCTCGCGTCGTTCTCCCAGTACGGCAGCAGCGTCGAGCTCTGCGCGCCCGGCGTCGACGTGCTCTCGACCACGACCGAGGAGCGTGGCTCCTACGAGCGGCTGTCGGGCACCTCGATGGCGACGCCGGTCACGTCGGGCGTCGCCGGCCTGACGCTCGCGAAGTGGGACCTCACCAACTCGGAGCTCCGCAGCCACCTCAAGAACACCGCCGAGGACATCGGTCTCTCCTCGGACGAGCAGGGCGCGGGCCAGGTCAACGCCTACGACGCGGTCACCACCGAACCCGGTAGCGGCGGTGGCGGCGGAGGCGGCGACGGCGGGTCGACGTCCGAGACGGTCAGCGGGTCGCTGTCGGGCTCCTACGACTACGACGACTACTCGTGGTCGTGGGAGTACAGCTCGCCGAGCCAGATCGTCGTGGAACTCGACGGGCCGAGCGACGCCGACTTCGACCTCTACGTCAACGAGGGCACGACGACCGACGCCTCCCCGAGCGACTACGACTACCGGTCGATCAGCACGAACAGCCGGGAGTCCATCACCGTCGACAGCCCCGACACGTCGACGGCGCTCCAGATCGACGTCGACTCCTACAGCGGGTCGGGGAGCTACGACCTGACCATCACCGAGTACCAGTAACGCACCCGCGCCAGCCGGCGTCGCCTCTCTTTCCGGCCCGCTGACCGTCTCCCTCGCGCGAGCGAGCCACGGACGTTTAATGACTCAGCGGCTTACCTTCGGACATGGTCGCAGAGACTGGGATCGCCGCCGAGCTCATCGACCTGCTGTCGGTGTTCGTCATCGCGGCTGGCGTCGGCGTCTTCGTCGCCAAGATCGGCCGGTTCCCCTACACTATCGCGCTCCTGCTCGCGGGTCTCACCGTCTCGATCCTCGGCGTCACCATCGACATCGAACTGTCCCACGACCTCATCCTGCTGGTCTTCCTGCCGCCGCTTCTGTTCGAGGGCGCGGCGACCACCGACCTCGAACACTTCCGGACGAACCTCACGCACATCCTCGTCCTCGCGGTGGTGGGACTGATAGCGGCGATCCTCCTGCTCGGCGTCGTCGGCCACTACGCCTTCGGCTTCCCGTTGCTGGTCGCGCTGCTGTTCGCGGCGATGATCCTGCCCACCGACCCGGTGTCGGTGCTGGCGCTGTTCGAGGAACTCGGCGCGCCCGAGCGCCTCTCGGTGCTGGTCGAGGGCGAGAGCCTCGTCAACGACGGCGTGGGCGTCGTCATCTTCACGACGCTGTACGCGCTCGTCCTCCAGTCCACTCGGGCCGGGACCGACCTCGCGGAACTGGTGACCGCCGACACCATCGTCAGCGCCTCGACCGACATCCTGGTCGCCAGCGTCGGCGGAGCGCTCGTCGGACTGGTGGCCGGCCTCGCGGTGTACCAGGTCATGTACCGGCTCGACGAGCACATGACCGAGATCGTGCTGACGCTCGTTCTGGCGTACGGCAGCTTCCTGCTGGCCGAACACACCCTGAGCGGGGTCATCGGCGACTACTACTTCAGCGGCGTCATCGCCACGGTGACGGCCGGCTTCCTCATCGGCAACCGGGGCGCCGAGCGCGCGATGAGCGCCCAGACCAAGATCTCGGTGTTCAACACGTGGGAGACCGCCGCCTTCCTCGTCAACACGCTCATCTTCCTGCTCATCGGCGCGAAGACGCCCATCCACCAGGTGGTGACCCACGGGCGACTCATCCTGCTGGCCATCCCGCTGGTCGTCCTCGCGCGCGCGGCGGTGGTCTACCCCATCGTCAACCTCGTCAACCAGGCGGTCGCCCGACCGGTGCCGGTCGACTACCAGCACGTCATGGTGTGGGGCGGGCTCCACGGCTCGATTCCCATCGCGCTGGTGCTGGGGCTGCCGCCGAACTTCCCGCTGCTGGAGGAGCTCCGCGCGATGGTGTTCGGCGTCGCGGCGTTCAGCCTCGTGGTCCAGGGGCTCACGATGGGCCGGCTGATGAACGGCCTCGACATCGTGACCCGGTCGGAGGCCGAGGAGCTGTACGAACTGCTCGTCGGGCGCGCTCGCGCGGTCGACGCCGCGCTCGAATCGGCCGAACGGCTCCACGCCGCGGGCGACCTCTCGGAGGAGGTCTACGAGGACTTCCGCGGGGAGTACGAGCGCGAGAAGCAGGACCTGAGCGAGGCCATCGGCCAGCTGCTCGAGAACAACCCCGAGCTCCGGCGCGAGGAGCTGCTGGTCGGCGAGCGTCGGGTGCTCAAGCAGGAGAAGAGCGCCCTAATGGACGCGATGCGCAACGGCACCGTCAGCGACGACGTGGGCCGCCGGCTGATAGAGGAGATCGACCTCAAGCTCGACCGGGTGCAGTCCGGCGAGAGCACGGTCACCGACCGCCAAGAGGAGGAGGCCTACGAGGAGTTCTGGCGCTCGCGCGCCGCGGAGTTCGGCCTGGAGACTCGACCGGAGGCCCAGAAGGCAGACGACTGAAGCCGCGCCCGCCGGTCCGTCGAGTCGGCCGCGGTCCGCCGATCCAACCCCTTGATTGGGCAACTCTTCCCAAAGTGTCCGGATTGTCGAGGCCGGCTCGGCAATCGGGTGGGGTGTCAATATAGTCGAAATAGCTAAGAGTCCCTATGAACACCGATGGCCAAGGCGACCGTAGATGAGCTCCGACGACTCCGACGAGAAGATACTCGGCACGACGACCGTGACCCAGCGGTGGCGAATCAGCCTCATCAAGGCGGTCCGCGAGGAGTTCGCCGAGGAGGGCGTCGAGGTCGAGGAGGGCGACCGGCTGGTCTACAAGCTCCGGGACGGCCAGATCGTCGTCGAACCCGCGTGAGGCGTCGAACCGACCGGCCAGCTATCCGGAAGACAAAGACATTACGTGCCGGGCGTCTAACCCACCTCACATGAGCCTTCGGAAACCGCCACTGCGCGAGGCCCACGCCGCCGAGGGAGCGTCGTTCACCGAGTTCGGCGGGTGGGACATGCCCGTGGAGTTCGACTCCATCAAGGTCGAGCACGCCGCGGTCCGCGAGGAGGCGGGCATCTTCGACGTGTCCCACATGGGCCAGATCGAGGTCGGCGGGCCCGACGCCGCCGACCTGATCCAGCGGCTCACCACCAACGACGTGACCGAACTCGGCCGCGGGGACTCCCACTACTCGATGGTCGTCGACGAGGAGGGCACGATTCTCGACGACACCGTGGTCTACCGCCTCCCCGAGGGCCGGGACGCCGAGTTCCTCTTCGTCCCCAACGCGGGTCACGACGAGCAGATGTACGACCGGTGGACCGACCACCGCGACGAGTGGGGCCTCGACGCCGAGGTGGAGAACGCCACCGAGGAGTACGCGATGTACGCGGTCCAGGGGCCCGAGGCGACGGACCTCGTGGCCGAGGCGGCCGACGACGACGTGACCGACCTCTCGAAGTTCGAGGGCACGGACGCGGCGTTCGCGGGCGTCGACTGCTGGACCGCCCGGACCGGCTACACCGGCGAGGCCGGCTTCGAACTGGTCGTCCCGGTCGAGTCGGCCGAGGCGGTCTGGGACCTGTTCGACTGCCAGCCCTGCGGTCTCGGCGCGCGCGACACCCTCCGCATGGAGATGGGATTCCTGCTGTCCGGCCAGGACTTCGACGCCGACGAGAACCCCCGGAACCCCTACGAGGCGGGCGTCGGCTGGACGGTCAAGCTCGACACCGAGTTCGTCGGCCGGGACGCGCTCGAGGGCGTCGACGCCGAGGGCGCCGACGAGGAGTTCGTCGGCATCAAACTCGTCGACCGCGGCGTCCCGCGCCACGGCTACGACGTGACCGACCCCGACGGCGAGGTCATCGGCGAGGTGACCAGCGGCACGATGAGTCCGACGCTGGACGAGCCCATCGCGCTGGGCTACGTCCCCACCGAGTACGCCGACGCCGGGACCAAGGTCCGCGTCGTGGTCCGCGGCCAGTCGAAAAAGGCAAAGATAGCGAACACGCCATTCCTGAGTGAGTAACCATGAGCTTCGAAGTTCCCGACGACCGGAAGTACAGTAGCGAACACGAGTGGGTCGAGACGACCGACGGCACCGCCAGAATCGGTATCACCGGCTTCGCCCAGGACGAACTGGGCGACGTCGTCTTCGTCGAACTCCCCGACGAGGGGGAGGAGCTCTCCCAGGACGAGGAGTTCGGCGTCGTCGAGTCCATCAAGGCGGTCTCGGACCTCTACTCGCCGGTGAACGCCACCGTCACCGCGGTCAACGACGCGCTGGCCGACCAGCCCGAACTCGTCAACGACGACCCCTTCGGCGAGGGCTGGATGCTGGAGGTCGAACTGGCCGAGGACGACGGGCTCGACGAACTGCTGAGCGCCGAGGAGTATCGCGAGCAGATCGAGTAGCGGTGGGCAGTACGGGGCCGCGACGGCCCGTGGACTCCTTTTGGCTACAGCGGCGTCCAGCCGACCGACAGCTCCCGGTTCGGGACGTGCCAGCGCTGTTCGCCGACCCGTCCGTCCTCGGCGGCGTCGGCCAGCCGGACCTCGACGACGGCGTCGGCGGCGGGAGCGAACGCCCGGACGAGCTCGCTGTCGTACGGCTTCGGCAGCACGTAGTGGGCCATGGCGTCGCGCTTCCGGACGTGCCCGCCGACGATGCGGAGGCACCGCCGGACCACGTCCTCGCCGTGGAAGTCGACCAGCGGCGCCAGCGAGTCGACGCCCACGCGGAGCGCCGCCGGTTCGAGCGAATCGCCGGCGCGGGTCGCGAAGTCGTCGATGGCCTCGACCAGCGCGGACTGGAGCCCGGCCAGCTGGGGGTCCGCGACCCGGGTCTCCTTGACGCCCGCGAGCTCCGCCCGGGGCGTCTCGTCGGCCGAGGCGGTGACCGACCGGACCGCGCCGACGTGGTTGAGCACGTGGGTCGTCTCGCCGACCGGGCGCGACGACTCGGTCGGGTCGGGGAGCCGGTCGGCGATGCTCCCGGGGGTCGCGTCGGTCGCCGCGAGGACGCGGTACCGCGTCGCGTCGTCGTCGCCCAGCATTCGCGCGCTCGCCCGCGCGAACAGCTCCCGGGGCGCGTCGCCGACGACCAGCAGATTGCATCCGGTGGATTTCAGCTCGTTCAGGACGTCGAGAAAGTTCGCGAGGTCGTCGTCGGGGACCGGCGGCCCGGTCCCGCGTACGGAACCCGCGGATTCTGGGGACGACATTCGTCTGTGTGTGACTCACATTTTCACGGTCGAGTTATAAATTTTCCTCTTCGAACGATTGGATGCATGATGACCCGGGAGGCGTAAAAGGAAGTATTCCGATCTCGGAGTACACCACTGACGGCGGGCTGGGCGCTGGCGAGTCGCCCTCGTCGGAACCGGTAGTTTATCTGTTATTGTTGTTCTAGGTAAATTTAAGAAAGACAGATATTAGCAGGAACCGGATACTGTCACGCAATGGCACGAACGTCCGACCTCACGGCGCGGCTGGCCGACAACCCGAAACTGATGGGCGCGCTCTGGACGGTCGCGCTGCTGCTCGCAGAGAGCGGGAGCGCGGTCGCCGACTGCGCGTGCGCGAAGTCCGGACCGTAGACTCAGTGACCGAGCCACTCGTCGCTCCAGACGAGTTCGCCGTCGACGATCAGCGGCTGTGAGTCGCCCACGAACGACATCTGGAGCGCCTGCGGGGTCGCCGATTTCTCGCCGCAGGGTCCCACTCCGACGTGGTAGCGGTCCGACCCCTGGAGGTAGGACCGGATGTTCGTCCCCACGCTGCGAACCCGCGTCGGGTACGAGTATGGGGTCACGTCGAACCGTTCGTCGCCCCCGTCGACGACGTGGTGGATCATGGGGAGGCCGCTCTCGCAGTACGCCACGGTCACGCCCGGGTCGCCCACGACCACGTACCGGTTCCCGATGGAGGTGTACTCCCGGACGATCTTCATCGCCGCCCCGACGCCGAACCCGTGGTGGAGCAGTCGGGCCAGCGTCTCGCCGACCTCGACCGCGCCCGAGTTGAACAGGTCCGAGAGGCTCACCACGGCGGCGCTCGCGCCGGCCTTCACGAGTTCGACCCCCTGGTCGTGGGACCGACAGCCGTTCAGCAGCGCGGTGGTCGCGTTCGTCTCGCCGACCGCGGCCGCGTCGAGGACGCCGTCCGGGCACTGGAACCCCCGACCGTCGATGTGGCCGACGAAGTGGAACACGTCGCAGTCCTCGGCGAGCAGGCGCCGGAGGTCGGCCGTCGAGACCCCGACCCGCGCGGTCACGTCGACCGGCAGGTCCTCCCGGCTGCCGTATATCTCGCCCACCGAGTCCCACTCCTCGCGCATCGCCTCGTCGTTGCAGACCACGGTAACGTCGACGGTCCCGTCGGAGGGCTCGGGCGTCTCGTGGGCGAACGCCTCGGGGACGAGCTTCGTGCCCCTGATCGGGGTCCCGTCGCCCACCCACGCCCGTTCGAGCGCGTCTGTCTCGGGCAGCGAGACGTACTCGCCGACCTCCGGCACGCCGTCTGCGGTCGCGTCCTCGGCGTCCCCCGTCGGACTCCGGACCGACCGAACGAACTCCTCGCTCGCGGCGTCCGACTGCGCGGCGCTCGCGCGCTCGCCGTTCGACCGCCCCGTACTCGCTGATTCCGGGCTCGCCCGGTCGGCGCTCGCTCGCGGGCGCCGGAGGAACGAGTCGAGCGCCCCGTCGAGCCGGTCGTCGACCGTCCGGTCCGCCGGGTCGTCGGCCGACGCCTTCGGTCGGATCAGCGAGAGGTCGTTGACGAGCGCGGGCAGCAGTTCGACCGCGCCGGCGTCGGGCCGGACGTACGTGACCCGGTGCCACGGCGAGGCGGCGGCCGCGACGGCGTCGTCGGGCACCGACAGGTACGCCGCGAGCCGGTCGGCCGGGTCGGCGTCGTAGAGGTCGGCGAAGTCGAGGTCCGTCCGGGCCGCCAGGACGTCGCGCTCGTGGAGCTCGTCGGGGTACAGCCCCTCGGTCCTGGTCGCGCAGTCGAGGAAGAACACCCGCTTCAGCAGCGCCGCGACCGCGTCGGCGAGCTCGGTCGGGTCGTCGCCGAGCGGCCGGTCGACGCCGCTCTCGGCGGTCAGCCGGGCGGTCTCGCCCGGGACGACGGCCGCACTGAGGTAGTACGCCAGGGGCGCGACCGCGTACACCGCGGCGTACTCCGGCGGCGCGACGATCCGGACGCCCGTCTCGGGCGCGTCGAGGCCGTCGGGAATCGCCAGTTCGTCGCCCCGCTCGACGGCCGGCGGGTGGCCCCGCAGCGTCGGCCACGCCCGCTCGGGCGAGGTGGTCTTGAGCGCCGAGGAGAACGTCGAGACGGCGTCCATCGCCGCCGCGGGGTCGTCGGGCACCGTGACGGTCGCGGCCGGCGCGCTGTGGTACGACCGCGCGCCGACGTCGACCGCGGCGGTCCCGTCGAACTCGAACGCGACGCCGTCGGGGCTCGCGGCGACCCGGAGGGGTCCCGCGGCGCGCAGGTACACCTTTATGGGGGAGTGAAGCTCCACGAGGTAGTCGCCGTCGGGCAGCTCGCGGGTCGTGGGACTGTCGACCGAAGCGATCGGATCACCCTCGGGCGTCCGCACGTCCACCGGGAGCATGTAGGGGAGCCCGAGGCGACCGACCGAGATACGGCAGGCCGCGTCGACCGGGAAGGCGAACGTCCCGGGGTCGCCGGGGGTCGGTTCCACCGGCGCGTCGGTGTCCAGCGGGAAGTGTCGGGTCTCGACCGGGTCGACGACGTCGACGCCCGTCGCGCCCGGTGTCGACTCGAATCGCGGGGAGAGAGACATGAGTGGGAAACCCTGAACGTACCACTCCGGTCGGGGCCAGTCGTAAAAAACCCTCGGTCGGATACCCGTTCCTCGACCCCGTCCGCGCCGAGACCCCCTACGTTAAAGCCGTCGACTCCCTACCTCAGCGCACATGAGCGGACGACACGAGCCAGGGGTCCGGGGAAGCCCGTACGCACCGCACACCGCCGACGAGACGGCGGCGATGCTCGACGCAGTTGGCGCCGACGACGCGGCGGAACTGTTCGACATCCCGGAGTCGGTCGCGTTCGACGGGGAGTTCGGCATCGACGCCAGGACCGAACGCGAGGCCGAACGCCGCGTCCGGGGGCTGCTCTCGCGCAACGACGACCTGACCGAGTTCCTCGGCCGGGGCCACTACGACCACTACGTCCCGTCGCTGGTCGACCACCTCTCGCAGCGCTCGGAGTTTCTGACCTCCTACACCCAGTACCAGCCCGAGATCACCCAGGGGTTCCTGCAGGCCCTCTTCGAGTACCAGTCGATGCTGGTCGAGCTGACCGGCCTCGAGGTCGTGAACGCCTCGATGTACGACCACGCGAGCGCGCTCGCCGAGGCCGCCCTGCTCGCCGCCCGCGTCCGGTCGACCGACGGCGACCGGGTGCTGGTGCCCGACTACCTGCTCGACGCGCGCCGGGACGTCCTGGAGAACTACACCGACGGCGCGGGCCTGACGGTCGAGGCGTTCGGCACCGACGACGGCAACGTCGACCCCGACGCGCTCGCCGACGCCGTCGACGACGACGCGGTGATGGTGTACGCCGAGAACCCGACCACGCTCGGGACCGTCGAGGAGCACCTCGCCGAGATCGGCGACCTCGCCGACGACCACGACGCGCTGTTCTGCCTCGGGTCGGACCCGGTCGCCCTGTCGATTCTCCAGGAGCCCGAATCGGTCGGCGCGGACGTCGTGGTCGGGGACGCCGCGACCCTCGGCCTGCCGACCGCCTACGGGATGGGCCTCGGACTCTTCGCCTGCCGCGAGAACTTCGTCCGACAGGTGCCCGGCCGCCTCGTCGGCGCGAGCGAGGACGCCGCCGACCGGCGGGCCTACACCCTGACGCTCCAGACGCGCGAGCAGCACATCCGCCGGGAGCGCGCGACGAGCAACATCTGCACCAACCAGGCGTGGGTCGCGCTCCGGACCGCCATCCACGCCGCCTACCTCGGTCCCGAGGGGCTGGTGGACCTGGGCAACGACTGCGTGCGCCTCGCCGCCGGCCTCGCCGACAGGCTCGACGACGTGACCGGCGTCCAGGCGCCGGTCCACGACCGCCACCACTTCCGGGAGTTCGTCGCTCACACCGACCAGCCCGCCGCAGCGGTCGCTTCGGATCTCGAAGCCGAGGGGTTCGCGGTCCACGCCGTCGGCGAACACCTGGTCCAGGTCTGCGTCACCGACGCCAACGAGCACGCCGTCGACGACCTGGTCGCGGCCTTCGAGGAGGTGGCCTGAGATGAGATACGACCAGGCCCGCTGGACTCACGACGCCGACGGCGGCGAGACGGGTGAGGGCGAGGACGCTCAGGGCCAGTACGAACCCCTGCTCTCGGAGAAGAACACCAAGGAGGTCGACGTCGACTCCCCGCTGCCCGACGACCTGACCCGGGACAGCGTCGAGCTCCCGGACCTCTCGGAGCCCGAGCTCGCGCGCCACTACACCCGACTCTCCCAGATGAACTACGGGGTCGACTCCGGGCCGTACCCGCTCGGGAGCTGCACGATGAAGTACAACCCCAAGTTCACCGAGGACGTGGCCGCGCTCCCGAGCGCGGCGGTCCACCCCGACCGGTCGGGCCGGAGCGTCCAGGGCACCCTCGCGCTCATGCACGGCCTCCAGGACTACCTCGCGCGCATCGGCGGGATGGACGCCGTGAGCCTCCAGCCCCCGGCGGGCGCGGCCGGGGAGTTCACGGGCATCCTCGTCGCGAAGGCCTACCACGAGGCCAACGGCGAGGGCGACCGGCGCGACGAGATCATCGTCCCCGACAGCGCCCACGGCACCAACTTCGCCAGCGCGGCGCTGGCCGGCTACGAGGTCGTGGAACTTCCGTCGGGCGACGACGGCCGGGTCGACCTCGACGCCCTGGAGGCCGCTGCGAGCGACCGGACCGCGCTGTTCATGCTCACGAACCCCAACACGCTCGGGCTCTTCGAGCGCGACATCGAGGAGATCGCCGACGTCGTCCACGACGCGGGCGGGCTGCTCTACTACGACGGCGCGAACCTCAACGCGCTGCTCGGCCGGGCCCGGCCGGGCGACATGGGCTTCGACATCATGCACTACAACGTCCACAAGACGTTCGCCACACCCCACGGCGGCGGCGGGCCGGGCGCCGGCCCGGTCGGCGTCGTCTCGGACCTCGCGGAGTTCCTGCCCGCGCCCCGGGTCCGGGAGGTCGGCCGACGCGAGGGCGAAGGACGGGGCACCGGCGGCGTGTACGAGCGCTTCGACCCCGAGAACACGGTCGGCAAGGTCCACGGTTTCGAGGGCAACTGGCTCGTCCTCGTGAAGGCGTACGCCTACATCGCCCGGCTCGGCGACGAGGGGCTGGCCGACGCCTCGGCGAAGGCGGTGCTCAACGCCAACTACCTCGCCAGCCAGATCGACTACGAGGTCCCGTTCGAGCCCTTCCACCACGAGTTCGTCGCGAGCGCGGGCGACCAGGACGCGGCCGACGTCGCCAAGCGCATGCTCGACTACGGCGTCCACCCGCCGACGACGAAGTGGCCCGAGATCGTCCCGGAGGCGCTGATGACCGAACCCACTGAGATCGAGGGCAAGGACACGCTAGACCAGCTCGCGGACGCGTTCGACGCGGTCGCCGCCGAGGACGAGGAGTCGCTGGCGAGCGCGCCGAACCGGACCACGGCCCGGCGCATCGACCAGACCAGCGCGGCGCGGGACCTCCGGCTGTCGTGGCAATCGCTCGACACCGAGGAGTAGCTCGCGAGTCGGGGACGTTCCGTGGACCTCCGGGACGCGACTTCCCGGACCGCCTCGCCGACCTCAGAGGACCGACAACAACTCCGCGGTGACGTCCTCGGGCTCGAACGGCTTGGTCACGTAGCCGTCCGCGCCGGCCTTGACGGCCTGCTTCATCTTGCTCTGCTGGTCGACGCTGGTCACCATCACGACCGCCGGCGGGCTGTCGTCGGCCTTGATCCGGGAGGTCGCCTCGACCCCGTCCATCTCGGGCATCATGATGTCCATCGTCACCGCGTCGGGCCGGTGGCGCTCGAACTGCTCGACCGCCTCGGCGCCGTCGGCGGCCTCGGCGACCACGTCGAACTCGCTCTCGACGGCCTGCCGGACCATCGTCCGCTGGAAGTCGCTGTCGTCCACGATTAACAACTCTGGAGCCATTCGTTTCCTGTGGTCCGGCCACGGAGCCCCCCGAATAAAACCTGTCGAAAGTCGCGGTCCTTCGCCGACGCTCGATGCGCCCGGCGGCTGGACTGCGGGCGCGCGACCGCCGGCCTTCCGGAACGCTTTTTCGCGTCGCGGGCCGCCTACGGGTCGTGCGCGAACTCCCGCTCGACGACCTGTCGGCCCACTCGCCGTGGCCCGCCCGACTCCTCGGCCGCGAGGACTGGGAGGAACAGCCGGGCTTGGGCGGGACCGGGGTCGACATCTACGACGAGGTGTACGGCAAGCTGCTCGGGCTGGCACGCGAGAACCCGGAGATGAACTTCCGGGACGTCCAGCGCGTCGCCAACCACCACGCCGAGGAGAGCCCGGTCCCGATCTCGAGGGCGGAGCAGCTCTACCTCGCGGACGTCGACGAGAAGCAGGAACTGCAGGACGAGGCGCTCGTCGCCTCGTTCGCCGGGGTCTTGGAGGGCGGCGAGACCGTGGTCGCGCTCGGCTGCGGCTGGGGGTACGAACTCGGCGTGCTCGCCGACGCCTACCCCGACTGCGTGTTCGTCGGCGGCGACCCCGCCGCGAACGGCGTCGAACTCGGTCGCGAACTGCTGGGCGACCGCGAGCGAATCTCGTTCGGCGCGTTCGACTTCCGCGACGACAGGTGGGACCTGCTAGAAGACGCGCTCGCGGAAACAGACGACAACGACGTGGTCCTGTTCACCCAGGGGTCGCTGACTGCGTTGCCGAGCGTGGCCGACATCGTCGCCGAGACCCTGACCGACTATCTCGACGACGCCCGTGCCGGCGTCCACCTCGAACACGTGTATGAACTCCACCCCGAGGAGACGCTACTGGGCCACATGCGCCGAGCCTACGCCGACCTGCGCGACTACAACGACGACCTGCTGACGTCGCTCCGGGCGGCGGAGGGCGTCGACGTTACCAGCGCCACGTACGACGTGGTCGGCGGGAATCCGCTCCACCCGCTCTCGGAGGTTGTGTGGGAGCCGGCCTGAACCGCGGGACAGAGATCAACGTGGATGGTAGCGCGGTTCTACTCTTCCGAGTGAGTTCTACAATTCGTTAACTGCAGAGCGTATATCGAGCTAGAGGGTCAATCTTCCAACCATGTCGGTGCCCTTGCTATCTCTTGTGGAGAGTTGTAGTGAAGCTGTTTCAGACATTCCGTGATGAATCCGACAATATCTCGGCCTGCATCCGGTTCAAGGGTAATCACCGTCCCCAGGTTCTCCCCCTGTGTGAAGTGGAACAGAATCGCGTCGTCATAAAAATTCACCGTGCAATGGTTCGTTCCGAGGTGAAACGGCTCTTCGGTAGTTTGATTCCGGTTCTCCTGTCGATAATACGTAGCCAGCTCGTCCATTTTCTCGGATGAATACAGTGCCTCGACGTCGTCTCGCATGTAGAGCGAGACATATTCGTCTGCAGAATAGTGAATTGCACCGCGCAGGTATTCGCCCGCTCGTTCTTCGAGAAAGGCCACCAGACGATTCGCAGATTCTTCTGGCATGTCGTACTAACCGCCGTCGAAGGATATCACGTTACTGGATTCAAATTAGCCTTAGAGGAGGCCGATACGCACCACGAACTTAGCAGCCCTACGGAATCAATTTCGGACGAAATTTAGCAAAACCGGATTTCTGCTATTCGAGGAACGTCACGTCGGTCGCCTTGCTCTCGACCTCCTCTCGGAGGTGGTCGCGGAACGCCTCGACGTCGACGTCGTTGCGGTCGCGCTCCTGGCGGTCGCGGACCGAGACCGTACCGTCCGCCTCCTCGTCGTCGCCGACGATGAGCATGTAGGGGACGTTGTCGTCGTGGGCCTGCTGGATCTTCTTGCCGACCGTCCACGACCGGTCCTCGATCTCGACCCGGAAGTCGCCGAGGTAGCGGTTCTGGAGCTGCTTGGCGTAGCCGATGTTGTCGTCGCTCACCGGGAGGATGCGGACCTGCTCGGGCGCGAGCCACGTCGGGAACTTCCCCTTGAAGTGCTCGATCATCACGCCCATGAACCGCTCGAACGACCCCAGCAGCGCGCGATGGACCATCACCGGGCGGTGGGGCTCGTTGTCCTCGCCCGTGTAGGTCAGGTCGAGGCGCTCGGGGATGTTGAAGTCGAGCTGGACCGTGCCGATGGTCCACTCCCGCCCGATGGCGTCGACGGCGTCGAGGCCGATCTTCGGGCCGTAGAAGGCCGCCTCGCCTTCCTCGACGTCGTACTCGAGCCCCTGGGATTCGAGCGCGTCTTTCAGCGCCCCGGTCGCCGTCTCCCAGATTTCGTCGCTACCGACGGCGTTGTCGCCCTCGGTCTCGAGCTTGTACTTGACCTCGAGGTCGAAGTGGCCGTAGATGTCCTCGATGATGCTCAGCGTCTGGGTGATCTCCTCTCGGATCTGGTCCTCGCGGATGAACGCGTGACCGTCGTCCTGGGTCAGGCCGCGGACCCGCAGCAGGCCCGAGAGTTCGCCCGACTGCTCGTTGCGGTACACCGTCCCGAACTCCGAGAACCGGACCGGCAGGTCGCGGTAGGAGTAGCTGTGGTCGTCGTAGATGGAGGCGTGGTTCGCGCAGTTCATCGGCTTCAGGCCGTACTCGGTGTCGTCCTGCTCCCACGCGAACATCTCGCCGGCCTCCCTGAACGTGTCGTAGTGGCCCGTCGGTTTCCAGAGCTCGGCCTTGTTGAGCTCGGGCGTCCAGACCTCGTCGTAGCCGAGTTCGTCGTTCTTGGTCCGGATGTAGTCCTCGAGCTCCCGCCGGATGGTCATCCCGTTGGGGTGGTAGTGGGCGCAGCCCGGCGAGTGGTCGGGGATGGAGAACAGGTCCATCTCCCGGCCGATCTTCCGGTGGTCGCGCTCCTCGGCCTCCTCGCGCCGTTCGAGGAACTCCTCGAGTTCCTCCTCGCTCTCGAACGCCGTGCCGTACACCCGGGTCAGCATCTCGTTGTCCTCCTCGCCGCGCCAGTAGGCCCCGGAGATCGAGAGCAGCGCGAAGCCGCCGATCTCGCCGGTCGACTCGACGTGCGGGCCGCGGCAGAGGTCCTCGAACTCGCCCTGCTCGTAGAACGAGACCGACTCCGCGTCGGCGGCCTCCTCGTCGAGAATCTCGCGCTTGAACCGGTTGTCCTCGTAGACCTCGAACGCCTCCTCCCGGGAGCGCTCGAACCGCTCGATGGCGAGGTCCTCCTCGATGATGTCGTAGGCCTCTTCCTCGATGGCCTCGAGGTCCTCCTCGTCGAGTTCGACGCCGTAGACGTCGTAGTAGAACCCGTCGTCCGTCCACGGCCCGATGGTCAGCCGGGCGTCGGGGTAGAGCCGCTGGAGCGCCTGGGCGAAGACGTGGGCCGCCGAGTGGCGAAGCACGTCGAGGTACTCGTCGCTGGAGGGCGTGACGATTTCCAGCTTCGCCCCGTCGTGGAGTTCGCTTGCCTTGTCGACGAGGTCGCCGTCCACCACCCCCGCGACCGTGTCCCGGCCGAGTCCGGGACCGATCTCGTACGCCGCGTCTTCGACCGTGGCTTCGTCCTCCAGTTCGAGTTCGGACCCGTCCGGGAGGACGACGGTGATTTCGCTCATGTTTCGTTTACGGTCCCGGTCGACTGATAACCCTTTCTACACGCGGGCTCGATCGCACGAACGTCAGACCGTCGCCCTGCTCGGCGTTCCGTCCAGACCGGCACACGCCTCGCGGTAGGTTCGTCCGCAGACCAGTACTGGTCGGCTGCAACTGCACCGTTCCTCCAGATATGGTCTGCAGTCCGGCGTTCAGGTACGTCCTCGACCACGAGCGTTCCATCGAACCGTCGTCATCGGAACATCGGTAACTGAAGTGACGAGGAACAGATTTTGTATATCAATACCTGATTTATCAGTATAGGTCGTGTCGGGACTCGCTTCCCCGAGAGCGGCTGTAGCGGCCCCTCAGATCGGATTCAAGTGGGAGACACGTCCGTCCGGGACGGCGATCGCTGCGAGTCCCCGACGACTCGTCTTCCGTGAACTCCATCGACAATCGGTGCGATGGCACGACTCGGATGGCGGGCCGAAACATTGCGACCGGCGGCTGTCGGGTCCGGCGGGCGAATGCTGAGTCAATCTCGCCCCGGCTCTTAGACCCGTTGCGGCATCCTCTTTTCCCCGGTTCTCCGGATTACTCCGCCGAGTCGCTTAGAGGCGAACGCAGAGTTACCAGCTCCTGCTATCGCGCCCGCGAGTTGAGTCGAGAAATCAGGAGGGGACACGTAGTGAGGGTACCCCGTTCTGCCCACGCGCACGCGAAAAATCACGAAAAACGAGTCTCACGTCGACTTCCGTGCCAGAATACGTGTCCGAACGGAGATCGTCTCGTCTGCGAACCGGTCGGCGGGCGCGGCACGGACCGGCGAACACTCGACAGTTCCGGGACTGTCCGATGTGCGGCGTCGCGGCGAAGGAGAGAGCGCAATCAGGCTTCCGCCGAGTCGATGTCGCCGTCGATGCGGACGAACCGGAAGTCACACTCCGGACAGCCCCACTTGGTCTTCTCGCCGAGGTGGAGGGTCGTGCTCGCGGTGCGGTAGAACGTCCGCTCGGTGCCACACTGCGGACAGTCGTGGTCGAGTTCCTGGGCCATGTTCGAACGTCGAACCGCGTCGCATTTGAGGATACTGGTTTCGGGGCGCCGCTCGGCCGAGTTGTCGTAGTCCCACCCGGCAGCGAGGGAACCCGCGTCGGCCCTGCGAGGCGTCTGGACTGCTGGGTGAGACGAGCCACTCGATATAAGATAAATCCCATTACGATATATTAATTCTGCAGTCCAGTCGAACTGGAAACGATCGACCGTCGTCTACGTGTGCGGCCTTCTCCGGCCGCAGAGCGTGGGAGAGTGTGGTGAGGGTAGAACTGCGAGCGGCGCAGTCCCTCGCCGTATCGCTCGTCGGGGAGATTTCTGACGGTCGGATTCGTCGACCGGAACGCCCGGCGACGGCGGCTCCGCCGGCAATAGCTACTTGCGTGTCGACGTCCAAGCGTCGCGCATGTCCATCACGCTGTACGCGCTCGACGGCTGTCCGTACTGCGAGACCGTCCACGACGCGCTCGACGAGCACGGTGTCGAGTACGAGACCGAGTGGGTCGAAGCGCTACACTCCGAGCGCGACGAGGTCAAGCGCGTCAGCGGCCAGCGCGGCGTCCCCGTCCTGATCGACGAGGAGCGGGGCGTCACGATGGCCGAGAGCGAGAAGATCGTCGAGTACGTCGAGAAGTCGCTGGCCTGAACCAAGCGGTTCGGGAGGGGAACTAAGTAGAGCGCGTCGGTAGTCGAAGCCATGAAGATATACACCGGCCGCGGCGACGAGGGCCAGACGGACCTCCGGGACATGTCGCGGGTCTCGAAGGCCAGCCCCCGCATCGAGGCCTACGGCACCGTCGACGAGGTGAACGCGCTGGTCGGCCGGATTCGACCTACGGGGCACGACGACGTCGACGACCGGTTGCGGGAGATACAGAACCACCTCCACGTCGTGCAGGCCGACTTCGCCAACCCCGACCCCGACGAGGACGACCCGCAGGTCCGCGAGGAGCACGTCGAGCAGCTCGAGGAGTGGATGGACTCGTACGACGACGAACTCGACCCCCTCCAGTCGTTCATCCTGCCCGGCGGCGGCGACGCCGGCGCGCGACTCCACCACGCCCGGACGGTGTGTCGGCGCGCCGAGCGCCGGGCCGTGGCGCTCGAAGCCGACGAGGACATCAACGACACCGCGGTCACGTACCTCAACCGGCTCTCGGACGCGCTGTTCGTCCTCGGTCGCGTGGTCAACGAGCGCGACGACGTGCCCGAGGAGTCGCCGACGTACTGAGACGCGGGATTCTGATACCGGCGGTTCTGAGATGCGGGATTCAGTCGGCGGTGGCTCGTCGGATCGGCGGACTCGCCGCGGTTCGGCCTGAAGTCAGAGAGAAGGGAGAGTCGCGTCCGCGGCGGTTACTCGCCGGACTTGCTCTGCCACTCGTAGTCCCGGCGCTTGCTCGACTTGCCGAAGCCGCAGCTCGAGCACTGCTTCTTCTTGGTGTGATACGACTTCTCGCCGCAGCGACGGCACTTGACGTGCGTCGTCTTGTTCTTCTTCCCCTGGCTCGGGGTTCCTGCTCCGGTCATGGGCTAATCGAAACGAGGTTATCGCCGCGTATAATGGTTGTGTCTTCCTCCTGGGTGTCCTCCAGCACCAGATTCATGTGCTGGTCGTACCCCGTGAGCACGCCCTCGAACTCTTCGCCGCCTTTCAATCGCACTGTGACCTCCTCGTCGAGAGAGGCTTCCAGTACGTCGAGCGGTCGTCCACTCATACACAATAGCGCCACCCGTCGGAGCCTTAAACGTACCGAAAGCGGCTCTCTGGGGAAAGTTTCGGAACGAGTTTTCTGAACAGAACGGGGCCGGAGGGCGTCCGATTCCCGGCGAACGAATCGAGCCGAACGCCCCGCAGGCGCCGGCTCACTCGGCCCAGTCGACCATCCGGCCGTAGAGGTCCTCGCTCCGAAGCGCCGCCTCGTCGCCGACCAGGACGAGCGACTTCTTCGCCCGGGTGAGCGCGACGTTCACCCGGCGGTAGTCCTCGAAGATTGGGCTGTCGAGGTCGCCGGTAGCGACGAACGACACCACGATGACCTCCTTGCTCGACCCCTGGAAGCGGTCGACCGTGTCGACCGCGACCTCCTCGGGCACCCGGCGGCCGATCTCGGCGACTTGCGCACGGAACGGTGCGATGACCCCGATCTCCGCGGGGTCGACGCCCGCCGCGAGGAACTCGTCGACCACCTCGGCCACGCGGTCGGCCTCGACGGGGTTGGTGTTCCCGTCGGTGCTGCCGCCGGGGTCGACGAACGAGACGCCGCCGCCCCGCAGGTCGTCGGACAGGGCGGTCGCGTCGACCGCGGGCAGGTCGGCGAGGCGCTGGGCTGCCACCTCGCCGGCGGCCGGGCGGAGCTCGCCGTCGTAGAACTCCCGGGACGCGAACGCCTGGATGCGCTGGGACATCCGGTACTGGCGGTCGAGCATCACGCCCGCCGCGGGGTACTCCTCGATGAGGCGCTCGAACAGCGAAGTCGAGAGGTCGTTCTCGGTCCTGACGACCGGCGGAAGCTGCTGGTGGTCGCCGACCAGGACGAACCGGTCGGCGCGGTTGACCGCCGCGAGCGTCTCGGGCTCGGTGAGCTGGGAGGCCTCGTCGACCAGCGCCGCGTCGAACGATTGCTCGCGCATGATGCGCGACCCGCAGGTCGCGGTCGTGGCGGCGACGACGCTCGCGTCGCGGAGTTCGGCCACCCGCTCCCCGGGGTCGCCGGCCTGCTCCAGCCGGAGGTCCTGCATGTCCTCGCGGACGCCGCTCTCGGTGCCCACTCTGACGATGTCCTCGAACCCCTGGTCGCGCAAGGCTTCCAGTGCGTTGTCGACCGCGCGGTTGGTGAACGCCGAGAGCAGAACACTCTCGCCCTGCTCGACGAGAGCCCGTATCGTGCGGGCGATGGTGTAGGTCTTGCCCGTGCCCGGCGGGCCGTGGACCAGCGCGAGGTCCTCGGCGTTCACCGCGAGGTTCACGGCCTCGTTCTGGGCCTCGTTGTTGTCGATGTAGCTCCGGTGATCGCTCCGAAACTCGGGGTCCGCGCGCCCGAACAGCACGTCCTTCCGGCGGGGGTCACCCTTCAGCAGGAAGTCGTGGAGCGCGGTCAGCATCCGGTCGGCCGACAGCTCCGAGGGGTAGACGTCGAGCCGCCGGAGCTCGACCGGCTCGTCCGCGGTCACGATCACTTCCTCGTCGAGTCGCTCGACGCGTCCGAGTTCGGTGTGGCCGTTCACCGGGTCGCCGTCGCTGGCGAGCACCACGTCGCCCTCCCGGATCTTGGAGACGGCGCCGCCGGTCCGTTCGGCCCGCATTTCCCACCGACCGCCGTCGAGCTGGCGCCGGCCCGCGGGGTCGAGGTCGATTAGCGCCCGGTCGTCGTCGGCCCGCTCTTCGGCGGTCTGCTCCCAGAGCTTGGCGTACTCGGCGTGGGTCGCCCGGCGCTCCTCCTCGACCAGGCGGTAGATGCGGTCGAAGTACTCGCGCTCCTCCTCGGGAATCGCGGTACCGATCTGGCCTGCCTTCGACTCTTGGTCGAGCCGGCCCGAGACCACCATGCAGGTGTCCTGCTCGAAGCAGTACTCGCACTTGGCGTCGGCCTCGTAGCCGGTGGGGACGCCGTAGTCGTACTCCATCGCCGCGATCTCGTTTCTGGTCCGGACGACGAACTTCAGCAGGCCGTCGCCGAGCGAGAACTCCTTTGCCGGCGAGAGGTCGCCGGTCTCCTCGCTGCGGTCGAGCGCGCTGTTCTTGGTGTACAGGAGGGTTCCGGTGTCGGCGGGCACGCCCTTCTCCTGGAGCAGGAGGGCGTAGCACGCCGCCTGGATCTTGTCCTGGAACCGGGGGTCGCGCTTGAGGTTCTTGCCGGTCTTGAGTTCGACCGGCATCCCCCGCCGGAGCGCGTCGGCCCGGCCCTTGATGCCGAACCGCTCGCTGATGAGCGTCTGCTCGCTCCGCCAATTGTCTTCGTCCGTGAGCGCGCCCTGCGCGAGCCACCCCTCGATGGCGGCGGCGTTCTGCCGGACCTCCTCGGCGACCTCGTCGCGTTCCCGCCCGAGCAGGCCGAGTTCCAGGCCGGCCTCCTCGACGCGCTCGTCGATGGACTCCTCCAGGTCGCGGCCCCGGAGCAGGTCGCCGAACACCTCGTGGACGATGGTCCCCTTGGTGACGGGGTACTTCAGGGGGATGCCCGAGAGCTTGTTCAGGTAGTACATCCGCGGACACTGGACCCACGACCGGACGTCGGTCACGTCCACCAGGAACGACGGCTCGACGACGACGTACGAGTCCCCGTCGGTGGAGTACGTCGTCTCGCCGCGGTACTCGTCCTCGGCGACGTCGGTCACTAGTAGCTCCATCCCCGGTTCGAGGAGGTCGGCGCTCTCGGTCCACTTGCCCCACAGCGTCACCGTCTCGTGGCCGGCGTCCTCGCGGACCGTCACCTCCGCGAGGTCGCGCTCGCCGTACTGCGTGCTGACGGTCCGAACCTCGCCGACTTCCGCGACTTCTCCCCGGACGTTCACGGGAGACCCGTAGCGCCCGACGGTAGAAAAATCCCGCCGGTCGCGGGCGGGGCCGGTGCCGACGGAGTCGCTCCCGTAGCGGGGTGCTCGCGTGGAACGACTCCGACGAAAAAACGGCCGCGAGCTGCTGTTCGGATGGCTGTACGACTGGGTCGCCGGGTCGTCAGTCGGCGCCGTGCGGCGGGATGTGGCCGCACTGCTGGCACGACTCGTACCCGTGGGCGTCTACCAGTTTACCGCTGCACTGAGGGCATCTCATCGTGGGAGTCCGTAACCGAGACGTGCGGATAAGCCTTCCTATAAGATCCTCTAATTCGACATTATTAGTATAAGGTCACCTATTATATCCGGGCATTCTGCGTGAAATCTCAACAGGTGGCGAAGAAGCCGTATCGAGGAAGAAAAGGATCGTCTGGCAGGAGAAGCTGGTGTATTTGTCCTAGCTAGACTTGCCGTCGATACTCCCTGAGTGTCCGAAAAAAGTCGTTCCGGGTTATCCGGACCAGCCGCCGCAGATGTCGTCGGTGATGTTGCTCCGCCACGTCTCGAAGCCGGCCTCGCAGTTCGGATTGTCCTCGATGTGGTCGATGAACCCGGCACCGGGGTTCTGCAGTTCGCTCCCGCAGAACGGGCAGTCGTTCGGGTCGGTCCAGGTCGTCGTGGCTGACATGGTTCGAATCGCTTCGTCCGGATATATAAATTCTACCTCGGTATGACTTAGATACCTTAGCTACGGTAATATGTCCATTATACTCACGATAATGAGGGATTCGATACTGGGATTTCGAGGGGAATACGAAGACGGCGAAGCAACCGGAGAACGGCGGCCGACTCAGATGCCGAGGTCGGCGATCCGGGAGTCGCGGTTGAGCACCTTCTTCACGATGTCGGGGTCCTCGAGCAGTCGGTGCTTGGTGTGGACGCCGCGGCCCCGGCCCCGGCCCTTGGTCTCGGAGTTGATGACGTTGAGGAAGTCCTGCTCCTGGAGAATCTCCTGGACCCGACGCTCGGACAGCGAGTCCATGTCGAGCCTTCGCGCGATGGACTGGTACTGCCGGTAGATCTGCTGGGTCGGGAACTGGTCGCGGGGCTTGTTCTCGGTCAGGACGGTCAGCGCCAGCAGTATCGCCTTCGCCTGGGTCGGCGCACCCTCGATGAGTTCGGCGAACCGGTCGGCCTCGGTCTTCTCCTTGGCGGCGTAGACGTGCTCCTCGGTCACCGTCTCGTCCTCCTCCTTGGTGGCGATGCGACCCGCGTTCCGGAGGATGTCGATGGCCTTGCGGGCGTCGCCGTGCTCCTGGGCGGCCAGCGCGGCGGTGAGCGGGACGGCGTCGTCCGAGAGCACCCCGTCGCGGAACGCGTCGGCCCGGTTCTGGAGGATGTCGACGAGCTGGTGGGCGTCGTACGGCGGGAAGACCAGTTCGTCGTGGGCGAAGCTCGACTTGACCCGCTCGTTGAGCTCGTCGGGGAAGTCTATCTTGTTCGAGATGCCGATGATGCCGATGGTCGAGTCGGTGATGCGGCGGTTCTCCCCCGCCCGCGAGAGCTTCCGGAGCACCTCGTCGTCCTCCAGCATGTCGATCTCGTCGAGGATGATTATCGCCACGTCGCTGCAGGCGTCGATGATCTGCCAGAGCCGGTCGTAGTAGTCGCCGGTACCGAGCCCGCGCTGGGGCACAGAGATGCCGGTCTCGCTCCGGTCGTTGAGCTCCCGGCCGAGCGTCTTGATGACCGACGCCTCGGTCGTCTGCTCGCCGCAGTCGATGAACGCGGTCTCGACGTCGACGTCCTCGTGGCGGGCCTCGTTCTCGACGCGCTTCGAGACGCTCCGGGAGATGAGCGACTTGCCGGTCCCGGTCTTCCCGAAGATGAAGAGGTGGGTCGGCTCCTGGCCGAAGATGGCGGGGTTGAGCGCCTCGGCGACCTTCTGCATGTGCTCGTCGCGGCCGACGATGCGGTTCGGGCCGGGGAGGTGGGAGATGCGGAGCAGATCCTCGTCGGCGAATATCGGTTCGTCGTACCGGAAGAGCGGGTCTCGGTCTACGTCGTCGTCGGTGGCCATCTGCTGGCAGTGGGTTCGCACTTCAACACATAAATGGAGGGGGTATCGTCGCGGATGTATCTCGCCGGCCAGCGTCGGGAGAACCGGGTTTGGAACCTGTTCGAACGAACCGGCAGTTTCGAGTACCCTCGCGGATGTTCTGCCCGCAGACTGGCCAGGATGTCTCGTCTCCGGGCTGGTCGTGATGTTCCGCCTGTAGGCTGGTCGGGATCTCGCGTCTCTGGACTTCTCGTACGGAGTTCGCGGACGTCTCGGTCGGTACGGGCAACGCTACTTTCGTTCGGAGAATCGTCGGCGATTACCCCAGACACCCCCATCGCGGATGTAAGCCGGGGGACGGGAGGGGTGGGTCCGGGACTCGACGTGACTGCTGAGTTCCTCCGGAGAGCGTCAGCGAGTTTCGACGACACTGCAGGCAACTACGAGGCCTTGACTGCGGCGATCAGCCGACGAGAGCGATGTACGTGGAACACTGACACACCACCGTCGCGTCTGTAACGACGAACGTATCTAGACGTAGAACACACACCACCCTCGCGTATGTAGATGTGGCGTAAATACTGTTTAGATGGACTAAAACACAATCCTCCAATCTCAAATACTCTCTCGGAGGACGGTTTCCGAATACATCCGCGACCGTGGTGTCAGGGCCCGACGACACCGTCGACCCACCGTCCCTTCACCGCCCCGCTTACAAACGCGACGGTGGTGTGGGCCACCTCGGTCCGATTTCGGCGGCGTGCCCCCGTCTCCGCGTTTCCGCTCCGCGTCTCCGCGTTTCCGCCATTCGAGCGCGTCTATAACTCGACCACACTGTCGAAACTCTACTCGGCGGCCACGACCCCGGAACGGCGGTCAGCCCCGCCGAGCGCCGGCAGAAAGATTTTGACGACTCGCCTCCAACTGAAACCGTGACTCTCTATCGCAGCGTCCGGGCCATCGCCGACGCCTCGGGCGACGGACCCATCGACTGGGACGCGGTCGGCGAGGCGGCGAAGGCCGCCACGCCGCCCGGGTCGCTCGACCTCTCCGCGGCCGAGCGCGAGGGGTACGCGGCCGACGTCCGCGACGCCCGGAGCCGAGTCCGCGAGGTGTCGGGGGCCGACTTCGACGTCCCCGGAACCGTCGAGGTGCAGAACCGCCACCACTGGATCGACGCCAACATCGACACCTTCCGGCGGGTGATGAAGCCCGTCGAGGAGCACGGGCCCGCGGTCATGCCGGGCGTCGCCCGGACCATCAACACCGGGACGATGTCGGTGATGCTCTCGGTGCTCGCCAAGAACGTCCTCGGGCAGTACGATCCGCTCCTGCTCGCCGAGGCCGACGAGCACGCCCTTTACTTCGTCCGGCCGAACATCGACCGCATCGCCGGCGAACTCGACGTGGACTACGACCGCTTCCGGCGCTGGATCGCGTTCCACGAGGTCACCCACGCCGCGGAGTTCGGCGCGGCCCCGTGGCTCTCGGACCACCTCGAAGAGCGGATGGAGTCGGGCATCGACGCGCTGGCGAACGGCCGACTCGACCGCGAGGCGTTCCGCGAACTCGACGCCGCGATGACCGCGGTCGAGGGGTACGCCGAACTCCTGATGGACGGCGCGTTCGACGACGAGTACGCCGACCTCCGCGAGAAGATGGAGGCCCGCCGTCGCGGCGGCGACCCCCTGTCCCGACTCGTCCGCCGCCTGCTGGGGCTCGGGCTGAAGCGCCGGCAGTACGAGCGCGGCAAGGCGTTCTTCGACGCGGTGGCCGTCGACCGCGGCATCGAGGGCGCGAGTGCGGTGTGGGACCGCCCGGAGAACCTGCCGACAGACGCCGAACTCGACGACCCCCAGCGGTGGCTGGCGCGCGTGAGTCCCTGAAATCGGTCGGCCAGCAATCAGTCGACTCGAAATCGGTCGTCCCGTCTGGAAACGACCCTTCTCGTGGTTCTGCGCGCAGCCTCACGCGATGCGGACCAGGTAGGCGAGCAGGACCGCCCCGACCACGAGCCCCGCCACCACCGCCAGTCCGATCTGGAGCAGCGACCCGCCGCCGGACAGCGTGATGAGACCGGCCGACGCCCCGACCAGCAGGACGATGCCGGCCTTGAGCCGGTTCATCGCGTCGCGCTTCTCCTCGCGAGACGGTGGCCCGACCATCGTCACCAGTCGCGGGGCGCACTGACGTGCATCTGGACGAAGCGCCAGTCGCTGCTCTCCGGGCCTTCCACGTCACCGCTCGCCGAACGCTCCAGGACGCCGCTCCAGCGCGTGTCGAACGACAGTCGGTCGCCGCCCGCGTCGGTCCACGCCAGCCCGACGTCGTCGGTGAACCACGCGACCGACTCGCGGGCGGTGACCCGCAGGTCCCGGCTCTCGACGCGCCAGTCCTCGGTGGCCCGCGTCTGCTCGCGGAGCCCCTCGGCGACGGTCTCGCCGCCCGCGAGGCGTTCGCGAACGCCGAACTTCACGACGTCCCCGCGCTCCGCGAAGAACGGCGCGAGCGGGTCGCCCCGCCGGAGCGCGTCGTAGTACTCCTCGACGGTTTCGGTCGGGTTCATGGGAAATCGGTGTCGGCGGATTCGCTTAAGCCTACTCGTCCGTGACCGGGCGGCCGCAGAATCGAGACACGGAACGCACTTCGAAAGTCGAGACACGGAATGCGCTACGAAGGATGAAACGCGCGTCTCATTCTCCTGAAAGCATTTATCGCCGAACTCCCTCACTCGAATCGTGACCCGCCCGAACGCCGCGCTCGCCGGCCTCTTGGTCGTCCTCGTCGTCTCGGCGGGGTGCCTCGGAGCCTCCGGCGGCCCGACGAGCCACTCGACCTCCGAGACTGCGACGACCCTCGCCGGACCCACCACAGACAGCGGCGGATCGCCCGCGACTGCAACCGTCGACTGTCCCGACAGTACCGACCGGTATCGGGCGATTGCGACCGACCGCGTCGCCGGCGAGACCGGGTCCGACGCCGCGAACGTCTCCGTCGTCAACGACGCCTTCGTGGACTACCCGCTGCTCGGCGAGTGCTACTACTCGGCGAAGGTCCGGGACCGCGAGTCGGGCCGGACGCTCGGGGTGTTCGTCGCCGAGAACGGCACCGTGGTCGACCGCGAGGCGGTCGAAGCGCGGGCCGAACGAGCCTACGAGCGAAAGTACGGCAACGTTAGCCGCGAACTCTTCGACCAGTTGCAGTCGGCCGACCAGGGCGAGGAGATCCCGGTTGCGGTCTCGGTCGCCGACATCAATCGCACCGCCGTCAAGCAGGCCGTCGATCGGGAGAATCTGACCGACACCGAGTACAAGCAGGCGCTACAGGACGAGTACGAGCGCCGGGCCGACAACCGGACCGCCGAGGTCGCCGCCCGACTTCGCGATATCCAGGGCGTGACGGTCGAGCGGACCGGCTGGCTCCGGGTCGACGTCCGGGCGACGCCCGCGGCCGTCGAGGCGATGCAGGACCTGGACGGCGTGACGTGGCTCGACTACCGCCGTCAGGGGACGACGACCTACCTGGACTGAACGACCGCCGAGAACTCACCGCCCGAAAGTCACCGCCCGCCGCTCACTGGAAGCCGCGACCCACGTCGTCCTCGTCAACGAGGTCGTCCAGTTCCTCGTTCAGCAGGTCCTCTGCCTCCTCGAACCGGTCGGAGAGCTCCTCTGCGGGGTCCGGGCGGCCGTACCGATCGAAGTCCATCGGGCCGAACGCCGGGCTTTCCAGCGCGTCCATCACGTCGTCGAAGAAGTCGTCGGGCGTCGTCGGCGCGTCGGCGTGGGCCTTGACGACCTCCTGGAGGTGGCGGGCCTTCTCCTCGGCGTCGTCCTCGTCCTCGGGCGGGCTCTGGACCGCGAACCGACCGCCCGACTCCTCCTCGGGGAGGAACGAGCCGATCTCGTCGTCGAGACTGCGCGCCACCCGACTGCCGACCCCGCGGACCTCGTAGGGGTTCTTGGCGTAGGTCTTGAGGAGGTAGACGCCCCCGCGCGGGTGGCCGAGGTAGAGGTCCTCGCCGACGCCGCCGGCGCGCTTGCCGCCGACCGCGCGCCAGCCGTCGGGGTCGACGTCCTTCTCGACCACGTCCTCGACGATGTCCTGCCACTCGCGTATCCGCATGCTATCTGTGTCCAGCGACCGAGTGCGGATTAACGTATCGGTCCCGACGGTCCCGCAGTCGCGGTTAGGGTGCGCTTACGGCTCGGTTCTCGTACTTCCGGGCCCGCTCCGCTGTCTCTGCGGCGCGGTTCCGATGCTGCTGCGGCGTAGCCGTGGTCGCTCCGACCGGAGGGCCGAGGCAGGACCTGCCACGACGATATATCCGCGAACGTGAATACTTCGGCGCCGCCCGGCGGATATTTCGGCACGATAGCGAGGGTTTTTACTGCGCCGGCGCGGTAGCTCCGACCATGCCAGACGGCCGGGACACGGTCCCCAGTAGTCCGACCGAGAACGCCGATGCACACGCCCCCGCCGCACTCTCCGGACCCACCGAGAAGTGCGGCGTCGTCGGGGTCTCGCTCGAGGAGCGCGACGCCGCGCGGCCGCTCTACTACTCGCTCTACGCGCTCCAGCACCGGGGCCAGGAGTCGGCGGGCATCGTCACCCACGACGGGTTCCAGCAGCACGACCACGTCGAGATGGGACTCGTCGGCGACGCCTTCGGCCCGGAGGACATCGAGAGCCTGCGGGGGAGCGCGGGCATCGGCCACGTCCGCTACCCCACTGCGGGGAGCGTCGACAAGTCCTGCGCCCAGCCGTTCACCGTCTCGTTCCGGAGCGGCGCGCTCGGCCTGAGCCACAACGGCAACCTGGTCAACGCCGACGAGGTCCGCGACGAGCTCGCCGCGCAGGGCCACGCGTTCACCTCCGACGGCGACACCGAGGTCATCGCCCACGACCTGGCGCGCAATCTGCTCGAGGCCGACCTGGTCCGGGCGGTCAAGCGCACGATGGGCCGCATCCACGGCTCGTACTCGCTGACCATCATGCACGACGACACCGTCCTCGGCGTCCGGGACCCCGAGGGCAACCGCCCGCTCTGCATCGGAAAGCTCGACGACGGCTACGTCGTTGCCAGCGAGTCGGCGGCCATCGACACCCTCGACGGCGAACTCGTCCGGGACGTCCGGCCCGGCGAGCTCGTCGTCCTCAGCCCCGACGGCGAGGGGTTCGACTCCTACCAGCTGTTCGAGCGCGAGCACACCGCCCACTGCTTCTTCGAGCACGTCTACTTCGCCCGGCCCGACAGCGTCATCGACGACAACCTCGTCTACGAGGTCCGACGGGAGCTCGGCCGCAAGCTCTGGGCGGAGAGCGGCATCGACACCGATGTCGTAATGCCGGTGCCCGACTCGGGCCGGGCGTTCGCCTCCGGGTACGCCGAGGCTTCCCAGGAAGACGGCGCGAACGTCGAGTTCGCCGAGGGGCTGATGAAGAACCGCTACGTCGGCCGCACCTTCATCATGCCGACCCAGGACGAGCGCGAGCGCGCGGTCCGGCTGAAGCTCAACCCTATCAAGTCGACGGTCGAGGGCAAGACCGTCACGCTCGTCGACGACAGCATCGTCCGCGGGACCACCTCCACGCAGCTCGTTGCCCTGCTCAAGGATTGCGGCGCGGCCGAGGTCCACATGCGCATCGGCGCGCCGCCCATCGCCGCGCCCTGCTACATGGGCATCAACATGGCGACCCGCGAGGAGCTCATCGCGGCCGACCGGTCGGTCGAGGAGATCTGCGAGGAGATCGAGGCCGACAGCCTGGGCTACCTCTCGCCCGACGCGGTCGCCGAGGCGCTGGGCGAGGACCGGGACGACCTCTGCATGGGCTGCGTCACCGGCGAGTACCCCTACGACATCGAGGGCGAGGAGATGGCCCCGACCCACGCCGACAACCCCCGACCCGACGTCGGCGAGTCCGCGAGCGGCGACGACTAGCGCGGCCCGCCCGGTCCGTTCGTCCGGCGGCCAACGCCGGACGGGGGTCGGGCCGCCGACCGCCCCTCTCAGGCCGCCCAGTCGTCGACCGGGAACTCCTCGAACCGGTCGTCGTTGTCGTCCGAGAGCACGTACTGCTCCCACTCGCGGGCGTCGGGGTCGCCGTAGTCGCCGATGGCCGGATGGCGCCCAACGTCGTCGAACTCGGCGAGTCGCTCTCGAATGACCTCCCTCGCACGCTGCCCGGCCTCGGTGTCACCGCCGAGGCCGTCGAACACCCACCTGGGCTGGACGGTGAGTTCGAGGCCGTGGGGCGCGTGCCGACTGTGCCGCCGGTCGTAGGCCGGCGCCCGGGCGACCACGAACATCGGCTCGCCCGCGTAGCAGAACTCCCAGTCGGGGTCCGCCGGGTCCGCGGGGACGTCGTCGGGCCACGGCTCGGGGTCGTTCCGGCGGAGGGACGCGAGCAGGGTCCAGACCCGGTCGCGGTACTCCGCGACCGAGAGGTCGTTCTCGGAGGGCTCGAAGAAGACAGCGAGCGCAGTGATGTCGGCGATGTCGCGGGCGCCGTCGAGGTACTCCGCGAGGCCGTCGGCGACGACCGTCTCGCCCGCACTCGTGGTCGGGGAGGGCGCGAAGAGATACCGCAGGTCGCCGTCGCTATGGGCGTCGACGGCGAAGTAGCACGGAAACGGCGCCTCCTCGTCCGTCATCGTCCGGTGGAACGCCCGGTAGCGCTCGGCCTTCCACGCCGCGAGACCACCGCTGCCGATAGCGGACTCGACCCCCGTTCGAGTGGCAGGTCCGTTCATTGTGGCTCTCTTGGACTTCCCGCGGTTAAGCGCGGCGGCCCGCGTGCGGGACGGTGCCACGCGGACGGACGTGGGACGCCATCGGACTCGGCGCACGTGGCCGGCGAGCCGCGCCGGCGAAGAAAGCGGGGAAACTCACGGCCGGTCGTCCTGGACGGAGGCGAGGTCGACCTCGGTCCCGTCCGGCACGACCACGTCGATGGGGGTGAGCGTCGTCCCGCTGGCGACGCCCGCGGCCGAGCAGGCCGCCACCGCCGCCACCGCGTCCCGCTCGGCCCGGAACGCCACCGCGTCGCCGGCCGCCGCGGGGCTCTCGCGGGCGTCGAAGTACACCTGGTCGGTGACCGTCGAGCGCTGGAAGACGTTCATGGTGTCCGGGACGGCAACGTCCAGTCCGTAGGCGTCGAGCGCGAGACCGAGGTTCTCCCGGCAGCCGCCGGGCTCGTTCTGGTGGCCCTCCTCGGTCGGCCGGTCCGTGAGCATCCACCCGGTGCAGGGGCCGAACATGATGTCGTGGACGCCGCAATCGTCGTCGGTGATGGTCAGGAGTTCGCGGCCCGCGGTGGTGTAGAGGGCGTCGCCGGTCGAGATCCGGAGGCGACCGTTGAGGTCGCGGGTGTACGACTGGGCGAACGCCTCGGCGGGGTCGTCCCGGACGAACGCCACGAGGTCGGCGACCTGTCGCGGTTCGGGCGTCACGACCGAGAACGACGCGCCGGCGTCGACGGCGAACGCACCGGCGCTCTTGGCCGGGATGCGATGGGTCTCCACGGGTCGTCTGAAGGCCGACGGACGGAAAAGCGACCCGGCACTCGCGGCGACCGGCCGGAGTACCTTTGCCTGCGAGTCGCGCAATCCTCCTGTGCGAGTCAAAGAGCTATCGAACGTACCGAAACCGGTCGAGACCGACCGGCCGACCGTCGAGGTATCCGTCCGCCAGACCGGCGACCTCTCGAAGCGCGCGAAGGGCCATCCCGAGGCGCAGGTCGCGGCGTACGTCGAGCGAGCGTTCGAGCGGCTCGGCGTCTCCTACCGGGTGGTCTGGGACCTGCCGCCGGTCCAGGACGTCGCGCCGTCGCGCCCCGGCAGGGAGAACAAGCGCACCCAGCTGAACCAGTGGGCCGAGCGCCTCGCGGACGAGCGCACCCCGCACGTCCGGAAGGACTCGAACCTCCTTCTCACCGACCGGAAGGGCGGCGGCATCTCGAAGCTGGGCAAGCGAGCCGGCATCGCGCCCGGCGGGACGCTCACGGAGGACGCGGACATGGCCGAGTGGGTGCGACCCGACGACCCGCGCCACTGCGTCTACGGCGCGCTCCACGAGCTCGGCCACAACCTCCACGCCGGCGGCCACGAGCGCAGCTGGGGCCGGACGTGGGTCGACGAGGCGACCCGGTCGTGGAACCGGACGCCGATGGGCCACGGCGGCGGCGGGGTCAACCTCTGTAGCGAGCGCAACGACCCGAGACCGGAGGGGTACGAGAAGCGCGACCACCTCTACTTCGCCGACTGCGCCCGCGAGCACATCCAGATCAGTTGAGTCGGACCGACGCGATTCGGTTTTGTCGCCCCCCGTTACGATTACGATTCCGTCGACCGGCCCCGGCGGCCACAGTCACTACCCGTTTCGAGGCCGACCACCAACCATGGTCGAGGAGGACCTCGGAGAGGCGACGATCACCTACGAGGCACCGGACGGCGAGACCGTCGAGAAGACCGTCCAGAACGAGCACGTCGCGTACTTCCAGGACCACTGGATCGTCAAGACCGGCGAGGACGACGAGGGCCGGGACCTCGTGCGGCGCATCCCGGCCTCGCGGGTGTACCACGTCGAGCGCACGGTCGAGGAGTTCGAGCGCGAGGTCGAGACGCTGCGCGACCAGGTCCAGTCGGTCGCCGACGACCTCCGGAAGCGGTTCCTGGGCGAGGGCGGCGAGTCCGACCGGACCGAGCGGACCGAGAGCATCAGCATCAACGTCGACAGCGACGACTCCGTGGCCGACGACGACGAGCGCGACGAGACGTAAATTCCAGTGAAGGTTCGCCGGTGCGACACTGAGGGTTCGACGACGAGCAGACGCCGCGGGCTGACGGGCCACAACGGTTAATCCGACCGGTACCGTGGAACTCGAGGATGACTCGCGGCCCCGACAGGTCACCTCGCGCGGACGGCGGCGACACCGCCGACCGAGCCGACGCGGTCGAAGAGGCTGAAGCGGCCGACGAGCGCGTCGCGACCCGGCCGCAACCCGAACTCCGGTGGATGCAGCTCCGCGAGCCGCGGCACGCCGCGGAGGTCGGACCGAACGGGCGGGTCCTCGACAGCCGCTACCACGCGGGCTACGACGCGTGGGAGGTGCTGCTGGAGACCTACGAGGGCGAACTGACGGAGTGAGGCTGGCCCCCGGAGCCGGTGTCCCGACTGAATCCGGCACATCTGACCGAACCCGGCGCACTCCGACCGAACCCGGCGCACCCCGCCCGGCTCCGACGGGTCTGACCGACTCGGCGAACCTCAGAACAGGTACAGCAGCAGGTACACCACCACGCCGAGCGCGAACGACGTCAGCCACAGCGACGCCGCGACGCGGCCGACCCGGGGGTGGTTCGTCGCCGGGAGTTCGGCGGCGGGCCGGGTCAGCGCCAGCAGCAGGACGTAGTACAGCAGCGGGATGCAGACCACGGCCAGCAGGACGTGAATCCCGAGGATCGGGTAGTAGACGAACTGCTCGACCACCTGCGGGCCGTCGAAGTGGGTCGGCCCGAGCAGCGCGACCCGGTAGAGGTACAGCGTCAGGAACGCCGCGAAGAGGACGACGCCGGTCAGCATCCCCGTCCGGTGGCGCGCGACCTTTCCCCGCCGAATCGCCCGCCACGAGGCCGCGACGACCGCGAACGCGACAGTGCTGATGGCGGCGTTGACGTGCGGGATGGCCGCCAGCACGGCGTCGGGCGCCCGCGGGAGCGCGCCCTCCGGCACGACGCGCAGTGCGGCCGCGAACACCAGCGCGAGCGAGACGACGGTCAGGAGCCCGGTCAGCGCGGGGACGTGACGCTCGGCGAGTCGCTGCATGGGCGCCGATAGGGACCCCAGCGAAATACGCCTTGCCGTGTGTGGCGGTGCCGTCCCGGGGTTGAAACGAAAGGCATTTTATCCGGGTAGTGTCTACGTTTGACTGCGGAAAGTGACCCGGCGAGCGTGGGTAGCCAAGCTAGGCCAACGGCGCAGCGTTGAGGGCGCTGTCCCGTAGGGGTCCGCCGGTTCAAATCCGGTCCCACGCATCGCATAGCGCGGTTCCGCCGCGCGAAGGATGCAGGTGGAGTCCCTTGGGACTGCACCCACGCACAATTCCTTTCGGACGCAAACTCCCGAGCGATAGCTCCGGTCTTCTCTCGACCGCTCTAAACTGCCGCGAAGAGCCTCCAGCAAGAACCGATTACAACCCCTCGTACTCCCGGATCTGCTCGCGCCACGCGTCGGGGATCGGCTTCGACTCGCCGCTCTCCTCGTCGATGGCCACCTGGACGGTCTCGCCGACCGCGGCGACCCCGCCGTCGGCCCGGACCTCGTACCGCATCGGGATGGACGACCGGCCCAGTTCCGACACGCGCGTGGCGACCGTCACCTCGTCGCCGAGTTCGACCGGGCGCCGGAAGTCGAGTTCGAGGTTGGCCAGCACGGTGCCCACGTCCGCGAGCGAGGCGTCCAGCACCGCGTCGAAGTAGGCCGTCCGGGCCTGCTCTAAGTACGTCGCGTACACCGCGTTGTTGACGTGGCCCATCGCGTCGATGTCCCGGAAGCGAACCTCCACGTCCGCGGTAAACGAGTAGTCAGTCATCGGTCACACGTCGGGAGTCGGCCAAGTTCCCTCTATCGCTTTCCGGCTCGCTCGCTTCCGTAGGTCTCCCGGAGGTAGCCGTCGACGTCGGCGACGGTCCCGGGGTCGTAGGTCCAGAAGCCACGGAACGACCGCGGGTCGTCCGCCACCTCCTCGGCCAGCAGTGCGCAGGCCTGCCGGTCGTCGCCGCCCCCGTCGAAGACGACGAACCAGTGGCTCGCGATCTCCTCGGCGTCGTCGCCGTGAATCGTCGCCCGCGGCAGGTCCGGGTCGGCGTCCGGCCGGCCGTAGACGTGCACGTCGAGTTCCGTCTCGCCCGACAGCGTCTCGTACTTGCCGCACTGGGTCGAGAGTCGGGCCAGCGACTGGAAGCCGGCCCGGAGCGTCCCGCGACCGCGCCGGTAGGCCCGGTCCTCTATCTCGCGGGTCGCCACCAGCAGCTGGCGGGCGTCGAACGAGACGAAGGTGGTGTCCGCGAGCAGGTTCATCGGCACCCGTATCGACTCGTTGGGGCCGAGCTCCCACTCGTCGACAGACGGTAAGATCAGCTCTCGAACCGCGGTCGCGCCGAGGCTCCCGACGAACTCACCCTGGGCGGTCACGACGACGAAGCCGCCCGACCCGTCGTCGGGTATCGGCTCGTGCTCGACGGCCACCTGCCGCGCCTCGAAGTGGCGCTCGAGCGCCTCGTCGGGCTCTGGGGCGTACACCGTGAGCGTCCGGCTGTCCGACGCGACCTCGTCGACGAAGTCCCGGAGCGTCATGGGTTCTCCGGGTCTGTCCGGTCGCTCGCTTCGCCGGTCGTCCGCTCGGCGGCACCTCGCTCCTGGGCGAGCGCCTGCGTCAGGATGTCCTCGAACAACTGGGACGGCTCCGCGAGGGCGACCTCGCCCGACTCGCGGTCGCGCCGGACCAGCCCGGCGGCCTCGAGCCGCGGCAGGTGGACGTGGTGGAGCGCCGCCAGGACTCGCTCGCGCTCGGCCGGGGTAACGGCCTCCGCGGGGTCCCGGCGGGCCCGCAGCCAGCCCGCCACCACGGTCGTCAGCTCCTCGACCGGGACCGCCTCTCTGTCGCGGAGGTAGTACAGCAGGAGCCGGCGCTCGGGCCGCGAGAGGACGTCGAATAGCTCTCCCACCGTCTCGGAACCGTCGTCGGGTCGGTCCGCGCCCATCGTCATCACGTCTCGGGATTCGGGCCTAAAGAGTGTTCGGCCGCCGGAAAGCGTCACCGGCGCGACTCGAACCCGGACCGCCCCTCCGCGCGGAACCGCCGCGACCGCGGGTCGCGGCCGCCCGCCAAGCGGGGTATTCAAATGCGTCGTGCTCCAACAGGTGGGTATGGCTAAGTACTCGACTGGTGGGTCGTCCGGCGGCGGTAGCGGCGGCTCGTGCGAACTCTGCGGCAAGTCGAGCGACGCGCTGACCGAGGCGAACGTGGCCGGGGCGCAGCTACGGGTCTGCTCGGACTGCGCGTCCTCGCACAACGACAACGCGAAGAAGACACAGACGCAGTCGGGCGGCGACGACGAGCGAAACCGGAGGAAGAAGGCCGCACAGAACGCCGCGAAGGCGAGCGGGGTCTACGACGGCGACTCCAGCCACTGGGAGGAGGAGGGGACCAACTACGACGACGACCAGTTGCCGTACCTGGTCGCCGACTACGGTGAGACGGTCGAGCGGGCCCGCCAGGACGAGGGGCTCCGGCGCGACGAACTCGCCGAGGAACTGGACGTTCCCGAGAACGACCTGCTGGCGGTCGAGCAGGGCCGGGCGAACCAGGCCAACGTCGGCGGATCGCTCATCGAGGCCCTGGAGGACCGCCTGGACGTCCAGCTCGCCGAGAACCGGTGAGCCCGCCGGCCGCCCACAATTTTATTCCTCCCTCCGTGGTGAGACGAGGTATGGACATCGGCGTTCTCACCGTTCCGCTCGGCGGACAGTCGCTCGACGACGCGCTCGCGTACCTCCACGGCATCGGGGTCGACGCGGTCGAACTCGGCTGCGGGGGCCACCCCGGCGACGACCACCTCCCCCGCGAGGAGTACCTCGGCGACGACGAGGCCCAGGACCACCTGTTCGACCTGCTCGACGAGTACGAGATGCGTATCTCGGCGCTCGCGACCCACAACAACCCGCTCCATCCCGACGACGAGACCGCCGAGCGGGCCGACGCCGAGCTCCGGGAGGCCATCGAACTCGCCGACCAGCTCGACGTGAACACGGTCACGACCTTCTCGGGGCTCCCGGCGGGGAGTCCGAACGACGAGACGCCCAACTGGATCACCGCGCCGTGGCCCGGCGAGCACGCCGAGGCACACCGGTACCAGTGGGAGGAGGTCGCCGTCCCGTACTGGCAGGAGATCGCGGACCACGCCGCCGACCACGGCGTGGACGTCGCCATCGAGATGCACCCGAACATGCTGGTGTACGAGCCCTCGGGGATGCTGCGGCTGCGCGAGGAGACCAGCGAGCGCATCGGCGCGAACTTCGACCCCTCGCACCTCTACTGGCAGGACATCGACGTGACCGACGCCATCCGGTTCCTGGGCGAACACGACGCCATCCACCACTTCCACGCCAAGGACACCAAGGTGTACGACGCCAACGCCCGGTACAAGGGCGTACTCGACACGGTGCCGTACGACGAGGAGGCCGACCGGTCGTGGCTGTTCCGGTCGGTCGGCTACGGCCACGGCGAGGACCACTGGAAGGACGTCGTGAGCACCCTCCGGATGGTGGGCTACGACGGCGCGCTCTCCATCGAACACGAGGACTCGCTGACCAGCTCGAACGAGGGCCTGGAGAAGGCGGTGGCGATGCTCCAGCGCGCGGTGTTCCGCGACCAGCCCGGCGAGGCCTACTGGGCCTGAACGGGGCCGATTCTCGGACTTCGGCGACCGCCACCAGCACTTTTCCTGCTGCGGGTAGACGGTCCAGCCATGGGGGACAACGTAGCCGACGACCTCGCCGACCAGCTCGTCAGCGCAGCCCGAACGAGCGTGGGCGACGAACTCCGGAGCATCACGTACTTCACCGAAGACGCGGAGGACCAGATCTACCTCCGCGATGGCCTCGAGGCCGACGCCGACCTCGTCGGCTTCGCGGACAACGAGCGGCTGGGGTTCCGGACGCAGGCGGTGTACCAGGACACCGAACTCGGCGACTACCGGTTCAACATCCGCGTGTTCGACCGCGGCTACGTGACCCGGGTCATCGTCGGCGACCACGGCGCGTTCGTGACGACCGACGAGATGGAGATGAACCTGTTCAAGGAGCTCGCCTCGGCGGTCGGATCAGTGCTCGAAGGGCACGATCCGGAGTGAGACCCCGTCGCCGCCGGGTAGCCCGATCCCCTGCGCCGCCGGACGGGGGATAGAAAGTATATCAGCCGCTCCGTGCTACGCGGTGGCGAGGGAAAGTTTGGGAGAGGAACACACCGATTCTTCGCGTTCGACGGTGGCAGCGGGATACGACGAACTGGCCGACCGGGCCGATTCCGACGACCTCGACCGGACCGAGAGCCCCTGGGGTGACAGCCGCTTCCAGCGCCACTACGCCTGGCCCGCGCTCGAGGCCATCCTCCCCGACGTCGGGGACGACAGGGTACTGCTCGCCGGGTGCGGTCGGGGCGACCACGTCGGCTGGTTCCTCGACCGCGGGGCCCGGGTGGTCGGCGTCGACGTGAGCGAGCGGGCGGTCGCGGCCGCCCGCGACCGGTTCGGCACGGAAGCGACGTTCCGCCGGGCCGACCTGACCGACGCGCTGGACTTCGCAGACGGGGCGTTCGACCTCGTCGTCAGCAACCTCGCGCTGAGCCACGTCGAGTCGTGGCCGCCCGTGTTCGCGTCGTTCCGGCGCCTCCTCGCGCCCGACGGGACGCTCGCGTTCGCCACGGTCCATCCCCACTACCTCCGGCAGCGAACCGACGCGAACTACTACGAGACCGCGGCGTTCGAGAATCCGTGGCCGGGCGCCGACATCCCGACGTACTACCGACCGATGGGAGAGGTCGTCGATGCCGTCGTTTCGTCCGGACTCCGGATCGAGTCGTTCGAGGAGCCGAGACCGACCGCGGCGTTCCGCGAGCACTGCCCCGACCGGTACGAGGACGCGATGACCGACCCGCAACTGCTCGTCGTCCGCGCGGCGGTCGAGTGACTGGCGGAGTCGGGGGTCGATTCCCGCCGGCCGACGCCTGAACGCATAAGGGTCTCCCCCGAGTACGTCCGAGGCGATGACCGTCAAAGTCGGCGTCCTCGGCTACCGGTTCATGGGCAAGGCGCACGCCAACGCGATGGCGCGACTACCGATGTTCTTCCCCGACGCCCCGGAGGTCGAACGACACGTCCTCGTCGGTCGCGACGAGGCGGCGCTCGCCGACGCGGCCGACCGCCTCGGGTTCGCGGAGACCGCGACCGACTGGGAGGACGTGGTCGACGAGGTCGACGTCTTCTACAATCTCGGGCCGAACCACGTCCACGCGGAGCCGTCCGTCGCGGCGCTGGAGGCCGGCACGCCGGTCCTCTGCGAGAAGCCGCTGGCCAACGACCTCGAATCGGCCGAGCGCATGGCCGACGCCGCCGCGTCGGCCGGCGTCCCGACCGCCACCGCGTTCAACTACCGGTTCGTCCCCGCCATCCAGTACGCGAAGAACCTCATCGACGACGGCGTGCTCGGGGAGATCCACCAGTTCCGCGGCCGGTACCTCCAGGACTGGCTGGTCGACCCCGACGCGCCGTGGTCGTGGCGCAACAGCGAGGAACTGGCCGGCAGCGGCGCGCTGGGCGACCTCGGCGCTCACACCATCGACCTCGCGCGCTTCCTCGTCGGCGACGTCGAGCGCGTCTCGGGCCACCTCCGGACGTTCGTGGACGAGCGCCCGGTGGAGGGCGAGGACGGGGAAACTCGGCCGGTCACGGTCGACGACGCCTACTCCGCGCAGGCCGAACTCGAAGACGGGGTGATGGCGACCTTCGAGGCCTCGCGGTTCGCGAACGGCCACAAGAACGACCACACCGTCGCGGTCCACGGGTCGGAGGGGAGTCTGAAGTTCTCGCTGGAGCGGCTGAACGAACTGGAGGTGCTCCGGGGCGACGACAGGGGGTACGAGACGGTGCTGGTCACCGACGCCGAGGACCCCTACGTCGAGCACTGGTGGCCGCCGGGCCACGTCATCGGGTGGGAGCACACCTTCGTCCACGAGAACTACGAGTTCCTGTCGGTGGTTGACGCCGACAGCTCCGGCGGAGAGTACCGGCCCAACTTCGAGGACGGCCTCGCGGTCCAGCGCGTCCTCTCGGCCGTCCAGGAGAGCGACGAGCGCGGCGAGTGGGTCGACGTGGCGTAGGCGGTCGTCCGCGGCCGCGGGTCACTCCATCTCCTCGATGTCGTCGATGTCCTCCCCGAACCGCGTCTCCTCGACGAACTCCTCGGAGAGGAAGTCCTCCAGCAGGAGCAACACGTTGTACGTGAACGTCGCCTGGAACCCCACGAGCGGGAAGGCGAGCCAGCCCGGGGTGGCGCCGCTGACGACGAACCGGACCAGCACGTACGCGATGACCAGGTTGCCCAGCGTCGAGGCGACGTGGACCATCGAGGTGACGACCAGCGGCGTGTCGTCCTCGGCGGGCTCCCGCACCATCTCATCGAACGCGAAGGCGCCGAGGACTGCGAAGGCGAGCAACGCCCCGAACGCCAGCAGGAGGATGTGGAACAGGTCCGGCGTCTGGACCTTGTAGATGAGCATCGCGCCCGACCCCCAGATGGTCAGGGTGTAGCCGTAGGCTTCCGACTCGGCCGTGAGATTGTGCGCGAGTCGGCTTCTCGGGTCCATGGAGCGGACCCACGACGGGGGCGTCCTTCGGGCTACCGGCTACGGCGTCCGGTCGGTCTCCGCTGCCGAACGGGGAGACGCTCCCCTCAGAACTCCCGGACGCCCTCGTCGGTGACGACCGCGTCGAGCAGATCGGTCGGGGTCGCGTCGTAGGCCGGGTTCTCCACCGAGAACCCCTCGGCGGGCTCGAGCAGCACCTCGCTGGGCGACCGGAAGTCGTTCTCGAACCGGAACCCCTCGCCGACGAGCTTGGCCGACGAGCCGACCACGGTCACGGGCACGCCGACCTGCGCGGCGGTCGCGGCCAGCGGGAAGGTGCCGATGCGGTTGTACAGGGTGTCGTCGACGATGCAGTCCATCCCGATGAGCACGCGGTCGCACTCGGGCAGGTAGTGGCCCGAGGCGCCGTCGACGAGGAGGTGGGCGTCGACCCGGTCCATCTCGGCGAGCGCGCGGGCGGTCTTCCGACCCAGGTATCGCGGCCGGGCCTCGGTGACGTACACCGTGAGGTAGCGCCCGTCCGAGACCGCCCGCTCGATGGCCTCCAGCACGGTCGAGGAGTAGTCGTGGGTCAGGACGGTCGCGCCGTCCTCGAGCAGTTCCTCGGCGTTCTCTGCGGCCCGGCGCTTGGCGGTCTCGACCTGCTCGACCACGGCGTCGACGGCGTCGGCGAGCGCGTCCTTGGCGGCCGCGACCGTCCCGCTGTCGGCGTCCTCGACCATCGAGACGATGGCGCGCTGGGTCGTCACCAGCGAGGCGTGGGAGGGGTTGGCCCGCCGGAGCGCCGACGAGTTGCGCTCGAGGTCGCGCTCGAAGTCCTCGACCGACGCGAACTCGCGCTCGCCCAGGTCCTCCAGCGCCCGGGCGGCCTTCACGGCGACGACGGAGGAGCTGTGGGTCTGCATCTCCCGTATCTCCTCGACCGTCTCGTCTATCATACCCGAACCGTCTCGGCCGCGGGCCAAAGGTCTTGCTTCTCCGGGTGTGAGACCGGTCGCTCGTGGGGTCAGTTTCGGCGGTTCCGGCGCGGGCGAGCGCCGACAGTCGGAAGTAGCCGCCGGCCAAATCTCCGGCCATGACCGAGGTCCGCTACTACTGTCCCCGGTGCGGGGCCGTCGCCGCCCTCGACCGCGAGGGGTACCTCGCCGACAAGTGCGTGACGCCGACGCCGCTGGACGGCTGGGAGTACGCGGCGCCCTACGAGGATTTCGAGGATAGCGCGGAACGAAGTTCCGCGGACCGTTCGAGCGGGCGAGGCCCGCGAGGAGAGGCGGACGGCGTCGAGATCGTCTGCGGGGCCGCGGAGACCGACGGCGAGGGCTGCGGCGAGGTCTTCTATCTCAGCTTCGTGAAGTTCGAGGACGGCGAGGAGGTCGACCCGGCCGACCGGTCGTTCGTCCCGCCCGCGGTGTCGGGGCCGACGATAGACGACGCGGAGGAAGAGGAGGAGGACGGCCCGCGGTTCGACTTCAATCCGTAGTCGCGGTCCGGCTGCGGTTCGCGGTCGCGATCCGGTATCCCTTCGTCGCTCACTCGTCGGCCGGTTCGTCCGGCTCGCGCTGTTTCAACCACCGGTCGAGGAGTTCGCGAATCGCGGCCTCGCGGTTGTCCCGGTGGTCGGCGAACGCGATGTCGTCGATGCGGTCGAGCTCCTCCTCCTCGAGGTCGAGAGTGACCGACTCCATGTCGAGGTGGTCCTGGTGCATATTCCGAATCCACCGACGCACGGGCACAAATAAATTCGTCAGACGGGCGGCCGACGAGCCCCGACTCCGTCGGATTCGAGGGGACAGAACGAGGCCGGAGGCCGTCGGGAAAGAAAATCGAAGAGAAGACGAGAGGGAGAGAGAACGGCTGAGAACAGTCGGTCTACTGCTGGACGGCCGAGGGCGCGGGCGTCTCGGTCGGGGTCCGGACGAACATCGCGTGGCCGATCATGCCGACCGAGACGGTGCCGGCCAGCGGGACGGCGGTGGTGAGACCCACGCCGACCGTGGTGAGGATGGCGGTCAGACCGAGGAGAGCGAGCGGGATCAGGCCGAGAATGAGGTCGTAGTAGTTCATCGTATACTCTATAATACGGGGCGTGGGTATATAAATCCACAGAGTTACAAATAGATGGGATTGAAATAACGTATCTATAAGTTATAGCTGGTCGGCGCGGGAACTGGTCGACGCGCAGCGAAGGAGGGGACGAGATGACTCGTCGAGGGAAACGCGATAGCGGCCGGGGCGTCGGTCAACGACACCGGGATGTCGAACCCGCGCTCGGTTCGCTACTCCCCGGCGGCCCGGCGCTCGACCACGACCTCCCTGGTCTGTTTCGCGTCGATGCCGAACAGGAACCCGGAGATGAACAGCAGTTCGTTGCCGAGGTAGTACTGCTCGATTATCCGGTTCACCAGTCCGACCTCCGGTGTCGCGACCCCGAGAATCACGAGCACGAGCGCGACGAAGGCGGCGAGGCCCGCGACCCAGCGTACCACGGTCCCGGAGACGAACCCCACGACGAAGACGGCGACGGCGGTGAAGAGACTCATCAACGGACTGTAGGGTCGAAACGCGCTTCAAGCTACCGGGGTTCCGGACGCTCAGTGACCAGCGACCACGAAGACGGCCCTCACGGTGAATCGTCGGCGAGAACGGTGGCAACATCGTCCGAGAGCACGGTGGCGAGGTCGTACCCGATGGCGAACACGCAGATGAGGGCGCCGAGGACGGCCATGCCGCGGTTGCTCTGATAGCCGCTGGCGAAGTAGGCGCTCTCCGCGACCACGTAGGCGATGAGCACGAACCCGAATCGGTAGGCGTTCCTGGCGACCGCCCTGCGCTGCTCGTCGTTCATACGTCGGTCTGCCGAGGTGTACGGGAAAGGTCTGTCGATGGGTCGTTTCGTGGTGGTCGTCTGGTGAAACGGTTAGTTGAGGAGGTTCCGAGTGTCGACAAGGAAGTCGATGGACAAGGTTTCGAAAGCCCCCGCCTGGTCGCCACCGGAAGACGTTCCTGCTCGCCTTCGGCTGCGCGGGCATGCGACTTCCGAGGCCTCGTTCGCTGCGCTCACGAGACGGTCGCTCAGCGATATATCTTCGGCTCACCTTCGGTTCGCCTCGGAGAGGGGTCGCTGAGACGACTGAATAAACGCGACCGGGCGGCCCCTTTCAGTCCACCCGGACCGTGATGTCCCCCAGCGCGAGAACAGGAAAAGCCGGATTCGAGCTACCCCTTGATGTTGCAGACCGGGAACGTCCGGGCGACCTTGTCGCCGATGCCCAGCGCGTCCGAGACCCGGACGACCTCGTCGACGTCCTTGTAGACGCCCGGAGCCTCCTCGGCGACCGTGGCGCCGCTCTGGGCCTTGACGTAGATGTGCTCCTGCTCGAGTTCGTCCTGGACGTCGCCGCCCCAGTAGTCCTGCTTGGCCTGCGTCCGGCTCATGGTCCGGCCCGCGCCGTGGGCGGTCGAGCCGAACGTCAGGTCCATCGACGCCTCGCCGCCCCGGAGGACGTAGCTGCCGGCGCCCATGCTGCCGGGGATGATGATGGGCTGGCCCACGTCGAGGTACGCGCCGGGGACCTCCTCGTGGCCCGCCGGGAAGGCCCGGGTCGCGCCCTTCCGGTGGACGTAGAGCTCCCGCTCTTCCCCATCTTCCACGGTATGAGTCTCCTTCTTCGCGATGTTGTGGGCCACGTCGTACAGCAGGTCCATCCCGAGCGACTCCCAGTCGGAGCCGAACACCTTCTCGAACACCTGCCGGGTCCGGTGCATGATGAGCTGGCGGTTGACCCACGCGAAGTTTATCGAGGCGCACATCGCGTCGTAGTAGTCCTCGGCGAGCTGGCTCCCGGCCGGGGCGGCCGCGAGCTCCTTGTCCGGGAGCTGCGAGAGTAGGCCGGCGTGGGCCTTCTCGATGTCCCGGAGGTAGTCGGTGCAGACCTGGTGGCCCAGCCCGCGGCTCCCGCAGTGGATGAGCACCACGATCTGGTCCTCCTCGAGCCCGTAGGCGTCGGCCACGTCGTCGAGGTAGGTGTCGGTGACACGCTGGACCTCGAGGAAGTGGTTGCCCGACCCGAGGCTCCCGATCTGATTCTTCCCGCGGTCCTTTGCCTTCTGGGAGACCTTCGCGGGGTCGCTGTCGTGGCGCACGCCCTCGTCCTCGCAGTGGGCGAGGTCCTCCTCGACCGCCCAGCCCTCCTCGAGGGCCCACTCCATCCCGCGGTCGAGGATGGCCTCGACGGTGTCGATGTCACCCTCAACGACGCCGCCCCCGCCGAGGCCCGAGGGGATGTTCGCGAAGAGGGCGTCGACCAGTTCCTCCTCACGTCCCTGTACGTCCTCGTAACTGAGGTCGGTCTTCAGCATCCGGACGCCGCAGTTGATGTCGTAGCCGACCGCTCCCGGCGAGATGCAGCCGTCCTGGGCGTCGATGCCGGCCACGCCGCCGACCGGGAAGCCGTACCCCTGGTGGCCGTCGGGCATGCAGACGTTGTACTTCCGGACGCCGGGCAGGTGGGTGGAGTTCTTGAGCTGTTCGAGGGTCTTGTCGTCGGCGATCTGGTCCAGCAGGGTCTCGCTGGCCAGCACGCGCGCCGGGACGCGCATGTCGCCCTCTTGTGGAATCTCCCAGACGTAGTCGCGGACCTCGTGGAGCGTCACGTCGCCCGCCTCGTAGGTGGTGTCTTCCGCGTCGTCCGTGGTCATACCCGTCCGTTGGGCGCGGACGCCGAAGTGGTTTCGCCATCCGCTCCGGCGTGGGACCTGTCACCAGACGCGAACTCCCGGAGCCAGCTGTCGACAGCGAGCGGCCCCGACCCCGTGATGAACAGCATCGACACCATGCCGAACAGCGAGACGTGGGCCAGCACGGGGTCGTCGGCCAGCCCGAACAGCGTCAGCGTGAGCATGGTGAACGCGGTGGCCGCGGTCGCGCGGGTGAACAGGCCGGCGAACAGCGCCGCGCCCACGGCCATCTCGGTCAGCCCCGCGCCGACGACCCACAGGCCCGCGTCGACCGGCACCACGGCCGTCAGGTCGTACTTCTCGACCACCGCGAGCGCCGGGCCCGGCGCGAACAGCTTCTGGGTGAATCCCAGGTAGAAGAAGTTGAACCCCAGCGCCAGCCGAACTAGCGTGGGAGCGTACCGCCGCCGCGAGGCGGTCCGGTCGTTCAGCCACGACGACGCGCGGTGGACCGGATCGAAGCGCCCGTAGAGGGTTCCCTCGGCGTCGGCGACCCGCTGGAGCATGTGGTCGGCGCTGGGTCGGCCGCCGCCCAGTAGCGCGACGGCCAGCAAGCCGCCGACGTACTCGCTGGCGAGCACGAGCGCGGGCTCGGCGAGCAGGCCGACGAGGTACGCGCCCAGCCCGACCAGCGCCACCGCCCGCGTCGCCAGTCCGAACAGCAGGAGGAACCCGACGGCGACCTGGAGGACCCTCGCCTCGGCATTGACGACCGGGCTGAAGAAGTAGCCCGCGAACCCCGCGCCGACCAGCGGCAGGCCGATCGAGAGCCGGAGCATCCACGGCACGAGGTCGTCGTACCCCCGGAGCGTCTCGCGCAGCACTTCGAGGTCGCGCTCGGCCGGTCGGAATCGGAGGTAGGCGACGAGTGCGACGGCGACGGCGAGGCCGCCCCCGCCGAGGAGCGCGGCGTTGAACGGCTCCGAGACCACCTCCGCCAGGAACGCGAGCGCGTCCCCGACGTCCGCCGCGCTGTCGACCACGTACTTGACGTGCGCGCTGGCGGTCCCGGAGACCGCGAGAAGTGCCGCGAGCGAGCAGACGCACCGCCGTCGCCAGTTCATAACGGTTGAGTTTGACCGAGGCGGCGTAAAAGTCCCGCGTCCATCCGGGCACCGGGTATCATCCGCGCAACCCGATTGGACCGTCACTCGTCGAAGCAGTCGGTCACACGTCGAAGACCACGTACGCCCGCCAGCCGTCGTCGGTCTCATCCAGGGCCATCTCGGAGTAGGTGACCGCCTTGAGGTCGCGCGCCCCCAGGCCCGCCAGCGGGACGCCGCGGGCGCTCCCCGTCAGCGTCCACTCGTCGGCCTCCCGTCGGACGACGGCCTCGTTGTCCACCGGCAGGACGCCGCGGACGTCTCGCTCGTAGATGAGTTCGTCGAGGTAGTCGAACAGCAGCGCCTCGCGGCCCTCGGCCCGGACCTCGACGTCGAACCGCTCGCCACCCGACGCGGGGACCTCCTCGCACATCGCGGCCGCCATCCCGTCGGCCGCCGCGGCGAAGGCCCCGCCGAGCGTCGGCCCCGTCGCCTCGACCGCGACGTCCGCGGTGTGGTCGCGGAGTTCGTAGCTCATACGCCACGCCACGCGGCGCCGTCGGAAAGGTCTCGCCATCTCGGACGAGTCCCTTCTCGTCGACATTCCGCCCGCTCGGTCGACTCCCCTCGCGTCGACATCCCGCCGTCTCGGTCGCACGGGCGCGCTGACCGGCGCCACGGCCCGGCCGCTCGAACCTCGGGGCGGTGGAATTATATTGGCCACGAACCTACGCCAAACTAGTGAGCGTCAACGTCGACACCGAAATCGCTCGCCCCGGTGACGACAGTTACGTCGACGGGGCGTGGGAGCTCAAAGAGCACATCCGGCAGTCCGAGGACGTGCTGAAACAGCGCAAGGGCTTCTTCACCGACGCCTACCGGCGCTCGACGGTCCACCTCCTCGTGACGCGCGACGACGCCGACGAGCAGCTGATGGGGTTCGCCGCGGTCCGGCGCGACGGCTACATCCTCTTTCTCGCGGTCGCGCCCGAGTTCCGGGGAGAGGGCGTGGGCAAGCGCCTCGTGGGCCGGGTCGCCGAGAACCACGAGAGCATCACCTGCCACGCCCGCGCCAGCAACGAGAACGCGCTGGGCTTCTACGAGCACCTGGGGTTCGAGGTCGAGCGCCACATCCAGAACTACTACGAGGACGGCGGCGACGCCTACTACCTGAAGCTCGGCGGGAACGGCGGGCTCACCGAGAAGCTCTCGGAGTTCATGCGCGGGTGACCGGCGCGCCGGTCGACCCGCGAACGGCCGCCGGTAGTCGGCTCTCACTTCCTCACTGCCGGAGTGTTACTTCGCTCAGCGCTGCTACTTCGCCGTGACACCGTCCGCGAACCATCGAAAGAGAATAGCCGGTAGATTCAGGTCGACGTCGAGTTGCCCGACGCGTCGCCGGTCTGTGTGGGCAGTCCGCCGCCGTACCTCGTGCTCGTACCGGCCCCGGTCGAACCGCCCGCGGCGGGCACGCCCGACCGCTTCTCGCCGGTCACGAGGAAGCTCGCGAGGTTCCCGACGAACGCGTCGTTGTCCGCGACGGTCGCGCTCGCTGGCGCGAGGAAGTCGGTGTCGCCGACCGCGGTCAGGTTCCCGTTCCGGGCCGCGACCGCGTGGTCGCCCTCCCGGCGGGTCGCGGAGAGCCGAGTACTCTCGGCCTCGAACAGCGGCGTCGCCTCCGGGCCGAGCGTCAGCGCGGCCGCCCTCCGAAGCACGACGCGGTCGGTCCCGGCCGTCAGCGGGTCGCTCCCGGTTCCGTTGACGTAGACGCTCTGGAAGTGGTTCGCGTTATCCGCCATGTCGTACAGGTAGCCGGTGTCGAACGAGACGTCGAACCGCGCGGCGAGGTTCGTCGGCTGACCGGGGGTCACCGACGACGTCGAACTGCTGCCGATCAGCGGGAGAGACGTCCCCGACGACCCCGAGGAGCCGACCGGGTCGGCCAGCACGAGCACCCGGCCGCCCGCCTCGGCGAACGCCTCGATGGCGTCTATCTCGCTCTCGCTGTAGGCGCTCCCGGGATTCATGACGACGAAGGCGTCTGCCGACCGGAGCGTCGCGTTGAGCGACGACCCTGAGGACCCGGCCGAGAGCGCGCTGTAGCTCTGCCCGGCGCCGCTGTGGAACCGGACGTCGTGACCGCCGGCGATGAGCGCGTCGACCAGCGGCTGTATCTGGCCCTTCTCCACGGCGTTGGCGTGGCTCCGGTCGACGACGACCGTCTTCGACTCGCCGGCGTCGGGCACGGCGACCGTCCCGTCGTCGGCGACCGGCGTGGCTTGCAGCGATTCGGACGTGAACGCCGTGGCGTTCGGCGCCGCGGACGCGTCGGTCGGGCCGCCGGTGAGCGTGCCGACCGCCACCGTGCTGCCGATGACGACGACGGCTATCAGCGCGAACGCCCCGACGCCCTTGAGCAGGTCAGTTCGTTGCATTCGGAGTCACCTCCTGTGTTTCCGCGGTCGGTCGGTGGAGCTGTCCGTGGAGCATCAGGTACTGGACGCTGTCGACGCGGGTCGCCGCGCCGGTCGCCGACGTCTCGGCGGAGCTGCTGAGCCCGATCTGGCTGAGGACGCTCGGGGTCGGCGACTCCATCCGGACGGTCCGGTAGTCCGAGAGGTCGGCTCGCTCGGCCGACGCAGCGATCGCGGCGTCGAGGCCGCCGACCTCGTCGGCGAGGCCGACCTCGATGCCCCGGGAGCCGGCGTAGAGCTTCGCGTAGGAGATCTCCTCGGCGGTGAGTTCGAGCGCGTCGCCGCGCTCGGCGACGACGGAACCGACGAACGCGCGCCGGAGCGTCTCGACCCGGCGCCGGACCTCGGCCTCGGTCGCGGACGAGACCTTGTCGGGGCCGCTCGCTATCTGGCCGGCTATCTCCTGCTGTGACGGGACGACCGCCCGGACGCCGACGCTACCGACGGTGCTCGCGGGCGTGACGAAGATGCGGTCGGCCGGGGAGGCCGTGTAGTAACCGCCCGAGGCCGCCGACCCGGTCACGCTGACCGTGACCGGCATCACCTGTTCGGTCCGCTTGACCGCGAGGTACAGCTGTTCGCTGGCTGACGCCGTCCCCCCGCGGGTGTTGATGTCGAGCGTGACGGCCTTTATCGAGTCGTTCTGCCGGGCCTCGCGCAGGTCCGCGACGGTGGCAGCCGCGGTGTCGCCGGTGATGGTCCCGTGGACCTCGATGACCGCGACCGTGCCGTCGGGCGCCGTCGCGGCGTTCCAGGCGAACGGCGCGACCGCCGCGCCGACCAGCAGGCCGAGCACGCCGAAGACGACGACCGGCCCGCCGAGGCGGTCCACGACGGAGGGCTGGCTCGGCTTCACGCCGCGACCCTCCCGTCGGTCGGCGTCGCGTTCGCCACCGAGAGCGAGGTGTTGGTGAACCGGAGCGTCTCGGTTATCTCGCCCGACTCACCCCGCCACGTCGAGACGACCCGGAGCGGGACGCGGCGCTCGGCGTCGATCCAGACCCGGCGCTCGACCAGGTTGGTGGCCGTCTCGTTGGCGGTCGGTTCGAGCGCGAGCACCACGGCGGCCCGGCCGTCGAGGACGGTCGTCCCGCTGTAGGTGACGTTGTTCGTCCGGACCAGGTTCGCGGCGACCGCGCCGTACGAGGCGGGCGTCTCGCCCACGGCGGTCTCGGCCTGGGCCGCGTCGGTGGCGAGCAGCGTCGACGGCGTCGGATCGTCGACGACCGTGACGGTGCCCGCTCGCGGGCCGGTCTCGTAGGCGATGCGGAGCGACTCGTCCTTCACGAAGCGGAGGGTCGCCCGCGTCGTGGCGGTGCTGTCGCCGACCGAGACGGTTCGCTCTATCGTCGTTCGGTACTCGTCGAGCGAGTCGTAGCGCGCGTCGACCTGCCTGGCGACCGACCGGGGGTCGTCGACCGAGGTCCCGACGGACCCGAGACACCCGGCGGTCAGGAGGAGACCGACGGCGCCGACGAGCAGAGCGCTCCGTCGGCGGTGCGGCAAGCGGTTTGGAGACATGCGCCTGTCATTTTCAAGGCACGGGTTAAAAATGTAGTAGTTTCGTCTCACTAACAAACTACGACGCCGCGACGATTCGGTGCCGACCTGATTCGTACCGCTCGGGCGTCTCGGGTCCTGTCATCGGCGTCTCTTCATGAGGCGAATCGGAATTTCTCTAGGGCTGCCAGAACAATTATGTGCCGAACGTGCGCCAAATCGGTCATGTCGCCTCCGGCACGCGAGCGTCTCGACCGCGTCGAGGCGCGGCTGAACCGCGCGCTCCCCGGCCCGGTGAAGGTCGGCCTCCTGACCCTCTACCTGTTCTCGACGGCGACCCCCGACCTGCTCGATGCGGCGGCGAGCCACCCGGCGTGGGACCGGTGGACCGACGCCGGCGTCGCCGCCCTGCTCGCGCTCCAGGTCGGCGGGATGGCGCTGCTCTCGGTCGCGGCGTGGCGGGCCCTCGGCCAGCCCCGGGTGACCCCGCTCAACGACCCCGCCAACACCGTGGCGGTGCCGGGTCTCAACGACTTCATGCCGGTCGCTGCCGCGCCCTACGTCGTCGCCGGCCTGGTCGTCGCCACCGTCGTCCACGAGGTCGGCCACGCCGTCGCGTGTCGACGCGCCGGCGTCGAGGTCGAGGAGTGGGGCGTCGCGCTGCTGCTCGGCGTCCTCCCGGTCGCGGCGTACGTGCTGCCGGCAGCGGCCATCGACCGCGCCCCAGTGGGCGCCCGGATGCGACTGTACGCGGTCGGGGTCTTCCACAACCTCGTGGTCGCCGTCGCCGCGCTCGCGGTCCTCTACTCGCCGCTCGCGGCCGGTCCGCGCGAGACCTACATGGCGTACTTCGGGTGGGCGCTGGTCGGCGGGGCGCCCCCGACCGCCGCGACGCTGGGCGCGCTCGGCGCCCTCACGAACTTCTGCTTCTGGCTGGCGCTGTTGAACGCCAACTTCGCCCTGCTGAACGCCCTCCCGGTCTCGATGTTCGACGGGGGCCGGGTGCTGGCGCTCGCGCTCCGCGAGGTGGCCGACCGCGCGGGTGTCTCACTGTCGCCGGTCGCGCAGTCGGCGGTCGTCCACGGCGCGTCGGTCCTCGCGCTCGGTCTGGTGGTTCTCGCTGTCGTCGGACCGCTGCTGCCGTTTTGATAAGAAGTGATGGCGGAGTTTACTTTCGACCAGCGACGACGGGAGAACCATACACTCGGAAGCGCTCGACAGGCCACACCACCGTTTGGGTGGACTGAAAGGGGCCGCCCGGTCGCGTTTACCTGGTCGTCTGCGGGACCGCTATCCGAGGCGAGCGGAGCGAGCCGAGGATATGTCCAGCAGCGACCGCGACCGGGCGGGGGCTTTCGGAAACGAAATCACTACCTCGTTCTCTCAATCCCTGACCAGAAATCGCCCGAGTTCTCCGTCACGCCAGTTCCCAAACACCACCCTCGCGGCGATAGACAACGCTTTTAGACGCGGCCCGAGCATGGACGAGACAGCATGGAAGAGCGCACCCGGGCGTACCTCCGCGGCCGGTTCCGGGACCACTACCGCCGGTCGGAGGTGTCCCCGCCGCCGGACCACGAGGCCCGCGAGTGGGGCTACATCCCCTGGACCGCGGGGCCGACGACCATGGTCCGCCACCAGTCGCTGCTGGAGCTCGGGGACCTCGGCGACTTCCTCCGGCGCGAGCGCCCGCGCCACGTCTACTTCTCGGCCGGGCGCTACGACGACCCCGGCGCCGACGACATGGAGGCCAAGGGGTGGCGCGACTCCGACCTCGTCTTCGACATCGACGCCGACCACCTCTCGGGGGTCGACCCCCAGCGCGACGCCTACGGCGAGATGCTCGCCGCGGGGAAGGCCGAGGTCGAGAACCTCATCGACCTCCTCGACGCCGACTTCGGGTTCGAGGACCTGACGGTCGTCTTCTCGGGCGGCCGCGGGTACCACGTCCACGTGCGCGACGAGGGCGTCCGCGACCTCGACCGGGACGAGCGCCGGGAGGTCGTCGACTACATCCGCGGCGAGGGCATCGACCTCGACGCCATCCAGCGCACCGAGATGGGCGGCACCGCCACCCGCCGGGTGCTCAAGAAGGACGGCGGGTGGGGCCGCCGGGTCCACCGCGAACTCCTCGCGCTGGCCGACGAGCTGCTCGCGATGGACGACGAGGACGCCCTCGACCGCCTCAAGGAGTTCGACCGCATCGGCGACGGCCGGGCGAAGACCATCCTCGGTGCCGTCTCGGAGGACTACGAGGAGCTCGCGAGCGGGAACGTCGAGCGCGGCGGGCCGGGCATCCGCCAGCTCGCGAAGGTGACGACCGAGCGGGTGGTCGCCGAGCAGTCGGCGGCCATCGACGAGCCCGTCACCACCGACCTCCGGCGGCTCATCCGGCTGCCGGGCAGCCTCCACGGCGGCACCGGCCTCGAAGTGACCCGCATCCCCCGAGACGAGGTCGGCGACTTCGACCCCTTGCGCGACCCGGTGCCCGAGACGTTCGAGGGCCACGAGGTGGCGGTCGAGGTGACCGAGCCCGGACCGGTCGAGCTCAACGACGAAAGCTTTACCCTCTCGGCCGGTGACGTATCGGTTCCCGAATACGTGGCCGTCTTCCTGATGGCGCGCGGCCGGGCCGAGAAGGGCCGCGAATGACGGAGGGCGGACCGACGACGCGGCGATTCGACCGACGCGACGGCCGCCGCGCGCCCTCGCGCGGCGCCCCAGACCGACCGAACGACGCGACTCCACCGACGAACGCGACGGAACGGCTATGACAGGACGACGATGAATCTGGACGAACTCCGCACGGTACAGAGCAAGGAGCGGTCGAAGGACAGCCTCCAGCACCTGCGGGAGTCGTTCTACGCCGACGTCGCCGACTACATCGCCGACCTCAAGGACCAGCGCGAGCGCGCGGCCGAGCGGGCCGACAGCCCGTTCGACGACCCCGAGGTCGAGCAGTTGACCGACGAGATAAACACCGCCGAGGACGTGGTGGAGGCCATCTACGAGCGCCGCGTCGGCAAGATCGTCAAGCGCGCCAGCCTCGCCGCCGCGGGGATGCCAGCCGACGAGGACGGCCTGACCAGCGAGGAGCAGGAGCTGTTCGGCGAACTGGTCGACCGCATCGAGGAGAACAAGCAGGACGTGCTCGACATCCTGGCCGGCGAGGCCGACCCCGTCGACTCGTCGCCGACGCCCACGCCCGCCGACGCCGAGTCGGGGACCGAACCGACGCCCGACCCCGGCAGCGGCGCGCCCGCCGAGGAGTCTACTCCGGATCCCGGCGACCCGCCTTCGGCGAGCGCGGACTCGTCGGACACAAGCGACTCCGGTGAAGACGTGAGCGCCGCCGACGTGATGGGCGGCGACGACACGACCGACGCGGCTTCTGGGAGCACCGCGTCGGGTGGCGGCGCGGCAGCCGACGATGACGCGCGCCCCGGGGCAGCCGAGGCGGTTGCGGTCGCCGACGGACCCGACTCCGAGCAGTCGTCCGAGCCAGGCGACGGAGCGGCACCCTCCACGTCGGCCTCCGATGCAGACGCAGATGCCGACTCGGACGACCCGATGGCGGGGCTCGACGAGCGAACTACCATCCGGATCACCGACGACGTCGGCGAGATTTTCGGCGTCGACGAGCGCACCTACGACCTCGAAAGCGAGGATGTGGTGACGTTACCGGAAGCGAACGCGGAGCCCCTCGTGGAACGCGGGGCTGCCGAGAAATTGGAGTAGTCGGTGCTATTTGTCGGGAATCAGCAGTCGATACGCTCGGGTCTGTCGTTCCATTCTTGAAAAATCATCATACCGCCGGAGTACACCGTTACTCACCGCGAGCGAACGGAGTGAGCGAGCGGACCAAGGGAGGACCACCGGAGGACCTTCGGTCCTCCGAGCCTTCGGCGCTCCGCGCCGAAGACGCAGGGACGACCGCAGTGTTTTTCATGAAAGTTTTGCCAGGGTGCGGCGTTCAGGCCGCACCCGCCGGGACGGCGAAGCCGTCCCGAGCCCTCGTTCGCTGCGCTCACGAGGACGCAGCAAAAGGTTCTACTGGAACGTCCGACCCAGCTGGTCCTGCTCGGTCTCGGGCTCGGCCGAGTCGAACTGCTCTTCGATCTCGTCGTAGCGCTCCTTGGTCTCCTCGGTGACGCTGGGCGTCACCTCGTCGAGCGCCTGCTCGAAGTGCTCGCGGTTGATGCGGACGTTCCCGACGCTCTCGCCGATCTCCTCGGGGTCCACGCTGTGGATGAACTCTCGACTGGCGGCCATCGACGCCTCGCGGGTGACCGCCTCGATGTCGGCGCCGACGTAGCCCTCGGTCTCGCCGGCGAGCCAGTCGAGGTCGACGTCGTCGGCGACGGGCTTGTCGCGGGTGTGGACCTCGAAGATGGCGCGCCGCGCGTCCTCGTCGGGCACCGGCACGTGGACGTGGCGGTCCAGCCGACCGGGCCGCAGCAGCGCGCTGTCGATGAGGTCGGGCCGGTTCGAGGTGGCGATGACCACGACGTCCTCGAGCTCCTCGAGCCCGTCGAGCTCGGTCAGCAGCTGGGAGACGACGCGCTCGCTGACCTGCGAGCCGCCGCCTCCGCCGCTCCCGCGCTCGGTGGCGATGGAGTCGATCTCGTCGAAGAACACCACCGTCGGGGCGTTCTCCCGGGCCTTGCTGAACACCTCGCGGACGCCCTTCTCGGACTCGCCGACCCACTTCGACAGGAGCTCGGGCCCCTTGATCGAGATGAAGTTGCTGTCGGCCTCGTTGGCGACGGCCTTCGCCATCAGGGTCTTGCCCGTGCCGGGCGGGCCGTACATCAGCACGCCCTTGGCGGCCTGCATGTCCAGCTCCGCGAACACCTCTGGGTACTCGAGCGGCCACTGGATGGTCTCCCGGAGGCGCTCTTTGGTGTCCTCCAGGCCGCCGACCTGGTCCCAGGTGACGTCGGGCACCTCGACGAAGACCTCCCGGAGCGCCGAGGGCTCGATGCCCTTCAGGGCCTCCTTGAAGTCCCGTTCGGTGACCTGCAGCGAGTCGAGCACGTCGGCCGGGATCTCCTCGGACTCGAGGTCGATCTCGGGCCGGATGCGCCGGAGCGCGTTCATCGCGCCCTCCTTTGCGAGGTTCTCTAAGTCCGCGCCGACGAAGCCGTGGGTGTTGTCGGCGTACGCCTCGAGGTCGACGCCGTCGGCCAGCGGCATCCCGCGGGTGTGGACCTGCAGGATCTCGAGCCGGCCTTCGCGGTCCGGCACGCCGATCTCGATCTCGCGGTCGAACCGGCCGGGCCGCCGCAGCGCGGGGTCGATGGCGTCGACGCGGTTCGTGGCCGCGATGACGGTCACTTCGCCCCGCGATTCGAGGCCGTCCATCAGCGAGAGCAGCTGGGCCACGACGCGGCGTTCCACGTCGCCGCCGGCCTCGTCGCGCTTCGGGGCGATGGAGTCGAGCTCGTCGATGAAGATGATGGCCGGCGCGTTCTGCTCGGCCTCCTCGAACACCTCGCGGAGCTTCTCCTCGGACTCCCCGTAGTACTTCGACATGATCTCGGGGCCCGAGATGGTCTGGAAGTGGGCGTCGATCTCGTTGGCGACGGCCTTCGCCATCAGGGTCTTGCCCGTGCCGGGCGGGCCGTGGAGCAGCACGCCCTTCGGCGGGTCGATGCCGAGCCGGCTGAACAGCTCGGGGTGGCGCATCGGGAGCTCGATCATCTCCCGGACCTGCTCGAGTTCGCCCTCGAGGCCGCCGATGTCCTCGTAGGCGACGCTGGGCGTGCCTTCGGGGCTGCCCGCGCCGCCCTGCGCGATCTCCTCGGCGGCGCGCTCGCTGATGTTGATCTCGGTCGAGTCGGTGACGACGACCGTCCCCTCGGGGTCGGTGCTGGCGACCTTCAGCGGGATGGACTGGCCCGAGCCCATCCCCATCAGGCCGAAGCCGAACGGGACGTTCTGGCCCTGCGTGATGGCCTGTCCGCTGAGCTTGTCCCGGATGTGGGGCGTGATGTCCCCCCGAATCTGGAGGTTCTGGGGGAGCGCGATGGTCACCGAGGAGGCGGGCTTGACGTCGGCCTTCTCGATGGTGACCTTGTCGTCGATGCCGACGCCGGCCTCCTGGCGGAGCTGCCCGTCGATGCGGACGACACCGCGGCCCTCGTCCTCGGGGTAGCCCGGCCAGACCCGGGCGACCGCCCGGCCCTGGTTCTTCCCCTCGATGACTATGTAGTCGCCGTTCTCGACGCCGAGCTCGTGCATCGACTGGCGGTCGATGGCGGCGAGTCCGCGCCCGGCGTCCTTCTGCTTCAACGGCTTGACAGTGAGTTTCATAGTCCCACCTCGATAGTGAGTACGCCGTTGGTGATAAACGCTTCCGCCCCCTCCTCCGGGAGCTCGAGCTCCAGCTGCCGGGGGCCATCCTCGTCCTCGAAGACGACGATAGCGTCGCCCTCGAGGACGTCCACGGACGCCTCGCCGGTCATACCGAGGTCCGCCACGAGTACCTCGGCGTCGTCGTAGGCGTAGCGCCGCGCGAACACGTCGTCTCTGTCGGCGATGTGCTTCAGTGACATTTCAATCCTAACCTACAGTTAGTGGCTCTAGTACTTAAATGTTTCTCTGAAAAATCGCAGTAGGGCTCAGGGGTAGCCTGAAAACCGATGAATTGCGGTTCGGTCGGAAATCGTGACGGCACCGGTACCGTCCGACCTCCGGAGTCGGGGCCCGTGGACACCGCCCCGCGCTCCGGCCCCGACCGAGGTTATTTTGATGCGCGCGGGCGTCATCGACTCTATGGAACGAGTCACACACCACGGACGGACCACGGCCTACCGGGTCGCCGACCGGGGCGCCGAGGGGTCGCCGCTGCTCGCGGTCCACGGCTCCGGGGGCACCCACGAGGTCTGGAAGGGCCAGTTCGGCCGGCTGGCGAGCGACCGGCCGGTCGTCGCGCTCGACCTGAGCGGGCACGGCGAGTCCGACGACATCGACGCCGACCCCGGCTGGGAGGCGCTGTCGGCCTACGCCGACGACGTGCTGGCGGTCACCGAGGAGACCGGGGCGGGCGTGCTGGTCGGCAGTTCGCTGGGCGGGGCTGTCGCGCTCCGGATCGCGGTCGAACGCGACCACGACTTCGACGGCCTCGTCCTCGCGGGGACCGGCGCGAAGCTCCCGGTGCTCGACGACCTCCGGCGGTGGCTCGAGTCGGACTTCGACCGCGCGGTCGAGTTCCTCCACGGCGAGAACCGGCTGTTCCACGACGCCGACTCCCGGTACGTCGAGCTCTCGACCGAGGCGATGCGGGCGGTCGGGCGGGCGGTCACCCGACGGGACTTCGAGTCGTGCCACACGTTCGACGTGCGCGACCGTCTCGGCGACGTCGCGGTGCCGGCGCTCGCGGTGGTCGGCGAGAACGACCACCTGACGCCGCCGGAGTACCACCGCGAACTGGCCGACGAGATACCCGACGGTCGGTATCGGGAAATCGAAGGGGCGGCTCACCTCGCCATGCTGGAGGAGCCGGAGTCGTTCAACGCCGCGGTGCTGGAGTTCCTGGACGACGCGGGGATTTAGCTCCGGTCGCGACGCCCGACTCGGTGTCTGGCGGGCGTGGCTCCGAGGGGTCCGACTCTCCGAGCCGTTCGCTCGCCGGTTCAGTGTATCATATCGAGGAGGAAGATGAGGAGGAACCCGGCGAAGAAGAGGGTCGTCGACGTCGGCGTTTCGGGGACCTTCTGGGCTTTGACCAGGAGCTCCTCGGTCACCAGATACAGGAGCGCGGCCGAGCCGAACGCGAGTATGAGCGCGATCGGCGTTCCGCTAACCCCCTCCAAAACGAGAACCCCGGCCGTCACGCCGACGACCAACAGGAGCCCGAAGCTGGCGGGGACGGCGAGTTTCTTGAGCGTCCCCATCTCCTCCGGCAGTGCGATGACGCCGGCCACCCCGAGGAACAGCACTTCGATGGCGAGCGCCACCGCGATCAGGATCCCCGTGGCCGCCTGCGCCAGGAACGAGACGCCGATCAGGACGCCGTCGATGAGCATGTCGATACTCACGGTGATGAGCAGGCCCGCTGCACCCGCCACTTTCCCGCCGATCCCCCGTTTCTCGATGTACTTGCTGAGCCGATGGATACCGAGCATGGTGACGACGCCCATCGCGAATCCGGCGACGACCACGGTCGGCGCCCGCGCGTGCACGTCCGGCAGGAGTTCGGCCGAGACGGCAGCGAACACGACGCCCGCTGCGAAGTGTTGCACGTTACTCTCCATGTACGGGCCCGGCGGACGGTAGACGGCGATCAGGCCGCCGACGAGCGCGGCTACCACGGCCAACATCGTGTACGAAAGCGCCTGAACTAGTGTCCCGGCCATCTGTCCACTGCTTTCACGCACAGCCAATTGAGTGCTATCGCCGAGAGAGCGGTAGTCGGTCGGCGAACTATCGAAAACGGCCGTTCGAATCTTCTAGCGACCGAGACGAAACTGGTGATGCGTCCGTTTCCGCGGCGGGGAGGAGGGTCTTCCCGACACTCGCTCGATCCCTGCTCAGTAGATGTCGTCGATCGCTTCCTCGTCGTAGCTGTGCTCATCGGCCGGGAACTCGCCGGACTCCACCGCGTCCCGGAAGCCGGCGACCGCCCGCTCCATCTCGCTCCTGACGTCGCCGAACTGCTCGGAGAAGTAGGGGCTGCGGTCGCTCAGGCCGAACACGTCGTTGAGCACGAGCACCTGGCCGTCGGTGTCGGGGCCCGCGCCGATGCCGATGGTCGGGATCTCCAGCGCGTCGGTGATCTGGGCCGCGACGTTCGAGGGGACGTGTTCGAGCACCAGCGAGAACGCGCCGGCGTCCTCGTGGGCCTTCGCGAGCTGGAGCATCTCTGCGGCGCTCTCCTGGTCGGTGCCCTGCCGGAAGTAGCCCCCGAGCTGGTTGACCCGCTGGGGCGTCAGCCCGAGGTGGGCCATCACGGGGATGCCGAGGTCGACCAGTCGCTCGGTCAGGTCGACGGTGTGGGGGCCGCTCTCGAGCTTGACGGCGTTGGCGTCGGCCTCCTTGAGCATCCGGCCGCAGTTCTCGACGGCCTCGCTCCGGTCGACGCCGTAGCTCAGGAACGGCATGTCGGCGACCACCATCGCGTCGTCGGCCGCCCGCGCCACCGCCGCGGTCCGGCTCTGCATCTCGTCGACGGTCACCGGGAGCGTCGAGTCGTAGCCCAGCGCCGCGTTGCCCATGCTGTCGCCCACCAGGATCAGGTCCACGCCCGCCTCGTCGACGATCGCGGCGGCCGGCGCGTCGTACGCGGTCAGCATCGTGATCTCCTCGTCGCCCGCCATCTCCGCGAGGTCCTGAACGGTCGTCGCCATACCTGTGAACTCTCGTCCTCTCCGTTAAACGTATTCGATTCCGGTCGTTCGTGAGGGTTTTCGGCGCGATAGACGGTCCGCGGCGGGCCGAACTCAGCCGTAGGTCACCACCCGGGCCATTCCGGCCTCGAGGTGGTAGAGGTTGTGACAGTGGAACAGCCAGTCGCCGGGGTTGTCCGCCGCGAAGTCGAAGGTCACCTCCCCCATGCGCGGCGGGACGAGGACGGTGTCCTTCACGGCGTCGCCGACCTGGAAGAAGTGGCCGTGGAGGTGCATCGGGTGGACGACCGGACTGCGGTTTACCATCCGGACTCGGACGTGGTCGCCCGCCGACACCCGGAGCGGGTCGGCGTCGGGGTACGCCTGCCCGTCGATGAGCCACTCGTAGCCGCCGCCCATGCCCCTCGACAGCGTGAGGTCGAAGCGCCGGTCGGGCTCGCCGCCGATGCCCCGAATCGGATTCAGCGCGCGCAGGTCCTCGTACTGTAGCCGGCGGCCGCCCGACGAGACCGACTCCGGCGATTCGCTCCCGCTCCCCTCGTACGCGAGGACCGCACGCGCGGCCGGTTCGTCGCCGTCGACCGCGTCCGCCCGGAGTTCCCACGCGCCGGGGTCGTCCGCCGTCACCACCGCGTCGTATCGCTCCCCGCTTCCGAAGGCGAACGAGTCCACCGCGACCGGTTCGACCGGGCGGCCGTCGGCGTGACTGACCGAGAACTGGTGGCCCGCCAGACGGACCCGGAACGTCGTCGCGCTGCTCGCGTTGATGAAGCGGAACCGGACGCGCTCGCCCTCGCTCACGTCGAACGTCGGCGGGTCGGTCGGGAGACGGCCGTTGACCAGCAGCCCTTCGTACGGTGGCCGATGGTCGCCCATCCGACCCATCCCGCCGTCGGGACCCGATCCGGGACCGCCGTTCCCACCCCGGCCGCCACCGCCGGGGCCGTCCCCGCCCATTCCGCCTCTTCCGCCACCGCCGAACCCGGACGGCAGTCGGGGCTCGCCGTCGAGGTAATCGTCGAGGAGGACCACGTACTCGCGGTCGTACTCGACGTGCGGCGACTCCTCCTCGACGACGAGGGGACCGCCGAGGCCTCGGTCGAGCTGGAGGCCGACGTGACTGTGGTAGAGGTACGTCCCGGCCGGTTCCGCGCGGTACCGGTAGCTGAACGTCTCACCGGTCCCGATCGGCTCCTGGGTCACGCCCGGCACGCCGTCCTGGGAGTTCGGCACCGGAACGCCGTGCCAGTGAATCGTGGTCCCCTCCCGGAGTTCGTTCGTCACCTCGGCCCGAAGGAGGTCGCCCTCCTCGACCCGGAGCTCCGGACCCGGGAACTGCCCGTCGTACACCCAGTTCCGCGTCCGGGCGTCCGGACCGGGCCGGACGGTGCGTTCCGCGGCCCGGAGCCGGAACGTCTCGTCGGCGGGTCCCGAGGGCGTCTGCCGGGGCGTGGCGGTACCGTCGGCGTCGTTTCGGAGGGCCCTCCTGTCGCCGTCGTTCTGCTCGGTCGACTCCGAGACGCAACCGGCGAGTCCGGCGACGCCGGCGGCTCCGACCGCCCGGAGGACGGCACGTCGCGTCGCGCGGTGTTCGTCGGTCATCGGGGCGAGTCCCCCTCGTTGCGGAGTCGCTGGGCGCGGCGCTCGAACTCCTCGTCGCCGATCTCGCCGCGGGCGTACCGCTCTCGGAGCTCGGCGAGCGCCGGGTCCTCATCGCCCCCGCCTCCAGTCGTCTGCCGGGTAGTATCGGTCCGCGCGCCGGCGGTCCGCGTCTCGCCGCCGGTCGAGAGAGCGCGGACGACGAGGTAGACCGCGGTTCCGACGAGCAACAGCATCACCGCGAGACCGACGAACCCGAATCCGAACCCCCATCCTCCCGGTCCCATTCCGTTCCCCATCTGGCCGCCGCCCGTCTGAAGGGCGACGAGTGCAGTCGCGTTCACGGACGGAGGTACGGGTCACAGCCGTAAGTATTGCGCGGAGACTACAATACTGAAGGGGCTCGGCGAGCCGACGACGGGCTCCGGACCGGCTCGGCCGAGCGAACCGAGCCCCAGTCGCGCGGGACGCCGCAAATCTACAAGGTTTAAGCCCCGAGCGCCGCGCCTTCGAACCGTGCCCGAACCAGTCGAGACCCACGACCCCGAGGGCGTCGATTACGGGTGGGTGATGCAGACCACCTTCGTCCTCACTATCGTGGTCGGCGCGCCCGTCGTCGCGCTGCTGTCGTGGGTCGTCGGCGTCTCGCTGCCGACCTGGACGTCGCGGGTGTCGTTCGCGGTCCGGGTCGGCGCGCTGGTCTGGTTCGTCGTCGCGGTCGCCGTCTTCCTCTACGCTCGGCGGATGGAGGACGCGTCCGATTCGGCGTCGTGATCGTCTATTGGTTCTTCTAGCGTCGCAGTTCTCTGTCTCCTGTTGTCGCTTTGTATTCTGGTAACTGTAGGATAGAACCAGAACGACTACCGAGGCACAGTGAAGACGTTCCCGAAAGCCCCCGCCCGGTCGCCACCGGAAGACGTTCCTGCTCGCTTCGCTGCGCGGGCATGCGACTTCCGAGGTCTCGTTCGCTTCGCTCACGAGACGGTCGCTCAGCGACATATCCTCCGCTCGCTGCGCTCGCCGGAAGACGGTCCCCGTCGCTTCGCTCCTCGGCTGCGATTTCCGAGGTCACGCTCGCTCCGCTCGCGTGACTGCTTCGGATAGGGGTCGGCCAGGCGACCAGGTAAACGCGACCGGGCGGCCCCTTTCAGTCCACCCGGACGGTGACTTGCGTCACAGGGCGCCGTTCGTGGACTGCGTCACTGACCGTCGCGGCTTGGATGTCGAGCGTCGCTACACCCACTCGAACCGCGTCCCGGCGCGCTCGGCGGTCTCCTCGTCGCTGGCCGAATCGCCGACGAACAGCACGTCCTCGGGCGCGACGCCGAGTTCCTCGACCGTCGCGAGCAGCGCCCGCGGGTGGGGTTTGCGGTGGGGGACGGTGCCTCGACCCACGACGCTCCCGACGTGGGGTCCGAGGTCGTGGCGGTCGAGCGCGATGCGGACCGCGGCCTCGTGGTTGAGCGAGCAGACCCCGACCGGAATCTCGCGGGCGAGCAGTTCGTCGGCCAGCGGAAGGCGCTCGGAGACTCGGGCGCCCTCGCGCTCGGCCTCGGCGATGAGCTCGTCGGCCTCGTCGCCGACGCCCGCGTCCTCGGCAGCCGAGAGGAGGTCCCACGCGCTCAGCGGGTCGGCGTCGACGCCCTCCCGCTCCAGCAGGGCGACCAGCCGGCGTTCGACGTCCTGCCAGTCGACGTCGAGGCGGACCAGCGTGCCGTCGAGGTCGTACACCACCGCCGCGGGGTCGTCGGGCCCGGCGCCGTCCGCAACCGGCGTTCCGGCGTCGTCTCGGGTCACGGTTCGCGGTAGGACCACCGGCGAAAAAGGGGTATCGGTCGCTTCGGACGGCGCGCCCGTCGTCCCGCGCGAGCGGTCACCGGACCTCGGCCTCCACGGCCTCGACCAGCGCGGTGACGTCTGCGTCGGGGTCGACCGCGAGGAACAGCCCCTGCTGACCGACCAGCACTCGGATCAGCGCGACGTGGTCCATGACGGTGACGAACGACCGGACCTCGCCCGCGCTCCGGAAGATGTCGGCGAACAGGTCCCGCTCGGTGAAGTCGACGTGGACGAACGAGTGGACCTCCTCGAAGTGGTCGGCCATCGCCTCCCGGTCGCCGCCGTACAGCGCCACCGTCTGCTCGTCGGCGTAGAGAGTCCGGAACTCCTCGGGCGTGTACTCGACGCAGAGGCCCACCGCGGCGTCGGCCTCCTCGCGCGCCGCCGCCAGTGCCGCGTCCGCCGGGAAGTCGACGAGCGCGGAGGGTTCGGAGACGACCATCTCGTTCGTTCAGTTCCGGTCGGAATTAATAAACGTGCCGGTGGTTCGACCGTTGTTCGCGACCGGGTTCCGGCGGCGGTCGCGGGTCGGCTGCGCTCCGCCGGGCGTGCCGAGCGGTAACTTACTCCAGCACGTTCCGGGCGATGACCTTCTTCTGTATCTCGCTGGTCCCCTCGTAGATGGTCGTGATCTTCGAGTCCCGGTAGAGGCGCTCGACGTCGAAGTCGGTGGTGTAACCGTAGCCGCCGTGGATCTGGACCGCCTCGTTGGTCACGTCGACCGCGGCCTCGCTGGCGAAGTACTTCGCCATGCTGGCGGCCATCTCGACGTCCTCGCCCCGGTCGGCCTTCCGGGCGGCGTCCCGAGTCAGTAGCCGGGCGGCCTCCAGCCGGGTCTTCATGTCGGCGATCTTGTGCCGGATGGTCTGGATGTCGGCGATGGGCCTGTCGAACTGCTCGCGGTCCTGCGCGTACGCGACCGCCTCGTCGAGCGCCGACTGCGCGAGCCCGACCGACTGGCTGGCGATGCCGATGCGCCCGCCGGTCAGGATGTGGAACGCCGCCGAGAGCCCCCTGCCCTCCTCGGTCAGTCGGTTCTCCGCGGGAATCCGCACGTCGTCGAAGACGAGGCTCGTCGTGTCGCTGGCCCGGAGGCCGAGCTTGTCCTCCTTCTTACCGACCTCCAGACCGTCCGCGTCCTTCGGGACGACGAACTGCGTGACCGACCGGGGGTCCTCGCGATCGGTCTTGGCGAACAGGACGACGACCCCCGAGCGCTCGCCGTTGGTTATCCACTGCTTCTTGCCGTCGATGACGTACTCGTCGCCCTCCCGCTTCGCCTCGGTGGTCATCTCGGCGGGGTTCGACCCGGCCTGGGGCTCCGAGAGCGCGAACGCGCCCACGGGTCGGCCCTCGGCCATGTCGGGGAGCCACCGCTCGCGCTGGTCGGCGTCGCCGAACTCCGCGATGCAGGAGGTCGCCAGCGAGTGGACCGACAGCGCGGTCGCCACCGACAGCATCCCGTAGGCGACCTCCTCGTTGACGACGCTGTACGTCATCCGGTCGACGTCGAGGCCGCCGTACTCCTCGGGGACCGTGAGCGCGGTCATGTCGAGGTCTGCCAGTCCGTCCCACACCTCCTCGGGGAACCGCTGGTCCTCGTCGCACTCGGCCGCGGTCGGGCGAATCTCCTCGACCGCGAACTCCCGAACCACGTCCCGGATGGCCCGTTGCTCGTCGGAGAGCTCCATGTCCGACCTGTCGGGGAGTGCGTGGAAAAAGTTGCCTGTTCTGAGTTCCCCGTTCTGGGTTCCCCGTTCCGGCGACTCCTCCTCGCACTCCCACCCCGGTCACCCGCCCCCGTCCCGCGACTGCCCGCTGCGCGCGAGGAGGTACTCCTGGCACAGCCCCTCGACCACGACCCGGAGTTCGGGCTCCGGGAGGTCCGAGGCGGCGACGAGGTCCGGAAGCGCGGCCGTCGCCGCGACCAGGTGGTGGGCGCTGACCTCGACCTCGACGAACGCCTCGCCGTCGCGCTCGACCGGCTCGCCCTCGCCGAGCCGGACCGCGAGGTCGCGCAGGACGTCGAACTCCTCGAACGCCCCGGCGCCGGCCAGCGTCTCGACGTCGAAGTCCTCGTCCGGGGGCTCCGCGACGCCGTAGCTCGCGAGGAGGCCGGCGACGGCGTCGGCCAGCCCGTCGTACCGTCGCTTCCGGATCCGTATCGTGGTCGGGTTCATCGAGACGCTCCGTGGTCGGTCGCGGCGGTCATCGGCACTCCTCGCCCGCAGTTTCGTCCCCGGTCTCGTCGTCGTTCGCCGCGCACATCGGATTCTCGCCCGCCAACAGCGCCCGGAGGCGCGGGAGCTCCTCGGAATCGTCCGAGATCCGGCGGTCGAGCGACGGCGCCTCCCAGCTCCGGATCGTCCCCGTGCGGCCGTCGTAGTCGACCAGCCCGGCGTCCGCCAGCCGGGGCAGGTGGTTGTGATGCAGGTCGACGCGGACCCGCTCCCGCCGGTCCGCGGCGTCCGCGTCTGCTTCGTCTGCGTCTTCTGCGTCCGCGTCTACCGCGTGCGTCTTCGCCGCGTCCGTTCTCCCGGCAGCGTCCCACTCGCGCTCCCACTCGTCGACCCGGGCCGCGACGTTCTCGACTTCGAGGGTCCGGTCCTCGCCCACCCCCGCGAGGTGGTAGAGCACGTACCGGCGCCGGCGGTCCGCCAGCAGTTCGAGGACCGCGTCGAGCGACGACTGTCCTGGGTTCACTGTCACACCCCCTATCGCCGGAGCAGGGTCTGGAGGGCCACGCGGACCCCCGACGGTCGGTCCTCGACCGCTGCGGACGCCGGCGACGCGGTCGCCCGGTCACCGCGGAACGTCGCGACGGTGTTACGGAGGTCCCGGACGAACGGGCCCGGGTCGTCCGCGCTGAGGTAGTCGAACCGCGGGTGCCGGACGAGCGAGGCGCCGATCTCCAGCGCCCGACGCGCGAGCGAGGGCCGCTCGACGAGGGGGAAGTCGTCGGCCGCGACGCTGCGGAGGTGGAGGAGTTCGCCCCGCAGCAGGTGGCCGGCGACGCCGACCTCGTAGTCGGGCGCCCGGTCGACGGTCTCGCCGCCGGCCTGGCGCCAGTAGAGGTGGGGGAAGTCGACGCCGGCCTGGACCGTGAACGGGAGCGACGACCAGAACCGGGGGTTGACCTCCATCAGCTTGAACTCGCCGGTGTCGGGGTCCCGGAGGAACTCGACCATCGCCGCGCCGTGCCAGTCGAGTTCGTCGAGCAGGCGCCGGCCCGCAGACTCGAGTTCGGGGATGTCGACCGACTCCCGGTAGGCGCTGGGGCCGCCCGAGTACTTCCACCCCCGGCGCTGGCGGTGCTGGAACGTCGCGACCGCCTCGCCCTCGTCGTACAGCGCGAAGAAACCGTACTCGTCGGGCGAGGGGACGTACTCCTGGACCAGCGGGACGTGGCCCATCTCGGCGACCAGCTCGTCGCGGTCGAGCGTCTCGTCGGGCCCGACGTACCTGGTGGAGCTCCACTGGGCGCGGCTCTCGTCGAACCGGTCGGCGTACTCCTCGGCGTGGACGGTGTAGCGCGGCTTGACGATGACGTCGCGGTCCCGGTCGTTCCACTCGTCGATGGGCCGGGTCACGGGCATCCCCACGCCGGCGCGCCGGGCCGCGGCGAACAGCTCGACGCGGTCCTGCGCCTGCCGGAGCGCGTCGAGGTCTGGCCACGGCGCGCCCACGTGGTCGGTCAGCGCCTCGCGGTTCCGCGCCAGCGCGTACACGTCCTCCTCTCGGAACGGCAGGACGGTCCCGACGTCGTCGCGCCGGGCGAGGTCGACCAGCGCCCGCTCGTAGGCGAGCAGGTCGACGGTCGGGTCGGGAGCGGAGACGGTCTCGTCGCAGTACTTGGATGCGAACCCAGGCGGGGTCGCGTTCTCGGAGACGGCGATCGTCGGAACGCCGCGGCGGCCGAGCGAGCGGAGCCCGGCCGTGCTGCTCGCCGTGCCGATTGCCGGAACGACCACTCCCGCATTGGGGGGAAACCCGGGAGGGTTCATACGACAACCGAGGGGTTCCCCGGCTATTGTTATGCGGAACGTATCACTCTCGGTGTACGTCGCGCGGGCTCGCTAGGGAGTAACAAACGGCAGCCGTCCGGGGAGATTGGTGTTCTTGAAACTTGAACGGCCTTCTATATCGTGGTTTTGTGTGGGTGATTGAGCCGAGTGCGAACGGGGGCGAAACGGGCGGCCCGCCCGCCGCCGAGTGCTTCCGGCGCGGTCCGCCCGGCCGGCCTACTCGTCGGCGCCCAGCCACACGTCCCTGAACTCGAACCGGGCGCCGCCGGCCTCGCTCTCGGTCGCGCCGACCGACCATCCGTACACGTCGGCGAGCTCCTCGACGAAGGCCAGCCCGAGCCCCGTGCCGCCGTTGTTCGACGCCGTGGTGAACCCGGTCTGGAACACCGCCTCGCGGTCCTCCGGCGGGATGCCGTCGCCGTCGTCGGCGACGTAGAAGCCGGCGGCCTCCCCGTGGACCGTCTCGGCCTCGCCGGCTGTGCCGTCGGTCGCCGCGCCCTCGTCGGCGTCGTCTCCGGCCTCGGGGAGTGCGCCCACCCGGACCGTGACGTCCGGGCCGCCGTGCTGGACCGCGTTCTCGAACAGGTTGCGGAGCAGGTGGCGGACGTACGTCTCGTCGGCCGCCAGCACCTCGTCGACCTCCACCTCGAGGGCCGCCTCGGGCGCGGTCACGCCCTCCCACGCGTCCCGCGCGACGTCGGCCAGCGACAGCGGCTCGCTCTCGCCGACCGCGTCCCGGCCCCGGGTCAGTATGAGCATGACGTCGATCATGTCCTCGATGCGGTCGAACGCCTCGGTGACGTACTCGACAGCCTCCGGCGCCTCGTCGGCGGGGAGCTGCTGGCCGTATATCTGGCCGATGGTGACGGGGTTGCGCAGCTCGTGGGCGAGCATGCTGGCGAAGCTCTCGAGCCGTTCGTTGTGTTCCTCGAGCCGGCGCTGGGACTCCCGGCGGTCGGTGATGTCGGTCAGCGTGGCGACGCCCCGGGCGACCGCCCCGTCGGCGTCGCGGACCGGCATCCCGTGGGCCATGATGACCCTGCGCTCGCCGTCCGCGGCCTCGATCTCGAAGACGTCCGGCTCGGTCACCTCCTCGCCGTCGAGCACGCGGGCCAGCGTCCACTCCTCGGGTGCGACCCGCTCGCCGGTGTCGGCCCACCGCGCCCGGTAGCGCTCGTAGTCGTCGACGCTCTCGGCCTCGAACGACTCGACGCCCCAGATGCGCTTGGCAGCCTCGTTGGCCTCGATGATGCTGCCGTCCTCGTCCGCGACCAGGACGCCGACCGGGAGCACCTCGAACAGCGTCTCGAGCTGCTTGCGGTGCTCCTCGAGCTCGCGCTCGGCCCGCTTGCGCTCGGTGATGTCGGCGAGCGCGCCGGGGAACGTGGCGGGGTTGCCCTGCTCGTCGCACTCGACGTGGCCGCGGGCCACGACCCACCGGAGCTCGCCGTCCGCGTTCCGGACCCGGTACTCCTCCTCGTAGTCGCCGCAGGTCTCGACGGCCTCGTCGATGCTCCGCTCGACCCGGTCGCGGTCGTCCTCGTGGATGGCCGTGACGAACCGGTCTATCGAGACGCCCTCGCGGGCCGCCTCGGGGTCGACGCCGAACGCCCGCGCGAACGAGGTGCCGCAGATGAACTCGTCCTCCGGGATGTGCCACTCCCAGGTCCCGACCGCGCCGGCCTCGGCCGCGGCCTCGAGCTGGGACTTGGCCTCACGAAGGTCGCGCTCGCGCTCCTTCTGGTCGGTGACGTCCTGAGACATGCCGAGCGCGGCGAACACCTCGCCGTCGTCGTCCCGGACCGGGAGGAAGTGGAACTGGTAGACCCCGCTACCGACGCGCTCCTCGAACGAGGCGGTCTCGCCGTCGAGCGCCGCTTCGTAGCGGGGGACGACGACGTCGGCCAGCTCCTCGGGGAGTCCCTCGCGCAGGTGGTTCCCCTCCAGCTCGGTCCTGCTCACGCCCGCTACCTCGGGCGTCCCGCCGAAGCTGACGTACCGGAGGTCCCGGTCGACCAGCGCGACCGCGCCGTTCGGGAAGTGCTCGACCAGCGTCCGATAGCGGCGCTCGGACTCCTCCAGTCTGCGCTCGCGCTCCTTGCGCTCGGTGACGTCCCGGAAGTACACCGACAGCCCGGTCTCGGAGGGGTAGGCGTGGACCTCGTACCACGCCGCCAGCGGCTCGGGGTAGTAGAACTCGAAGGTGGTCGGCTCCCCGGTCGCCATCGCCTCGCGGTACTCCTCCCCGAGCCGCGAGTCCTCGGCCCACTCGAACACCTCCCAGAGGGTCTCGCCGATCAGCCCCTCGCCCTGGTAGTCGATGAGCTCCTCGGCCCTGTCGTTGACGTGGGTGAACCGCCAGTCGGCGTCCAGCGCGTAGAACGCGTCGGTGAACCGGCCGAACATCTCGTCGAGCTCGTCGGCGAGTTCGCGCTCCCGGCGCTTCATCGCCGTGACGTCCTCGAAGCTGGTGACGACCCGGTCGACCGCACCGTCGTCGGCCGGTATCGGCGCGGCGTTGACCGACAGCCAGCGGGTCTCGCCGTCCGGACGCTCGACCTGGAGCACCCGGTCGTAGACGGGCTCGCCCGTCTCCAGCGCCCGCGCGAAGGGTCGCTCGTCTGTGGGCACGGGCCGGCCCCGCTCGTCGAAGACCGGTCGCCCGTCGGACGGAACCGCCGCCGCCTCGCCCTCGTCGAAGCCGAACAGCGCCTCGGCCCGCTCGTTGGCCCGCGTGACCGTGCCGTCGGCGTCCCGGACCACGACGCCGACGGGGCTGGCCTCCAGAATCTCGTCGGTCAGGCTGCTCTCGCGCTCGAACTCTCGCTCGCGCCGGCGGAGCTCTCGCTCGGTCCGGCGCCTGTCCGAGACGTCCCGGACGACCCCGAGCGTTCCCCGGAACGCGCCGTCCTCGACAAGCAGGTTCAGCCGCAGTTCGCACGCGATCCGGCCGCCGTCGGCGGTCCGGACGTCGAACTCGAAGGTGGTGGAGCGCTCGTCGTCGCCCGCGAGCCGCCGGCCGATCTCCCGCTCGATGGCCGCGACGTCGTCGGGGTCGAGGAGCACCGAGACGTGCTCGCCGAGCAGCCGCTCCCTGGCGTACCCCGTCGTCTCGACGACGACGTCGTTGACCGCGACGAAGCGACCCTCGGCGTCGAGCTGGTATATCCCGTCGTCGATGGCGTTGACGAGCGTCCGGTATCGCTGGAGGGCCCGTTCCTCGTCGGCGTCCCTCCAGAACTCCGCCCCGGCCGTCTCCGCCGGTTCGCTCATATCCGCGATAGTGAATCGACTCGAATAAGTCTTGATGCGGTCGCCGATACTCGCCGAACGACGACGTTATCGTCGTCGCTCTTCTCGCAGGAACGCGACGACTTCCGCCGGGCTCGCGTCCAGCCCGCCGCCCTGGGCGAACGCCGGACTGCCGCCGCCCCCGCCGCCGAACTCGACGGTGACCTCGTCGACGACCTCGCCGGCGTCCGGGGTGCCCCCGGTCGCGGCCACGACGAACGTCCCGCCGTCAGTGCCCGCGAGCACCACCGCGTCGGGCGCGCCGGACCCGTCGTCCGATCCGCCCGCGTCGCCGGCGACCAGCTCCCTGGCGCGGTCGGCGACCTCGTTCGGACCGAACGCCGACACCGTCCCGACCAGCCACTCGCCACCGTCGCGCTCGACGGGGTCCGCCCGGAGGTCGGCGAGGCGGGCGTCCAGCAGCTCCTCCCTGGCGTCGCGGAGGTCGGCTTCGAGTTCCTCGGCCTCCCTGACGACGCGCTCGGCGGCCTCGGGCAGTTCTGAGACGCCGACGTCGAGGGTCTGCGCGGCCTCGCGGGCGGCCAGCGCGTCGTCGGCCCGCCGGCGGACCGCGGTCGGCCCGACCGCGAACTCGACCCGTGTCAGCCCCTCGCCGGGGTTCGACCTGTCGAGGACGGTGACGGGGCCGATCTCGCGGGTGTTGGTCACGTGGGTGCCGCCGCAGGCCGCCCAGTCCCACCCCTCTATCTCGACCACGCGGACGGCGTCGGCCTCGCTCATCACGCCCTCCTCGGTCTTGGTGTTGAACGCGACCTCGTCCCGTTCGCGGGCCTCGGCCTCTGGAATCTCCTCCCAGGAGACGGGCAGCGAGTCCCAGATTGCCCGGTTCGTCAGGCGCTCGAGCTCCGCGAGCGTCTCGTCGGTGATGTCGGTCGACGTGGTGAAGTCGACCCTGACCTTGCGCTCGCCGATGTCGAACCCGCCGTAGCCGAGGTCGTCGAGCACTCGCCGGCCCGCGCCGTAGAGCGCGTGGCTCGCGGTGTGTGCCCGGGCGCAGTAGGTCCGGAACTCGTCGTCTATTTCGGCGGTAACGGTCTCGCCCGCCTCGACGCCCGGGTCGTCGGCCAGACGGTGGACGACGGTCCCGTCGTCGCGCTTCCGGACGTCCTCGACCTCGGTCCCGGCCAGCGTGCCGCGGTCGGCGGGCTGGCCGCCGCTCTCGGCGTAGAAGTACGTCTCGTCCAGCGCGACGGTCCGGCCGTCGACCTCGGCGACCGTCGCCTCGAACCGCCGCACGTCGGGTTCGCGCGCCGCGAGTTGACTCATACCGTGTCGGGAGTCGGCCGGCGGACTAAAAGCTCACGCCGCGGGGCCATCCGCGGTGAACGACATCGACGGCCCCTACTCGCGGTCGGGCAACTCGGCCGCGAGCAGGTCGGCCCGGACCCGGGCCTTGAGGTAGTCGACGGCGGCGATGGCGGCGGGTCCGGCGAGCAGGAACCCCGCCAGCAGCGCCCGGTCGCGCGGCCCGAGGTCGACGCCGAGGGCGGCCATGGCCACCACGAACAGCGCCGCGGCCCCGGCGACCGCGCCCACGCGCCTGCTCGCCCGCCCGAGGTCGAACCGCCGCGCGGGCCGCCACACGATGTTCTCTGCCGCGACCGCGAGGCCGACCCCCTGCGCGACCCCGACGAGGGCGTAGGTGCCGGGCGGGTACGCCGGGAGCGGGTCCGGGAGCGCGACCACCGCAACCACCGCGAGGACGCCGAGCGCGCCCGCGACGCGGCTCCGGAGGGCCGCGAGCAGCCGGGTCGCCAGCGATGGCTCCTCGCGGAGCGAGTCGCCGAGTTGATACATAGCTGAGGGTTCGGCGATGGGGATTATCAATCTTCTCGGCGGGAGGCTCACGGTGACGGTACCGGCCCGCGCGTCGTTCGGTTCCTGGGTCGGTTCCCTATGCTCGATTCTCTCCCGGACTTCCCCGAAGGTAAAAATTGATAACGGGGCATTGATAGCCGCCGCTATGTATCTCTGGCACGCGACCTGGACCCCGGACGGCGACTCCGACGAGGAGCGCCGGGTCCGATTCGAGGCCGACTACGACCGACTCGGCGATTCGGGCGTCATCAGGCGCGCGTACCGGGCGACCCGTCGGCAGAAGGTCGTCGACGAGTACGCGCTCACCCGGTACTGGCGGCTCGCCGACCTCACCGGCACCTACGCCGCGATCGCCGACACCCTCGGCGAGAAGTCCTACCCCGAACTGACGGCGTGGCTGGCGGAGCGCCCCGAGGTGCTCGAGGTGCGCCCGCGGACCCCGGTGGTCGACGCGATACTGGAGTCCCGGGAGGACGGGCCCGCCCTCAAGCGCGCGCTCCAGGAGCGACTCGACGCGGACGTCTCGGCGATAATCGACCGCACGTCGACCCAGAAGCCCGGGTCTCCCGGCGTCGTCGGGCAGTTCCCCCGGCTCCAGCTCAAGACCGAGTTCGACCTCGGCGAGGCGGTCGAGCGCCACGCCTCCGAGGAGTAGTCGGTCGAGAAACCGCCGGCTCAGGCCACGTCCTCGACCGCCGCGCGGAACACGTCGAAGCCGAGTTCGATCTCGCGCTCGGTGACGTCGAGCGGCGGGAGGAGTCGGAGCGTCTTGTACCCGCAGCCCAGGGTGAGGAGGCCGCGCTCCAGCGCCGCCTTCACGACCGCCTCGCGGCGCTCCTTGGTGTCGAACTCGACCGCGAGCATCAGGCCGCGCCCCCGGACGTCGACCGCGTTCGGCAGGTCGGCGTCCTCGAGCAGTTCGCGGAACTGGCGGCCCCGCTCGCGGACGTTGGCCAGCAGGTCGTGCTCGCGGATGGCGTCGATGGTGAACACGCCCTGCATCGCGTCGACGATCTTGCCGGCGCCCCACGTCGAGGAGAGCCGGGCCTTCTCCTTGGGGAACAGGTCGGCGTTGGCGACGGTCGCGCCGGCCCGCAGCCCCTTGGCCGAGGTGATGACGTCCGGTTCGAGGTCGAGGTGGTCGACGCCCCACATCTCGCCGGTCCGGCCCAGCCCGGACTGAATCTCGTCGGCGACGACGTTGACGCCGAAGCGCTCGCGGATGTCGGCGAGGTCGCTGACGAACCCGTCGTGGGGGACGCGGTAGCCGCCCTCGCCCTGGAGAGGTTCGAGGATGATGAACGCGACCTCGTCGGGGTCGACGACGCCCCGCTCGGGGTCGAGCTTGTCGGCGACGACGTTGCCGCCCGGCCCGTCGGTCAGCCACTTGCGCTCGTAGCCCTCGTCGGTCGAGGGGTAGGGGACCGACATCACGCCGCCGATCTCGGGGTAGCCCTTCCGGTGGTTCACCTTCGAGCGGTTGAGCGAGAGCGCGCCGAGCGTCCGGCCGTGGAACGCGCCGTCGAACGTGAACGCTCGGTGGCCGCCCTGCGCGTAGCAGATCTTGATGGCGTTCTCGACCGCTTCGGCCCCGGAGTTCGAGAGGAAGACGGTGTCGAGGTCGTAGTCGGCGGTCAGGTCGGTGATGCGCTCCATGAGCTGGGTCGGGCCGGGGAGCTCGGGGTCCTCTGGCGGCCAGCCGCCGGCGGCGTAGAAGTCCTGCCCGGCGATGTTGGTGGGGTCGACCAGGTCGAACTCCTCGAACTTCTCCATGATCTTGGGGTTGTTGTACCCCAGCGGCGCGGCCGCGACGTGGCTGGTGAAATCGAGCAGGACGTTGCCGTCGACGTCGGTGCAGAACGGCCCCTCGGCCTCGGCGGTGAAGTCCCAGACGAAGTCGTAGACGTAGGTGCTCGGCGCGGAGAACCGGTGGTGGTAGTCAGCCCACTCCCGGGCCCGCTCTCCTGGCATCTCCTCGACGCTGGGTTCCGCGGTGTCTCGGTCCATGCGACGAGGTATGGAGACCCACCCTTTAATTGAATTGGTTCGTTTCGATACGGACAAAACTTGCAACAGCTTCGAATCGCTCCGTCTGATTCAAACTGCCGCCAACACCGCGGCGGCCGCCGACCCTGCGAGCAGGACGCCGCTCCACGCCGCGACCCGGTAGGCGAACGACCGGTCGGGCGCCGAGAGGGTCAGCGCGGCCTTGACCGTGATGGAGGAGGCGGTCGCCAGCAGGATGCCCAGCACGGACGTCTGGTGGTCGATGGTGCCGCCCATGTAGAGCAGGACCGCCGAGGAGGTCGCCCCTGCGCTCGAGACCAGCCCCGACAGCACGGCGGTCACGTAGAACCCGGCCGAGCCGAACTGCTGCTGGGCGAGCGCGCCACCAGCGATGACCAGCAGGAAGATGGCGCCGAACCCCAGCGCGTTCCGGAGCGAGAACGGGCTCTCGAGGTCGATGTCGACGTGCTGGGACCAGTCGGCGGTGTAGGCCGCGATGGCGACGCTGCCGAGGATGACCGCGCCCAGCGGCAGCACGGCGCCGTAGAGGACGGGCTTGTTGCTCGGCAGGGTGAACGCCAGCGCGATGGCGAGGTTCCGGACCGCCATCGCGGCGTCGGCCAGCAGGATGGCTGCCACGCCGTAGGAGGCCGCCTCGGGGCGCTGGTTCACGTGGTCGAGCATGGTCCCGACGACCGCGGTCGAGGAGGCGAGCCCCCCGAAGAAGCCGGTGACGGCGATGCCCCGGCCGCCGTAGGTCTTGACGACGGCGTAGTTCACGATGCCGATGCCCGCCACCGTGACGACCATCAGCCAGACCGTCCGGGGCTCGATGCCGTAGGCGAACTGCTCGTCGGGCAGCAGCGGGTAGACGACGAACGCCAGGATGGCGAACTCGACCGCCGACCGGAGCTCCTCGCGGGACATTCCCCACGCGAAACTGTGGAGTTCGCGCTTGAGGACGAGCAGTAGCGACGACAGCACCGCCACCGTCACCCCGACGAGGATGTAGCCGTCCATCACGAGCGCGCCGACGCCGAACGCGACCAGCATCGACACCGAGGTGGTCAGCGAGAGCCCCACCTCCTCGTCGTCGTCGGCCAGCAGCCCCTGCGCGGCCAGCAGGACGCCCTGGACGATGACGAGTAGCCCGCCCAGCAGCAGCAGGACGTTCCTGTCGAGCACGGTGAACACCGCCCCCAGCAGGCTGATGAGCGTGAACGTCCGGATGCCCGCGGGCTTGTGGGACCACTCGCGCTCCAGCCCGAGGAACAGCCCCAGCGCGGCCGCGATGGCGATGCGCACGACGTTGCTGTCCAGCGGCACCTGCGTGAGGAAGTCGACGATACTCGGCACTTCTCTCACTATTGCTATGTAGGTATAAATATCTCTCCCCAGGCCGGTCAAGGCCACCGCGACCTCGTCGCCCGTCCGGCCGGACGCTTCCGACTGCGAACATTTTTACCACCGGCCCACCGTCCCAACGGTATGGTCGGCGGGCTGGACTTCGACCGGGGGCGACTGGCGTGGTGGCTCGTCGGGCTCGCGCTCGGCGCAGCCGTGCTGTACGTCGTCTACTCGTTCGTGGGCACCTTCGTCTTCGGCGTCTTCATCTACTACGCGACCCGGCCGGTGTACCGGCGGCTCCGCCGGCGGGTCCGGCCGCCGAGCCTTGCCGCCGCGACCGCACTGTTCGCGCTGGCGCTCCCGGTGCTACTGCTGATGACCTACACCGCCGCGATAGCGCTCCAGGAGTTCGACAAGATCGCGCGGCGGACCGACATCACCGGGCTCCAGGAGACCATCGAGCCGTACATCGGCGTGTCGTCGCTCGCGCTGCGGCCCGACGAACTGCTGGCGAACCCGGACCCCGCGCTGCTGCAGGACATCGGCCGGTCGGCGCTGGAGTACGTCGGCTTCATCGGCAACGGCCTGCTGCACCTGTTCGTGATGATCGCCATCGCGTTCTACCTGCTCCGGGACGACCACCGGCTCTCGCGGTTCTTCCGCCGGCAGTTCGGCGACGAGGGCGGGGTCGTCGAGTCGTACGTCCGGGCGGTCGACCGGGACTTCAACAGCATCTTCTTCGGCAACATCCTGAACGCGCTGCTGACCGGCACCATCGGCGCGGCCTCGTACAACGTGCTCAACATGATCGCCCCGACCGAGCTCGTGGTGCCGTACCCGACGCTGCTGGGCCTGCTGACCGGCGCGGCCAGCCTCATCCCCATTGTCGGGATGAAGCTGGTGTACTTCCCGGTGTCGGCCTACCTCGGTCTCGAGACCGCGGTTGCCGACCCGACGTTCCTCTGGTTCCCGGCGCTGTTCTTCATGGTCTCGTTCGTGGTCGTGGACACGATTCCGGATCTGGTGCTCCGGCCGTACGTCTCGGGCCGGAACCTCCACGTCGGGCTCGTGATGCTGGCGTACATCTTCGGCCCGCTGCTGTTCGGCTGGTACGGCATCTTCCTCGGGCCGATGCTGCTCGTGCTGGTCGTTCACTTCGTCCGCATCGTCCTGCCGGAACTGGTCGCCGGCGAGCCGATCCGGCCGTGGGCGGTCGACCCGACCTACCTCTTCGACCCCGAACCCACCGACACGCATCCGGCGAACGAGGTGGGCGTCGACGGCGGCGAACCCGTGGACGACGGGGCGGCAGACGCTTCCGACGCGCGCGACGACGACGAGGCGCCGGCCGGCGACGACTTCGCGAGCGACGAGACCGACTCGGACGGGCCCACGCGCCGACCGTCGGACGGGTAGCTAGCGACGTTCCAGGCCCGTCCCGTCTCGCTGGCAGTAGGTGAACTCGGTGTCGCGGATCCGGAAGCCGCAGCGGGGACACTCCTTCGCCGGCGGCGGGGCGACCGACCCGCCGCCGGCGTCGGGACGCTCGCCCCCGCCGCGAGAGAGGGTGGGGACGAACGGGAGGCCGGAGAAGACGAGTAGGGGTCGAGATATTACCAGGCCGCGATGCTGGTGGCGAGACTCGCGACGAGGCCGACCAGCGCCGTCGCGGTCCGCGAGCGCAGCTCAGGCCTCGACGCTCAGATCGATGTACTGGGCCTCCCACTCCCGGCGGGCCTCGATCTCGCGATCGCCCCGCCGGGTCAGCGTGTAGAAGTTGGTGCGGCGGTCGCGCTGGCCCTTCTCGACGAGTCCTTTGTCGACGAGGGTGTCGAGGTTCGGGTAGAGCCGGCCGTGGTGGATCTCCTTCTCGTAGTAGCCCTCGAGTTCGTCCTTGATGGCGAGGCCGTGTGGCTCGTCCAGCCCCGCGATGACGTACAGCAAATCCCTCTGGAAACCTGTCAAGTCGTACATCGGTAACGTGTCAGCTAGGCCGCCGACCGAAATGAAGATAACGGCCCCGCGTGGCCGACTCTCGGCGTGTAACCGCCGCGGTACGTGTCGGGCGTCCCGCTGTCGCTCCGTCGACCTCTCCGTCCGTCGTCACGACCGGCGGCGAACTTAAACGGCTGGCGCTCCTCTTTCGGCGTATGCCCGAGGAAGTCCTGTTCAAATCCGAGAATCGGCTGTCCCGCGACGACGTCGCGGCGTACCTCCGGACCGTCGCCGAGAAACTGGAGTCGGGCGGCGACCTGACGCTGTCGGCGGGCGACCAGTCGGTCACCCTCGACCCGCCGGCGCAGCCGACCTTCGAGGTGAAGGCCGAGCGCGAGACGCCGGGTGGCGGCGGACCGGGCGAACTCAGCGTCGAGTTCGAACTGGAGTGGGACGAGGACGGCGACGGCGGGACCGGCGGCTCGCTGGACATCGAGTAGTCACGTCGCCCGAACTGAGCGTCCTCTCGGTTGGCTCCGCCACCCGGGATACGGAACCCACACCAGAAGCTCCGGAGTACGTGAATCGTCGTAAGACGGACCCGTCTCTGTCGAGTCGTAGTCTCCGAAAGGATATGGAAAGGAAGCGGAAAACGCGGGGGTGAAAAAGCCCCGCGAACCGCTTGCCGCCCTGAATTGGTCCCCGCTGACGCTTCGGCCCTCCAAGCGAAGCGTCACCTGAACCAAATCGCCCTATGAACTTAAACCTAACGCCGCCGGTGTCCTGTTCCGGTACGGGCGTGAGGCGGGGACTCCGGAGCCCTCGCGCCAGCATTCTTCAGAATTGTTAGGTGGTTCATATGTGCTCCTCTTCGAGCGCCCAGCCGAGCGCCCGCTTGTAGTACGTGAACATCTGTCGGACGCCCTCGTGGCGCATGTTCTCGTCGTCGAGGTGCTCCTTCAGGAACTCGTACTGCTCGCGGATCTCCTCCTCGTCTCGCATATCCGCCGGTTCGGGGCCGCGGGTAATGAGTCCGGCGGGACGCGAGACGGATGGTCCCTCACCGAACGGTGTTCAACCGGAGGTACTTGACGCCGTGGACGAGGAGAAAGGCCAGCGCGACGCTCGCGACGGCCCACGTCAGCAGTGCCGTTCCGGTCAGTTCGAGACGCGTCGTGTTGAACACGATTCCGAGAACGGCGAGGGCGATCGCCGCTCCCACGGTCCGCGGCGTGACGACGTCAGACATGCTCGTCACTTAACCCGTCCGATAAGTTAAATATTATGAACTATCCGCCGTCTCGGAGACGAGCCGACGGCGAACGGCCCGGCGGGAGCCTCCCGACCGCGTCACTTCCGGTCGAGCCGCGACAGCCCGTGCCAGAGGGCGTCGACCAGCCGGTCCTCGCCGGTCCCCTCGGCGTCCTCCCATCCGCGGGCCAGCGCGTCCTCGACGACGGGGAGGTCGTGGTTCTCGAAGTTGTTCATCCCCCGGAACGCCTCGAGCGCCTCGCGGTCGACCTCGCCGAACTCGCCCGCGTCTGTCGCGTCGGGCGTCTCGCTCTCCCCGTAGAAACCCAGATCCGCCAGCGTCGCCGCGACCTCCTCGGCCGTCTCGCCCGAGAGCTCCCGGACGTCCTCGGGCTCCTCGCGTTCGAGCAGGGTCACGTCGTAGATCTTGAACACCCGCTCGAGCTCGTCGATGGGCGCCTCGTGGTCGTCGACCCGCACGTCGATCCAGCGGTCGTTCTTCCCGTCGTAGCCGCCCTCGGGCTTGGCGACGTACATCGCGGCGCTCTGCTCCCCGCGGCTGTCGCCGCCCGCCTCGTTGCCGGCGTGGAGGGCGGCGAGCAACCGCTCGGGGAGACCTCCCTCGGTCTCCTGATAGGTCTCCTCCATCGCGTCCAGGGTCTCCTCATTCTCGAGGATGTTGCCCTGAACGGTGTAGGTCTCGCCCTGTCGGTCGCCCGCGACCTCGAAGCACTCCTCGCCCGTGAACCCCGCGACCGAGCCGTCCCGCCCCACGACGCCGACCTGTCGCTGGGCGGCCTCCGGGTCGTCGTCGGTGAGTTCGGCGACGACCTCGTCGGCGGACTTGCCCTCGCGGAGGAGGTCGAGGCCGTCAGGACCGTAGGCGACGTTCGCGAAGCTCTGGGTCGCGATGGCCCCGGCGTCGGCGGCGGCGAACGGCACCACGGAGCCGACGCTAACGAACTTCGACTGGACCGCCACGCCGACCGCCTCGGTCTCGGGGTCGCGCGCGACGACGGAGAAGGTGGCTGGTCGCGGTTCCATGTCGAACAGGTCGAAACCGAGGCCGAAAAGCGTTCGGCCGGCGGCGTCGGTCTCCGGTTCCACCGCCGACGTGGTCAGTCCCCGCTACCACCCCCGGAGGCGTCCCCGCTCTCGGCGGCGCGCTTCGCGCCGGTCAGCGGCTGGCGCTTCGCCAGTTCGCAGTCGAACGCCGGGTGCTCGGCGAGGTGCCGGACGAGCATGTGGCGCCGGCCGCCGGTCAGTCCCGACCGGCCGACGTCCTCGGCGGTGAACTCGTCGGGCAGACGGTCGTACAGCCGGCGCAGCGCCGCGAAGCTCTCGAACACCTTGCTGTGGCCCGACGAGTCGGCGTTCCGGCGCGCGACGACGTAGCTGCCGTCCTCGCGGTGGGTACCGGCGGTGCGGACGAACTCCCGTCGCTCGGTCAGCGCGTCGCCGAGCGCCGCCCGCAGCCGGTCGGCCTCGGCTCTGGAGAGTTCGTGGCGCTCGCCGGCGACGGTCACCGCGACCGTCTCGCCCCCGTCTGACCGCGCTGCGGTGGAGTGGTTACGCTCGGCGGAGAATTTCTCGACCAGCCGCCGACTGGCGACTTACTCTATCCTCGGACGCCTCGGTGGAGAGGCCGTGACTCGACATTGCGTCAGGGTCTACCGCGACCGGGATGATAAATGTCGGGGACGGTCGCAAGGTTTTCGACCGCCGGCCGACCGCACCACCGGCCGTCCCCCGGAACCGGCCTCACTGCGTCCCGGCCCCTACCGCATGGCTGCGAGCAGCAGCGCCACGACGACGTTGTACACCACCAACCCCGCCGCCACCGCGCCGACCGAGAGCCCGAGAAATGTCGCCCCTACGACGACGCCGCGGCCGGGGTCGCTGGCCGCGGCGACCGAGACGGTCGACAGCGCGACCAGCACGAATCCGAGCGGAACCCCGTAGGCGCGCCAGAAGTCCCCCGAGACGGGGACGCGGACCGGGACGGGGCCGAGTTTGCCGCTCGGTTGCATACTCTAGGTTGTCTCTGTGTTCCGATATAAGTTTTGAGGGGTGAGAGCCGATTCTTCCGCAGCTGCTCGCGTCCGACACCGGTTCACGGTGGTCCGCGGGTCCGCGGGGAATCCGTTCGCGAGAGCGACCGTGTTTTGTGTCGGGCCGACCAACGGCCCGACATGAAAGTTCGCGGCCAGCGCGAGTGCTCGGACTGCGGCGCGCGGTGGTCCTACTACCGGACCGGGAGCGTCGAGTGTCCGGAGTGCGGCAGCCTCCGGAGCGTCGGCGTCGACGACGACCGGCGGCTCCACACCGACTCGCCCGCCGAACTCGACCTGACCGAGGCCAGGGAGGCGGTCGACGCCCGGCCGCTCCGGGAGGTCGCCGACCTGGCCGACGAGATGGCCCGCGGGTACGTCCGCAAGCGCGGATTCGTCCGCGGCGGCGACCTGCTGGGCCTCGACGAGGCGTACCTCGCGGCCCAGGAGCTCCGCCACGCCGCCGACGTGGTGGGCCGCGGCCTCGACCTGAGCGACGACGAGGAGTGGTACTTCCTCGCGCTCCTCCGGGGCGCCGACGCCGACCCGGAGACCGACCCCGACGCCGACCGGCGGCCCGCGCCGGACGAGGTGCCGACGTCGATGCACCCGATCCGAGGGCTGGCCTACGCCGAGGCGGTCGAGGAGTACCGGAGCGACGCGGCCGACTGGGCCGACGAGAACGAGGTCGACGCCGCCGGCCGGGACGCGCTCGAGAGCCTGGGCGACCGCGTCAGGCGCGTGCAGGCGCTCGACGGCGACGTGAACGCCGAGACCTCGGAACTGCTCGTGGCGGCCGCCCGGGAAGTCGGTCGATACCTCCGGGAGGGCGACGCCGACGCACTGGCGAGCGCGCGCGACCGGTTCGACAGGCTGGCGGAGTAACGGACCGGGAGAATCGACGATTCGCGGAGTGGCCGGCCGAGCGACGCCGGGCGTCGCTACTCGAAGGTCCCCCGCAGGTCCGCGCCGATGGCGTCGACAGCCTCGTGGGCGCGGTCGACGCTGGGCTCCTCCAGCATGCCGATGAAGCCGTGGATCATCCCCTCGTAATCGCGGTGGGTCACGTCCACGCCGGCGTCGGCCAGCGCCTCGGCGTAGGCCGCCCCTTCGTCGCGGATCGGGTCGAAGCCCGCGGTGACGACCGTGGCGGGCGGGAGACCGGCGTGGTCGCACGCCTGCAGCGGGAAGGCGTAGGGGTTTCTGGCGTCGAGCGGGCTCTCGAACAGCTGGTCGGCGAACCACTCCATCTCGGACCTGGTGAGCAAGTAGCCCTCGGCGTTCTCCTCGGTCGAGGGCCAGTCGTCGCTGGGACTGGTCGCGGGGTAGACGAGCACCTGCCGGGCGATGTCCGGACCGCCCCGGTCGCGGGCCACCAGCGCGGCCACCGCCGCGAGGTTGCCGCCCGCGCTGTCGCCGCCGACCGCGAGCCGGTCGCCGTCGACGCCCACCTCGTCGCCGCGCTCGGCCACCCACTCGACCGCGGCCACGGCGTCCTCGGTCGCGGCGGGGAACGGGTGCTCGGGCGCGAGCCGGTAGTCGACCGAGACGACCGCGCAGCCGGCCGCGTTCGTCAGGCGGCGACAGAGCCCGTCGTGGGTCTCGATGCTGCCGACGACCCAGCCGCCGCCGTGGAAGTAGACCAGCACCGGATGGGGTCCCTCGCCGTCGGGTTCGTACACCCGGATGGGAAGCTCGCCGCCGGGGCCGGGGATGGTCCGGTCGGTGACGGCGGCGACCTCCTCGGACGACTCGCTGGTCCGGAACTCCTCGAAGAGCTCCCGGGCCTCCCGGGGGTCGAGCGTCGAGAGGTCCGGCATCCCCAGCCGGTCGAGTTGTTCGAGCACCGCCTGTATCTGCGGGTCTGGTTCCGAGGGCATAGGTGTCAGTTTCCCCGAAACGAGATAAAACTCCGCCCCGACGACACCTTTTCCACACTCGTTAACGTACACCAAACCATGGCCACAAGCGCCACCTCGCGGTTGCGGCAGCTAGTCAAACTGGGGGTCGTCGCGCTGGTCGTGGGACCGCTGCTCGTCAGGTGGGGGTTCGTCGGGGCAGACCTCGTGCCCGCGATATCGTCCGAACTCCCCGCGCTCGCAGTCTCGTCCGGGCTCGTCGTGCGGGCGGTCGGCCTGACGCTCGTCGCGGTCGTCGTCGGCCTGCTCGTCCGCCAGAAGCGCAGTGCGCGCGGGCAGCGCTCGTCGGCGGACGCGTCGGAGTGGGACGCGGACCGACAGATCGACGCGAGCGAGGAACGCGACGCCTCCGGTCGCCGGTAGCGTCGGACCGGACCCGCCGGCCGAAGCGACCTCAGGGGAGGTCTACCTCGACGCCTTCCTGCAGACCGGCCGCCTTCACGGTGTTGTAGAGCAGCATCGCGCGGGTCATCGGGCCGACGCCGCCCGGGACCGGCGTGATGGCCTCGGCCTTCTCCTTCGCGCTCTCGAAGTCGACGTCGCCGACGAGTTCGTACCCCTTCTCGGTGTCGGCGTCGACCCGATTCACGCCCACGTCGACGACGACCGTCCCCTCCGTGAGCATCGACCCGTCGATGAACTCGGGGACGCCAGCGGCCGCGATGACGATGTCGGCCTCGCGGGTGTGGGCCGCGAGGTCCTCGGTCCGGGAGTGACACACCGTGGTCGTCGCGTTGCCGAACGGCGCCTTCTGGACGAGCAGGTTCGCCATCGGCTTGCCGACGATGTCCGACCGCCCAACCACCACGGCCTCCGCGCCCTCCGTCTCGACGCCGGCGTGTTCCAGCAGCTTCTGGATGCCGTGGGGGGTACAGGGTTTGAATCGGGCGTCGCCCGCGACCAGCCGGCCGACGTTCTCGGGGTGGAAGCCGTCGACGTCCTTCTTGGGCGCGACGCTCCGGAGCACCCGGCGCTCGTCGACCTGGTCGACGACCGGCATCTGGACGAGGATGCCGTGGACGTCGGGGTCGGCGTTGAGGTCCTCGACGGTGTCGTAGAGCTCCTGGGCGGGGGCGTCCTCGTCGATCTCGACGTGGATTCCCTCGATGCCGACCTCCTCGCAGTCGCGCTGCTTCATCGAGACGTACGTCTCGCTCGCCGGGTCGTCGCTCATCAACACCGTGGCCAGCCCGGGCTCGACGCCCTCGTCGGCCAGCGTCTCGATGCTGTCCCGCAGGTCGTCGCGGATCCGCTGGGCGACGGCGTTCCCGTCGATTACCTCCGTCATGGGTCGAGGTGGGGCGCCGAGCCATTTCAACCCTCGGATTCGTGCCTATTTTCCGCTACTCGATGGTAGTTATGTACAAGTTCGTGTATTATTCCGGCGGCCCTACGCCCTCTGACCCTCGTCTTCCAGGCCGTTCTTCCGGCGGCGGTCACCGGAACTCCGGGAACTCGGTCGAGCGTCGGTGAAGTTCGATGAGGCCCGGCGGCGAGCGAGCGCGCGCGACGGTCGCTTCACTCGGGCGACCGGTCGTGTAATCGGAACCTCCGCCGGAGAAATAAGCGCTCCGTCGGTGTAAGAAAGAATACGACCGGGTAAGGCGTGCCTACTCGTAGAGCGGGTTGGCCTCGCAGAGCTCCTGGACCTGTTCGGCCACCTCGCCCTTCACGTCATCGTCGTCGACGTCGTCGACCACGTCGGCGATGAGGTCGCCCACGTACCGGCAGTCCTCCTCGTCGAACCCGCGGGTCGTGAGCGCGGGCGTGCCCGCGCGGATGCCGCTCGTCACGAACGGCGAGCGCGTCTCGCCGGGGACCGTGTTGGCGTTCAGCACGATGCCGACGTCCTCCAGGGCCTCCTCGGCGTCCTTCCCGGTCACGTCCTCGTGGGACTCCCGGAGGTCGACCAGCACGAGGTGGGTGTCGGTGCCGCCCGAGACGAGGCCGAAGCCGCGGTCCTGCAACTGCTCGCCCAGCGCCTCGGCGTTGGCGACGGTCCGCTCGGCGTACTCCTCGAACTCGGGTTCGAGCGCCTCCTTGAAGCCGACCGCCTTGCCCGCGATGTTGTGCATCAGGGGGCCGCCCTGCATCCCGGGGATGACCGCCGAGTCGACGTCGTCGGCGTACTCCTCGTCGCAGAGGATCATCCCGCCGCGGCCCGCGCGGATGGTCTTGTGGGTCGACCCGGTGACGAAGTCGGCGACGCCGACCGGCGAGGGGTGGACGCCGGCGGCCACCAGCCCGGTGATGTGGGCCATGTCCGCGAGGTGGAGGGCGTCGACAGCGTCGGCGGCCGCCTGGATGGTCTCCCACTCGACCTCGCGGGGGTACGCCGAGTAGCCCGACACGATGATGTCCGGTTCGAATTCCTCGGCGTGCTCCCGGAGCGCCTCGTAGTCGAGGTAGCCCGTCTCGGGGTCGACCTCGTACTGCTCGACCTCGTAGAGCTGGCCGGTGAAGTTGGCGTGGTGGCCGTGGCTGAGGTGGCCGCCGTGGGTCAGGTCCAGCGACAGGATCTTGTCGCCGGGCTCGAGCATGGCGAAGTAGACGCCCATGTTGGCCTGGGTGCCCGAGTGGGGCTGGACGTTGACGTGCTCGGCGCCCCACAGCTCCTTCGCGCGCTCTATCGCCAGTTCCTCGATGGTGTCGACGTGTTCGCACCCGCCGTAGTAGCGCGAGCCGGGGTACCCCTCCGCGTACTTGTTGGTGAGGACGCTGCCCTGGGCCTCCATCACCGCCTCGCTGACGTGGTTCTCGCTGGCGATCATCTCCAGGGTGTCGCGCTGGCGGTCCACTTCGGCCTCGAGGGCGTCGGCGACCTCCGGGTCGACGGCGCGGACGCGGTCGTACTCCATGGGAAAAATCGGTGCGTCCCGGAGTATAAGCTTACCTTTCGAGGGAAAGACGCCGGGCGACAAAAATATAAAGTCCCGGTGAGACACCTTGTACAACCCCGACATGATCGAGTGGGAGGAGACGAGTTCTGGGTTGCGCGTGTTCGACCGCACCAAGACGGAGGTCTCGATAGAGACCGACGCGTGGGAGGCGGTCGAGGACGGCTACGACATCGACCGCCCGCTCGACGAGACCCTCTCGGGCCGCGTCTCGGAACTCCGGCTCCCGCCCGCGCTGGTGAAGGCGACCGAACTTCACTCCGGTGAGGAGTACACCCACGGCGGCGACGCCGAACCCCTCGACCTGCCCGACGGGGAGTACCTGCTCAACCTCAGCCTCAACGTGAAGACGTATCTCCGGTTCTCGGGCGGCGCGAGGATCGCGAAGACGTCCGACTACAACGAACTCCACGTCTCGTTTCCGGATCCGGTGTCGGTGACCTTCGGGTTCCGGAGCCACCACGAGGCGCCGGTCGACACGATAACCGTCCCGCCGACGCCCGCGGGCGTGGCGACGGCGGTCACCCACCTCTCGTCGTCCCACAAGGTCACCGGCCCCGACCGGTCGTACCCCACGCTCCGGGGCCACCCGCCCCGCATCGAACTCGGCGACGAGACCGACGTGCCCGACCGGCTCCGCGACGAGCGGTTCGACGTCGGCATCGAACTGGTCGTCCCCGAGCGCTTCGACTACGCGTTCGTGGCGGCCCCGCTCGCCTACTACCTCCAGGCCGAGCTGCGCGTCGAGGACCGGCGCCGGCCGGTGCTCCGGGCGCCCGCGGCGGGCGTCGACCGCGAGTTCGGGACGCTGCCGCAGTTTCAGCACGAGGCGGCCGACCTGCTCCGGCGGACGTTCTTCATGGACTGCCTGGTCCGGAACGCCGGCGAGTACAGCTGGGACCTGGCCGAACTGTCGCTGCTGGACGACGTCGGCGTCGACGCGGCGGCGACCTACGAGGCGTCGCCCGCCGACCAGCTGGCGACGTACCTCGACGCGCCCTTCGAGCGCATCGAGGACGACCTGCCGGAGTGGCTCCTGGCCATGCACGTCACGCCCCGCGCCGACAGCGCCACGTCGCTGCCGTACTTCCTCGACACCCTGAGCCTGATCTACCTCCCGGAGTCGACCGACCTCGAGAAGGACGAACTGCTGAACAAGTCCATCGACGACTTCTACCGCGCGGACCCGTCCCGGGTCGAGCCGCCGTCGCCCGAGCCCGCGCGGGTCCGGAAGGGCCCGGGCCCGGTGCGGTCGGTCGACCGGCGCAACCCGGTGCTCCACGAGGGGCAGGTCAACGGCTGGCTCGCCGAGGGCGTGCCCATCGACGTGTTCAAGGCCGTCCCAGAGGCCTACGAGAACCGGTTCGACTACTTCGACCGCGAGGGCGGCGACATCGACGTCACGGTCATCCTCAACGACCAGGAGATGGTCGACGAGCACGAGACCGTCGCGGCCATCTACGAGGAGCGGGCCGAGCGGATCCCCATCGACGTGACCGTCCACGAGCACCTCTCGAAGGCCGAACTCGCCGACGTGCTGGAGTCCTCTCACGACTTCGTCCACTACATCGGACACTGCGAGGAGGGCGGGCTCAGGTGCCGCGACGGGAACCTCGCGGTCGCGGACTTGGAGCGAAGCAGGGTCCAGACGTTCTTCCTGAACGCCTGCGGCTCCTACTACGAGGGCCGCGACCTCGTCGAGAAGGGCAGCGTCGCGGGCGCGGTGACGTTCACGAAGGTCCTCAACAAGCAGGCCGCGAAGGTCGGGGTCGCGTTCTCCCAGCTGCTCATCAACGGCTACGACATCGCCCACGCCATCCAGCTCGCCCGGCGGCGCATCATGATGGGCAAGGACTACGCGGTGGTCGGCGACGGCACCCACCAGCTCACCCAGTGCGACAACCGGTACCCGACCATCGCCACCCTCGAGGAGGTCGGCGACGAGTACCGGCTGGAGTACCGGAACCTCTCGATGCGAAACATCGGCGGCGTCTACGAGGTCTACCGGGACGGCGACGAGAAGCCCCGGCTCCACGGGACCGAGTCGACGTTCACGCTCGACCGGTCGGAGCTGTTCTCGTTCCTCGAACGCGCGAAAACACCGTTCGTCTACGACGGCGACCTCTTCTGGTCGGAGGAGCTCCTCGACCAGATCGACCGGTCTTAGGGGCCGCTCGTCGCGCCGGTCGCTTCCTGGGTCGTGATACGCACGGCCACCGCGCTGGCGGCGACGAGTGCGTACGCTCCGTCCATCGCTCGCGGGTTGTCGACGAACCACTGCCGAATTTTACCTCGCATAGTTCGATTCTTGTTAATCAACCACACTACTTGATTGTTGCGCATCTTTCATCCGTTAGTACTCGGAGAATAACACCGGAAATCTGCCGTTAAACCTACGCAAACGTGTATCGAATCCGAGACGACGACTCCCCCGTCGCGGTTTCGTCGTTCGGTTTCGACCGGCCGAATCCGGTCTCCCTCCGACCGCCATCGAAACTAAGGTTCCCGGCGGGCTTTCGATTGGAATTGTGTGGCTGACGCCGGAGTACGGGCGCATAATCGCTGATTTCCCCCCGTTACTAACGTTAAAATTAAGTAGGGGTAAAACGTTTGTCGGTACATGGAGACCGAATCGAATTTACTCGACCAGGAAATCGCCGAAATCCTTCGGACGGTCATCGACGGCGCGCCGGACACGCTGCTCGTGGTCAACCCCTCGAAGAACGCCATCGAGGAGCTCATCAACGTCGCCACCGAGTACGACGGCGACCTGCCGGAGCTCCGGATGCTCGCGCAGTCGGGCACGCTGAAGGACGTGATGGAGGACTTCATCGTCGCCAGCAACGCCGCCGACCTCATCGACGCCGGTTCGCTGTCGCTCCGCACCACCGACGAGGTCCCGAGCAACTCGCTGCTGGTCACCGACGAGGTCGTCATCGCGCTCGTGACCGCGGACGACCGCGTGGGCGGGCTGACGGCCGACGACGACGCGTTCGTCTCGGAGGCGTACGACTCCTACTCGGCTCAGTTCGAGGAGGCCGACGAGTTCTCGCTGCGCACGCCGCCGCTCTCGCGCGTCCGCGACACGCTCGGCGACGAGATCAGCCCCGAGGCCCGGGAGGACTTCGACGAGGTGCTGTCCTCGATGGAGACCGCCCGCGGCGACGGCGACGGCCTCGACGAGGTCACCATCAGCCTGCTCGTGGCCGCGAAGAACGAGGCGCTGCTGTACGACATCAGCAAGTGGGGCGAGGACGTCGGCATCGCCAGCAAGGCGACGTTCTCGCGGACGAAGACCAAGCTCGAGGACATGGGCCTCATCGGCACCGAGAAGGTACCCATCGACGTGGGCCGACCGCGCCTGCGCCTCAAGCTGGCCAACGACGACCTGCGCGACGCCGACACCGACCAGCTCGCCAGCGCGGCCCAGAGCCTGCTGAACTGATCGCCGAATCCGATATTCTTTCGTCGGCCGACCGCCGAGCGATAGCACCGCGCTTTTGCCCGCCGACTGCGACCGTCCCGGTATGAGCACACCCACAGTCGGACTCGTCGGCGCGGGGCCGGCGGCCGACGCCGTGCGAGCCGCGCTCGCCGACGCCGGGGCCGACCCCGTCGAGTCGGACCCCGAGCGCGTCGGGGCCGTCGACTTCGCCGCGGTCGTCGGCGAGGCGGGCACCGCCCGGTTCGCGACCGCCGCCCGGTCGGCCCGCGAGGGGGAGACGCCGTGGCTCGCTGTCGAACTCGGCTGCGTCGGCGGGCGCGTCCTGTCCGACGTCGACGCCGCCGTCTCGGGGTTCGCGCCGGCGACCGCCTGCTGGGCCTGCCTCCGAACGCGGGTCGCGGCGAACCGCGAGGGCGAAGATTCTGCGCCGTCGACCGATGACCCCGAAGTTTCCGCCACCGACGCCCGTTTCGCGGGCGCGCTCGCGGGGCGCGAGGCGGCGACCCTGCTCTCGGGCGGCGAGTCGACCGTCCTCGGCGGAGTCGTGGAGGTACCACACGTCGAGCGGACCCTGCTGCCGGTCCCCGGCTGCGAGATCTGCGGCCGGGAGGCGGGCCGAGACGGGAGCAAGAACCCCCAGGGCGACCGGGCGCTCGACCCCGAGTACCGCGATGCTGACCTGGAGGACGCGCTCACCCGCGCCGAGCAGGCCGTCGACGAGCGAATCGGCGTCGTCTCCTCGATCGGCGAGGCCGAGTCGTTCCCGACGCCGTACTACCTCGCCCAGTTGGCCGACACCACGGGGTTCAGCGACGCGCGGGCCGCCGAACAGGCCGCGGGCGTCTCGGTCGACTGGAACGAGGCGCTGATGAAGGCGCTCGGCGAGGCGCTCGAGCGCTACGCCGCGGGCGTCTACCGGACCGCCGCGTTCGAGACCGGCCGACCCGGTGAGGTCGACGGCGCGGTCGCCCCGGCGGCGTTCGTCCGGCCGGACGACTGGACCGGCCCCGCGGCGGACGACTCCCTCGCGTGGGTCGAGGGCCGAAATCTGCACGCCGACGTCCCCGTCCGGCTCCCGGCGGAGTTCGTCCACTTCCCGCCGCCCGAGGTCCGGCACAAGCCCTCCATCACGACCGGCCTGGGCCTCGGCAGTTCGACCGTCGAGGCGCTGCTGTCGGGGCTCTACGAGGTCGTCGAGCGCGACGCCACGATGCTGGCGTGGTACTCGTCGTTCGAGCCGTTGGCGCTGTCGGTCGAGAGCGACCGGTTCGCGGCGCTCCGGTCTCGCGCACGCGCGGAGGACCTCGACGTGACGGCCCTGCTGGTCACCCAGGACGTCGACGTGCCCGTGGTCGCGGTGGCCGTCCACCGCGAGGGCGCGTGGCCCCGGTTCGCGGTCGGCTCGGACGCCGACCTCGACCCCGAGGCGGCCGCGACGGCGGCGCTGGCCGAGGCGCTCCAGAACTGGATGGAGCTCCGGTCGATGGGCGAGGCCGACGCCGCGGGGGCGGACGGCGCCATCGGTCGGTACGCCGACTTCCCCGAGTCCGCCCGCGAGTTCGTCGACGCCGAGACCGCCGTTCCGGCCGGCAGCGTCGGCCCGGCCGACCCGCCGGCCGGCGCGGCCGAACTCGACGCGGTCCTCGACAGGCTCGCCGACGCCGGGCTGTCGGCGTACGCCGCCCGGCTCACGCCCCGCGACGTCGAGCGGCTGGGGTTCGAGGCGGTCCGCGCGCTGGTCCCCGAGGCCCAGCCGCTGTTCACCGGCGACGCCTTCTTCGGCGAGCGCGCCCGCGAGGTGCCGGGCGAGCTGGGCTTCGAGTTCCGACCCGACCGGGACCACCACCCGTATCCGTAACCCGGTCCCAGCTTTCTCCTTCGCGACCGTCTCGCCGCGACGTCTCCCCCTTTTCTTGCCGGTTCTCCGTTCCGAAATCGCAATACACAACAGGGGTCGCCGGACTACTCGGGCGACGTGTACGCGCCGACTCGTGTCACCGGCTACGCCGTGCTGTCGCTGACCCCCGCCGCGCTGCTCGCCCGCGCGCTGGTCGCCGGCGACGCCTCGACCGCCGTCGTCGGCCTGGAGGGCGGGCTGGTCCTCGCCGGCGGCGCCGCGGTGGTCGCAGAGCACGAACGGGTCCTCGGGACGTCTGCCGAACTCAGCTTCGACCGGAAGGACGCCCGCGGCGCGCTCGCGGTCGCCGTCGCGGCGGTCCTCACTTACGGACTGAGCGTCACCGCCGGCCTCGGTCCGGTCGTCGCCTCCGCGCTCGTCGGCCTGGCCGCCGGGCTGTCCGGGACCGACCTCGACGTACCGGCCTACTGCGGGTCGTTCGTCGGCATGGCTTCCCCCGAGCTGTTCCCGTCGGTCGACTACCTCGCCGGAGCGGGGCTGGTGGCGGGCCTGGCCTTCGTCGCCGCCGACCGGTCGTTCGCCGGCGTCGGCGGCAAGCTTGGGACGCTCGCGCTATTCGGGTGTGCGACCGCGGCCGCGCTGACCGGCGCCGATTACGCCGCCGGCAGCGCCCTCCCGTGGACTCGCGCGCCGCTGGTCGTCCCGGTGACGGTCGCCGCCGCGGTCGCGACCACCGTCCTGAGCGTCCGGCTCGACCTGGGCTCGGTGGTCGGCTCGGCGCTCGTCGGACTCGCCGCGGGCCTCGCGGCCGCGACCCTCCCGTTCGTCAGCGGGACGCTGGCCGCGGCCGCGTTCTGTGCGTCGTTCGTCGGGATGTCCTCGTTCGACCGGCTCGCCGGCGAGGCCCGGATCGCGCTCGCCGGCGCCGTCTGCGGGCTGGTCTTCGTCGCGGTCGGGACCGCCTTCGCCGGCGCGGGCGGGAAGCTCGGCACCGTCGCGTTCGTCTCCTGCGTCGCGACCGCGGGCGCCGAGCGCCTGTTCGAACGCACGCTCCGGGCGTAAGCGGCGCGATGGCGGGCCGAGTAGGGTCCGGAGAAACCGCTAAGGCCGGTTGCTTCGAAGGGCCGGCATGGACCGCGCCGACCTCCCCGCCCACTTCGAGTGGTTCGCCGACTGGTGCGTCGGGACCTCCCCGCTGTACGAGCGTCTCGGCCGCGGCGTCGCCGCCGACTCCGACCTGCTCGCGCTCGCCGCCGAGACGCCGGAGGGCCGGTCGCCGGCCCACCTCCTGTTCGCGGCGGTCCACTCCCGCCTGCTCGCGGGCCGCGACGACCCGCTGGCCGACTACTACCCCACCGTCGTCGACGACCCGCTGGACCCGGCAGACGGCGACCCGGTCGCGGCGTTCCGGAGGTTCTGCCTGGCGAACGCCGACGAGATTCGGAACGTGCTGGCGACCCGCCGGACCCAGACCAACAGCGTCCGGCGGTGCGCCGCGCTCCTCCCGGCGTTCGAGACGGTCTCGCGACGCGCGAGTCGCGGGCGGTCCGGCGGCGAGTCGCGCGAACCGCTCGCGCTGGTGGAGGTCGGCCCGAGCGCCGGCCTCAACCTGCTCTGGGACCACTACGCCTACGACTACGGGTCGGCGGGCCGGTACGGCGACGCCGGCTTGCCGGTCCGCATCGAGTCGGCGGTCAGGGCGGGCGACCCGCCCCTGCCCGGGGCGTTCCCGCCGGTCGCCTCCCGTGTCGGCGTCGACGTCAACCCCCTCGACGCGACCGACGAGGCCGACGCCCGGTGGTTACGGGCGCTGGTCTGGCCCGAGCACGCCGAGCGCCACCGGACGCTCCGGAACGCCCTGGGCGTCGCCCGCGAGGACCCGCCGGACCTCCGAACTGGCGACGCGCTCGAGCGCTTGCCCGCGGTCGTGGCCGAGATCCCGGACCACCGGCCGGTCTGCGTGTTCGACACCCAGGTCCGGTACCAGCTCGGCGACGACGAGCGCGAGCGGTTCGACGCCCTCCTCGCGGACCTTGGGACAGACCGCGAGCTCTACTGGGTGTCGGGCGACGCCGCGGCCGACGAGTACGACCAGGCCATCGACCTCACCCTGACGACGGTCGACGACGGACTGCGGACCGAGCGTCTGGGAGTCTACCAGCAGCACGGCGAGTGGATCGCCTGGGATCGATAACGGGTCGCGTCCGGACCGGCCGCGTCGGTGACGGAGGTACCGGGAGCGCGTCGTCCGGCGCCGGTGTCGGTTTAGTGAGCAAGGGTTTTATGACGAGGTCGGACGTACGTGGTAACGTATGTCATTATTACTCGGGCCCGAGAGGGGTGTCCGTCGGTGACCTCGGAGTTCGACCTCGACTGTGCGACCTGCGGGACGTCGCTGACGCGCCGGGAGGTGGCGGGCGAGTCGCTCGGTCTCGGCGTCGCCGACGCGCTCGAGGTGGCGGAGTGTTCGAACTGCGGCGGTCGGTACTTCCCCGAGACGACCCTGGAGCGGCTCGGTACGTAACTCCCCGCGGGACACGGGGGCGCTCGAACTCGACCGGTGAAAACGAACGAGGGGGTAGAACGCGGGGGCAGGTGGTTCGGCGCGGCGGACCGCGAGTCGGTCTCAGACGCCGAACGTCGCCCGGATCATGTCTCGCGTGCCGGGGCCGAGCCCCACCGCGACGATGGCCACGAGCAACAGGATGGCGTATCGCGGGCTCTCCTCGAATATCCGTTCGTCGAACACCCAGACGACCAGCACCGCGGCGACGATCTTCACGACGAGGAACGGCCACGCGGTGCCGACGAGGTCGATGACCGGCTGAGGGAACTGCTCGCCGACGTTGATGAGCGCGCGGTTGACCGGGTGTTTGGGGACGAGGTCGGCCGGCAGGCCGAGCTCCTTCGCCCAGTCGATACCGACGACGTTGGCCACGCCGTCGACCGCGTGGGCCCAGATGACGACGAACCCCATCCGCTCGGTGCCGCGGTTGATCGCGGGTGCGTAGCGCTCGACGGCCTCCCAGGTCAGCAGGGCCACCAGCGTCGCGCCGACGAGCACGACGACCGTGATCTGGGGGTGGAAGGCGACGTTGTCGGTGGTGAACGCCAGCAGGGTCAGGTAGCCGACCGTAGTCGCGAGCAGCGCGGTCCCGACGCCCGCCAGCGGGCGGTAGTAGCTGTCGGTGGTGCCCGCGTTCCGGAGCCAGACGCTCGCCAGCAGCGCCGCCAGCGTGATGGCGAACATCGTGAAGTAGATGATCGGGCTGATGATGAGAGTGTTCCACGGGAACGTGATGGTCGTCTCGGCCGCCGAGAGCCCGTCGAAGGCGTCCTCGACCACGCGCAGTGCCCCGCCGAACAGCATGTACGGGAACAGCGCGTAGAAGAGGCCCCGGTCCTGCCCGACGCCGAGTCGCCGGAGCAGGAAGACGACGCCGACCAGCGCGAGCAGCATCGTGAGCGCGTAGCCCACCTCCGAGACCAGGGTGTAGCCGGGGTAGGCCACCGGTTCGGCCGCCGCGGTGCACGCCGCGGCGTCGTAGAGGTACTCCACCGACCCGTCGGCGTAGGCCGCGCACTGGGCGCTCTTGGCGTCGGCGGCGACCGGGCCCCAGAAGTAGTGCCAGACGAACCCGTAGTAGACGCGCTCGGGGAAGGCCAGCGCGCCGCCGACGAGCGCGACCAGCAGCGCGAGGACCGTCCCGCCCCAGAGGCGCTCGTTGTCCATACCCTCGGTTGCGGTGCTCATGTGTTCCACACTGGAAGCGCGTGGTTTTACGGTTCCGGTCTCGCCACGGACCCGCCGAGCGCGCGCCCGACTCAGGCGTCGCCGCCGTCGACCGGGAGCTGCTCGGTCTCGTAGGGCGTGCCGAGGATGACCATGGTCTGCGAGCGGGCGAACCCGTCCATCTGGGCGATGTGCTCGAACATGAGCTCGCGGAGCTTGTCGGCGTCCTCCGCGAAGACGCGCATCAGCACGTCCCACGACCCGGTGGTGAGGTGGACCTCCTGGACCCCGGGGACGTCCTCGAGGCGGCCCAGGGTGTCCTGCTCCTGGCCCTGTTCGACCTGCAGGCCGACGACCGCCGAGATGCCGTAGTCCAGCGCCTTGGGGTCGACCTTCGCGTGGTACCCCTCGATGACGCCCGCGTCCTCCATCCGGTTGACGCGGTCGTGGACGGTCGCGCTCGACATGTCGATGCGGCGCGCGATCTCGCTGAACGGCGTTCTCGCGTCCTCCTGCAGCGCTTCGAGGATCGCGCGGTCGGTATCATCGAGTTCCATACCTCCCATGAGATTCTTTCAGACTAAATAACCTTAGAATTCACCTCGGCGCGGTCGAGGCTTTCTGTGGTTGCGCGAGCGACACGTTCCGGCATCCGGAGAGGGTGGCCGACTCGGGACCAACGCGGACGGCTACAGCGGGTCGGGGTCGGCCTCCGCGGCGTCCCGGAGCGCGGCCAGGAGTTCGCCGTGGGCCTCGCCGTTCGAGGCGACGATGCTCTCGGAGTCGTGGCGCCACCGGTCGCCCGCCAGATCGGTCACGGTGCCGCCGGCCCGCCGGACCATGTGGACCCCGGCCACGGTGTCCCAGGGGTTCGGGTCGACGGTCGACACCGCGGCCTCCAGCGACCCGGCCGCGACCATCCCGAGGGTGACCTGGGCCGACCCGTACCGCCGGACGTCGCCGAACCGCTCGACCAGCGCCGCCAGCACGGCGGCGTACTCGTCGCGCCGGTCGAACCCCCACCAGATGGTCGGCGCCACGGCGAACGTCTCCGGGTCGGTCTTCTCGCTGACCGACACCGGGTCGCCGTCGCGCCGGGCGCCGTCGGGGCCGGCCGCGAACGTCGTGTCGAGCGCGGGGCAGTCGTTGACCGCCGCGACCGGTTCGCCGTCCCTGACCGCCGCGACGCTGGTGGTCCAGACCGGTATCGACCGGACGTAGTTGTTCGTCCCGTCGATGGGGTCGATGACCCAGGCGTCGCCCTCGTCGGGAACTTCCTTGAGCTCGTCCTCCTCCTCGCCGACGACGGCGTCGTCGGGGTACTCCTCGCGGAGCACCTCGATGACCCGGCGCTGGGTCCGGCGGTCGGCCTCGGTCACCACGTCGGTCTTCCCGGACTTCGTCTCGACGTCGATTCCCCGTCCGTAGCTCTCGGCCGCGACTCGGCTCCCCGCGCTCGCGGCGCGCTCGGCGGCCGCGAGGCGGTCCTCGGCGTCGTCGGTCATGTGTCGGTGGTCGCACGTCGCGGGAAAAGCGCTGTCGGTTCCGGGTCGGACCGCCGGCTCCGCAGCGGGGCCTCGCCTCTCGCTTCGGCCGGGCGACGCCCGGCTACTCGCCGCCGGACCCGGTCGGCTCGCCGCCCGCGGCCGAGTGGGCCTCGTCGCCCGCTGCGAGGTCGCCGTTGAGCGTCGCGACGCCGCAGTCGATGCAGAGCGCCACCTCGCCGCCGTCCCGGACGGTCCGGCCCTCGGCGTCCGACCCCGACCGCCGGACGTGGCGCTCGGAGTCGACCGACACCGACTCCCCGCAGTCCGCGCAGGCGGTCGTTCCGTCTTCGTCCGCGGTCGGGGGCGCATCCTCGCCCGCGATCGGGGCGGCGTCGGACCCCTTCCCGGGGGTCACCACCCGGGTCGAGTCGGTCTCCGTCACCTCGCGGCCGTGGGCGTGGAACGACCCGAGGCAGTTGTAGAGCCCCCGTTCGTAGATGTCGGGCTCCTTGCTGATGCCGACGTGCGAGCCGATCTTCGCGTCGGCCCAGTAGGCGCTGTGGGGCCCCTCGAACAGCCGCTTCAGCAGCCGGGGGTCGACCTCGAGCTTCACCCACGCGTCGTAGTCGTCGGTGTCGGCGTCGGCGAGGAAGCGGTAGCCGCTCCCGTCCATCGAGAGCTCGAGGGTGACGCCCCCGACCAGCGGCAGCAACACCGCGGTGTCGGTGCTGTAGCCGATCTGCTCGCGCTTGTCCTCCAGGTTCCGGTACGCCGCCGGTACGTACGCCCGGAGCTCGCCCAGCGTCGGCGTCGGGTCGGCCTCGTAGTCGAACTCCCGCTCGGCGAGGACGTTCTCGACGTACTCGCGCTTCTCCTCCTGGTCGACAGGCTCGAAGGGCGCCGACTTCTCGCCGGTGGCGAGGTCGACGTGCTCGCCGGAGTTGAGGAAGACGCACTCCGAGTCGTCGGGGGCGTGGGCCTCGAAGAACGCCTTGGCCTTCTCTCGCGGCGGGTTCGCGGTGTACTCGTTGAGGTCGGCGAGGTCGCCGGCCAGCACGTACTCGCCCGCGAACGGCATGTAGTAGTCGGGCTCGAAGAGGTCGAGGAAGTTGAGCGCGAGCTCGTGCTTCTCCTGGATCACGCGGTCGCGCTCCCGCAGCTTCTCCTCGTGAGTGTAGTTGGTGACGGCCTGCGGGTAGAACTGGGCCGCGCTGTACTGGTGACACAGCATGTCGACGTGGCCGTACTCGTCCTTTATCTTGCGACAGCTCGATTCGGCGATGGGGTACGGGCAGTCGTTGGTGTTGACCAGCGTGAACTCGCCGTTGTCGATGACCGCCATCGAGTCGACCTGGGTCGACCCGGTCTCGTCGGCCTCCTCGTCGTACCACGAGCAGCCGAAGAAGTTGCCGCAGAGCTCGGGGTCGCAGCCGTCGGCCGCCAGGATGTTGATGTACATTCCGTCCTGGAGGTGGGTGCGCTCGCCGTGGGGGAGTTCGGTCACCTCGAAGCCGAGCCCTTCGATGGCGTCCTTCAGGTAGTCCCACCGGTAGTCGTGGACGAGCACCGGGATGTCCGAGTCCATCCGCTTTAGCGTGGTAGGGTCGAAGTGGTCGGGGTGGATGTGGGAGATGTAGATGTAGTCCACATCGTTGAAATCTTCCGGCTCGAAGTCGGGTTCGGGGTAGTGGGCCCACGAGCCGTAGTAGGCCCCGTCGACGAGCCACGGGTCGCAGAGTATCTTGGTGTCTTCGTCCTCGACCAGGACGGCGGCCGATTCGAGATACGTGACTTCCATGTGAACGCTGGTCAACACGTTCGCTTTTCGTTATACGCCTCGTACGCTCGCGTTTCGGACTTCCCAGGGTGGGTCTAAGCGACTCCCCCGTCCTACTCGCGGCGCCTACCGTCGCGTAGGCGTCGCCTACTCCCGGCGCCGTACCCGAAATCTAGTTCCGAAGGTGGTTCCGGTACCGGCTCGCTCCGACACCGCAGGAGGTTTATATACTTCCCGCTGTAGGACCGACTGCCGGGCGAAACCCCGCGACGACGCAGACCGCGTGCGAGGGTAGCCAAGCCTGGAAACGGCGGCGGACTCAAGATCCGCTCCCGTAGGGGTCCAAGGGTTCGAATCCCTTCCCTCGCATCGCAAGCGTGGCTTTGCCACGTTGGATGTGCGCGGTATCGCCGCGCCAAGATGCAGAAGACGCCCTCACGGGGCGCTCTTCCCTCGCAACACTTCACTTCCGAGGCGACAGATTCCGCGGAGTCTCGGCCACGTCCGGGGCGGCGGTTGCCGGTCCCACTATCCGTCTGACGCTTCGTCTGATTCGAGTGGAACGGGTGGAGAAGAACTAAGTAACTGGCCTGGGAGTCCCGGCTATGGGGACCCGCACCAAACACGCACGGGCGCGGACTGGGGCCGTCGAACATCTCGAAAGCGCGCTGGAAACCGACGATCCGACCGAGAAGAACTTCCACCTGAAGCAGGCGTTGCAGTTGCTCGACGTCGCATCCCGCGAGGCATAGGGAGCACGGGGGTTCGAGGTCGGTCGGCGACCGCACGCTCGGGCGGTCGCCCGACTTAACTGGTGGGTGTACTCGCCGAGCGTCCCTCCACGATTTCGGGGCGCAACTCCTCGACGTCGGCGAGCACTCGCTGACGGTCCTCGTCGGCGACTTCGTTCTCGGCGAGCGCGGTCTCCAGGTGGTCGGCGATGACGTCGAACTCCGCGTCCGTGATGCCCATACCGGGGTGGGCCTCTTGCATGTCCCGACCGGAGTACTCGACCGGGCCGCCGGTCACCGCGGCGATGAACTGGACCTGGTGGGCCCGCAGTTCGGTCGTGTCGCTGTCCTCGAAGTGGTGGACCACCCGCTCGTCGCTCAGGACTCGGTCGTAGAAGTCGTCGACGACGCTCTCGACCGCGTCGCGACCGCCGAGGCGTTCGAACACAGTCTCGTCGTTCACACCGCGACTTCGAGCGGGATTTAAAAGTGACTTCGGGCCGAAAGATAATCGGTCGGGCCATTCGGAACCATCTCTCGGTCTCGTGATTCGAAGGACGTGTCGCCGGGGCCGCGGCCATTCCAGAGCGACTTCGCGAACTGCTTGTCGTGAGCGACTGCGGCGCCGCCGGCCGCAAGGAAGAAGGACCCTCCAACGGTAGCCCAGACGGCTACGCGCCGTCCGGGACGTCGCCGAGCGTCAGTTCGCCCGCGAGATACCCCTCACCGCGGTCCGTGAGTTGGTAGACGGCCTCGCCGGTGACCTGCTCGAGCAGCCCGTACTCGACGAGGCACTGGCACCGCCCGTCGACGTAGTCGAGGTGCATCCCGAGCCGGTTCGCGACCAGCGGGATGTACTCGGGCTGGCTCCGCTGGAAGTACTCGAGGATGGCGGTGTCCGCGCTGTGCATCCAGTCGGGCGTCTGGCTCTCGGCGTCCACGGTACGCACACGCAAAGGGTGGATTTTTAACTATAAAACATTAACGACGGTGCCGGCTGTCGGTCCCGCTCCGCCTCCGCGTCGAATTTAACTCGGGCCGCGTCGTCGGTCCTGCGATGCACTGGGAACGACGGCGTGACCTCGAAGGGGGCAAGGAACTGGGCGTCTGGCTGCTCGTCGACGACGACGGCGTCGACCGGGAGCTCTACGTCGAGAGCCACGAGTACCGCGGGGACGACTTCGACGTGTACACGACCGGCGGCGACGACGAGTGGAACCACGAGGGCGAGTTCGAGACCGGCGAGGAGGCGTTCGCCCGGGCGCTCGAGATACTCGACGAGAGTCCGCATCCGGTGGCGGACGAGACCGCCGATTCCACCTCGTCAGAGAGTGCTGGCTGAAGGCGGAATCCGGGCGTCGTCCGGACGGTTGACGCCCGACGTCAGTCGAACAGCCGGACGGGCTCGGCCTCCCGGTCGGCGAAGTGCGATTCGAACGCCCGGGTCCGCTTCCGGATCTCGTCCGGGGCGTGGGAGTCCGACCCGGTGACGAACTCGACGCCGCGCTCCCGGAGCGCCGCCCGGAAGTCGGGCGCCGGGTGGTACTCGCCGTACTCGCGGAGCGCGCGTCCGGCGTTGAGCTCCGGCACCGTCGCCGATCGCCGGAACGCGTCGGCCACCATCCGGTGGTGGTCGGCCGTGGCGTACCCCCGGAGTTCGGGCGTGCGCTCGGGGAGGTCGAGGTGGGCCGCGACGTCGAACAGCTCCGACTCGACGAGCGCGACCAATCGCTCGTAGTAGTCGTCGACGAACGCCCGGCGCTCGCGCTCCGACAGGTCCGCGAAGGGCGCGCTGCGCTGGACGTTCGTCCCACCGACGCGGTGGACGCTAACCGATGGCGTAGTCGAAGTCGGCCTCGTCGAGGAACCTCGCGATGGCCGACTCGTCGCGGGGGTCGTAGTCGAGCTCCACCGCGTCGTAGATGCGGAGGTCGTACCGTTCGCGCAGCGACTCGATGGCGTCGCGGCGGAGGGCGTACGTCCGGTCGAGGTTGATACCGTGCTCACGCTTGACCGTCCGGAGGCGCTCGCGCTCGGCGACGTTGCAGTGGTCGGCGAACCCGACCGCGTCGAGTCCCGCGTCGGCGGCGGCGTCGAGCATCCGGGGCAGCCGGGTCCCGTCCGAGTAGTTCGAGTGGACGTGGTAGTCGTGGCCGACGGTCACGGCTCCACGTTCGGGTTCGGGGAGCGTATCTGTTTGGGTCGGCGCGGTTCTGACGGTCCGACGACGTTACCCGGCTCCGCCCCGTGGTGTCCCGCATGGACGAGCACACCCGCGACGAGTCGGTCGGCCCGCCCCGCTCGGGGAGCCCGACGGGGTGGCTCCCGGCGGCGGGCCACTGGGAGCACGACACGCTCCGGCGCGCGACCGCCCACGGCGTCAGGCTGTTCAACGCCGGGGAGTTCCACGAGTCCCACGACTGCTTCGAGGACGAGTGGTACAACTACGGCAGCGGGACCACCGAGTCGAAGTTCTGCCACGGGATGGTCCAGGTCGCCGCGGGCGCGTACAAGCACTTCGACTTCGAGGACGACGGCGGGATGCGGTCGCTGTTCGAGACCGCGCTCCAGTACCTCCACGGCGTCCCCCGCGACTACTACGGGGTCGACCTGCTCGACGTCCGCGAGACGATGACCCGGGCGCTCGACGACCCCGGGGTCCTGGAGGGCTGGCAGATAGAACTCGACGGGACGCGTCCGGTGGGCGACGAGTCGGACGTCGCCTACGCCGAGTCGCTGGAGTGAACCCCGTATTTTCTTGCACTTCTCGCCGCCGGTTCGCTAATTTGCCTCTAATTCCTTATGCGCAATCAAAACGAATCGACAACTTATATAGCTCTGGTGGCGACTCTCGAGACAGAGTGGTCTCCGACTACGCGCTCCCACCACAGGAGGTCAGCACATGACGACAACCGACTCCCGCCAGAACCGGACGGCCGACGCGCGCCGGCATCGCGCCGAGCGAGACGCCCCGCTCGACGCCGCCTTCGACGCGCTGTCGGACCGGACGTGTCGCGCCCTGCTCGGCCAGCTCGCCGAACGCGACGAGGCGGTCGTCGTACCGGACCTCGCGGCCCGACTCGCGAGCGGGGACGCAGACGCTAAGGAGTCCGGCGCCGACGCGCCGGACGCCGAGCGCCGCCTGTGCGCCCGGCTCCACCACACGTTGCTGCCGAAACTCGACGACGCGGGTCTCGTCGACTACGACGCCGACCGGGGCCTCGTCCGGTACCGTCCCGACTCCCGGTTCGCGGCGGTCGCCTCGGCCGTCGAGTCCTTCGAGGCCGCCGCCTCCGACGTCTCGATCGACGCGCTCTGCGAACTGTTCGCCGACTACCGGCGGCGGACCGCCTACCTCACGCTGGTGTCCCACGACGACCTCTCGCTGCCGGACCTCGCCGACGAGGTCGCGGTCGCCGAGCGCGAGCGGCCCCTGACCGAGATCGACCCCGACGACGTCTTGGAGATCTACCTCTCGCTGTACCACACCCACGTCCCGAAGCTCGCGGCCGCGGGGCTGGTGGACTACGACCAGGAGGCCGACTACGTGGCGCTGACCGACGACGGCTTGGCGTTCGAGTCGCCGGTCCGCGAACTCTGCGAGCCGACCGAGAACTGAGACCCGAAACCCTCAAGGCCGAGCGTTTCCGTTCTTCCGCCGATGCGAATCGAGCAGTTGGGCGAGGGTACCCCCGAGATCGCCGTGGTCGCCGGGATACACGGCGACGAGCCGTGCGGCGTCCGGGGAATCGAGCGCGTGCTGGCCGAGTCGCCCGCCGTCGAGCGCCCCGTCAAGTTCGTGATCGCCAACGAGGAGGCGCTGGAGCGGGGCGTCCGGTACGTCGAGGAGGACCTCAACCGCGCGTTCCCGGGCGACCCGGACGCCGACACCCACGAGCGCCGGCTGGCCGCCGACCTCGCGCGCGAGATCCGGGACTGCACCACTCTCTCGCTCCACTCCACCCAGTCGTACGCCGACCCCTTCGCGCTGGTCGATACGGTCGACGCGGTCGCGCGCTCGGTCTGCCCGTACCTCCCGGTCTCGGTACTGGTCGAGACCGGCGCCGAGAGCGAGGGCCGTCTCATCGAGTACCCCCACGTCGTCGAGGTCGAGTGCGGCCTCCAGGGGTCGGACCGCGCGGCCGACAACGCGGTCGACCTGATCTACGGCTTCCTCCGGGCCACCGGCGCGCTGCCCGACGCAGAACCCGTCGCGGGCGAGGACCGCGGCGAGGTGACCGTCTACCGGCTCGGCAGCCCGGTGGCCAAGAACGGCGGCGACGAGTACGCGGTGTTCGCCGAGAACTTCGAGCGCGTCGAGGCCGGCGAGGCGTACGCGGCGACCGACGGCGAGAGGCTGATTGCCGACGAACCGTTCTACCCGGTGCTGATGTCGCCGTACGGCTACGAGAACGTGTTCGGCTACCGGGGCGAGCGCGTCGGCGTTCTGGACGGGTGACGAAGTAGGGCTCCTGCTTGTACGTCGGTGCTGGTCCTGCAACCCAGGGATGCGCTCGGCGAGTCTACCGACGGGCGGGACTGAAAGGGGCCGGACGCTCGCGTACAGTTCAGTCGTCCGAGCGGCCTCTATCCGACGCAACCACGTCCGTCGGATATGTCGCTCAGCGACCGCGAGCGTCCGGGGGTTTTCTGAGCGGACACAGCGTCGATACTGCCACTCGCAATGAAGGACTACGAGCGGGAGGGGTCCTCACTACCTGTTACAGCAGTCGCTACTTGTCTCGTCGAGAACCGCGGGAAAGAAGGTCGACTACGCTACTCCTCTTCCGGCTCGTCTTCGTCGTCGCCGCCGCCGAGCAGGTCGAGTTCGCTGAGGTACTCTTCAGTCTCGTCGTTCGAGAGCTCCATGAACTGCTCGGACTCGGCGTCGACCGTAGCGATGCCGACGCCCTCGGGGCTGAGCTGGTCGTCGTTGACCGAGCCGAGCGCCCGGAGCGCGAGCTCGATGCCGCCGTCGAGGTCCATGGCCTCGCTGTAGTTGTCCTCGAGGTACTCCTGGATCTCGCCGCGGTCCGCGCCGACCGCGAGCGCCCGCCACTCGTAGGGAGTGCCGGACGGATCGGTCTCGTAGAGTCGCGGCTCGCCGTCCTCGATGCCGCCGATGATGAGCGCGACGCCGAACGGGCGCGCGCCGCCGACCTGGGTGTACTGCTGGATGTGGTCGGTGACCTCCTTGGTCAGCGTCTCGACGCCGACGGGCTCGCCGTATCGCAGGCGGTTGACCTGGGCCTGCCTCCGGGCGAAGTCGATGAGCTGGCGGGCGTCGGCGACGTGGCCCGCGGAGGCGATGCCGATGTGGTCGTCGGCCTTGTGTATCTTCTCGACGCTGGTCCGCTCCATCAGCTCCGAGCGGATGCGCTTGTCCACCGCGAGCACGATGCCGCCTTCGGTGCGGATGCCGATACTCGCCGTGCCGCGCTTGACGGCCTCGCGGGCGTACTCGACCTGGTAGAGGCGTCCGTCCGGGGAGAAGATGGTGATCCCGCGGTCGTAGGCCTGCTGTTGGGATTGTCCCTGCATAGTATCACTCGAAATCGAGTTCCGTCGCGCCCGCGAACGTCCCGTCGGTTCGCACGTCGAGGAGTCCGCCTCGCTCGACTGCTATCCGCTGGGCGTCCCCGAACACGACTTTTCTCTCGTCCCAAAATTGGCCGCCTCGTCGTAAATACTTTTCTTCACAGGCACGGACCGTACCGCTTATACCGCGGACGCGGAGGCCGACGGGGTCGTTCTTGACTTCGTCGATGCAGGCAATCGCGGCCCGTGCCTCGTCGGCGTGGCCGTGCCGGGCGCGGACCACGGCCTCCCCGGTCCCGTCCCCGAACTCGAACTGGAGCACCGACAGGTCGGCGTCGGCGCTCCCGGCGTCGCCAAGCAGGTTCTGGGCGGCGAACCAGACGCTGCGCTGGAAGTCCCGCCGGGTGATGTCGGCGTCGGGCCACGACTCGATGCCGACCGCGAGGTAGCGCCACCGCGGTCGGAGGTGCTTGGGGAGGTGCTTCATCGGTCAGTTTCGGACGGGAGTTGGTCGGGACGCGGCATGAAAGGTGGGTTTTCCCGGCTCGGGACTCGCCGCCGGCGAACGCGTCGACCCCGCACGTCTTGCCGATGAACCCCTCCGTCATCCCGGAGCGTCGCCGGTCCTCGATTATCCGGAAACTGGTACGACAGCGGCGTCGAACGCCCGCCGGGAGCGAGCTAAGGGTTTATCACTCGCACCTACAAACCAATCACAAAAGGTAATCATTTACAATGGTCGAAGTAAATGCTTACCACGGAATACCATGACGGGTGACAGGCAGGCGGACGGCGACTCGGAACCGGCGTACAGGCGGAAGCTGACCGCGAGCGACGTCGACCGGCGGAGCGTCCTCCGGTCGGGCGCGGCCCTCGTGGCGGGAATCGGGCTGGCCGGCTGTACCGGCGGCCAGGACGGCGGTTCGACCACCACGACGACGGAAAGCGGCGGAGGCGGGGGAACAACCACGACTACGACGAGCGGGGGCGGCGGGGGCGGCGAACCCACGAACATCGCCATCGTCTCGAGTCCCGCCGGGTTCGGCGACGGCGCGTTCAACGACCTCGCGCTGGAGGGGATTCGGGCGGCCGCCGAGAACTACAACATCGAGATTCAGCAGGTCGAGGAGACCGACCAGTCCCAGTACCGGACGGTCCAGTCGCGGCTCGCCGAGAGCTCGAACCCGGACTACGACCTCATCGTGCTGGTCGGGTACAACCACACGCAGGCGCTGGAGACCAACGCCTCCCAGTACTCCGACCAGCGGTGGATGCTCATCAACGACTACGTCGACCAGCCCAACGTCGCCGGCTACACCTGGGCCAACCACGAGATGTCGTTCCAGGCGGGCGTGCTCGCCGGCACGATGACGACCCGCGAGCTTTCCCACTCCGGCAACTCGCTGAACCCCGACAACGCCGTCATCGGCTTCGTCGGCGGCGTCGACGGGGCGCTCATCAACGCCTTCGAGCGGTCCTACGTCGCGGGCGCCGAGTGGGTCAACGAGGACGTCGACGTCCGGGTCGGCTACATCGGCAACTACACCGACACCCAGACCGCGAACAACATCGCGAGCTCCCAGTACGACGCGGGCGCGGACATCGTCTACCACGCCGCCGCGGCGGCCGGGCAGGGCGTCTTCCAGGCCGCCCGCGACGCGAACCGGTTCGCCATCGGCGTCGACTCCGACCAGTCGAAGACGCTGCCCGACTACCAGGACGTCATCATGGGGTCGGCGGTCAAGTTCATCAACGAGGGGACCCGCGACGTCGCCCAGGCCGTGGTCCAGGACAACTGGGACCAGGTCAACGGCCAGAACGTGCTCGGCCTCCAGGAGGACGCCGTCGCGGTGGTCCTCGGCCAGGCCGTCGGGCCGAAGCTCCCGGACGTCGTGACCCAGAACCTCGAGGAGTCCAAGCAGGCCATCGTGAACGGCGACGTGACGGTGCCCTGCACGGCCTCGGGCTGCCAGAACTGACGCGACCACCTCGTCGTTATTTATGCTACGTACTCTCATACCACTACCATGAGCGACACCCAGCCACCCGCCGTCCGGCTCGACGGCGTCACCAAGCGGTTCGGCGACGTCGTCGCCAACGACGGCGTCGACCTCACCCTCGAGAAGGGGACGGTCCACGCGCTCGTCGGCGAGAACGGCGCGGGCAAGACCACGCTGATGAGCGTCCTCTACGGCCTCTACGACCCCGACGCGGGCGACGTCTACGTCGACGGCGAGCGCCGGACGTTCGACTCGCCCCGGGACGCCATCGACGCCGGCGTCGGGATGATCCACCAGCACTTCCAGCTGGTCGACACGATGACAGTCATCCAGAACGTCGTGCTCGGCCACGAGCCCTCGGAGAACGGGCTGGTCGACGAATCGAGCGCCCGGGCCGACATCGAGGACATCTGCGACACCTACGGCTTCGACGTCGACCGGTATCTCGAAACCAAAGTCGAGCAACTGGGCGTCGGCGTCCAGCAGCGCGTCGAGATCGTCAAGAGCCTCTACCGGGGCGCCGACGTGCTCGTGCTCGACGAGCCGACCGCGGTGCTCACGCCCCAGGAGGTCGAGGGGCTGTTCGAGGTGATGAAGGAACTCACCGACCGCGGCCGGTCGCTCATCTTCATCACCCACAAGCTCGACGAGGCGATGGCGGTCGCCGACGAGATCACCGTGCTGCGCGACGGGAAGTCCGTCGGCACCGTCGCGGCCGCCGACACCTCCCGGGAGGAGCTCGCCCGGATGATGGTCGGCCGGGACGTGCTGTTCGACTACCCCGAGCGCGAGACCGCGCCCGGCGACGTCGCGCTCTCGGTCGAGGACCTCCGGGTCCGCGACGACCGCGACCTCGAACAGGTCGGCGGCGTCGACCTCACCGTCCGGGAGGGCGAGATCCTCGGCATCGCCGGCGTCGAGGGGAACGGTCAGGCCGAACTCGTGGAGGCGCTGACCGGCCTGCGCGAGGTCGAGGACGGCACCGTCACCTTCCACGGGAACGACATCACCGACACCAGCCGGCGCCGCCGCATCGAGAGGGGCATCACCTACGTCCCCGAGGACCGCCAGGAGGAGGGGCTGGTCCAGGACTACGACCTGGTCCGGAACGCGCTGCTGGGCAACCAGACGGTCGAGCCGTTCGTCAGCGGCGGCTTCGTGGACTGGTCGGCGGTCCGGGACCACGCCGAGGACATCGTCGACGAGTACGACGTCCAGCCGCCGAACGCCGACGCCGAGGCGGCGTCGCTGTCGGGCGGCAACCAGCAGAAGTTCGTGGTCGGCCGGGAGCTCGAGCACGACCCGGACCTCATCGTCGCCTCCCATCCGACTCGCGGGGTCGACATCGGGAGCATCGAGTTCATCCACGAGCGCCTGCTCGAGATGCGCGACGCGGGGCTCGCGGTGCTGTTCGTCTCCTCGAAGCTCGACGAGGTCCGGAAGCTCTCGGACCGCGTCGCGGTCATGTACGAGGGCGAGTTCGTCGACGTGGTCGACCCCGACGCGGTGACCGAGGAGGAGCTCGGCCTACTGATGGCCGGGCGCAGTCGGGACGCGGGCGACGAGACCCGCGAAGCGGGCGAGGCAGGCGAGACGGGCGCGACGGAGACGGACAGGAGCGCCGAATCCACGACCGACGAGAGCGCCGAATCGGCCACCGACGGCAGGACCGAATCCACGACCGACGGAGGTGTCGAGTCGTGAGCGGCGACACCTGGCGGGGCCGCGCCGCCCTCGACCGCGCGGCCGACCGCATGCTCCGGGCGACGGTGGTCGAGCGGTTCGCCATCGCGGTGGCCGCGACGCTGCTGGCGCTCGTACTCGGGGCAGTCATCGTCGCCGCCTCGGGCTACGACGCGGTCGAGTTCGTCTCCGCGCTGCTGTACGGTGCGTTCGGCACTCGCTCGAACGTCGCGTTCACGCTGCGCCAGTCGACGATGCTCGTCCTCGCGGGCGTGGCGGTGGCGGTCGCGTTCCGAGCGGGCGTGTTCAACATCGGCGTCCAGGGCCAGTTCGTGGTCGGCGGGTTCGCCACCGCGGTCACGGTGCTGTTCCTCGCGCCCCACCTCCCGACCGGCGCGGTCGGCGGCGTCGCGCTGATCGTCCTCGGGACGCTCGCCGCGATACTGGCGGGCGGGGCGTACGCCGCGCTCCCGGGACTCATGAAGGCCTACGCCGACGCCAACGAGGTCATTACGACAATCATGCTCAACTTCATCGCGTCGGGGGTCGTCTTCTACGTCGTCGACAGCTACCTCCGGCCGGCCGGCGCCTCCGCGCCGAACACCGAGAACTTCCCCGAGTACGTCGCGCTCCCGTCTGTCGTGTTCGACAGCCCGTCGTTCTCGGTGGTCGGCCTCGCCGTGGCGCTCGCGACGGTGGTCGCGGTCTACGTCGTGATGGCCCGCACCCGGTTCGGCTACGACCTCGTGACCAGCGGCCACCAGGAGCCCGCGGCGGCCTACTCCGGCGTCGACCCGAAGCGCAACGTCGTCGCCACGATGACGTTCTCGGGCATGGTGGCCGGCCTCGCGGGCGCGGTGTTCACCGTCATGATCCTGGGCTACTACAGCGACCCCTCGACGTTCCCGCGGTTCGGCTTCGACGCCATCGCGGTCAGCCTGCTGGCGGCCAACAACCCGCTCGGCGTGGTGCCGGCGGGCCTTCTGTTCGGCGGCCTCGACGCCGGCGGTCAGTACATCGGCTTCACGCTCGACGTGCCGCCGGAACTGGTCGACGGCGTGGTCGGCCTCGTCGTCCTGTTCGTCGCCGCGCCGGAGCTGTTCCGGATGGCCGGCCGGCGCACCGGCCTCGGAGGGAACTCCGCGGAGGCTCGACCGGGTCGGACGGAGTCCGACGGGGGTGACGAGCCGTGAGCGTCGCCGACTATACGACTCGACACCGGCGCGGCATCGCCGCCGGCGCAGTCGCAGTCGTCGCGCTGGCGGCGCTCGCCGCGCTGTTCGACCTGCCGGTGGCCGACCTGCTGACGGTCGGGACGTTCGAGCGCGCGCTCCGGGCCGCGACGCCCATCGCGCTGGCGGCCATCGGCGGCCTCTACGCCGAGAAGAGCGGCGTGTTCAACATCGGGCTCGAGGGGTTCATGATATTCGGCGCGCTCTCGGGCGCGGCCGGGGCGTGGCTCGCGTCCGGCAGCGGGTCGGTCGGGCAGGCCGACCTCTGGGTCGGCGTCGTCGTCGCAGTGGTGGTCTGTACGCTGCTGACAGCGATCTTCGCCGTCCTGACCATCCGGTACGAGGCCGACCAGATCGTCGCCGGGCTGGCGGTGTGGTTCGTCGGCCTCGGCTTCGGGCCGTTCACCGCCACCGTGCTCTGGGACGGCGTCTCCAGCCCCTCGCTCCCGAACATCGACAACGTGACCGTGCCGGTGTTGGCCGAGATTCCGGTGGTCGGTCGCGTCCTCTTCGACGCGTCGCCGCTGGTGCTGTTCACCATCCTGGCCGCGGTCGCGGCGTGGGTCGTCCTCTACCGGACCAGGTACGGCTACTGGGTCCAGGCCGCGGGCGAGAACCCCGAGGCGCTCGACACAGCCGGCGTCGACGTCAACCGCGTGCGCTACGGGGCGGTGCTGTTCTCGGGCGCGATGGCCGGCCTCGCCGGCGCGGTGCTCTCGATCGGCATCGGCAGTGGGTTCACCGGCACCGGCGTCACGATGGTCGACGGCCGCGGGTGGATCGCCATCGTGGCGTACCTGTTCGGCAACTACAACCCGCTGGGCGCGTTCGGCGCGTCGCTGCTGTTCGGCGCGACCGACATGCTCCAGGTCCAGTTCCAGACCGTCGGCATCTCGCTGCCCGGCAGCATCGTCGGGCTGTTCCCCTACGTCGCGGTGCTGGTGGTGCTGACGCTCGTGGGGTACACCCGGGTGCCGGCCGCGGTCGGCGAACCCTACGACACCGAGGAGTAGGGCGGGACGACCGCTATCGGCTGTACCCTTCTCGCGTGTCCCCGTCGACCAGCGATTCGACGTCCTCGCGGAGACCCTTCGCGACGACTTCCCCCGTCCCCTCCGGCAGTCGCGGACGCAACTGCTCGAAGTCGTTCATGATGCGGACCGTCGCCAGCAGTTCGTAGAGCGGGCGATACGTCGACGCGGCGTCGGCCAGGTCGGGTGCGGTCGACCGATAGCCCGCCAGCAGCGCGTCCCTGACTAGCTCCTGGCGGTCCTCCACCTCGGGAATCGCCGCGAGGAACCCGCCGCCGAACAGGTACGCGGCGAACTGGAGGTCGTACGCCGGCGTCACCGCGAGGGTGTACGCCCAGTCGAGCAGCGCGGTCAGGTCGCCGGTGCCGGCGTCGACCAGGACGTTGTGGAAGCCGTGGTCGTTGCGGCCCAGCACCGGCTCGAACTCCCCGTCGAGGCGCTCGATGCGTTCGATACGGTCCTCGCACCACGACTCCAGCCGGGGCGTGAGCTCCGAGAACCCCGACTCGGCGTGCCGACCCAGTTCGTGGTCGACCCGCGCCCGCAGGTACGCCGGCCACGAGTCGAGCCCGTCCCGGACGCGGAGTTCGTCGACGGTCCCCGACGGCCGTCCGCCGGCGAGCTCCCGCGACTCGTCGTACGAGACGTAGCCGAACGACTCGACCGCGTCGATGCGGTGGAGTTCGCCCAGCGACTCGCCCAGCTGTCGGGCCAGCGTCCGGAGCACGTCGTCGGCGACCCATCCCACCTGCTCGTAGGGCACCTCGTCGCCTGGCATCGCCTCCATGAGGAAGAACGGCGCCGGCAGGTCGGGGTGGTCGTCCACGACGCCGTACACTTCCGGCACCGGTGCGGCCGTGTGCTCGCGCACGACTGCCGAGACGCGCGCGTCGGCGGCGACGCCTGCGTCGCGGCCCTCGGGAACCGCCTTGAGGTAGCACTCCCGGGTCGACGCGGGGGTCTCGACGACGAGGCGGGACACCCGGCAGAACCCGCGCTCGACCGGCGTCGCCTCCCGGAGCTGCCAGTCGGGGTCGACGACCGACACCATCCGCTGGAGGGTCTCGTCAGATAGCTCGTCGGCCATGTCAACAACCTGTTCGCGAGAGAAGAGAAACGTTTTGATGGCCGAAAGGCCGTCCGACCGGTTCGGTACGCCGGCACGCGCCGGCGGATCCGACGACTCGCGTCAGTTGGCCGCGCAGTTGTTCGGTCCCAGTTCGAGGTCGGCGGCGTCGTCCGTCAGCGGCTCCTCGCCCCAGTTGATCGCCTTGATCCGGTTGTAGTTCGCCGGCTCGTCCGAGAGGCTCTCGACGATGGTGTCGACGAACCGGTCGGGGTCGTCCATCCCGAACAGCTCGTTGTCACCCTCGAGTTCGCCGAGCGTGGTGGCGAGCGGCCGGAGCTCCTCGTCGCTGAAGTGGCCCGGCAGGACGACCGTCTCCTCGGGAAGGTCGGCGAGGTGGTCGAGGCTGTCGAAGAGTTCGCGCGCGCCCTCGCGGACGTCCGTCTCGGTGTCGCCCTCGAGGTCGGGTCGGCCCACGCTGTCGATGAACAGCGTGTCGCCCGAGAGCAGCGCGTCGCCGACGCGGAGCGAGACGCTACCGGGCGTGTGACCCGGCGTGTGGAGGACGTCGAGGCTGCGGTCGCCCACCGCCACGGTATCGCCGTCCTCGATGGGCTCGTAGTCGTCGAGGTCGCCGCCGTCGTCCGGGTGGAGGTAGTACGGCGCGTCGTAGCCGGCCGCCAGTTCCCGCCCGCCGCTGACGTGGTCGGCGTGGGCGTGCGTGTCGACCGCGCCGACGAGTTCGACGCCGCGCTCCTCGGCGAGGTCGCGGTACTCCTCGACGTAGAGGCTGGGGTCGACCACGACGCCCTCCTCGCCGTCGTGGACGAGGTAGGAGACGCAGCCGGTGCCCGGGCGGACGACTTGGACCACGCCGTCGAGGTCCTCGACCTCGTACGGAACGTGGACGCGGCCCCACCCGTTCATGCCGTCGGTCATCGACTTGGCGTCGTAGCCGCGGTTCCGGAGGAAACCGGCCGCGGAGTCGGAGGTGATCCCCGCCACGCAGACCACGGCGATCTCCCTGTCCTCGGGAATCTCGTCGAGCGACGCCTCCAGTCCGGAGAAGTCGTCGTCGAGTAACTGGTCGTAAATCGGCAGGTTGTGACTCCCCTCGATCGCCCACTCCCCGTAGTCGTCCTCGTTGCGAACGTCGAGGACGAACAGGTCCTCGTCGTCTCGTCGGTCGGCCACTTCCTCGGGGCTGATGTCGGGACTGTCTTGCTTAGTTTTGCTCATTCTGCACAATTCTAATGGCCGGGGGCTAATAAACCTGATGGGGTGCGCCGCCGCGAGGATGGACTCGATGACGTCTCAAGATGTCGTATTGTAGCGTATTAGCCGGAGACAGTGTTCCTAGAGAGAGCCTTCCACAGTCCTCGATCCGCAGGGCTCCGTCGGGTATTATTGCGTTATAGAAGCAATATCTCGGCTCAGAAACTGCCGTCGGTGGTCGTAACACGTCCACCTGACGACCGCCGTCGGGCCGTCACTCGGCGCCGCGCTCGGCCACCAGCACCCCGACCTGGTCGTGGACGCGCTCGACCGCGGTCAGCGCGAATCCGGCGTCGGTCAGCGCGTCCGCGAGGTGGCCGACCGTCGAGGGGTCGTCGACCTCCGGGCTGTAGAACGGCTCGTCGGGGTCGGGCTCGCCGAAGAACATCACGTCGCCGAGCACGAACTTCCGCGGCCCCAGCTCGGCGATGGCCTCGATGGCCTCGCGCTTCTCCGCGTCGGCGAGGTGGTGCATCGCGAAGTTCGAGACCACGACGTCGGCCGAGTCGACGTCGGGCTCCCGGAAGCGGCCCTCGCCGAACTCCACGTTGTCGATGCCCTGGGCCTCGGCCTTCTCGCGGGCCCGCTCCATCATCCCCTCGCTGATGTCGCGGCCGACGACCTCGCCGGCCTGGTCGGCCAGCGCCAGCGCGATGGCGCCCGTGCCGGTGCCGAGGTCCGCCACGGTCTCGTCTCCGTCGGGGTCTGCGTGTTCGACCACCAGCGACACGCAGGCGCGGTACTCCTCGGTGTCATTCTGGCTGTCGTCGTACTCGCCGGCGACGTCGTCGAAGCGGGCGGCGTGCTCCTCAAGCGTCTTCTTCATGCCTGCCGCGTTTGACCCCCGGCGCTATGAAGTCGTCGGACATCCGCTCGCGGTTGCGCTCGGCGAGGGCGGCCCACTCGGCGAGTCCGGTCCGAATCTGGTCCTTCGAGAAGCCGATCGCTTCCCCCACCGCGGCGAGTTCCCGTGGCGCCCGCACCTGGAGGTGACTGGTCGGGTTCGCGCTGACGACGTAGGGCACCTCGTACTTCTCGACCAGCTCGCGGAGCTTCCGGAGGTCCTGGAGCGCTTGCACCCGCGGGCCGCCGTCGTCCCGGAGCACCCGCGAGAGGTCGAACTCCACGCGGGTCCCGTGGTCGGCCGCGGCCTTCGCGAGCACGTGGTTGAAGTCGCCCCGGCCGGCCATCGGGTGGGCCAGCACGTCGACCCGGTCGGACTCCACCGCGAACCGGTTGAGCGCGTTCGTCCCGCCGTGGAGCGCCAGGATCGCGTGTTTTGGCCGGTAGTTGCCGACGTGGCCCGACGCCACATCGGGGTCGTCGGCCCGGATCTCGATGGCGTCGACCACGTCCACGCCGTACTCGTCGGCGATGCGCTCGCGGTCCGCCTCGTCGAGGCCGGCGGTCGCGTCGCTGTGGTTGCGAACGACGACGCCGTCGAACTCGTACTCGGCGGCGGTCGCCGCGAACCGCGCCGCGGTGCTGTCGCCGTCGGGGTGGGCGTGGACGCCCTCGTAGCGTGGCATGCGTGGGCTCGGCTCGGCGGAGGTTCTCGCGGCGAGGATTTGGGTCTGTCCCTTCGGTGTCGGCACTGTCGGGACTCCGGGACTGCCGCGCCGCCTCAGAACTGGTAGCGCCGGTCGTCGTTCTGCTGTTGCTGGGGGAACTGCTGTCCGCCGCCGGTCATCTCGTCGTAGGTCATCCCCGAGAGGTACTCGTCGTAGGTGACGTCGTACTCGCTCCGGAGGTGGAAGTCGAGGTTGCCGGTCTCGACCGCGGTCTGGAACAGCATGTGGACCGCCCGCCGCAGCAGTTCGTCGGTCTCGTCCGGGTCGAACGCGGCGCTCAGCATCGCGAGCTCGTTGCGGGTCTCTCGGTCGAGCGACACCGCCACCTCGTCGCCGAGGGCGTCGTCCTCGCCGTCGAGTTCGTCCTGCAGGTCGTCGAGGCTCATGCCCCGAGAGTCGGCCCCGGGGCGGAAACGCCTTTCGACACCCAGTGGCGGGGACCGGTGCTGCGCGGAGACCGACGACCCCAGCCCCGCCCGCCTGCCCACCCTACCTTGAAGTGGTCCGGCGTCGTCCCGTGGTCGAGGACCCATGCAAAAGAACGTCGGCGGACTCGACGAGGGGATTCGCATCACGCTCGGACCGCTGCTGCTCGTGCTGTCGATCGGCTCGTTCCGCGGGGCCTTGCGACTCCGCAGGTCGGTCGCGGCGGGTGCCTTCCTGGTCGGCGCCGTCCTCACCGTCACCGGCCTGACCCAGACCTGCCCGGCCAACAGCGCGGCGGGCAGGGACACGTACCGGGCGTCCGATGCGGCCGGGGAACTGAGCGAGGAGGCCAGCGCGGTCCGCGACCGGGCGCTCCGGTAATCGCCGGCCGAGCCCGGCGACGCCGCGCGAGCGGCGGGCCACGGCGACTCGAACCACTGGCCCTTTACCGGCGTCGTCCCTACCGAACGTCGATGAGCGACGCCGAACCGGACGGAGCCGACTACGCCCTCCCCGACGACCTCCCGGCGGTCCGCGAGGCGCTGGTCTCGTGGTACGAGGCCGACCACCGGCAGTTCCCGTGGCGCGAGACCGACGACGCCTACGAGATCCTGGTCTCGGAGGTCATGAGCCAGCAGACCCAGCTCGGCCGGGTCGTCGAGGCCTGGGAGGCGTTCCTCGACCGGTGGCCGACGACCGCGGACCTGGCGGCGGCCGACCGGGCCGACGTGGTGGGGTTCTGGACCGACCACAGCCTCGGCTACAACAACCGCGCGAAGTACCTCCACGAGGCCGCCGGGCAGGTGGTCGAGGAGTACGACGGGGAGTTCCCCGAGTCCCCCGACGAACTCCAGGAACTGATGGGCGTCGGACCCTACACTGCCAACGCTGTCGCCTCCTTCGCGTTCAACAACGGGGACGCGGTTGTCGACACCAACGTCAAGCGCGTCCTCCACCGCGCGTTCGACGTGCCCGACGACGACGCCGCGTTCGAGGCCGCCGCGCGCGAGGCGATGCCCGCGGGCGAGTCGCGGGTCTGGAACAACGCCGTCATGGAATTAGGGGGCGTCGCCTGCGAGCAGACCCCGAAGTGCGACTCGGCCGGGTGTCCGTGGCGCGAGTGGTGTCACGCCTACGAGACCGGCGACTTCACCGCGCCGGACGTCCCCACCCAGCCGAGCTTCGAGGGGAGCAGGCGCCAGTTCCGGGGCCGGGTCGTCTCGACGCTGAAGGAGTACGACGAGCTCCCGCTGTCGAAGCTCGGCCCCCGGATTCGGGTCGACTACGCGCCCGACGGTGAGTACGGCCGCGAGTGGCTGGAGGGTCTCCTCGGCGACCTCGCAGACGACGGTCTCGTGGACGTGACCGAGCAGGGCGGGGAGACGGTCGCGCGGCTTCGCCGGTGATAGAACGTAGAGAAGTCTACACGTTCACAACGTTGATACCGGTGCGTATCGAGTACCCGCCATGGCCAGTTTGACAGAGAGTGGCACTGGTCGCCGAAGCAGACGCGACCCGGCCGGGGGTCCCCGATGAGCTACGACCGCTCGGTGTCGGCGCCGACCCGCGACCCCGCGCCGGAGACCGTCTGGAGCATCCGGATGCCCGAGATACGGTTCGGCCGGAACGCGGCCGACGAGCTTGGCTTCCAACTCCGGGACCTCGGCGTCGGCGACGACGCCCGGGGGCTGGTCGTGACCGACGCGAACCTCGTCGACCTCGGCCACGCCGGCCGGGTCGAAAGCCACCTCGCGGACGCCGGGTTCGCGGTCGACGTCTACGACGAGTCCGAGCGCGAGCCCTCGGTCGAGGCGGCCGAGGACTGCATCGCGTTCGTCCGCGACGAGGCGGGCGCGGACGGCTACGACTTCTACGTCGGCCTCGGCGGCGGGAGCTGCATGGACACCGCGAAGGTGACCCGGGCGGTGGTCGCCAACGGAGGGAGCCCGCTCGACTACGTCGCCGAGCCCACCGGCGCGGGCGAACGCCTGGCGGAGTCCGGGCCGCCGCTGGTGCTGCTGCCGACGACCGCGGGGACCGGCGCCGAGATCTCGCCGGTCGCCATCCTCTCGGTCCCCGAGAAGGAGATCAAGGAGGGCATCTCGAGCAACCACGTCCGGGCCGACGCCGCGGTGCTGGACCCGACGCTGACGACGACGCTCCCGCCGGACCTCACGGCGAAGACCGCGATGGACGCGCTCGGCCACGCGATGGAGGGGTACACCACCCACGAGTACGACTCGCTGCTCCGGCCGACCGACCCGGCCGAGCGCCCGGTGTACGCCGGCCGGACGCCGCTGACCGAGATGTTCTCCGAGAAGGCCATCGACCTGCTCTCGTCGAACGTCCGGCGGGCGGTCCACAACGGCGACGACCTCGAAGCGCGCGAGAACATGCTCCAGGGCGCGCTGTTCGGCGCCATCGCCGGGCTCACCGCGGGCGCGAGCCTCTGCCACGCGATGGCGTACCCGGTCGGCAACCGCTACCACACGAACCACGGCGAGACCATCGCGGTGCTCACGCCCGCCAGCACCATCGATTACAACGCCGCGAGCGACCCCGGCCGGTTCGCCGACCTCGCCGAACTGTTCGGCGTGGACACGACCGGCAAGTCGGACCGGGAGGCCGCCGACGCGCTCAAGGAACAGTACATTCAGCTCCAGCGGGACCTCAACGTCCTGCCGAGCGGGCTCCACGAGCTGGCGGGCGTCACCGAGGACGAGGTCGACTGGCTCGCGACACAGACCGTCGAGACCCAGGAGCGCCTCCTGCGGACCAACCCTCGCCCCGTAACCGAGGCGGACGTCCGCGAGATATTCCTCGACGCGCTCGACAACTGGGAGACGTGAGCGCGAGACGCCGTGAGACCGGTTCCCGCTGCGTCCGCCTCACTGAAGGTGTTCTATCAGTTCGATTCGGACGCCGGTAGGGTCGGTGAGGAACGCGATCTTCAGGTCGCCGAACGTCGTCGGCTCCATGACGAACTCGACGCCGGCGGCCGTCAACCGCTCGTGGGCGGCGTCGACGTCCGCGACGACGTAGCCGAAGTGAAGGAAGCCGGTCGGAACGGAGTCGACCAGGCCGGCCGCCTCGTAGGGTGCCTCGCCGAACAGGTACACCAGTCTGTCCGCGACGTCCAGCGCGACGTGGTCGACGGCCGTCGCGCCCTCGCCGTCGTCGGCGCTGCCTCGCTCGACCACCTCGGCGTCGAAGTGTTCCCGGTAGAACGCCTCGCTCGCGTCGAGGTCGTCGGTCTTCACCGCGACGTGGAAGAACGATTCCGGCTCCATACTCGGGAGAGTCGACGCCGAACGATAAAACGTCCCGGTCGTTCGGGCCGTCGGCCGACCGGTGGATCGGAGTGACTCGGTCGCGGGTGACTGAAGCGCTCCCTTCACCCTACAGAAGACGTTTACAACGCAGGGTGGTACGGCGGAGTATGACCCTCCGACGCCGCGAGACGCTCGCGCTGACCGGCGCCCTCCTCGCGGGGCTCGCCGGCTGTACGGGCAGCGACGACCCCGAGACGACCGGAACGTCGACCAGTCCCGGAAGCGGGGACACCCCGACCCCCGAAGATCCGCCGGGCGACGAGACGACCGCGGCGGACGCTCCCGGCTTCGACGACCTCGACGCCCCGCCGTTCCCGCGGGTCGACTTCGTCACCGACCCCGACCTCTCCGCCGACCTGCTCGCCGACCAGCTCCGGGGCAACGTCGGGTTCGCGCTCGACCTGCTCGGCGTGCTGCGCGAGCAGCAGGACGCGGCCAATCTGTTCGTCTCGCCGTACAGCGTCTCGGTCGCGATGGCGATGACCTACGCCGGGGCGCGGGGCGAGACGCGGACGCAGATGGCAGACGCGCTCGGCTACGAACTCGACGGCGAGAATCTCCACGCGGCGTTCGCGGCGCTGGCGGCCGAATTCGAGCGCCGTAACGCCGACGGCGAGGATGCCAGCGGGCGCGTGATGACCGAGCGGGAGAAGGACGCCGGGCCGGCCTTCGAACTCACCACTGCCAACTCGGCGTGGGGCCAGGAGGGCTACCCCTTCCGGGAGGCGTACCTCGACCTGCTCGACGCCTACTACCGGGCGGGCCTGCAGCTCGCGGACTTCTCGGGCGCCCCCGAGGACGCCCGGAAGCGCATCAACGCGTGGGTCGCCGAGCACACGAACGACCGCATCGAGGACCTGCTGCCGCGGGACTCCATCGACGCGACGACCCGCCTGGTGCTGACGAACGCCGTCTACTTCTCGGCGCGCTGGCGCGTCCCCTTCTCCGAGGAGCAGACCGAACCCCGGCCGTTCACCGCGCTCGACGGGACGACGGTCGAGGTGCCGACGATGCACCGGTCGATCGAGACCAGCTACGCCGCGGTCGGCGGCCACCAGCTCGTGGAGCTCCCCTACGCCAACGAGCAGACCAGCATGGTCGTCGTCCTCCCCGCGGAAGGGGAGTTCGAGGCGTTCGAGGAGGCGCTGACGGTCGACCGCCTGGCCATCATGCTCGACCGGGCCGAGGCCGCGCTGGTCGACCTCGCGCTCCCGAAGTTCGAGGTCGAGTCGGCGTTCAGCCTGGTCGAGGCGCTCCGGGCGCTCGGCGTCGAGGCGGCGTTCTCCGGGAACGCCGACTTCGCCGGGATGGTCGAGGGCGAGGGCGGCCTGTACCTCGACGACGTCGTCCACCAGAGCTTCGTGACCGTCGACGAGCGCGGCACCGAGGCCGCGGCCGCGACGGCTGCCATCATCGCCGAGAGCGCGCCGGCCAGACAGGCGGAGATGACCGTCGACCGGCCGTTCCTGTTCTACATCCGCGACAGGCCGACCGAGACGCCGCTGTTCGCGGGTCGCGTGACGAGCCTCGGAAAATCGAACTGACCGCGCTCTCGTCCGACCGCATTCCCGCCCCTGACCCGGCGCATCGGCTTCGGCCGAGCAAGCAAACTCCACGGTGGAGCGAACCCGATGCGCCCGCCGTCTCCGACGCTCGCTCCACGACGTTCAGTTCGACGCCGACTGACTCGACGCTGAACGGTCCTACTCTATCGTCATTCCGGATCTACGGCCAGAGCCCTCTGCTGGACTTGGCCTCGCCGACGCGTTCGAGCGCGACGACGTAGGCCGCGTCGCGCCAGCTGATGTCGCGGGCCTCGACCTCGGTCCGGACGTCGTCCCAGGCCGAGAGCATGTGTGATTCGAGCTCGTCGTTGACGCGCTCGAGCGACCACTGCCGGCGGTTGATGTCCTGGAGCCACTCGAAGTACGACACCGTCACCCCGCCCGCGTTCGCCAGGATGTCCGGGATCACGGGGACTCCGCGCTCTTCGAGCACGGTGTCGGCCGCCGACGTCGTCGGCCCGTTGGCGCCCTCGACCACGATGTCGGCCTGCACGTCGTCGGCGTTGTCGGCGGTGATGACGTTGCCGACGGCGGCCGGGACCAGCACGTCCACGTCGAGCTCCAGCACCTCCTCGTTCGTGAGCGTGTTCGGCGCGTCGTAGGTCATCACGGCCTCGGGCTCCTCCTCGTGGGAGGGCACCGCGTGGGTGTCGAGACCGCCGATGTCGTAGGCCGCCCCGTTGACGTCGCTGACCGCGACCACGTCGGCGCCCCAGTCGTCGAGCAGGCGGGCGGCGTTCGCGCCGACGCTGCCGAACCCCTGGACCGCCACCGTGGACTCGTCGACGTCCTTGCCGTAGTACCGCACGGCCTCCCGGGCGATGATGGCGACCGACCGGCCGGGCGCCTCCTCGCGGCCCTCGCTGCCGCCGATGACCGGCGGCTTGCCGGTGACGACGCCGGGGGTCGTCTCGCCCTCCTGCATCGAGTAGGCGTCCATGAACCACGCCATCGTCTGGGCGTCGGTCCCCATGTCCGGCGCCGGGATGTCGCGCTTCGGCCCGATGGTGTCGCGGATCTCCTCGGCGAACCGGCGGGTGAGCCGCTCCTTCTCGCCGGTGCTGAGCCCCTTCGGATTTACGACCACGCCCCCTTTCCCGCCGCCGAACGGGAGGTCCATCACGGCGCACTTCCAGGTCATCCACATCGACAGGCCCACGCACTCCTCGGCGGTCACCTCCGGGTGGAAGCGCAGGCCGCCCTTGTAGGGGCCCCGAACGTCGTCGTGTTGGGCGCGGTAGCCCGTGAACACCTCGACGGTGCCGTCGTCGCGCTTCAGCGGCACCCCGACCTCAACGACCCGGGTCGGGTGCTTCAGGCGTTCGATGACGCCCTCGTCGACGTCGACGTGGGCGGCCGCCGCCGAGAGCTGTCGCAGGGCGGTCTCGAGCGCCGATTCGGTCTCCGCGTAGTCGTCCGCGTCCTCGTCTCCGAGCGTGTTGGTGGCCATGAGTACTGAAACCGAGTTACTCGTAGGGCATCCGCCGGTTCCGCATCGCGTTCCCGCAGTCGGCGCAGGTCCCGGGGTGGCTGGCCGCCCGCGCGATGGCGCCGCACGCCATGCACTCGTACTCGCTGTCGGCGTCCGATTCGTACTCGACGTCTCTGTGAGTCATCCGGTAAAAATTGCTAAAGCGGCGCGGCGTCATGGGTGGTTGTGTTGAATAGTAAACCGTGCGGCGCCCCGACGATGTTTACTATTCAACCTCGGCGGGTCGCGGCCGGCCCTCGAACAGCGACGCGAACAGCTTCCGCTGGACCCGGCGGACGTGGTCGTAGAACGCGGTGTGGGAGACGTCGAGCATCGACGCCACGTCCCGGCCGGTCACGTCCCGGTCGGCGTCGAAAAAGCCGGCGTGGTACGCCGTCTGGGCGACCTCGAGCTGGCGCTCGGTCAGGTCGTCGCGGAACCGGTCGGACGGCCGGGTCGCGTCCGTCGGCCGGGTCCGCTCGCGCTGGGCGACAAGTTCGGCGTCGTCGTACGCGTTCGAGACGACCTCGTCTATCGCCCGGGTGCCGACCGACCGGGGCGCGACCAGGGTCAGCGAGAGGCCGTCGGGGGTCGCCCGCATCCGGTCGAGCGCCGCGCCGTGGTCCGCCAGCACGGTCGCGACGAAGTCGCCGCGGAGCCGGAGCCCGACGAGGCCGCCGTCGTCGGACTCGCGGATCACCTCCGCGCCCGCGACGTCCACGAGTTCCTCCGCGGTCGCGACCACGGCGTCGAGTCGGCTGCGGCCGGTCCCCTCCGAGTCGCCGTCTCCGACCCCGTCGGCGGGGTCGCCAGTGGCGACGGTCGCGAAGACGAGTGTCGTGTCGTCGTCCCGGACCACGTCGCCCGCCACCGCCAGCGAGGCGCCGGTCTCGCGGGCGAGCCGGTGGAGGACGTCGCCCGCGTCGGCGCTCCGGTACTCGAGTTCGACGACCGCGTCGCTCTCGAGTGCCTCCTTGCGCTGGACCGCGTTGATGGCCGACGCGACCGTGTCGCCGAGTTCGCACAGCACCGACCGGACCATCTCGTCGAAGGCGTCGGGGCTGTCGGCGTAGACGCTCAGGGTCCCGAACAGCACGCCGTCGTACGCCAGCGGAATCGACAGCACCGACTGGAACTCCCGCGACACCGCCTCCTGGCACCACGGGTCGGCCCGGAGCCGGTCGGCGACGTTCGAGACGAGCGCCGCCTCGCGCTCCCGGGCCGCCCGGACGCTGGGCTCCGCGGTCTCGGCGTCGGCCTCGGGCCCGAGCGCCACGGCGTCGAGGTAGCCCCGGTCGTCGCCCGCCCACGCCCGCGGCCGGAGGGTCCGACCCGACCCCGCGGTCTCGCCGATCCAGGCGAACGCGAACCGGTCGTCGGCGGTCAGCCGCTCGCAGACCGCGGTCTCGATCCGCTCGCGGGACTCCGCGCTCACCAGCGCCTGGTCGATCTCCCGGATGAACTCGTTCACCCGGTTGAGTTGGGTCAGCCGGCGGTTCCGGGCCTGGAGCTCCCGGTCGCGCTCGCGGAGCTCGGACTCGCGGGCCACCCGGTCGAACGCCGCCTCGGTCGTCGCCGCCAGCAGCTCGGCGACCTCCTCGCCGACCTCGTCGAAGCTGTCGTCGTCGGTCGCGACCGCGATGAAGACGCCGTGGTCGCCCAGCGGGACCGCGACGTAGTCGCCGAGCGCCGAGAGGAACTCGCTCCCCGTGGGCCGGTCGCTACGGTCGGCGGAATCGTCCGGGCCGTCCGCCCGGGTCCGCGTCTCGCCGTCGATGAACGCCCGGCCGACCGCCGTGTCGCGGTCGAGGCGCAGGTCGGGCGGCGTCCCGAGTCTCGCTTCCAGTTCGTCCGTGACCGCCGCGGGATAGAGGGCGTTCCGGTCGCGGTCGAACCGGTAGACCGCCGCGGCGGCCGACGGGAGCACCGCGGCCGCGTCCGACGCGACCCGGTCGGCGATCTCGGACCCGGTCTCGGCGTAGAGCAGGTCCCGGCTCGTCCGGTGGAGCTGGGTGAGCGCCCGCTCGCGCTGCTTGCGCTTGGTGATGTCCCGGCAGCTGAAGAGGGTCGTGCCGCCCTGGATGGAGACCCGCCGGACGTTGACCAGCAGGGTGTGCTCGCGGCCCTCCTTGTCTGTCGCGGTGCACTCGACGTTGGTCAGCACGCCCCGGTCGTCGAGCCGGTCGCGGTCGAACAGGCCCTCGCCGAGCAGCGCGTCGATGGTGCCCAGGTCGTAGATCTCCTCGGCGCTGTAGCCGAAGATGAAGTGGACGTTCGGGCAGACGTAGGTGAACGCGCCCTCGTCGTCGGTCACGAGGACGGTGTCGGTCATGTTGTTGAGCGTGACCCGGTGGAGCTCCTCGGACCGCCGGAGCTCCTCCTCCAGCCGGACGCGCTCGGCGACCTCGCGGCCCTCCGCGACGATGCGGACGACCTCGCCGGCGTCGTCGGTGACCGGGCGGACCGCGAACTCGAACCGGCGCTCGTCGTCCCCGTTCGGGAGGCCGGCCTCGAAGTCGGCGTACTCGCCCCGGCGGGCCCGCCCGACGGCCCGCTGGAGCGGCCTGGTCTCGTCGTCGGTCCACGGGAGCCCCCAGAACCGCTTGCCGAGGACCGCGTCCTCCTCGGCGCCCAGGTAGTCGAGCGCGGCCTCGCTGGCCCGGACGACGGTCCCGTCGGCGTCGAGCACCGCGACGAACCGGTCGGGCGCGGCGAACAGCGACTCGAACTGGTCGGCCCTGTCGCGCCGCCGGCGCTCCGCGGCGCGGCGCTCGACCGCCTCGCGGCACCGGCGCCGGAGGACCGGCGGGTCGGCGTCGGCGGGGAGGTAGTCGGCGACCCCGGCGGCGATGGCGTCGCTCGCGAGCGATTCGCCGCCGTCGGTCGGCGCCACGACGAACGGGACGTCGACCCCGCTCGACCGGAGCGTCGACAGCAGTTCGAGCCCGGTCGTCTCGCCGATCTGCCGAGCGACGACGACGCAGTCGACGCCGCCGTCTGACTCCGTCGCCGTCGCTACCGCACGGTCGGCCGTCCCGGCGGTCCGAACTGTGTACGAGTCGGACTCGGCGAACGCGGGTCGGACGGTCCCGAGCCACGAGTCCGGCCCCGCGAGGAGGACGCGAAGCGGGTCGGCGGCGGGTCGCGGTGACCGAATGGTGTCCATTGCCGCCGAGTTGGCGCTCGGCGCGGAAATAATGTCCGCCGGGTCCGGCGAGAAGACGGTCCCTGTCGGCCCGCGCCAGGGGACCTTACTGCGAGGTCGTCGTCTGGGTGTCGGTCTCGGTCTCGTTGCCGCCCGCGCCCGCGGTCGTGGTCGCCTGACCGTCGCTGGCGGTCGTCTGACCCGACCCGCCGATGTAGTCCTGCGGGGAGCCCTGCTCGGGCTCGGGCAGCTTGGCGACCTGCTCCTCCTGTCGGTCCGTCGGCAGCTTCACGTAGTTGTTCGCGGCGACGTACCGCTCCTGGCCCAGGTCCGAGAGCATCGTCAGGATGAACGCGGCCTCCTTCGGCGAGGTGTCCTGCCAGGTGTAGCAGTGGAGGTCGCGGTTGAGCGGGTAGTCCTGCGCGCCGAGGTTCCTGCCGTACTCGTAGGTGGTGCCCTCGATGGTGAGCGCGACCGGCGGGACCCGCTGCTCGTCGACGAACGCCAGCGCGATGTACGCGATGGCGTTGTCGGACTGCGCGACCAGCGTCTGGACCTGCTGGTTCTGACCCCGTCGGACGTCGGTGCCCTCCATCGGCGCGTTCGGCCCGCCGAGGACGTTGGCGCGGAAGGAAGTGTCGGTGCCCGACCCCTCGGCGCGTCCAACGGCCTGGATCTCCCTGTCCTCGCCCTCGTAGGAGGGTATCTCCGACCAGTTCGCGATCTCGCCGCGGTAGATCTGCTGGACCTGCCGGAGCGTGAGCTCCGTGACGCCCGCGTCGTAGATCTCCCTGCTGACGACCAGCGGCTGGGCGTCGACCCCCACGACGTGGTCGACGAAACTACCGAGTTCCTCCTCGCCGGCGTCGGGGAACTCCTGGGCGACCGTCGCGCTCGCGTCGCCGATGTCGAGGACTCCGTTCCGGAGCTTCTCCAGCCCGGTGCCGGAGTGGCTCAGCCCGACCGTGACGTTGAACGGCAGGCTCGCCCCCTCGCCCGACTCGAAGCCGTAGCGGCTGGCCCAGAAGTCGGCGTAGTTCACGTCGGTGTCGATGCTCCATTGGCTCGGCCCCCAGTACTCCTCGTCGCTGGCCGGCGGGTTGGAGTTCCACACCGAGCCGGCCTGGCTCGTGATCGGGTACACGGTCGAGGAGCCCCCGACCCGCAGGGGACCCTGATTACCCCCGTCCTGTCGTGCCATCGCAGTGCCACTTACCGCGAGACTCCCGGCCGCCCCCACAGCCGCGAGGTACTTTCTCCGCGAAACCTCTCCCCCGTTCTCTGACGTGTCGAACGTCATCGAGCGGAGAATGGACGTTCCCCTTCAAATCGCCTGCTATGAACCGCATATAGCGGATTCACCGGTCCATAGTCCACGCGACCGGGCCGTACCGATGTGTGGCGGACAGACCGAAATTACCCATCTCGCGTATCTATATGAAAAGTGTCTAATCTTATCCGACGCTCCTGCCGTCGGTTTCGCCTTTCGTTCGGCGGACGTATCAGAATCCCAATATCCTCTCTCGAATCTGTTGTGTCTGACCGCTGCCACAGACTGCCGTGGTCGTCTCTCTCCCGCTCCCCCGTCTATTAGTCGCTCGCGGCCGATGCACCGGACATGCCAGAGACGCCCCACGTGGTCGCGGTCAGCGGGAGCCTCCGGGACGAGAGCGTCACCCGGGCGGCGCTGGAGCGCGCGCTCGACGGGGCCGCCGAGCGGGGCGGCGAGCCCGACCTCCTCGACCTGCGGGACTACGACCTGCCGGCGTACGACCCGGACCGGGACGACGCCGAGGCGGGCGACGCGCCCCAGTTGACCCGAGAGCTCCGGGAGGCCGACGCGGTCGTGCTCGGGACGCCGATGTACCACGGGTCGTACTCGTCGGTGCTGAAGACCGCGCTAGACTACTCGGGGTTCGACGAGTTCGAGCACACGACCGTGGGGCTGCTCGCCGTGTCCGGCGGGGCCTTCCCCATCACGGCGCTCGAACACCTCCGGTCGGTCTGCCGGGCGCTCGACGCGTGGGTGCTTCCCCACCAGGCCGCGGTCCCGCGCTCGCACTCGGCCATCCGGGACGGGGAGTTCACCGACGAGAAGCTCGAGGAGCGCGTGCTGGAGCTCGGCCGCGAGGTGGTCGACTACGCCTTCATCGAGCCCTGTCCGCCGACGCCCGAGAGCGAGGAGAACATCGGCGCCGAGTGAGTCGGAGACGGGTACGACACCGACGTTTCCACTTGCGCCTTCCCGACCGACGCTGCCGCGACCACAGGTTCCTTCCCCGCGGTCGCCCTCGGTACGGGTATGGCCGAGACCAACCGCAAGTACCTGCTGGCGAAGCGACCCGAGGGCACGCCCGACCGCGACACCTTCGAACTGGTCGAGGAGGACGCGCCCGACCCGGGCCCGGGCGAGGCGCTGGTCCGGACGCTCTACCTCTCGGTCGACCCCTACATGCGCGGCCGGATGGACGCCGGCGAGTCGTACGCCGAGCCCTGGGACGTCGGCGAGCCGCTCCGGGCCGGCGTGGTCGGCGAAGTCGTCGAGTCCAACGGCGCCGGCTTCGAGGCGGGCGACGTAGTGACGGGCAATCTGGAGTGGGCCGACTACGCGACCGCGCCGGGGACCGACCTCCGAGAAGTCGACCCCGACCTCGGCCCCGTCTCGACCGCGCTGGGCGTGCTCGGGATGCCGGGCCGCACCGCCTACTTCGGCACGTGCGAGGTCGCCGAACCCAAGGCCGGCGACACGTTCGTCGTCACGGGCGCGGCCGGCGCGGTCGGGTCAGTCGCTGGCCAGATAGCCAAACGCTCGGGCGCCCGGGTTGTCGGCTTCGCCGGCTCGGACGAGAAGGTCGAGTTCCTGGAAGACGACCTCGGCTTCGACGCCGGCATCAACTACGAGGAGACCGACGACTACCGCGCGGCGCTCGACGAGGCCGCGCCCGACGGCGTCGACAGCTACTTCGACAACGTCGGCGGGCCCATCACCGACGCGGTCTTCTCGAAGCTGAACGTCGACGCCCGGGTCGCGGTCTGCGGCCAGATATCGCTGTACAACGCCGAGGAGCTACCCACAGGACCGCGGAAGCTCGGCAAGCTCATCGAGACCCGGGCCCGGGTCGAGGGGTTCCTCGTCGGTGACTTCGCGCCGCGGTTCGAGCAGGCGACCCGGCGGCTCGCCGAGTGGGTCGCGGCCGACAAGATCCGGTACCGCGAGACGGTCACCGAGGGGCTGGAGAGCGCGCCCGACGCCTTCCTCGGCCTGTTCGAGGGCGAGAACGTCGGCAAGCAGCTCGTGCGGGTCGGCGAGCGCGGGGAGTAAGCAGTCGGCCGCGGCCGAGCTCGAGGCGCTCCCGAGTCGACCAGCGAACGACGCTCCGTAGCCTAGCGGGGCTCTCGGCGTGAAAGCGATAGTAACTACTTTTTCGTTGGAACCGGCTAGTGTGCGACGAAGAGGTGGCCGATCGTGACAGTGGTACCGCACTACCCGTCGGACGAACCGCGAGACGACCGCGAGGCGCCGGACTTCGGCGAGATCGTCGACGACATCCTGGACCGCGGCGACCCGACGCCGTCGGTTCCGGTCGCCGAGCCCGAGCCGACCCTGTAACGCGGTCTGCGCGCCGTGGCGCGCTCGCCTCGCCGACTGCCGCGCACTCGACCGCGGCGCCCGCGGCTCGAATCGGCAACCCTTTTCTCCCTCGATTGAGCGCACAATCGACGTGCACAAGATAACCAACAGCGGGTGGGTCGAGGTCATCACGGGGTGCATGTTCTCCGGGAAGACCGAGGAACTGCTCCGACGGCTCCGCCGGGCCGAGATCGCGGGCCAGGACGTCGCGGCGTTCAAGCCCTCGCTGGACGACCGCTACGGCGAGGCCACCGTGGGGTCGCACAACGGCCGCCAGTGGGACGCGACGGTCGTCGACCCCGAGGACGGCGTCTGGGACATCCCCGAGGCGCTCAACGGCGAGGCGGTCGTCGCCGTCGACGAGGCCAACTTCTTCTCCGAGGACCTGGTCGAGGTCTGCGAGTTCCTCGCGGCCGACGACCGGCGCGTCATCGTCTCGGGCACCGACCAGACGTTCCGGGGCGAGCCCTTCGAACCACTGCCGCGACTCGTCGCGCTGGCGGAGTACGTCGACAAGTACCAGGCCATCTGCGCGGAGTGCGGCGAGCCCGCGACCCGGAACCAGCGGTTCGTCGACGGCGACCCAGCCCACGTCGACGACCCGACCATCGTCGTGGGCGCCGAGGAGTCCTACGAGGCGCGATGTCGGAACTGTCATACTCTCCGGACCGACTAGTCCACTCGTGAACCGACCGTGCTGAATGAACCGACTCCGACCCGGACCGGGAGCACGGCAGCGGCCCAGCGGGACGAGGAGGGTCGAGCGTGACCCAATGGGTCGAGAACCCCACCGGCGGGCGCGACCGCGGACCCGTCGCCGTGGCCCGCGCGTGGTTCGAGGTGCTCGTCAACCCCCGACGCTTCTTCGAGCGCGGCGTCGCGCCGGGCGACCAGGCGCCGGGGCTCGTGTTCGCGGTGGCGGTGGTCGTCGTCGAGGAGGCGACTCGCTTCGCGCTCGTTCCGGGTGCGGCCCCGGTGTACGGCGGCATGCCCGCGCTCTCGGCGCTGTTCGCGCTCTCGCTGGCCGCGCTGTTCGTCGCGCCCGCGGTGCTCCACCTGACCGCGGCGCTCCAGACCGTGCTCCTGATGGCGGTCGTGCCGGACCGCGGGGGCACCAGCGAGACCGTGCAGGCCCTCGCCTACGCCACCGCGCCCTGCGTGTTCGCCGGAGTTCCGTCTCCGACGCTTCGAGTCGCCTGCGCCGTCTACGGCGCGGCGCTGTTCGTCGTCGGCCTCCGGACGGTCCACGACACCTCCGCACTCCGGGCGCTGGTCGCGGGCGCGATCCCCGCGGTGCTGGTGTTCGGCTACGCCTTCAGGGGGCTGGCCGCGCTCGACGAGATGGTCGTCGTCCGGGCGAGCGAGGTGTGCTTCCGGGTGGTCGAATTCGGCTGGGAGTTCTGCGTCGCGCTCGGCTGAGTTCTACACGAGCACTCGATTTCTCTGTCCATCTCCATCGCGGCGCGCGCTGGCGGCTCCTCGTGAGCCGCCACGCCGCGCGAGGGAGGCGGCCGCGTTCAGGCGGCCGTCGAGGCTGGGGAGGGACGAGGCCCGCGGTCGCGGTGCAGGTGCGGAAACTCATTTGTGACGGTAGTAGCTAGCTCCTCTGCTTTTCGCCAGTCGACTCCAGCACCAAGTCCTTTCCAGCGGCTACGGTCATGTATCGCCAGTTACTATACGAAATCCTCCACTCCACGCCTGACTCTCCCACCTATAAGGCACCACACGCCGAACCCCCATCGAATGCTCAACCTCATCCTCGACGACTTCATGGTCGAACTGAAGGACGGCGCTATCAAGAACGTCGGGCCCTCGAACAAGTCCGGCACCGCGAAACTGTTCGACGTCGAGTCCGCGGAAGCGCGGGAGTTCGGCGACAAGCGCGTGAAGCTCGTCTGCGAGGACGACGACGGCAACGAGGTGCAGGTCGCGCTGTTCCCCGAGCAGGTCCGGGCCATCGCCGACGACATCGAGGCGCTGGAGGACGACAGCCCGGTGTTCGAGTAGGGGTCGGACTCGCCCGGCAGTTCGTCGTACTCGTTCGAGTTCTCGAGAGGCTCGCCGCGGTCGGACGCGACTCGCCGGTCACTTTCAAGGGTCTCCGCGTTGCCACTCCATCGATGACACCTGACGACGGGAGCGATTCCGCCGACCGCGCCGGGCCGCAGAAGGGCGACCAGTACCGCCACGACGACGGGACCGACGAGATCGTCTTCGCGGTCGAGGATGGCCACGTGCTGGCGATTCGGGAGTACCGGAGCGTCGAGGAGTTCGAGCGGGCGGTCGACGACGCCGAGTACGTCGGCGTCCACGAGGGCGTCGCGGACCTGCCGGGGGCCGAGGCGTTCGAGCCCGGCGGCGCCGACGAGTAGCCGGGTCAGTTTCGACAACAGTTTTAGGCCGGGGCTATTTTGCTCGCGTATAAGATGGGTTCGTGTATCATCTGCGGGACTCCTGCCGACGGCGCCATCTGCCAGAGCCACGAGCAGGACGTCCTCTTCGAGTTCACAGGCAACAATCCGAATCAACTGACGTCGGGACGGTACTACAGGGGAACGGTCGACGGCTTCGCCGAGTTCGGCGTCTTCGTCAACATCGGCGACCGGGTGACCGGGCTGCTCCACAAGAGCGAGCTCGACCGGCGGCTCGACTCGCTCGACTGGGACCAGGGCGACGAGGTGTTCGTCGAGGTCACCGGCGTCCGCGACAACGGCAACGTCGACCTCGGCTGGTCGATCCGCCAGTCCGAGCGCGAGTTCCGCGGCAAGCTGGTCGACGACCCCGAGCGGGGTGCCGTCCTCCCCGAGGAGTTCGACGACGGCGACGAGGGCGACGAGAGCGACGACCAGCAGGCGACCACCGACGGCGCCGGGGCGGGAACGGTCGACCGCGCGAGCGAGTCGGCGTCCGAGTCGTCCGCCGAGCAAGAGTCGGAATCTGCGAGCGCGCAGCAGTCCGAAGCGGGGTCAAGCTCCGCATCCGCATCCGACTCGGCGACCGGAACGGGCTCGACGACCGACGCCGAATCGGCCGCGGAGTCCGAAGCCAGCGACGCCGACTCCGACCCCGTCCGCGTCGAGATCCAGAGTCTGAGCGACCGCGTGGGCGAGGACGTCCGCATCGAGGGCGAGGTCGTCGGCGCGCGCCAGACCAGCGGCCCGACCGTGTTCGAGGTCCGCGACGAGACCGCGACGGTCGACTGCGCCGCGTTCGTCGAGGCCGGCGTCCGGGCCTACCCCGAGGTCGAGACCGGCGATCACGTCCGGCTCGACGGCGAGGTCGAGCTCCGGCACAACGAGCTCCAGGTCGAGACCGAGGAGCTGGAGAAGCTGACCGGTGAGGACCGCGAGACCGTCGAGACCCGACTGGAGGACGCGCTCCGCGCCGAGGCCCGTCCCGACGACGTCGAGCTGCTGGCCGACCACGAGTCTGTCGCCGCGGTCCACGACCGCATCCGGGACGCCGCCGAGACCGTCCGGCGCGCGGTCATGGAGTCCCGGCCGGTCATCGTCCGGCACAACGCCACCGCCGAGGGCTACGTCGCCGGCGCGGCCATCGAGCGCGCGGTCCTGCCGCTGGTCCGCGACGAGCACGCCAAGAGCGACGCCGAGTACCACTTCTTCGACCGCCGGCCGCTCGAGGGCGGTGACTACGACATGGCCGACGCGACCAAGGACGTGACGACGATGCTCGACAACAGGGAGCGCCACGACGAGAAGCTCCCGCTGTTCGTCGTCGTCGCGGCCGGTAGCACCGCCGAGTCCGCCGACGGGTTCGAGCTGCTGGACATCTACGACGCCCCGCGGGTCGTCGTCGACGCGACGTACCCCGACGAGGGCGTGGCCGACCTCGCCGGCGTGGCGGTCAACCCCTACCTCGAAGACGCCGACGCGGCCGACCTGACCGCGGGCGTCCTCGGCGCGAACGTCGCGGCCCACGTCAACACCGACGCCCGCGACGACGTCGCCCACCTCCCGGCGGTCAGCTACTGGGAGGACGCCCCCGAGGCGTACGTCGACCTCGCCGCCGAGGCCGACTACGACGAGGACCACGTCACCGCGCTCCGCGAGGCGGTCGCGCTTGAGGCGTACTACCAGTCCTACGAGGACAAGCGCGAGCTCATCACCGACCTGCTGTTCGAGCACGAGAAGCGCGACCTCGCCGAGCACGTCGGCGAGCAGTTCCGCGAGAAGCTCCAGACCGAACTCGACACCGTCGAGCCGAACCTCTCGATCCGGGGCGAGAACGACGTCTCGTTCACCGTCCTCGACACCGAGGCGTTCACCCACCGGTTCGACTTCCCGCCGACCGCGCTCCTGCTCGACGCCATCCACCGCCAGAAGCTCGGCGCCGCGGGCGCGCCGGGCGACGACCACGTCACCCTCGGCGTCGACGAGGACGAGATCCACATCCGGAGCGACGGCCGGGTCAACGCCCGCGACGTCGCGGCGGCCGCCGCCGAGGCGGCACCGGAGGCGGGCATCTCGGCCACGGGCACCCGCGACGGCGCCGTCGAGTTCCTCGCGGGCGAGCGCGACGCGGCGCTCGACGCCGTGGTCGCGGCGGTCAGCGAGCAGTTGTAGGACGGAGACGACCGCAGTCGGTTCTTCTTCGCAGTCCACTTATTCGGTGACGGCTCCCTCACAGGCCGCCAAGCAGTACGGCCGCCCAGAAGAGAATCAGAAGCGCGCCGGCGAATACCCAGAACACTTTCCAGAGCAGGTGCATGTCGTCGAACGCCGACGGGTCCGGCTTGGTGACGTGGTCGTTACTCATATCTTACATTTTGTGACGCTTCGATAAATAGATTTCTCAGGGCCCGGAGCGGTCGCCCCCGGACGAGGAGCAGGGCCATCGACGGTCGACGGCGTCGGTGACCCCGGACGCCGTCGCCACCGCGGTTTTCCGGCCCGGGACCGTAGCCCCACGCATGGACGCGCTCGATACGGCGATGGAGCTCTACCCCTACGTCTTCCACCCCGCCGTGATGGTCGGCGTCGGGGCACTCGTCACCATACACCACGAGTGGGCGCTCCAGGACGCCGACCGGTCGGCGCTGTGGCGGCGGTTCGCCGCGTTCCTCGGTGCCGGCGTCCTCTCGCTCGTCCCGACCCTGGCGTACGTCCTCGTCACGGGCCAGGGTCTCTATCAGGTCACCAAGGGCAACGCGTGGCAGGTGGACGCGCTGGTCGCGGGCGGCGTCCTCTTCACCGCCGCGACGACGTGGCTGGTGTGGCGCCGCTACGACTGGGGCGCGCTGGTTCCGGGCTACCTCCAGGCGCTCGTCGTCGCGACGATTCCCTACGTCGCGCTCTCGCCGTTCTGGAACTTCTCGGGCCACGTCACCATGGCGCTGATGCCGACGCTCTACCTGACGCTGGTCGACCGCCGATTCTGGCCGACACTCGCGATTCCGGTCGTGATGGTGCCCAACCGGGTCTACCTGGACGCCCACGACTGGCCGCAGTCGGTCGGCGCGTTCCTGATAATCGCCGCGCTGGTCGTCGGGGTGTTCTGGTGGCAGACGGGCGGGGAGTTCCGCGCGGAGCCGGGGTCGGCGGCGTCGTGATTCCGTCCCGTACCCGTAGACGACACCCTTATCCCGCCGACCCGACCAAATAGCACGTAATGAGTACCGAGACGCCGGACGCCACCGAGACCGAGGCGTTCGAGCGGGTCTGCGAGGAGCTCGTCGAGCGCATCCTCGACGGGGAGGTCGAGCGCGACGACCTCGAGAGCGAGAAGCTCGAGGTCTGCTCGGAGCACTCCTCCCCGAAGGTCCCCAAGAACTCGGAACTGCTCGACCACGCCCCCGAGGATCGCCGGGAGGACCTCCAGGAGGTGCTCCAGCGCAAGCCGGTCCGGACCGCCTCGGGCGTCTCGCCGGTCGCCATCATGACCAGCCCCCACCAGTGCCCGCACGGCAAGTGCCTCTACTGTCCGGGCGGGCCGGGCTCCGAGTTCTCCTCTTCGCAGAGCTACACGGGCCACGAGCCCGCCGCCGCCCGCGGCGTCCAGAACGACTACGACCCCTACGGCCAGGTCACGCTCCGCCTCGAACAGCTCCGGGAGATCGGCCACCCCGTCGACAAGGTCGAGCTCATCCTGATGGGCGGGACGATGACCGCCCGGAGCCACGACTACCAGGAGTGGTTCGTCAAGCGCGCGCTGGAGGCGATGAACGACTACGACACCGGGAAGGAGCCCGAACCCGCGGAGGGCGAGAGCTTCGCGGAGGACCCCGAGAACGTGGAGTTCCGCTACCTCGAGGACGTCATCGCCGAGAACGAGACCAACGACATCCGGAACATCGGCACCACCTTCGAGACCAAGCCCGACTGGTGCGATCCCGAGCAGATCGACCGGATGCTCGACCTCGGCGGCACGAAGGTCGAGGTCGGCGTCCAGACCACCTACGAGCGCATCAACCGCGAGATGCACCGCGGCCACGGCGTGCAGGCGTCCATCGACGCGAATCGGCGCCTGCGCGACGCCGCGTTCAAGGTCGGCTTCCACATGATGCCCGGCCAGCCCGGCATGTCCCGGGAGATGTGCCTGGAGGACTTCCGGCGGCTGTTCGAGGACGAGAAGTGGAAGCCCGACTACCTCAAGATCTACCCGACGTTGGTTGTCCGCGGGACCGCGACCTACGACTGGTGGCACCGCGACGAGTACGAACCGCTCCAGAACGAGGAGGCGGCCGAACTCGTCGCCGAGATCAAGTCGATGATCCCGAAGTACACCCGGCTCCAGCGCGTCCAGCGCGACATCCCCGCCGACTTCATCGACGCCGGCGTCTGGAAGTCGAACCTCCGCCAGCTCGCCCGCCAGAAGATGGAGGACCACGGCTGGACCTGCGACTGCATCCGGTGCCGCGAGGTCGGGATGAACGACGAGAACCCCGAAACCGTCGAGCTCGACGTCACGACGTACGAGGCCGCGGGCGGCACCGAGCACTTCATCAGTTACGAGGACCCCGACAAGGACCTCCTGATCGGCTTCTGTCGCCTGCGCTTCCCCGGCAACCCGGTCCGCCGGGAGCTCGAAGACGCCGCGCTGGTCCGCGAGCTCCACGTGTACGGTCCGATGGTCGAAGTGGGAGACGAGAGCCACGACTGGCAGCACAAGGGCTACGGTCGGAAGCTCCTCCGGAAGGCCGAGGAGATGGCGGCAGACGCGGGCTACGACAAGGTCAGCGTCATCTCCGGCATCGGCGCCCGGGAGTACTACCGGGAGAAGCTGGGCTACCACCAGGACGGCCCGTACGTCTCGAAGCGACTGTGACGCGATGACCCGAAGCGACCGCCGGGTCGAGTCCGGCAGTGCGGTCGAACGCCTGTTCCGGGACGGCCGGACGAACGCGCTCGCGTCGTGGCTGGTGGTCGGCGTGCTCGCGCTCGTGCTCGCGGAGAGCGCGCTCGATCTCGACGTGCTCTGGCTGGCGTTCGTCGCCGCCGCGGGCCTCATCGTCCTCGTGCCGCCCGTCGCGTACCGGGAGTGGCGCGTGATGCTCCCGTGGGAGCTGCTGGCGCTCGTGGTGGCCCCGATGCTCGGGACCGCGCTGCTGGCGGGCGACCTCGGCACGTTCACCTACTACCTCTCGGTCGCCGGGGTCGCGCTGCTCGTCACGGTCGAACTCGACATGTTCACAAAACTCGAGGTCACCCGCTTGTTCGCGGTGCTCCTCGTCGTGCTGACGACGATGGCGTCGGCCGCGGCCTGGACCATCGTTCGGTGGAACGCCGACCGCCTGCTGGGCACCTCGATGCTCTCGACCAACGACGCCCTGATGAACGAGTTCGTCTGGGTGACCCTCGCCGGGTTCGCGGCGGGCGTGCTGTTCGACGTCTACTTCACGCGCCGGGACCGCGAGCTCTGGCGGGCCATCGAGGACCTGGTGGGCCGATGAGCCCGCTCCCGCGCCCCTCGATGGCGAACCAGCGCCGGCTGATGCGGGTGATGCAGGCGGTGCTGCTCGGCGTCGTCGGCTACGGCGCGGTCGCGGGCCAGCCGAAGGCCATCGTCAACGGCACCATCGCGTTCCTGATCACGCTCCTGCCGGCATTGCTCGAGCGCAACTACGAGCTCCCGCTGGACCCGTGGCTCGGCCTCTGGATCACGTCGGCCGTCCTGTTCCACACGCTGGGGTCGGCGGGACTGTACTCCCACCTCGACTGGTGGGACCACCTGACCCACTCGCTGTCGGCCTCGCTGGTCGCGGGCGCCGGCTACGTCTCCGTCCGCGCGGTGGACCTCCACACCGACCGCATCAACCTTCCCCACCGGTACGGGTTCGTCTTCATCCTGGTGCTCGTCCTGGCGTTCGGGGTGGTCTGGGAGCTGTTCGAGTTCGCCCTCGACGTCGTGTCGGCGTCGACGGGACTCACGATGCCGCTGGCCCAGCACGGCCTCGACGACACCGTACTGGACCTGACGTACAACTCGCTGGGCGCGGTCGTGGCGGCGGTGATCGGGCAGGTCCGGTTCACCGGGACCGCCGAGAAGTTGCGGAGTCAGCTGTTCGCGGAACAGTAGTGCCTTGCACGAATCTCGCTCCGATTGTCGGGGCTCGCAGCCCAGCCATTGGACCTTTCTCCGCGCGTCGGGTACCGACTCCATGAACATCACGCTCCTGGGGTCGGGCGGCGACTCCCAGACGCCGATGCCGACCTGCGACTGCCGGGTCTGCGACCCCGCCCGCGAGGAGGGCATCCCCCACGCGAGGTACGGCAACTCCACGCTCGTCCGCGACGCCGACGCCGTGGTCGACGCGCCCGAGTCCATCTGGGCGATGCTGAACCGCGAGGACGTCGCGGACGTCGAGTACATCTTCGTCTCGCACCACCACATGGACCACGTCGGCGGCCTCCGGGTCGTCCAGGCCATCGGCCGGCCGCAGTTCCCGCTGGAGAACTGGGACAACGAGGACCCCGCGACCGTGGTGATGAGCGAGACCACCTACGACCGCATCGCCGAGTCGCTCGACATCGAGGCCCAGTACGACGACCGGGGGTACGCCCAGTTCGAGTTCATCGGCGACGGCGAGACGATGACGCTCGGCGACGGAATCGAGGTGACTGGCATCGGCGCGCCCCTCGACCCCGGCGGCCCCGAGGACGCCGCGATGGGCTACCTCTTCCGCGACGGCGAGTCCTCGGCGCTCGTCTTCCCCGACGAGACGACGTTCCTCGACCTGGAGAAGGTGCCCCACGACCTCGACCTCTGGGTCAAGGAGTGCGGGATGTTCCGCGAGACGCCGACGGGCGACCCCATCCTGAGCGAGGAGCTGTGGGCCGAGGAGAGCGAGCACCAGACCACCTTCGACCAGACCCTCGAGCAGGTCCGGACCGTCGGCCCCGACCGGACCGTCCTGACCGAGATCGAGGAGATCTACCGGCGCCGCCCCGACGAGTACGCCGACGTCGCCGCGGAGTACGCCGACCTCGGCATCGAGTTCGGGCGCGACGGGATGGACGTCGAGGTCTGACGCCGGGTCGGTCCGTCACCGGGTGGGACCCTGGACGAGGGTCGCGGCGATTCTGGCTGGAACCTCCGACGGATGCTTCGACGTCCCGTTTCAGTCGGGCGGTCGCTCGACGCCGGCGTGCGAGGTACCAGCAAATGCATCCGCTGTTTCGGGGCCGCGCCAGTACTCGCCGAAACGCGACCTTAATGGTCGGTGGCGCGCGTGGGATTCGACGAATGCTTTCGACACGTGGTAACACCTGTCAGTGGAGGGCGGAGGGGAGAGGACCACTATGAACACGGTCGAACAGTGGAAACAGCGCAAGCATCCGCTCGACGTGCTCGACGACGTCGAGACGTACGCCGCGGAGGGGCTGTCGTTCGACGAGATCGAGGCGCGGGCCGGCGAGGGCGAGTGGGAGCGACTCAAGTGGGCCGGGCTGTACACCCACGGGACCCACCGCGGGTACTTCATGCTGCGGACCAAGGTACCCGGCGGTCGGCTCACGCCCGAGCAGGCCGAGATCGTCGGCGAGGTCGCCGACGAGTACGCGACCGCGCCCGACGAGTACGGCGGCGCCGACCAGAACGAACTGTGGGGCGACGCGTTCCTCGACGTCACCACCCGGCAGGACGTCCAGATGCACTGGCTCGAGATCGAGGACGTCCCCGACATCTGGAACCGCTACGACGAGGTCGGCCTGACGACCGTCCAGGGCTGCGGCGACTCGGCCCGGAACGTGCTGGGCTGTCCGGTCGCCGGCGTCAGCGACCACGAGTGCTTCGACGCCCAGCCCGTGGTCGACGCGGTCTCGGACTTCTTCACGGGCAACCGCGAGTACGCCAACCTCCCGCGGAAGTTCAAGATAACCGTCACCGGCTGCCGCCGGGACTGCGCCCAGTCCCAGATCAACGACGTGGGACTCGTCCCCGCCCGCAAGACGGTCGACGGGACCGACTGCTACGGCTTCCACGTCCGGGTCGGCGGCGGTCTCTCGGACGGGCCGCGGATGGCCTCGCCGCTCGACGTGTTCGTCCCGCCCGAGGACGCCGTGGAGTTCTGCCGGGCGGTCGCCCAGGCGTTCAAGGAGCTGGGCGACCGCCACAACCGCGGCGTCTGTCGGATGCGGTATCTGGTCGAGCAGCTGGGACCGGACACCTTCGAGGAGGCGGTCCGCGACCGGTGCGCTGTCGACCTGCCGACACGGGGTCGGGACCTGACCGAAGGGTACGCCGGTGACCACGTCGGCGTCCACGACCAGAAGCAGGACGGGCTACAGTACGTGGGATTCAACGTCGTGGGCGGGCGGATGGGCGGCGACGAGTTCGCCGAGATGGCCCGTGCCGCCCGCGAGTACGGGACCGACGAGACGACCGTCAGGCTCGCGACCGACCAGAACTTCCTGGTCACCCACGTCCCAGAGGAGAACGTCGCGGACCTGCTCGACGAACCGTTCGCCGCGGACTACCGGCCCGACCCCGGCCCCTTCTCGCGGGGCGCGGTCGGTTGCACCGGCAGCGAGTTCTGCAACTACGGCATCATCGAGACCAAGAAGCGCGTCAAGCGCTGGGCCCGGGAGCTCGACGAGCGCATCGACACCCCCGAGGACCTCGACGTGGTCCGGATGCACATGTCGGGCTGCTCGGCCTCGTGCGCCCAGCCCCAGATCGCCGACATCGGCTTCCGGGGCGAGACGGTCAAGGTCGAGGACGCGGCGGACAGCACCAACGGCGAGGACGACGCGGTGGTCGAGGGCATGGACTTCGGCCTCGGCGGGAGCCTCGGGACCGACAACGCGTTCCTCGACTGGGTCGAGACCGCGGTCCCGGCCGACGCCGTGATTCCGGCGCTCGAGGAACTGTTCGGGGTCTATGCCGAGGAGCGAACCGACGGTGAGCGCTTCTACGAGTGGACCCGCCGGGTCGACAACGACCGGCTCAGGACCGTCATGCGCGGGGCCGACGCCCCCGTTTCGAAGGGAGTGGCGACAGATGACTGACGGGACTGGTGAGAGCGACCAGCGGGAGGGCGCGGAGGCCGACGAGCCGCTGCCCGGCGTTCCTGACGTCGATACGGATGCCGACGCCGAGCGAACGGTCCCACGCGCCGAGGGCGTCCGGACCCACCGGCCGGCGTCCGAACACGGGACGATTCCGGGCGACCAGATCGGGCCAGCCGACGAGTCGCGTCCCTACGCGGTCGGCACGGAGGCGGAATCTGACGCGAACCCCGAACCCGAGTCGGCGGCCGAGCCAGTGGCAGACGGCGTCTTCGCGAGCGAAGTGAACGAAGGCTCGTCAGAGCTTGCCTCTGACGGCGGGACGACGCCCGCGAACGTCGACGCGGACGGGAACCTCGGCGACGTCGAGTTCACGACGCCCGCCGCGGGCGAGAGCCAGGACGTCGACGACGGCGACCCGGTCGAGCGCGTCGGGATGCCCGAGGGGGCGGACCTCGACACGCCCGGGTACGGCATCCGGGCGGAGATGAACGACATCGAGACGCCCGACGACAAGACCTGGTTCATGGAGCTCGACGAGGCGGTCATCGAGGAGGACCGGTGCATCCAGTGCGGGACCTGCGTGGCCGCCTGTCCTTCCGACTCCATCGGCATCGGCGACGACGACCTCCCGGAGCTGGTGAAGATGTGCACCGGCTGCTCGCTGTGCTGGGACTTCTGCCCGCGGGGCGGGCTGCGGTACGAGCGCCAGTGGAAAATCACCGGCGGCGAGGACAACGTGAAGGGCGCGGGAGACCCCATCACGGAGTTCTCCGCGCGGGTGACCGACGACTGGCGCGAGGGCGCCCAGGACGGCGGCGTGGTCACGTCGGTCCTGTGCCACCTGCTCGACGCCGGCGAGATCGACGGCGCGCTCGTCGCCACGGAATCCGACGAGGAGCCCTGGAAGGCCGAGAGCTTCCTCGCGACCACCCGCGAGGGGCTGGTCGCGAACGCCGGGAGCTTCTACAACCAGACGATGGCGCTGGGGGATCTCGACCTCGCGCAGTGGGAGGAGAAGTTGCCCGTCAGGGACCCCGAGGACCTCAGCCTGGCGCTCGTGGGGACGCCCTGCGAGATCGAGGGGATTCGAGCCCTGCAGGACTTCGAGTGGGAGTACGGGTCCCAGAACGCGATGGCCCGGGCCGTCGACTACACCGTCGCGCTGATGTGCACGAAGAACTTCAACTACCGGCGGCTTATCGGCGACCAGTTGGCGGAGAAGCGCGACATCCAGCCCGAGGACATCGGCAAGCTCGACGTGCTCGATGGCGAGATGCGAGTCTACGACCGCGACGGCGACCTCCGGCTGGCCGAGGACATCGAGCACTTCCACGACGCCGCGCTGAAGGGCTGCGACGAGTGCGCCGACTTCACGGGCTACTGCGCCGACCTCACCGTCGGTTCGGTCGGCAGCTCCGACGAGTACTCGTCGGTCATCGTCCGGACCGAGACCGGCATGGAGGCGTGGGAACTGACCGAACCGGACCTCGACTACCACGACCTCGAGGACCGGAGCGCGGTCGGCGGGCTCCAGAACTGGGACAAGAAGAAGGCGTTCGAGTCGCTGGAGCGACCCTTCGACCCGGACGCTCCGCGGTTCATCGACTACGAGGACCACGCCGCGAACTACGGGACCGAGCTGAATCCCCACGAGGCAGACCACTGAGGGCCGCCCGCTCCCTCTGTTGACACCGGCACCACGACGAACGTACACGCCGTAGCGATAGGCCTTTCCGCCAGAACGAGCAATCACGACGCATGGACCAGAAGCGGGAACTGTCGAGCATCGACCTCGCGGCCGTCGTGGCCGAGCTGGGGACCTACGAGGGCGCGAAGCTCGACAAGGCGTACCTCTACGACGACGACCTCCTGCGGCTCAAGATGCGAGACTTCGACCGGGGCCGGGTCGAGCTCATCGTGGAAGTCGGCGACCTGAAGCGCGCCTACGTCTCGGCGCCCGAGAACGTGCCCGACGCGCCGGGTCGCCCGCCGAACTTCGCCATGATGCTGCGCAACCGGCTGTCGGGCGCCGACTTCGCGGGCGTCGAGCAGTACGGCTTCGACCGCATCCTCCAGTTCCACTTCGAGCGCGACGACGAGGACACCACCATCGTCGCGGAGCTGTTCGGCCAGGGTAACATCGCCGTGCTCGACGAGAACCGCGAGGTCGTCGACAGCCTCGACACGGTCCGGCTCAAGTCCCGGACCGTCGCGCCGGGGAGCCAGTACGAGTTCCCCGACGAGCGCGTCAACCCGCTCGACGTCGACTACGACACCTTCGTCGCCCACATGGAGGAGTCGGACACCGACATCGTGCGCACCCTCGCGACCCAGCTCAACTTCGGCGGGCTCTACGCCGAGGAGGTCTGCACCCGTGCGGGCATCGAGAAGGGAACGTCCATCGACGACGCCACCGACGAGGACTACGAGGCCGTCTTCGACGCCGTCCGGCGGCTGGCCGACCAGGTCCGCGAGCGCGACTTCGACCCGCGGGTCTACCGGGAGGACGACCGGCTGGTCGACGTCACCCCGGTCGCGCTGGAGGAGTACGCCGACCGCGACGCCGAGTCGTTCGACACGTTCAACGAGGCGGTCGACTTCTACTTCGCCAACGTCGACTACGAGGGCGAGAGCGCCAGCGAGCAGGAGGTGGGCGACCAGCGCCCCGACTTCGAGGCCGAGATCGAGAAGCAGCAGCGCATCATCGAGCAGCAGGAGCAGGCAATCGAGGGATTCGAGCGCGACGCCGAGGCCGAACGCGAGAAGGCAGAACGGCTCTACGGCCACTACGGCCTGGCCGACGACATCCTCACCACGGTCCGGAACGCGCTCGACGAGGGCACCTCGTGGGAGGAGATCGAGGCCCGGTTCGAGGAGGGCGCCGAGCGGGGCATCGAGGCCGCCGAGGCCGTCGAGGGCGTGAACCCCGAGGAGGGGATGGTCACGGTGAACCTCGACGGGACGTCGGTCGAACTCGACGCCGAGACGGGGGTCGAGAAGAACGCCGACCGGCTCTACACCGAGGCCAAGCGCATCGAGGAGAAGAAGGAGGGCGCGATGGCCGCCATCGAGGACACCCGCGAGGACTTAGAGGAGGTCCGCCAGCGCAAGGAGGAGTGGGAGGCCGACGCCGGCGAGCCCGGAGACGGCGACGGTGACGCGGGCGACGAGGACGAAGAACGGGAGGACGTCGACTGGCTCTCGGAGCCGTCTATCCCCATCCGGAAGCAGGAGCAGTGGTACGAGCGCTTCCGGTGGTTCCGGACCGGCGACGACTTCCTGGTCATCGGCGGGCGCAACGCCGACCAGAACGAGGAGCTCGTCCAGAAGTACCTGGAGGGCAACGACCTGTTCTTCCACACGCAGGCCCACGGCGGCCCCGTCACCATCCTGAAGACCTCCGACCCGAGCGAGCCCTCCCGGGACGTGGACGTTCCGGACCAGAGCAAGCGGGAGGCCGCCCAGTTCGCGGTGTCGTACTCGTCGGTCTGGAAGGACAGCCGGTTCTCGGGCGACGCGTACGTGGTCACGCCCGACCAGGTGAGCAAGACGCCAGAGAGCGGCGAGTACCTCGAGAAGGGCGGGTTCGCCATCCGGGGCGACCGAACCTACTTCCGGGACGTCGCGGTCGGGGTCGCTGTCGGCATCGCCTGCGAGCCCCACACCCGGGTGCTCGGGGGTCCGCCCTCCGCAGTCGTGCCGCGGGTCGAGACCCACGTCGAGGTCGAACCCGGCCGGTACGCCCAGGGCGACGTCGCCAAGCGCATCTACCGCCGGTTCCGCGAGCGGTTCGCCGACACCTCGTTCGTCCGGAAGGTGGCCAGCCCCGACCTCATCCAGGAGTTCCTGCCGCCGGGCGGCAGTCGGATGAAGGAGGAGTAGACCGGCTGGTTCGCGGTACGTCGAACACGAATCCACGATTCGGCTTGTTTAGGCGTGGAACGACAGCCAATAACTTCGCCAACGACGCCGCGAATCGACCCTCCATTTAAAATGTGAACTGAGAAAATCAGCGGAGAGGGTGTACGTGATGACAACGGTTACGTGTTATGAGCCGACAAGCTTGATGTATGCCCTCCAAAAAAGCGGTTGGTGCTGCGCCATTAATCACGGGAATACTGCTCGCGTTTGAATCAGCAGGCGCGATAGTCCAAAGCGGACTTTCGCTATGGTCCGTACCCGGTTTCGTTGGTGGTTGTGCTGCTATCGTTATCGGTCTCGGAATCCTGCTTGAATGGGAACCGTTCGAACAAGAACCAAGAGGGAGTAACCGGCCTTCGGCGGCCCTTCTTGGGACCGCAGTCGTCGCGTTCTTCGTAGGCGCAGCGATCGCCATAGCCTAGAACGGATAGAACCGACCAGCACGTACTTTTCGGGTATCACGGTCACCCGACGCAGTAATTCGGGACATCGCTAAGTGTAGTGGGCGTATACTCGCTTTGCGTAGCATAGCGGTTGTGTAGCCACCATGAAATATCCAGCAGTATTGCCAGCACAATCGCCACGCCGAGCCCTAACACGAAGCCATGAGTAAGACGAAGCGCAACAAAGACAGCGACGGCGCTCACAACGAGCCTTGACGTGCGTCTCAGCCTCCACTCCTGAAGGACGGGCTGTGAACGGACACTACTAACTGATTCTGTACGAAAAGTAATATGTATTCTGGGATAACGCGAGCAAATGAAGGCGGAGAAGTGCAGGCCGGTGTCGTACGTGACGGTGAAATCCTCTACAAAGTCCTGAAGCTCTCACTCGGAGGGATGTGTCACTCGCGTCCTCCGAACGATTTGCTGATGGCGAAATTGCCGTCTACTGGGGTGCCGGAAACGCCTAAATCATCTTCAGGAAAACTCCCGCCTCCGTGTCGGTGTCATCCCTCTCACGGATTTGTTCATAGGTTATTCCAGGACTTCCGGAGTGTTCGGATGGGCGTTGAGATGAGACGGTCACGGAGGCTGGAGAGCGCGGCACGGGGGGTAGTGAGTAGTGTACGGACTGGGGGGATGAGAACGTGCTTTGTGAGTTGTGCGCTCTTAATTAGGAATGCACCGGCGAGGGCGAGGAAGCTGATGGCGAATAGGACGTTCCAGAGTGGAGCATACGGGAACGACACCACCGATTGAAGAGTATCCTCAAGTGCCCAAAGGAGAAGTCCCGGAAGAAATACACTGAACGCAACTTGGATGAAGCGATTGGCTCGTTGTCCCCAGACACTCGGTTCTTGTTCTCCGTAGAGCTCGTCTCGAAGCCGACGACGGCGTTCCGCGTCTGTTTCGAACTCGACGCGCTCCAGTGTTTGCAGATCTGTACTCTCCGCTTGTTGGACTCTAGTCTGTTCTTCTGCGTGCGCTCGTATTTCGTCGCGCTCGAGGCCGCGGTTCTCACGAATCCGTTCAAGTACTATCTGGCTACTTGCGAGTGCTTCACGTAATTCTGCATCAGTATACTCATCCAGAGCCATCTGCAGTTGCTTATCGGGATACTCAACGAGGAGTTCAAAATCATGGATGCCAGCCGCAACTCTGTCACGAATGCGTTGTTGGTCGCGTCTCGTTTGTTCGTCGTCCAATGACGCGAACCGCTCGCGAATTCGCTGACGTTGCGTCTTCGTCAGCAATGCAGCAGGATCGCCAGCCATGAATTACTACTCTCACATGTAGTTATTTATACGTTAGGTAGGACTGCGCTACCCGAGAACCTCGCTGAATGGAGCTAGCACGAACCGTTCCTCTCTTCAGATCTGACGGTACCCCGGATTGGCAGGTCTGGCCCTGAAAATAATCACTACTCACCGGGTGTATGGCCGTATCAAAAATTTCCAAAATTGGGTGTACGGACGTATACGGGCCGGAATCGGCGTAAATGGTCTGGGCCTTACTTGGGGGCGGAGCACTCACCCGTTCATGGATGACAGCGATTGAAACGACCAACCTGACGAAGCGATACGGAGATGTACTCGCGGTCGACAGCCTGGACCTTTGCGTTGAGGAAGGCGAGGTGTACGGCTTCCTCGGTCCAAACGGCGCCGGGAAATCAACGACGATCAATCTCCTCCTTAATTTCCTCCATCCGACGACCGGCACGGCCAGTGTCCTCGGGTACGATACGCAGACTGACGCTCACGAACTCCGGAAGCATATCGGAATTCTCCCCGAGAATGCAACGGGATACGAGCGCCTCACGGGACACGAGCATCTCGAATTCGCGAACGCGTGTAAGGACTCGAGAACTGACATTGATGCCGTCCTCGATCGCGTTGGTCTTCGCCAAAGCGATGCTGACCGAGCTGTTGGTGAGTACTCAAAAGGAATGGCACAACGACTGGGCCTCGGAATGGCACTGGTTGGTGACCCTGATTTGTTGATCCTCGATGAACCCTCCTCAGGATTGGACCCCAGTGGGATGCGAAAAATCCGGGCGGTAATCCGGGAGGAAGCGGCGGCGGGAACGACCGTGTTCTTCTCCAGTCATATCCTCCCCGAAGTTGAAGCCGTCTGTGATCGCGTTGGCATTCTTCGAGAAGGTGATCTGGTTGTCGAAGACTCTATCGAAAATCTCCGAGAGTCAGTCTTCACGCACGCGACCATCGACGTGGTCCTCCGCTCCGAGCCTCAGAGCCTCACACTCGAATCAGTACCGGGCGTCGAGTACGTCGACGTCGATGGTCGGAACCTACACGTGGTCTGTGCAAACCGGGGCGTCAAAGCAGACGTCGTGATGCATCTCCAAGAACACGAAGGCGTAGCAGATATTCTCTCCGAGCCAGCCTCCCTCGAGGAGATGTTTGAAGCCTACACGAACACCGACGAGTGTGACAACGACGGCCAGGTTCAGATGGAGAGGAACGCATGAATTGGCGGGCGATCGCCGGCAAGGAATTCCGGGATGTGCGACGCTCGAACGTGCTCTGGATGCTTACTGGCGTCATTACAGCAATAACAGCGTTGTCGATCCTGACCCAGTCTCAGACCACCACGGAGTTCACGCCGATAATCCGTGCCTTATCGAGTCTGGGTACCCTGATTACACTCCTGTTCCCACTGGCAGTCCTCATCTCGAGCTATAATGCGATTATTGGCGAGTTGGAATCCGGTAGTGGAATCTACTTGCTCGGCCTCCCAAACACCCGTCTTGACGTTCTTTTCGGGAAGTTCATTGGGCGACTCATCGTCACCACGCTCAGTGTAACTGCCGCGTTCAGCCTCGGTGCAGTCCTCTTGGTTGTGCATCTCAACCGCCTCCCTCTCGGCACCTATCTCGGGTTTTTTGCAGTGACATTGTATTTCAGCGCCGTTTGGACGGGCATTGGCACGGGAATTTCAGCGCTCGCTAGAAGCCGAGGACAGGCGTTAGCGGCGGCGCTAAGCACGTATCTCGTGTTCGTTCTTGGCTGGGTACTACCGCTGGTCTTTGATCCGAGGCGTCTTACTGCGTATCTCGTGGAATCCGTGCTTGGGTTCGGGGCGATGCCCGAGCTCTATGATCTGGCGTACCGATTCAGTCCATCGACAGCCTACGGTGCCCTCAGCGGCCACATCATCCATGGGACGAGTGACGCGACGGTGTTCTTCCTTGAGTGGTGGTTCATGCTCGTACTGCTCTTCTGCTGGTTGTCTGGTGTGCTCACTGTCGGCTACATTCGCTTCCGAACAATGGAACTCGCCCGGTGACACAAGTCGTCTGGCTCCGTTCTCGGATACTCCCAGACTAGTGGGTGTTCCCCGTTTTTCGTTTTCCACCGTCGCTACCGAACGTGAAGCGACCGGGGTTCTCCGTGCTGCTGATTCCCCACGAGAACCCGCCGGACTCATAGACGGTCCCCGACAGGAAATGTCCGTATCGACGGTCCGGCGGTGCCGGATGGAACGTGGTACTACCCGTATTATTGGACGGCTCCCGGTCGTCGACCGTGAACTGGACTGCATACCAGACGGGTTCCGTGAAGACGCTCTCGTAGGTCCGGCGGTCGCCCGGCGACACGGTCGTCGACGCGGTCAGCGTCCGCTGGTTCGGGGGAGCCGCGACCTCGCCTTCGGGCGAGTTGTCGTCCCCCGGCCGGGCTCCGACGCCCGTGACGCGAACGGTAATCGAGTGGGGGAGGTCGTGGTCGTTCTCGAACCGTAGGCTTCCGGCTGGCGGCTCCTGGGTTCCCAGACTCGAGCAACCTGCGAGACCGCCGAGCGCGACTGTCCCCACAGACCCGAGAAGCGTTCGTCGCCTCATGGAGGGCATATCGATGCCACATACTTCGGACGGATAGCCGTTTGGTTGCTGGGTCCGCTCAACGGTGATTCCGGGAACCCCTCGGCCGACGTTCCGCCCGGTCGTACTACTGTCCGATACGCGACGCCGGCGACACAACGGTTAAGCCTGTAGCGCGCGTCTCTACGGTAGCGAGCCACCTTCTCCGCGGAAATCGAAGCGCGCTCGGGAGTTCACCATGTTCGAAACAGCACTCAGATACCTCGTGGATAGCGACGACGGAACCGAATCCCTGCTCATCGGCGGCCTGCTCACCCTGCTGTCGTGGCTGCTGGTGCCGGCCGTCCTCGTCGCGGGCTACCTCCAGCGGATCCTCGCGCGGACCTACGCGGGCGACCGGGCGCCGTCGTTCGACGACTGGGGCGACCTGCTCCGAGAGGGACTGAAGGCCATCGCGGTCACGCTGGCGTACTTCGCGCTGCCGATACTGCTGCTGACCGCAGTGTTGGCGAGCCTGCTGATCGTCTCGGTCGAGAACACGGTGCTCGATTCGTCGACCGTCACCGACCCGTCGACCGTGGTCGAGCCCGTCGCCAACGTCGGCCCCGACCTCCTGAGCGTGGTCGTCGTGCTCGGCGGCCTCGCGCTCGCCGCGCTCTCGTCGCTGGCCGCGTGGTACGTCCTGCCCGCCGCGCTCGCCCGGCTCGCGGTCGAGGGTCGGCTCGGCGCGGCGTTCCAGTTCCGGAAGATCGGAGCGGTCGCGACCAGCGGCTCGTACGCGACCGGCTGGCTGTCCGCGCTCGTCGTCCACCTCGTCGCCGGCGGCCTCGTCGGCGGACTCGCCTCGATCCCGTTCGTCGGCTGGGCGCTGGTGCCGTTCGTGGCGTTCTACGCGAACACGGTCGCCTTCTCGCTCTACGGCCAGGGGTACCGCGACGCGACCCCGACCGGCCGGGGCGGGACCGTCGACGGCGACCGGCGGGTCACGGCGTAGTCCCTGCATCCACCGCGGGGACGCGACCCCGTCGCCGACCGCGAGTAGTCAGACCTAACTTTTCGCGTTCGAACCCTCCGCCATGCTCCGCGAGGCGCTGACCTACCCGGTCCGAGGCGAGGAGGCCGACGAGACGCTGGTCGTCGGCGCCATCCTGGCGGTCGCCGCCGGCCTGCTCACCCGTCTCGGCGTCCTCGCGGTTCTCGCGCTCGTCCCGGTCGTCCTGCTGGCCGGCTACGCGCTGGCCGTCGTCCGCGAAAGCGCCGCGTCGGAAGGCGAGACGCCGCCGACCGCCGACGCGCCGCCCCGGTTCGCCGACTTCCGGGGGCTCGCGGCCGACGGCGCGCGGGCGCTCGCCGTCGCGGTCGGGTACCTGTTCGTCCCCGCCGCCGCGCTCGCGGTCACGGTCGGCGGGGCTGGCGCGGGCGCCCGCCCCGAGGCGGTCGGCACGACCCTCTTCGTCTTCGGCGCTGGCACGGTGGTCCTGTTCGTCTCGCTTTCGTTCGCCTACCTCCTGCCGGCGGCGCTGGCCGGGGTGGCCGAGACCGGTCGCCTCCGGTCGGGCGTCGACCGCGGCCGGCTGATCCGCAGCGCGCGCGACGGTAGGTACTTCGTCGGCTGGGTCGCGGCCCTGGTGGTCGCGGGCCTCGCGGTCGTCGGCCTCGGCTCGCTCGCGGCGCTGGGCCGGCCCGGCGAGGTGGTCGCGCTGGCCGCCGGCTTCTACGTGGTCGTCGTGGTGGCGCGGCTTGTCGGGCGGGCCAGCAGTTAGGTGCCGGAGGGCTTGTTGAAACCCTCACCTGCGGATAGGATGGAATCGACTGTCCGTAATACAGAGCGTGAACCTATCACTTCCACCAACGACTTGACCGACAGTTGTCAGAAGCGGCGTGCTGAATAGAGGGCACTATTAGCAAGCTCATTATTCTAATCGAAGGCAAGTTTAGTCGACAGTTGCCTCATCTCCATTGTAATGGCCTTCGTTGATGCTGGCTGGACAAGAGATTACGACTCGGTTAGTGCCGAGAACGCTTCGGAGACGTCGTCTCGGCGGATATAAAGCACGACCATCCCAAGGACGAGCAGGCCGACTCCCCACCAGACCGAGTCGCCAGGAATGAGCCAGAGAATGATGCTCACGATGCCTGAGGACAGGAGAGACCAGCCGATTGTGGTCTGATACGCCATAGCTTCAGTTTGCGTCTGTGACGGTTATGCATGACGCCTACTCTCCAGCGGTGTTACTATTTCTGTTCGGCGAACTTGCAGGGTCGCCGCAGGAACTTCGATCACTCCAAATTAGCGATAATCCCACCGCTATCACATCATCGGCAAACCGGGGACGACGAACACCGAGTTATCAAGAGCCGATTCCTGGAAAACACCGCGTGCGGACCGACTCGCTACTATTCTTCGAAGGTATGAATCGGATTCGCACTATCGGATGATGGACGCGAGGTACTTGTGGAGGTCTATCACTCTGTGTGCGATCCCTCGTCGGCGACGCGATTTGGCGTCGATCGCAATGCCGTGACTCTCGATCCACCGCCGTATTTGACGACTACCGGCTTCCCGCTCGATGCCGACCTGCCGGAGGTGTTTGATCGGGTGTCGTAGCCAGTTGTACTCCTCGTGGGCGAACACGTCGATGTACTCCGGCGAGTGGGCGATGAGAATGACGTGAATCTGTCTGTCGGCCAGCAAGGACCGTCGATACGTCCAGCTACCGTTCGGCTCCGCCCCCACCGGCGGCTGGTGATACCACGCCAGCGGGTCCCACTCGAACCCGTGTTCCTGGAGCGTCTCCGTGAACTCGTCCAGCGGCTGCTGGACGGTACCGACGTATCCGGTATCGCGAAGGCGGAACTCGGGCTGCCCGAGAGTTCGCGCAAGTCGAGTGAGACAGGGACCGACCCGCTGTCTTACGCGGTAGGGAACTTCCGGTTGGAGTGTCTCGACGATGGTCCGCATTTGACGGCCGTTGGGTTTCCAGTGCCTCAAATGTACTGCCGACCCGGCAAAACACAAGCGAAGTGAGCGACACCACTCACGGCGGCCGCCGCACCGAGGAAGCACACCAATCCCGACGTTGGAACCGGAGCCGAAACGAACCGGTCACCTCCACGAGTCGACCGTCCCTGCCAGAACTCCGAAGTACGTCGTCGTCAAAGAATACCTCGTGCTCCGTAGAGGGACTGATACTCGAAAGTGGCACGTACAGATTCAGGATGACCGCGGTGATCTTCTGCGGAAGGCCACCCCGTTCGTTCTCGCGTTTCTCGTGGCCTTTTTGCTGGCCAAACGGCGCCATAGCAGTGAGAGCGCCGGGGAGGCGGAGCGCGAACAGGGGGACCTAACCGACGCCCTGGTCCAGATACGCCAGCGGATGCCACCCGTCGGAACCGGAGGTATAGCGGACGAAGGGAGGACCGAGCGGCTCAGTCCCGTGGTGAACACGGAGCAGGTCGAACGCCGAACGCGGAATGCCGGCGAAGAGCGGAACTCCGACAGCACCGGGGCCGTTGATGTACCGACAACCGGCATCGACGCAGACGTCGCCAACTACTCCCCAGCCTCGACCCGCGGGATGCCGATGCTTGGCATCGGCACCTACAACCATGCGGACTACGATGAGTGCTACGAGAACGTCAAACAGGCTCTCGACGTCGGATACAGGCACATCGACACTACCGAGCAGGTCGAGGCGTATTACAACGAGGAGGCGGTGGGCGATGCTGTCGCCGCGTCGAGCGTGGCTCGCGACGATCTGTTTGTGGCCACCAAGGTTCCGCCGGCAGACCTCGACCAGTACGGCGTCCGACACAGCGCCGAGGAGAGCCTCGACCGCCTCGGTCTAGAGTACGTGGACCTCCTGTACGTCCACTGGCCCACGGGCAAGTACGACCCGGTGGAGACGCTCGATGCATTCGCAACACTCCGAGAGGAAGGCCTCATCGAGGAAATTGGCGTGAGTAACTTTACTGTCGACTCGCTCGAGGAGGCCATCGACGTCGCCGACGCGCCGATTTTTGCGAATCAGGTCGAGATGCACCCGCTGTTCCCGCAGGAGGACCTGCGGGAATTCTGCTCCCAAGACGGTGTGGACGTGGAACTCGTGGCCTACTCGCCCATCGCTCGTGGCGATGTCGAACACGTTACGGAGTTACAGGAGGTCGCGAGGAAACACGGCGCGACACCCCAACAGGTCAGCCTCGCGTGGCTTCGGGAGAAGAACGTGACCGCTATCCCCAGAGCGACGACCACAGACCACCTTCGAGAGAACTGGCTGAGTCTCGCCCTCGAACTCGACGACGAGGACGTGGCAAAACTCGATGCCATCGAGGAGCGCGAACGCATCGTCGACCCCGATGATTCCCCATGGGATTGATACGGTTCGACGCCGGTCGAATCAATTCTGACTCGACGCAATCGACCCAACGTATTTGCCGATCGTGGTGGCGGTCGCGATCGGGATAATCCTCCTCCCGCTCGCAGTATCGGTCACCTCCCTGCTGTGAATCGCGACGGTGTCGCCATACACGGTATCGATTGAAACGTTCATGCCACCCGAAGAGTCGATTTAAGGTGACCGATTGATGCCCGGACGACCGACTCCCTGGACATCTTCGATGAGTTTCCTTCTTGGAGTTCGGAATTAGTATGGCGCGACACTGCCGGGTCAATAGTGAGTGCAAGACATTTACGCTCTGCATTAATCGCCTCAACTCACGGGAAATTCGTTCGGTGGAGTAAGAGTATCAGTGACCCATCCGTGGTGCGTATTGTGCGTAACAGACTGCGAAAACAGTTGTCCAAGACTAACTAATCTGTGCGTATTGATTGGATGATCTTGTCCTTCAATTTCTCCGTCTCTGCAACCGTTGAAAGCTGTTTCTCCCGGCGTCAACTCCTCAATCGCTCGTATACGATTGCCGGAGGACAAACGGGCCAACTGCGAGCGTGCGCTTGGCCACGAACACGATGCGGAGAATGTACGAGAGGAATGTCAGGAAGGGCACGAGCGTGATGGTGAAAGCGGCTCCAACCACCCACGTGATGTTTGGGACACCGAGCGTCACGCCCGGGACCGTCTCGCCGCCGACGAACGCGACCATCGACCCAGCCACGACAAGCGCCGGGACCGCCGCGTACAGGATGTACCGCGAGAGGTCGATCAGCTCCCACTGAAAGTACAACGTCTTGATCTGCTCGCGGGCCGGCCCGAACATGGTCAGCGCTGTCTCCAGGTCGTGGAACGCCTCCTGGTCGTCCTCATCGAGGCTGTCGGCGAACTCGCTGGTGAGGCGTTCGATCTGGTAGAGCTTCCAGTCGTAGTTGAAGTCGAGTGCCGACGCCACCACGTCGAACGTGCCGAACTGCGCCTCGTCGAGTTCGTCCACGACTGTGTCCACGTTATTCCGAAGGCTGTTGAGGAACTCCGCGACCTGCTGGCGGAGGTCCTCATCGTCGTTGTCTGCGAGTTGCGCTTCGAGGGCGTCGGCCCGACGCTCGGTCGCTTCGAGGAGCTGCCCGAGGAACTGCGCCGGGTCGGCTTCGGGCGGGTCCTCGAAGAGGTTGGTGGCGTAGGTCCGGAAGTCCATCGCGTCGCTCATCCGCTGGCGCTGGTCGCCCAACGGTCCGTTTTCTTGCGAGATGACGAGCTGGCTGATGGTGACCACGAGGGTCGTCCCAGTGACGATGGTGCCGATCGTGGCCGAGAACATGGTCTCGATGGTGTCTGACGACCGAAGCAGGACCTGCAACGAGGGGAAGGCGACGATGCTGACGAGAATGAAGGCGACGAAGACGCTCACTGCGACCAAGCTGGTGACGACGAGCCGATTGCCGCCGAACAGGAACCAGCTGTACGGCCGATTCAACTCGATGCGTTCCCGAAGCGTGTTCGCGGTTCGAACTTCGTTTGACCCGCCGGAGTCACTCATGGTGGGACTCCGTGTCAGCTTCGGAAGTAGGTCGCCTGAAGATGAAGAACTTGGTTCCACCGCCGACGTAGTCGATGGTCTCGTCGAGTTCCCAGCCATCGTCAGCAACCTCGTTGAGCAGGCCTGTCGGGTCACAGGCTTCTTTTTGTGAGGGTTCGCGTGGCGGCTCGACGACGCGATACTCCCACTCGGGCGGCCTGTTCGAAGCCATACCCGATAGGATACCAGTCTCGATTAGCTAAATCTGGTGGCAGGGTGCCACCGCAAGCTCATAGTAGTGACTTCCGAGCAATACACGCCCTATATTCAACATGCGCCACTAAATACCATATATGATAAGAAGGCGCATGGTCAATTCGCACCACGTATTACTCACGCCACTACTGTCCGTCCCGAAGGGTTTCGATAAAACCGTGCCGGACTATCGGACCCGGACTGCCGGACCCCCGCGCCGGGTCGCGGCTGGGAATCGGGACGGAGCGACCGCAGGTCACTTATCGGCCGCCGGACCACGCTAACGTATGAGAGTAACCGACCGTCACCGCGTCGAGGGAGGCCGCGAGCGCATCACGCTCGTCCCCGAGAGCCTCGACGACCTCTGGCACCTCACCTACGTCCTCGAACCCGGCGACCTGGTCTCGGGCGACACCACCCGGCGCATCCAGCGCAAGGACGACCAGATGCGCGACACCGGCGGCGAGCGCGAGCACATGCACGTCACGCTCGACGTCGAGGACGTCGAGTTCCACAAGTTCGCCAACAGGCTCCGCATCAGCGGCGTCATCGAGGGCGCGAGCCGGGAGGACCAGCTCGGGATGCATCACACCCTCAACGTCGAGGAGAACAAGGAGATCGACGTCGAGAAGGTGTGGAAGCCCGACCAGCTCGACCGGCTCGAGGAGGCAGAGGAGGCCACCGACAACCCCGACGTCGCCATCGTGACCGTCGAGGAGGGCCAGGCCCACATCCACACCGTCGCCCAGTACGGCACCGAGGAGCGCGCCGAGTTCACCGGCACCACCGGGAAGGGCGAGTACGCCCGCGGCCGGGACGAGCTGTTCGCCGAACTCACCAGCGCGCTCGGCCGACTCGACGTCGACGCCATCATCCTCGCCGGGCCGGGGTTCACCAAGCAGGACGCGCTCGACTACGTCGAGGAGAACGCGCCCGACCTCACCGAGAAGATCACGACCGTCGACACCAGCGCGGTCGGCGACCGGGGCGTCCACGAGGTGCTCAAGCGCGGCGCGGTCGAGGAGGTCCAGAAGGACACCCGCATCGCCGAGGAGGCCGAGCTCATCGACGAGCTCACCCGGCGCATCGGCGAGGGCGCGAAGGTCGCCTACGGCCCCGACAAGGTCGAGGAGGCCACCGACTTCGGCGCGGTCGAGCACCTCCTGCTGCTCGACGAGCGCCTGCGCGAGGAGCGCGGCGCCGAGGGCGAGTGGCCCTTCGACGTCAACGAGCTCATCACGACCGTCGAGCAGAAGGGCGGCGAGGTGACGGTGTTCTCCGGAGAGTTCGCGCCGGGCGACCAGCTCGCGGGGTTCGGCGGCATCGCGGCGCTGCTGCGGTACCGGCTGGAGTGAACCGATGGCGATGGAAGGATGGGAGCGCTGGCTCGACCACCTCTTCTTCGCCGGCCTGGAGATATCGACGCTCTCGATTCCGGCGCTCGTGCTCCTGCTGTTCGCGACCCCGCAGGGGCCGGTCGCGCTCGCGGGCCTCACCGCTATCGCGGTCTCGTCCGTCGCGGCCGCGACGTTCCGGGGCGGGTGGATCGACGTCGGCGAGTGGCCCCGGCCCGGCGACCCCTACACCCTGCCCCTGCGGTCGGCCTACTACAGCGCGACCGTCGCCGGGGCGGCGTTCCTCGGGGCGGCCACCGACGCCGCGGTCGGGACCCCGTGGGCCGTCGTCGCGACGAGTGCGGCGGTCTCCGTCGCCGGCACGGCCGCCCTTCCCCGGGCCCTCTCGGGGGTCCGGTCGCTGGCGGACCGGCTGGCCGCGGCCCGGCTCTGAGTCAGTCGCCGAGGCGCGACCGAAGCGAGACCGCGTCGACCCGGTACTTGAACTGCGGCCTCCCGTCGACGAGCACGTAGGGGACGCGTTCGCCGTACTCCTCGCGGAGCTCCGGGTCCTCGTCGACGTCGACCACCTCGACAGACACCTCGGCGTCGACCTCGTCGGCGACCTCGTCGACCGTTTCGATGGCGTCCTCGCAGAGATGACACGCTTCGCGGGTGTAGACGGTGACCGTGTGCTCGCTCACGTCGGAATCGAAGGCTCCGTCGGTTGGTATCGGTGACGGTTCGACGTCGCAACCGGTACCGGCGCGTTCCTTCCTCACTCAGCGTCCGCCAGGTCTTCGACCATCCGAGTCACGTACTCGGTCTCGTCCCGGTTCACGCCGTGGCCCATCCCCTCGTAGATGCGCTCCTCGACGTCTGCGTCCAGGTCCTCGAACACGTCGCGGGTCTCGTGGACGCGCTCCAGCGGGATGTGGGGGTCGCTGTCGCTGCAGCCGAGGAACACCGGCGTCCCGTCCAGAGTTCCGTCGTAGTCACGCGGGGTCCCGTCCGGCCCGATGACCCCGCCGCTGAGCGCGGCCAGCCCGCCGTACCCTCGGGCGTTCCGGGCGACGAACTCGCTCGAGAGGCAGGCGCCCTGCGAGAAGCCGACGAACATCGTCCGCTCGGCCGGGATGCCGGCGTCCGCTATCCGCTCGCGGAGGTCGCCCAGCCAGTCCAGCGCCGACGAGAGGCTCGGCTCGTTGTCCTCGATGGGCGCCATGAACGAGTTGGGGTACCAGGTCCGGCCGCGGGCCTGGGGCGCGAGGTAGGCGACGCCCTCGGCGTCGAACTCGCCGGCCATCTGGAGGATGCTCTGGGCGGTCGCACCTCGGCCGTGGACGAACACCACCGCGGCGTCGGCGTCTTCGAGGTCTGCTCCGGCGGTGGCGACGTCCTGTCCGGCGTGGGGGTCGTCGTGGCCCGCGTGGGGGTTGCGTCCCGCCATCACTCGCCCTCCGGCGGGGCGACGAACTCGCTTCCCGGGACCTCCTCGTCGACGCCGGATCCCGGGCGTTCGATGCAGGTGTTCGTGACGTAGTTGCTGCTCGCGAGCGGCGGCGCGTCGGTGTCGGTCATCGCGTGGACGTAGCCCGAGCGCGGCCTTCAGCCTTGCCGGACGGAGTGGTAAGCTGGTGACGCGTCCGTCACCGACCCCTCACAAATGCAGAATCTCGTCGGTTCCTCACAGATTCAGTATCTCGCGAGCTTCGTCGGGTGTCGCGGGGTCGCGGCCGAGCGTCCGGGCCAGGTCGGCGGTCCGGGCGACCAGCCGGGCGTTGCTCTCGGCGAGTTCGCCCTTCCGGAAGTAGGCGTTGTCCTCCAGGCCGACCCGGACGTGACCCCCGAGCAGGACACCCATCGTCGTGAGCGGGAGCTGATGGGGGCCGAATCCGAGCGTGTTGAACAGCGCGCCCTCGGGCAGGTTGTCGGCGGCGTTCAGCAGGTTCCGGGGCGAGGGGGGCGACGTGGTGCCGCCGCCGAAGATGAGCGTCGCGTACACCGGCTCGTCGAGGTCGCGCCGCTCCAGCAGCCCCCGGACCTCGTTGAGGTGGCCGTCGTTGAACACCTCCAGTTCGGGCTTGATACCTCGCTCCTTCATCTCGTCGTACAGCGAGTCCACCATCGCCCGGGTGTTCTCGCTGGTGAGGTGGCGGTACCGGTTCAGCGGCCCCATGTCGAGGCTGGCCATGTCGGGCGCCGGGTCGGTCCGGAGCGACTGCCGGCGGGCTTCGAGCGGCGCGGCGGTCCCGCCGGTCGAGTGCTGGACGACGAGGTCGGTCCGCGAGCGCACCTCGTCGGTGGTGGCCTGGAAGCGCTCGCGGTCGAACGACCGCTCGCCGTTGGGCCGCCGGGCGTGGAGGTGGACCACGGCCGCGCCGGCCTCCTCGCACTCGGCGGCGGCTCGGCCGATCTCCTCGGGGGTCTCGGGCAGGTTCGGGTTCGCCTCCTTGCCCTGGACCCCGCCGGTGAGCGCCGCCGTGATGACGACGGGCTCGCCGTCGAGGTAGTCCGCGTAGGCCATCCTCAGTCGCCTCCCGCGCCGTCAGCGTATCCCGGGCCGCTCCCGTCTTCCGCACCTCCTTGGCCGCCCGCGTCGGCCCCTGCCGCTGCCCCCTCGTCGCCCGGCGCCTCGGGTAACCCCTCGACCTCGCGGTAGAACTCGCAGTCCGTCTCGGGGTCGAGGCCGTACCGCCGGTTGCAGACGTCGGCCCGCATCGCCTGGACGAACCGGTCGGCTGCGGTGCAGTAGGCCCGGGGTTCGGCGTCAGAACTGCCGGCGCCGTCGGAGCCCTCGCCATCGCCGGACCCACCCGCCGCCGACAGCGGTCGGTACTCCAGGTACTGACACTGGTCGGTCATGCCGTACGAGATGCGGCGTCGCGGGAAAACAGTTTGGCGCACGGCCGGTATCGCCGGGAGGCTCTCGACAGGCCCGCCCCGTTCTCCAACTCGACGGTTCGCGAGTCGTCCGCGACGCTGATTCCTCCGAACGATGTCGAGCCTACAGCTCGACGGTTCGGAGGTCATCAGCGAACCGCACGTCGCCGTCGTACACCGCCTCGATGGAGTCGAGCATCTCCTCGTGGCGGCCCTCGGTGTGGGGGTAGAGGTGGGTCAGGAAGACCCGGCCGATGTCGGCGCCCGACTCCGCCAGCGCCTCGCCGAGCTGGGTCGGCGTGGGGTGGTTGTCGACGTCCACGTCGTCGGGGAACGAGCAGTCGTGGGCCAGCGCGTCGCAGCCGTCGGCGAAGTTCGGGAGGCCGGCGAACGCCTCGCTGTCGCCGCTGTAGGTGAACCCACCGCGGGACGAAGTCCCGCGAGCCTTCGAGCCTGACTCGGAGACGTCGTCGAACCGGTAGGCCAGGCACGGCACCGAGTGGCGGGTCTCGTACCCCTCGACGTCGAATCCGGCCACCTCGAACTCGTGGGCGCCGACCTCCCGGACTCGGACGTCCATCCGCCCCTCCAGGTAGTCGAACACGCCGAGCAGGTCGTCGACCAGCGCCTTCGTGCCCGACGGGCCCACGACTTCGAGGTGCTCCTCGCCCGCGAGCCACCGGGCCTTCAGCAGCGGCAGGAGGTCGGCCACGTGGTCGAGGTGGTGGTGGGTCAACAGGACCGTCGAGACGTTCTCGTAGCCGATGCCCGACTGCTGGAGGCGGTGGAGCACGCCGCTGCCGCAGTCGACCAGCACGCGCCGGTCGGCCGCCTCGTCGCCGACGACGATGCCGGTCTGGTACCGCTCGCCGGTCGGCATCGCGCTACCCGTGCCGAGGAACGTGACCTGCATGTTCGACTCCCGGGGACGGAGTGGGATAATCGCTTCGGGCGGGGCGGCGACCGCCAGTTATTCGGGGTGCGCCTACATATCGGCGCCCGAATATGCCCTCCCCGTCCCCGTTCTGGACCGTCCTCTCGCTGGCCGCGCTCGCGGCCGGCGCGTACCTGCTGTACGGCGGACTGACGCGGTACCGTCAGCGCAAACTCATGCGGGAGACCCCGACCACCGACATCTGGCACGTCGACCCCGGTCCGACCGAGATTACGGGGGCAGCCAGACCCGTCGACGGGGAGACGATGCGCGCGCCGTTCACGGAGGAGACCTGTCTGGCCGCCGACTGGGAGATCGAGGAGTGGGACGAGAGCGGCAAGCACTCCGACTGGCACACCGTGGGCGGCGGCGTCGCGTCGGTGTCGGCGTTCGCGGTCGAGGACGACACCGGGACGATCCGGGTCCGGCCCGACGGCGCCGACTTCGACCTCGACGAACTCGCCGAGGGGACCATCGAGGTCGGCGGTCCCGACGACCCGCCCGAGCCGGTTCGGGAGTTCCTCGCCTCGGATTCGACGCCGGGCCGGTCGGACGCGCCGCTCATCGAGTCGCTCGACTGGGGCAACCAGGAGGGCGACCGGCGCTACCACCAGCACCTCCTGAAGCCCGGCGAGGAGGTGTACGTCTACGGGACGGTCCACCCCCGCGGCGACGCGGTCGCGCCCAGCACCCCCGAGCAGATGGAGATCCGCGAGGCCGACGAGCGTGAGGAGCCGATGTTCCTGGTCTCGGACCGCCAGCAGGCGGACCTGGTCCGGTCCCGGACGTTCGGCCTCTGGCGGATTCCTGCGGGGTTCGTCCTCGCGGCGGTCGGAATCTGGGTGCTCCTCGCGGGATACGGCGTCGTCGGCTGAGCGCGGGGCTTATTTATAAATATACGAAATTACAGCTGTCTGCGTCCAACACCGAATAGAGTCCATCAACCCGCGAGGTACACTTTCACCGGGTGCCAAAGTATTAAATCAAATTCCAGAACGTCCTGCTTGCAGCGCCGGCCGGAATTGGACCGACCGGACGCGAGCACGGGTGAAGCGTCCGCCGGACGGTCCCGTCGGGCGTTCGAGGCGTCGGTTTCACTTTCACTCCGGCGACCAAACCGTCTTAAGTACCCGCCCCCAACGGTCCGCCAAGATGGGAGCGCGCGAGCTACTGGCGCGCGGGGAGTTCGACTTCGACGCCGAGTCGGTCGCGGTGGACGACGCCGACGTCCTCGAATCGCTGGAACCGGCGGTCAGGGAGTGGTGGGTCGACCAGTTCGGGGCGTACGTCCCCGACAACGGCGGGTTCTTCACGCCGCCGCAGAAGGAGGCCATCCCGCTCATCCACGAGGGGGACAACGCCCTCATCGCGTCGCCGACCGGCAGCGGGAAGACGCTCAGCTCCTTCACCGCCATCCTGAACGAGCTGTTCCGACGGGAGCGCGAGGAGCCCGACGGGCTCGACAACTCGGTGTACTGCCTCTACGTCTCGCCGCTCAAGTCGCTGGCCAACGACATCCACCGGAACCTGGCCGAGCCCCTGGAGGGCATCGCCGCCCGGATGGACGGCGAGCCGTCGGTCCGCCACGCCATCCGGCACGGCGACACCGACGACGCGGCTCGCCGGAAGATGCTGGAGGAGACGCCCCACATCCTCAACACGACGCCCGAGACGCTGGCCATCCTGCTCAACTCCCCGAAGTTCAAGCGGAAGCTCGAGACCGTCGAGTACGTCGTCGTCGACGAGATCCACAGCCTCGCCGACGGCAAGCGGGGCACCCACCTCGCGGTGAGTCTGGAGCGACTCGAGAACATGGTCGAGTCGTCGCCGACCCGCATCGGCTGCTCGGCGACCGTCGAACCGCTCGAGGACATCGCGGACTTCCTCGTCGGCCGGGCGGACGCCGGCGGGGAGTCGGGACCGGGCCGCGCCCGCGACTGCGAGATCGTCGACACCCGGTTCGTCCGGGAGTTCGACATCGAACTCCAGTGTCCGACCGACGACCTCATCGCCACGCCCCGGGACGTGGTCAACGAGCGGTTCTACGACCAGCTCGACGACCTCGTCTCCGAGCACACCAACACCCTGGTGTTCACCAACACCCGGTCGGGCGCCGAGCGGGTCCTCCACAACCTCCGGGAGCGCTACGCCGTCTACGACGAGGACAACTCGGGCTGTCACCACGGCAGCCTCTCGAAGGAGGCCCGCCAGTCCATCGAGGAGGACCTCAAGGCGGGCGCGCTCGACGTGGTGACGACCTCCACGAGCCTGGAACTGGGCATCGACATGCCCCACGTCGACCTCGTGGTCCAGGTCGGCTCGCCGAAGTCGGTCGCCTCGCTGCTCCAGCGCGTCGGCCGGGCGGGCCACCAGCTCGGCCAGACCGTCGCGGGGCGGGTCATCGCGCTCGACCGCGACGAGCTCGTCGAGTGCGCGGTGATGCTCAAGAAGGCCGAGGAGGGGTTCGTCGACCGGGTGTTCGTCCCCGAGGAGGCCTACGACGTGGCGGTCCAGCACGTCTACGGCATGGCCATCAACGACGTCCGGCCCGAGCGGGAGGTCCGCGAGACGCTCCGCCGGGCCTACCCCTACCGGAACTTCTCGGACGACCAGTTCGAGACCCTGTTCCGGTACCTGACCTCCGACTACGAGGGGCTGGAGGACAAGAACGTCTACGCCAAGATCTGGCGCGACGAGAACGACCCGCCGGACGGCGAGTACCACTACCCCGACTACGAGGTGGGCGAGCCCCTGATAGGGAAACGGGGCCGGCTCGCCCGGGTCATCTACATGACAAATATCGGGACGATCCCCGACTCGTTCACGTGCGACGTGTTCACCCGCGCCGACAACGAGTGGGTCGGCGACCTCGACGAGTCGTACCTCGACACCTTAGAGAAGGGCGACGTGTTCGTCCTCGGCGGCCAGCACTTCGAGTTCCGGTACCGCCGCGGGTCGAAGGTGTACGCCGACCGGACGAACGCCCGGCCCACGGTCCCGTCGTGGTTCTCCGAGCGGCTGCCGCTGTCGTACGACCTCGGCCGGTCCATCCTCGAGTTCCAGGGCGACCTCCTCGACCGGTTCGAGAAGCGGGGCAAGCCCGCGGTCCGGGTGTGGCTCCGGGAGTTCCCGCTGGACGAGAACAGCGTCCGGGCAATCGCCCGGATGTTCGACGAGCAGCTCCGGTACGCCGGCACCGGGAGCGTCAGCACCGACAGCCGGCTCGCGGTCGAGGTCGAACTCGACCGCGACGAGTACGAGCGCCACTACTACGTCCACTCGAACTACGGCCGGAAGTTCAACGACGGCCTCTCGCGGGTCGTCGCCTACCGCTGTGCCAACGCCGCCAACACCAACGTCTCGCTGGCGGTCGCCGACCACGGCTTCACGGTGTCGATGCCGCTCAACCGGAAGGTCGACGTGGCCGAGATTCTCCGTGACGTCCGCCCCGAGGACGTCCGGAGCGACCTCCGGGCCGCGCTCGACGGGACCGAGCTCCTCCAGCGGTACTTCCGCATCAACGCCACCCGGTCGCTGATGATCCTGAAGCGCTACAAGGGCTACGAGAAGTCCGCCAGCGAGCAGCAGGTCTCCAGCGAGATGCTGCTGGGGTTCGCCCAGGACCTCGAGGAGTTCGCGGTCGTCGAGGAGACCTACCGCGAGATAATCGAGGACAAACTGGCCGTGTCGGCCATCGAGGACGTGCTCGCCGACGTCCAGGCCGGCGAGGTGTCTGTGGTCACCAACCGGGTCGACGTCCCGACGCCCAGGGCGTTCGGCCTCGCCACCCTGATGGCCAGCGACGTGGTGCTGGCCGAGGACGAGAGCGCCGTCCTGCAGGAGTTCCACGACCGGGTGCTCGAGGAGATCGGCGACGAGCACGAGCGGCCGACCGGGACGTCGGCGGCCCGGTGACGACGGCTCTACCGTCGGCCCGTTCCGCTACTTCTCGACCAGCAGCGTGTCGAGCGCGTCCGGGACCACCAGCACGTCGCTGCCCGGTTCGACCGCGTCCTCGACCGACTCGCGGGCGTGCATCAGACAGTCCTCGACGATTTCGGGGTGTTCGCTGTTCGTCACGGAGAGGTCGTACTCCCGGAGGACCCGCGCCACGACGAAGGCGCGCTGGGCGCCGGGGTCGTAGCCCCGTCGCATCTCCTCGTAGAGCGCCTCGGCGCTCTCGGCCCCGCTCAGCCACTCGTAGAAGCGCCGCTCGCCCGTGCCCTCGCCCGCGCCCTCCTGCAAGCGCGCCGGGACGACCAGCCGACCGTCGGCCCGCAGGGGGTCGTAATCGCCGAGCGCGACGTAGGTCGCGGCCCGGGTCGCCTGGTAGAGGTTGGCGTCCTTGGGCGCGCCGACGCCGGCGACCACCGCGTCGTAGCCACCCTCGACGCCGACCGACAGCGCCGCCCTCGCCGTGTCGGCGAGGTCCCGGACGACCGCTCGGTGGTCGCCCGCGCTGGCGCCGAGGACACCGGAAGACTCGCTCCGCTCGACTTCCGAGGTCTCGTTCGCTCCGCTCACGAGACTCCCTGCCGGCGCGTGGGTGACGTTCAGGCAGAAGTCCACCCCGACGAGGTCGCCGGCCTCGTCGAGCATCTCCCGGAAGGGGTTGCCCGCGACCCGGCCCAGGCGGACGCCCTCCTGGGCCAGCATCCCCGGGCCGTGGGTGTACCCGATGAGCGACTCGCCGCCGCCGCCGACCACGACCGTCTTCGCGCCGCCGGAGAACCCGGCGTACTGGTGGGGTTCGACCATCCCGGTCGAGACCACGGCGTCGGCGTCCGCGACGGTCGGGTTGAGTTCGACCGCGACGGACTCGCCGTCCGGTCCCTCGACTTCGCCGACTCTGCGGGCGGCCCCGGCGTCGTGGTTTTCGGCCAGGTCGGCGTACTCGCCCAGCGCCTCGCGGAGTTCGTCGTCGGTCATCGGCCGGTGGAGGCCGAGCCCCACGACGATGGTGATCTGGTCGCGCTCGACGCCCGCCGCGCCGAGTTCCTCGACCAGCGCGTCCACCAGCACGTCGTCGGGCGTCGCCCTGGTCACGTCGGTCACGACGACGGCGACCTCGTCGTCGGCGCCGACCCGCTCGCGCAGGCGCGGGCCGTGGGGGTCGGCGAGCGCTTCCGCGGCGGCCTCGCACGGGTCGACGGGGTCGCCGCCCGGCGGTTCCGCGACCGTCACGTCGCAGTCGGGGAACGCGACGTCGAGGGTCGAGTCGGCGTAGGGAATCTCCATACCGGTGGTTCGACCGGCGGGACCGTAAATCGTCGCTCCCGGACGGCGTCGCCGAGAGCATCGAGGTCGCCGGACTACTCCGTCACGTCCTCGATGGACGCCTCGAGCGACTCGATGCTCTTCGCGATCTCCCGGACCATCGCCGTCTGCTCCTCGTTGGCGGCCGCGATGCCCTCGACCGAGTCGGAGACGTCCCCGGCCTGGCCGACGACCGTGTCGGTCATGCTGGCGATCTCCTCGGCGCTCGCGGCCTGCTCCTCGGTGGTGTCGGCGATCTGGAAGACGCCGTCGTCGGTCTGCTTGACCGCGGCCACGATGGCCCGCTGGTTCTCGACCACCGTCTCGACGTCGTCGGCGACCTCGTCGAGTCGCCGGTCGTTGGCCTCGATCTTCTCGACCGTGTCGTGAGTCGTCTCGCGGACCTCCGCGACGATCTCCTCTATCTCGTCCGCGCGGTCCTTCGACCGCTCGGCGAGTTCCTTGATCTCGTTGGCGACCACGGTGAACCCGGAGCCGTCACCGTCGGCGCGGGCCGCCTCGATGTTGGCGTTGAGCGCGAGCAGATTGGTCTGGTCGGCGATGTCGTCGATGACCTCGACCACCTCGCCGATGTCGTTGACGCGGTCCTCCAGCTCGCGGGCGTCGGCCGCGACCGCCTCCGACTCCGACGTGACGGTGTCCACGGTCTCGAGCGTGCGCTCGGCGCTCTGGACCGACTCCTCGGCCGATTCCTTCGCCTCGGTGCTCCGGGTGCTCACCTCGTCGGCGCTCGACGCGATCTCCTCGACCGTGGCGCTCAGCGACGACACCTCCGACTGGACCTCCCGGAGGTTCTCCTCCTGCTCGTCCGCGAGGTCGCTGACCCGCTGGGAGTCCTCGGAGACGTCGGCGGTCGACTCCCGGAGTTCGTCGACCGCGGACTCGACCTCGTCGGTCATCTGGGCCTGGAGATTCCGCATCGTCTCCTGCTGTTCGACGAGTTCGGTCACGCGATTGAGGACTTCCACCGCACCCACGACCTCGTCCTCCGGCGTGGTGACGGGTACGCCGAACGCCCTTGCGTGGGCCCGCTCGCCGTCGGCGGTCGCCGCGGATCGGATCTCCTCCTCGCGGATGACCTCGCCGGTCCGGATCACGGTCTCGGCCAGCGTCTCGTCCTCGCCCTCGGTGCCGAAGACGTCGTAGGCGTGCCGGCCGATCACCTCCTCCGCCGGGTACCCCGTCATCTCCTCGGCGCCCCGGTTCCACTGGACGATGTCCCCGCCGCCGTCGACGAGGAACGCGGGTTCGGGGAGGTGTTCGACCAGGTGCTCGAACGCGTGTCGCCAGAACTCGCCGGCAGCGGTGTCCGTGTCCGGACCGACGTGCCGGACTGCGTCGTTGATAGCCATCTGTAACGTTCTTACCGGGTCATCGTTTCGACAACTGGTACTTATCGTATTCGAAGCCAGTGGGCGATTCGGCCTGATTAAGAAAGGTAGCGTCCGGAGAACGGTTGGAGATGATGAACTGTCCTAGATGTCGACCGCGAACCCGTCGCGGCCCGCCGACTCCGCGGCGAACGCCGCCAGCAGGTCGGCCGCGGCGTCGAGGTCCTCGGTGTCGACGACCTCGACCGGGGTGTGCATGTAGCGGTTCGGCAGGCCGACGTTCAGCGACGGGATGCCGCCCTGCGAGGTGTAGAAGGCGTCCGCGTCGGTGCCGGTCGAGCGCCCCGAGGCCTGCAACTGGACCGGCAGGTCCTCGCTCGCGGCGGCCTCGCGGGCGGTCCGGACCACTTCGGGGTGGTTCGACGAGCCGCGGGCGATCACCGGACCGTCGCCGAGTTCGACCTCGCCGTGCTGGTCGCGCTCGTCGGCGATGTCGGGCGAGTCGACCGCGTGGGTGACGTCGACCGCGAGCGCGGCGTCGACCGGGAGGTCGAACCCGACCATCTTGGCGCCCTGCTTGCCTAGCTCCTCCTGGACGGTGCTGACCGCGTACACCGTGGCGTCGACGTCGGCCTCGGCCGCGCGCCGTGCGGCCTCCGCGGCCACCCAGATGCCGACGCGGTTGTCCATCCCGCGGGCCGCCATCCGGGTGCCCTCCAGTTTCCGGACCGGCGTGTCGAAGGTGATGGGATCGCCCACGTCGACGAGTTCCCGGGCCTCGGCCTCGGTCCCGACGCCGATGTCGACGTGCTGCTCGGCCACGTCCTCGATCTCGTCCTCCCCGGTGTCCCGGAGGTGGATTGCGGTCTGGCCGACGACGCCCCGGACCACGCCGTCGTCGGTGTGGATCTCGACGTGCTGGCCCTTGGTGACGGTGCGGTCGGTGCCGCCGACCCGCGAGAGCCGGACGAAGCCGTCCTCGTCGACGCTGTTGACCATCAGCCCGATCTCGTCGGCGTGGCCGGTGAACGCGACGGTGGGGTCGCCGCCGCGTACGACGGCGACCGCGTTTCCGTACTCGTCGGTCCGGACCTCGTCGGCGAACTCCGAGACGTAGTCGACCCAGACGCGCTGGACGTCGGCCTCGAACCCCGACGGACTCGGCGTCGTCAGCAGGCTCTCGAGGAACTCCCGGTTCGACTGGTTCATACCGGGAGATGCGGCCACGCGCTAATGAAACTTCTACTTCGGGTCGGGGCGGCGTCGGGGGTACGAGTGCGCGGCACGGCCACTCTCGGGGGCTGTAGGCTCGCTGCGCCGTCGGGGCCGCCCGCCCCAACCGCTAAGTTCGCGCTCGGCGAATCACCGGGGCATGGGAATCCTCGAGATTCACTTCCACGACTCCGAGTTCAGCTGGTCGATGAATCCCGGCGGCGACGAGGGACGGTCGTTCTCGCTCGGCACAGGCGGATCGTCGGAGGCGTCCGGGGCGACCACGGACGGCGGGTCGACCGGTCGTCCCAGCATGGGGCCGAAGCTCCGGTCGGCCGCGGTGCTGGCGCTGGTCGTCGCCGGGGGCATCGCGTTCAACCGCATCCGAGCCCGACGGGCGCGCGAGGCGGTCGAGCGGGAGACAGCCGAGCAGGAATCGAAGGGACCGTTCTCCCTGCTCCGGTCGCGGTAGTCGCAGGCTCTGCATTCGCCGGGCCGTGGCTCCGACGCTGAAGCCGCCGCCGACAAAATTGGTCGCCGAACTGGGGAATCACCCCCACACTTTTCGCCCGGAGCGTCGAATCTCCCGTGGGATGCCCGAGAGTACCTACTCCGTCTACCTCGTCCAGCGACACGGCGAGCAGGGCGGCAAGCGCGAGGTCACGTCCCCGGTGAGCGGCCACAGGCTGGAGTTCTACGACACCGGCGTGTGGCTCGACCGCGAGACCGGCCGCAACTTCTTCCCGTACGAGCAGATCCGGACCATCCGCGAGCACCCCGAGAGCGAGACCCCCGACGCGTCGGCGGAGGCGTCGACCCCGGAGGCGAGCGGGAGCGACCCCGGCGCCGAAGAGGAGATGCTGGAGGAGTGAGGGAGCGCAGGTCGTCACGCGGGGTGGCGCTCCTCAGGGCGTCAGGCCCACGACCTCGCGGTCGAGGATGTCGGCGTAGCCAGAGAACGACAGTTTCAGCGCCGGCACGCCCGCGAACGTCATAGTTTGGAGCGCCAGCATGGGACGGTCGCCCTCGGCGCCCAGCCGCCGGAGCGCCGCCTCGACGGCGTCGTAGAGTTTCGCAGTCTCCTCGACTTCGAGGTCCGAGCAGACCCCGGCGACCCGGGTCGGCAGTTCCGCGACGACCTCCCCGTCCTCGACGACCGCCCAGCCGCCGCCCATCTCTGCGACGCGGTCGACCGCGGCCCGCATCGCCGCGTCGTTCGTCCCGACCGCGAGGACGCCGGTCGTCTCCCAGACGACGCTGGTCGCGACCGCGCCCGAATCGAGACCGAGGCCGGTGACGAAACCGGTGAAGCTCGGCTTGTCCTCCGGATCGGACCCGTCGTCGTCGTGCGGATTCCGGTCGAGCAGGGTCGCCTTCAGCACGTCGGATTCGGGGTCCGCGACGAGTTCGCCGGCCTCGACGCGCGGCGAGACGGTCGTCTCGCCCGTGACCAGCCCGCGTCGGTGCTCGATGGCCCGGACCTCGCCGGCCTCGTTGACGGCGTCGGCCGGCACCCGGAACCGGTCGGGGTCTGTCGGGACGTTCACCGAGTCGTAGAAGCGGTCGGGGTACTCGTGGGTCCGGGCCGCGACCTTCGACTCGCCCTTGTTGAAGACGACCTCGCCGCCGCTGATCACGGTGGTGACGGTGACCTCGTCGAGGTCGTCGATGAGCACGACGTCGGCGACGCTCCCCGGCGAGAGCGAGCCGACGCCCTCCTCGTCGAGCCCGAAGTGGCGGGCGGGGTTGAGCGTCGCCATCCGGATGGCGTCGGCGGGGTCGACGCCCTCCTCGATGGCCCGGCGGACCACCGCGTCCATGTCGCCCTCGTCGATGAGTTCGCGGGGCCACATCCCGTCGGTCGACAGCGAGAGTTCGGCGGTCGGCACCTCCGGGTAGGCCTCGCCGATGGCCGCGACGTCGTCGCGGATCGAGCCGTAGCGCCCGACGACGTGGACGCCGTTCTCGACGCGCTCGACGACGTCCTCGCCCGTGATGGCCTCGTGGTCGTCGTCGATGATGGTCGCGAACGCCGCGAGCTTCTCGCCCGAGCAGCCGGCGGCGTGGCCCGTGACTGTCTTGTCCTCGGCGTCGGCGCGCTCGTAGAGCCGCTCGGCGGGGGTGTCGCGGCCGACCGCGTGGATCCAGTCGGTCTCGCCGACGCCCACGACGCGGTCGTCGGCCAGCAGGTCCCCGAGGTCGTCGGCCTCCTCGTCGTCGGCCCGCCGGGGTTCGAAGGTGTCGAGCAGCGGCTGGGGCGGGACCACCGCCCGGACGCGGACCGGGAGGTAGGCGGTCGCCGCGAGGAACTGCTCGACGCCCTCGGGGCCGAACGCCGGACCGTAGCCGGTGACCTCCGAGACGACCGTGGTGGTACCGCCCTCTATCGCGTAGTGGTAGGCGTTCTCGAACGTCTGGTGGAGGTCGAGGTGGGTGTGGGCGTCGACGAATCCGGGCGCGACGACGCGGTTCGTCGCGGTGATGACCCGCGTGTCCTCGCCGATGACGGGGTCGGCGTCCTCGGGAAGCGCGGCGACTCGGTCGTCGACCACGACGACGTCGCGGGACTGGAACTCCCCCTTCTCGGGCAGGCAGACCCGGCCGCCCGTGATGACCAGGTCGGCGGTCTCCTCGCCGAGCGCGACCGCCTGGAGGTCGTTCACGCCGTCACCTCCCAGACGACCACGCCGCCCTGCTCCCGGGGCTCGACCTCGCCGCGCTCGTCGAGCACGTCGAGGTGGCCGACCGCCTCGCTCATCCCCGAGAAGTACTCGGTCGCGGGCAGGTCGTCGAACAGGTCGTTCATCACCTCGACCGCGGTGGTCGGGCCCTCGGCGACGATCTCTTTCACGTTCTCGGTGCGCTCCTCGTGGGCGGCCAGCACCTCGTCGATGCGCTCGCTCGGGTTCTCGATCACCTCGCGGTGGCCCGGCAGGAAGCGGTCGAACTCGCGCTCGCGGAGGTCGGCCAGCGAGCGGTTGAACGCCGGGAGGACGCGGGGGCGCTCGCCGCCGTCGGACCAACGGTCCGACGAGGATCGCGAACCGGTGGTTCGCTCACCCCCTTCCTCGACAGGGGGCTGGAGCAGGGGATTGGGCGTGATGTCCGGGAGGACTTGGTCGCCGACCACGGCCCAGTCCTCGCCGTCGTCGGTCTCGTAGGTGAAGATGGTCTCGCCCGGGGCGTGGCCCGCCACCGCCTCGGCGGTCACGTCGGTGCCGGCGACCTCGACGGCATCGCCGTCCTCGAGGACGACGTCGGTCTCGACGCCGGGGGCGACCCGGAGGAACGACTCGGGCAGGTCGGTGACGGTCTCGGCGGTCGAGCGGGCCATCCCGTGGCGCTCGAAGAACTCCACGAAGTACGACTGCTCGTAGTCGAGGCGGGCCTCGAAGTCGGCGATGATGTCGGCCGTCATCGGGCTGGCGACGACCCGGGCGCCCGCCTCGCGGAGCCGGCTCGCCAGCCCGAAGTGGTCGGGGTGCGGGTGGGTCACCAGCACCTGCTCGACGTCGGTGGGGCCGAGTTCGCGGGCCTCGAGGCCGTCGAGCAGCGCCGCCCACGCCTCTTCGCTCCCCGGTCCGGGATCGACCAGCGTCCGCCCGGCGATGTAGGCGTTGACGGGGCCGATCTGGAACGGCGTCGGTATCGAGAGCCGCCTGAACATACGCCCACTGTGGCCGCCGCCCGATAAACAGTTTGTGACACGGAGCGCCGCGTCGGGTCGCTCCCTGCACCGAATCGGGGTACATGGGAGCCGCTCGGGGCCCCGTTGAGGACAAGAGCTATATCTGTCCTCGCCGTAGGAACATAATGGTGTGCGAACGATGAACAAGCACTTCGAGGACGCCTGGTACTACGCCCGACGCGCGGGCGGCCACCTCGGCCGCGGCCTGCGCGAGGAACTCCGACCGGTCGAGCGACGACTCCGGAAGGCCGCCGGCCGCGAGCGCGAGGAACCGACCCGCACCGAGCGGTGGCGCACCGAACTGAAACGGACCGAGGACGCGGCCGCGACCCGGGCGCGAAGCGCGCTTCGCGCGGCGCGGCGGCGAGTGTAGCCCTGCCGGGGTCGCCCCGCTCCGGCCGTCAGTTTTCCGACCGTAAAGTAAGTCTTAAGTCCCGGAAGGCGAAACCTTGGGACGCCCGGGTCGGTAGTCTAGTCCGGTTATGACAGCTCCTTCACACGGAGCAGGTCGGCAGTTCGAATCTGCCCCGACCCACTTCTGACGGCGCAACGCGACGAGCGCAGCGAGGAGTCCGCGCACCGTCGACTGGTTCTCGAAGGATTCGAACCGGACGAGTCGCACGCCCGGAACAGCGCGAAGCGCCGCACGCCGGGAACGGCTCGGTGAGGTTCGAATCCCCCGTCTACCCGGTTTCCCTCGCTGCTGTACGAACGCGCGGCGCTACGGTATGGGTGGAGTACGTGCGTCACACTGGCGGTCCTGTACTCTCCCCGTTATCCTTTCGACGATTTCTCATCGGACGACCCTCCGTCTGACAAAACGCTAAGTGAGTTGAGTCGAGTTGTCCGCTCGTGGCGACCCAGTCGCTCAGTCACCCATGTCATCAACCACGACGTTGCTAGGCACCTGTCCGGAATGTGGGGTAGTCATCGCCGCCCCGTCGAAGCTAATCGAGTACGAGAGAACCGACGGGACGACGGGAATCTACGCGGAATGCGTGGGGTGTAGTGCGGTCGTCGCCCCCGAATAGCGTCCCGCCCCGTCCGTCTTCCAGCCGTCTCTCTTCGTGAAACGACGACGCGAAGAACGAGTGCGTCTCCGATTCGCCCGAAAGCCGGAAACCGCAGGCTCCCGTTCTCTCCCCGAACCGATGTCCGACGACGCCACTTCCGACGCGGGCGAGGCACACGTCGACGACAGCGTGCTCGACCGGGCAGCCGACCGGTACGGGGTCGACGCCGAAACCGTCGCGGACGCGCTCGTCGTCCTCCACGCCGACCTGATCGGCCGCCACTCCGAGTTCGAGCGCGAGTACGACCACGCGACCGTCGACGACACCCGGGCGTATCGCGTTCCCGGATCCGTGTGGGACGACCTGCGCGAGGAGTTCGACTTCGAGGGCGACCTCGCCGACGCGGTCGAGTACGCACACACCGAGCAGGCGCGACTCGCGTTCGCCGACGCCCACGACGCCGACGTGCGGTTCGAGGAGGCGGACCGCGGTATCGTCGTCGGCATCGACACCGCCGAGGACTTCTAGGTCGTCCCGGACGCGCGAAGCGACGCGTCGTTCGAGTCAGAGCGTCGGCGTACGATTTCCGCGACCGGGCGGCCCAGTCGGACCCCTCTCGCTTCGGCGGGGTCACGCGACGGCACGGCAGATGCGGGCCGCCCTCACTGGGCCTGCTCGATACAGGCCTCGTGAGCGGTGTCGTCGTTCTCGTCCGGTCCCCGCCGCTGGCCCAGGCGAATGGGCTCGCCGCAGATCGCGCAGCGCAGTTCCGCGTCCTCGCTCGACCCGCCGATATCGACCGTCTCCGCCAGTTCGTCGGCCTCGGGCGCCAGTTCGTCGGAGTCGGTCGTCGAACTGTACCCCAGCGCGAGCGCGCCGACGCCAGCGAGTACGCCCGTCGCCCGCTTCCCCTTCCGGAGCGAAACGGCGGCTACGACCGCCAGGACGACGGCGAACAGTAAGCGGGCGAGCTTTCCACGGTTCTCGGCAGTCTCTCGGAGCTCCATACGTTGGAATCGCGCCGCGAGTCCTTGTACTTCATCCCCGAAGCGTCGAGACCGCCGGCTCGGGGAAACGACAACGCGACGACCGACGGCGAGAAGATGCCCGGACGACCGGTGCGATACACCGCCTTACAGCGAGCGCTTCGGGACGATCTCGGGGTCGGGGGTGTAGGTCACCGCGGCGTCGACCTCGAACACGTCGGCCAGCAGGTCCTCGGTGACGACCTCGCGGGGCGGCCCCCAGTCGTAGGGCTCGCCGTCGTTCAGCGCGACGAGGTAGTCGGCGAACCGCGCGGCCTGGGCGATGTCGTGGAGCACGACCGCGACCGTGACGCCCTCCTCCTCGTTGAGCTCCCTGACGACCTCCATCACGGCCAGCTGGTGGTGGAGGTCGAGGAAGGTGGTCGGCTCGTCGAGCAGCAGGACGTCGGTGTCCTGGGCGAGCACCATCGCGATCCACGCCAATTGCTTCTGGCCGCCGCTGAGGTTGCCGACCTCCTCGTCGCGGAGGTGCTCGACGCCCGCGAGGTCGATGGCGCGCTCGACCGCCTCGCGGTCCTCGTCGGTCACGGAGTCGAAGAACCCGCGGTGGGGGTACCGGCCGTGGTACACCAGGTCCTCGACGGTGATGCTGCCGGGCGAACTGTTCTCCTGGGAGAGCAGGCCGAGCTCGCGGGCGAGCTCCTTGTCGCCGTACTCCTGGATGGCGCGCCCGTCGAGGACGATCGACCCGCAGTCGGGTTGCAGGTGCTTCGAGAGCCCCTTCAGCAGCGTGCTCTTGCCAGAACCGTTCGGGCCGACGAGCGCGGTGATCTCGCCCTCCGGCACGTCGATGCGGTCGCACTCGACGACCGGCTCCTCGGACGTGGGGTAGCTGAGTTCCAGCCCCTCGGCGTGGAGGACGCTCGACGGTTCCGACTCCCCGTCGGGCCGTCCCTCGCCGAGGTGTCGGCTGTTCGCTCGGTTCTCGGCCGTGTCGTCTTCAGATTCAGAGTGCGCGGACATCGAGTATCACCAGTCTTGTCGCCCCGGGCGGCATCGTCAGCCGTGATTTTAGGCGGTCCTAAACATAAGATTTTGCTTTCGGCGGCGGACCGGCGCACCGCGACCGCATCGTCGGGACGACTATCCGCCCGACCCGGCCGCGAACGGGGGATACCGAGAGTTCAGTCCGCTTCGGTCGGATATATATTCCTCATAGAAAATCCTTAATCATTCCTCGGCGAACCCGCAGACGCGCTCGGAGCATCATGAGCACGGACCCCCACACCCGCACCGACCGGGACGCCCCCGATGGTCGCCAGCACGAACCGCGCCTCGACCGACCCGACGTCGTTCTCTCCTCGGTAGTCGTCGACTACGAGGACAGGCCCGACCGCCGGACCGTTTACCCCGACGGCCTCTCCAGCGTCGAGCGCATGTCCACGTGGCTCACGGCCGACGACGACGTTTTCGTGGACCTCGAATCGGCCCGCTGACCGGCCCTCGTCCTCTTTCGACGCCCCGCCCGCCGCCAGCCCTCGGTGATTTGGTCGTTCGCCGAGCGGGAAGGGTCGTCCGCGGACGCGTAGCCTCGCAGGCGAGCCACTTCAATGAACCGGTAGAATTAATAGGGGATGCTCACGCCAGTCGAACATGAACCTCGCCCTCCGACTGATGGTCGCCTGCCTGGTGATCGCCGGGCCGACGGTGCTGTTCCTCGCCATGATGCGCGGCCTCGAGAAGATGCGCGACGACGCCCTACTGTTGGCGCTGGCCGAACGCGACGACGCCCCGCGGGACGTCTCGAACGCCGCCGCCGAGGCGCTGAACCGCGGCCCGATCCGCGCCGACGGACGCGGAGCGGACGCGGACGACGACCCCGCGTCGACGGCCGACGCTCCCGCCTCGACCGCCGACGACTACGCGCTCGGCGCGTTCACCTGCTCGACCTGCGGCGCGTCGAACATGACCGGCGCGAAGTACTGCGGGCAGTGTCTCGGCGAACTGAATCGGTAGCCAGCCTCGAACCGCCGTCTCGATAGCAGACCTTGTTCTCTCGACTGCACGCACGTTCGCCGGAGCGTCCCGCCCGAGCGTTCTTGTCACGGGGCGGAGAATGGCCGAATATGAACGTCTCACAGGGCGGAGGGTTCGGGGGAATCGTCGCGGAGTCGCTCGCGGAACTCCGGGCCGGGTTCGTCGACGCGATTCCGACGTTCGTCACGGCGCTCCTGTTCTTCGTCGTGGCCTACGCCGGCATCAGGGTCGCGCTGTCGCTGGTCCGGTCGGCGCTCGACCGCGTCTACGCCGACGAACTCGTCGCCGACCTGTTCGCCGCGGTCGCCGGCGTCTTCATGTGGTTCGGCGCGGCGCTCGCGCTCCTGAAGATCCTCGGCATGGGCGAGGTCGCCGCCAGCCTCGGGACCGCCACGGGGTTCGTCGCGCTCGGGGTGAGCTACGCGCTCTCGGACATGATCGCCGACACGGTCTCGGGCGTCTACCTCCTGCGGGACCCCGACTTCGAACCCGGCGACGCGGTGGTCACCGCCGACGAGACCGGCGTGGTCCGCGAGATCGGGCTCCGGAAGACCAGACTGGCGGTCGACGGCGGCGACACGCTGGTCCTGGGCAACAGCCTGGTCGAGGAGCGCTGGACGAAGAAGGCGCGGGCGGGGTCGCCGGCCGGTGATTCCGAGCCGACGGCTGGCGACTCCGGATCGCCTCCGGTCGACGGTTCGGCGACCGCTGACGGTACTGGAACGATCGACGAGTCGGAACCGACCGACGGTACGACGACTGACGGGTGACGCCTCGGCGGAAAAATCGGACTCGCTCGGTAGAACGGCCCGGCCGACGCTACTCCCGGATGATGAGCATCCCGGCGTTGGTGGAGACGTCGGTGGCGTCCTCGGGCATCTCGAACTCGAACTGGCGGTCGCCGGCGACGACGATGCCGGTCTCGCCCACGACGTCCAGTTTGGCCTCGACGCCGGGGCCGAAGTCGACGACGAGGACGTTCTCCCCCTCGTACCCGCGTCGAGCGATGGTGACGTCCTCTCGTTCGTCCGCCGCGGACTCCAGCGGAGTTGGTGCTTCCATACGTCCGATTGGGGCGTGGCGCACCTAAGGGCTGTGCCCGTGTCCGCGAGTGCCCCGACGCGAAGAACTAAACGGTAGCAGCGACGGGGGTACCGAGTCAGGAAAGAGACCCTGACGGGGTTGCGAAACGGCAGAACTGAGCGCCCGGACCGGGACGGAGAACCCGGACGCCCCCGGCAGAACGGGGGACCGGGCGCGGTCGCGCTACAGGAAGTCCTCGATGTGGTCGGCGACCTCGTTGGGGGTGTCGCCGACCGGGACGCCCGCGTCGTTGAGCGCGTTGATCTTGCTCTCGGCGGTGCCGGTGCCGCTACCCGAGACGATGGCGCCGGCGTGGCCCATGCGCTTGCCCTCCGGCGCGGTCCGGCCCGCGATGAAGCCCGCGACCGGCGTGTCCATGTTCTCGGCGATGAACCGGGCGGCCTCCTCCTCGTCCTCGCCGCCGATCTCGCCGCACATCACGACCGCCTTCGTGTCAGGGTCGTTCTCGAACAGCTCGAGCGCGTCGGTGAAGTCGGTGCCGATGATGGGGTCGCCGCCGATGCCGATGGCGGTGGTCTGGCCGACGCCCCGCGAGGTGAGGTTGTCGACGACCTGATAGGTGAGGGTGCCCGACCGCGAGACCAGGCCCACGTCGCCCGACTCGAAGATGTTGCCGGGCAGGATGCCGAGCTTCGACTCGCCGGGAGTGATGATGCCCGGGCAGTTCGGCCCGATGAGACGGGTGTCGACCTCGCCCAGGCGCTTGTACACCTTGCTCATGTCCTGGGCGGGGATGCCCTCGGTGATGGCGACCACGAGGTCGAGCGGCGCGTCCAGCGCCTCGAAGACGGCGTCGGCCGCGAACGCGGGCGGGACGAAGACGACCGAGGCGTCGGCGTCCTCCTCGCGGGCGGCCTCGTCGACGGTGTCGTACACCGGGACGCCGGCGACCTCCTGGCCGCCCTTGCCCGGCACCGCGCCGGCGACGACGTTGGTGCCGTACTCCATCATCTGCTCGGCGTGGAACTTGCCCTCCCCGCCGGTGATGCCCTGTACGACGACTCTGGTGTCCGAATCGACTAGAACGCTCATTGTGCTTCCTCCTCGGAAAATTCGACCGCACGCTGCACCGCGTCCTCGAGGGTCTCCTCGACCGTGACGAGGTCGTCGTTCAGGATCTCGCGGCCCTCTTCGGCGTTGGTGCCGGCGAGTCGGACGACCACGCGCTTGGGGATCTCGTCGAACTGCCCGAGCGCGTCGTTGATGCCCTTGGCGACCTCGTCGCCGCGGGTGATGCCGCCGAAGATGTTGAACACGACCGCGTCGACGTTCTCGTCGGAGAACACCATGTCGAGCGCGTTGGCCACCCGCTCGGCCTTCGCGCCGCCCCCGATGTCGAGGAAGTTGGCGGGCTTGCCGCCGTAGTAGTCCACGAGGTCGAGCGTCGTCATCACGAGGCCCGCGCCGTTGCCGATGATGCCGACGTTACCGGAGAGCCGGACGTAGTCGAAGCCGTACTCGCCGGCCTTGCGTTCGAGGTCGTCCTCGTAGGCCTCCTCCTCCATCTCGGCGAGGTCCTGCTGGCGGAACAGCGCGTCGTCGTCGATGTTCATCACGGCGTCGGCCGCGACGACCTCGTCGTCCTCGGTGATCATGACGGGGTTGATCTCGACCTCGCTGGCGTCGCGGTCGTCCCAGAGCTGGTAGACCGTGGTCAGGATCGAGGCCACGTCGGAGGCGACCTCGCGGGGGACGCCCGCGTCGTAGACCGCCTTGCGGGCCTGGTAGGGATGCATCCCGAACGCCGGGTCGACGTGCTCGCGTGCGATGGCGTCGGGGTCCTCCTCGGCGACCTGCTCGATGTCGACGCCGCCCTTGGCCGAGACCATCGCGACCGGCTTGCCCTCGCCGCGGTCCATCGTGACGCCGACGTAGAGCTCGTTCTTGAAGTCGACCGCCTCCTCGACGAGGACGCGCTCGACGCGGTAGCCCTTCAGGTCCATGCCGATGATCTCGTCGGCGACCTGCTCGGCCTCCTCGCGGCTCTCGGCGAGCTTGATGCCGCCGGCCTTCCCGCGGCCCCCGACGTGCACCTGGGCCTTGACGGCGACCGGGTAGCCGATGTCCTCGGCGGCCTCGACGACCTCGTCTACGGACGACGCCAGGGTCGCGTCCGGCGTCGGAATCCCTGCATCGGCGAAGACGCTCTTCGCCTGATACTCGTGCAGTCTCATTATTGGCTCGCGTGCTACTTTCCCCGTGCGAGAGTTAGTAGTATCGGAATCGGCATGGAGCGGTCACTGCCGTCCGAGGTCGCCGGTCGCGCCGAATCGGGGTCGGCCGGCCGTCGCCGCGGCGCCGCCTTCTCGAAGGCCGCGCACGGTCACAGCTTCGCCTCGAACACCATGTCGAACGGCGTCTCGGCCACCCGGCGGAACCGGGTGAACCCGCCCTCGGTCACCACCTCGCGGAGCTTCGCCTCGCCGGCCTGCGCCCCCAGTCCGTAGCCGACCTCCTGACTCATGGAGTTCGGCGTGCAGAGCATCGTCGAGGCCGAGTAGAGCGCCCTGCCCCGCGGGTTCAGGTTCTCCTCCACCCGGTCCTCGGCGTAGGGTTCGACGACCATCCACGTCCCGTCGTCGGCGAGGGTCCCCGCGACGTGGGCCGCGACGCCGACCGGGTCGCCCATGTCGTGGAGGCAGTCGAAGGTGGTGACGAGGTCGTAGTCGGTGCCCTCGTACTCCTTAGCCATCGCCACCTCGAAGGTGACGCGGTCGGACACTCCCGCCTCCTCGGCGCGCTCCCGTGCCACATCTATCGACTCCTCGTGGTAGTCGACGCCCACGAACGCGGAGTTCGGGTACGCCTCGGCCATGATGATGGTCGGCGCGCCGTGGCCGCAGCCCACGTCGATGACGCGGCCGCCGTCTTCCAATTTGGCCTCCACGCCGTCGAGCGCCGGCAACCAGTCGCTCGCGAGTTCGGCCGCGTAGCCCGGCGCGAAGAAGCGCTCGACGCCGTGGAACACGCCGTCGTCGTGCTCGTGCCAGCCGACGCCCTCGCCCGTGCGGAACGCCTCGGCGAGCTTCGACTCGCTCTCTATCGCGGCGGTGCCGATCTGGAACGCGCCCGGGACGAACACCGGGCTGTCGTCGTCGGCCAGGACGAACGCCTGCTCGGGCGAGAGGTGGTAGCGGTCGGTCTCGGCGTCGTAGGTCACGTACCCGCCGGCGGCCTGCGAGCGCAGCCACTCGCGGACGTAGCGCTCGTCGGTGTCGGTGGCCGCGGCGAGCCCGTCGGACGAGAGCGGCCCCTCGTCGGCCAGCGCCGCGTAGAGGCCGAGCTCGTCGCCGATGCCGACCAGCGCGGCGTGGAACGTCGCGCCGAAGTCGACCAGCGCCGTCTCCATGAGTTCGTCCAGTTTCGCTTCGTCGATCGGGTCTCGGGCCGTTCGCGCGTCTGTCGTCATTGTCGGTCAGCTCCCCGAGTAGGGACGGTCAGCACCGACACCTAGCTATCTGATGCAATCCGCCCACCGAGTGGGTTTCACTCGGGCGCTGCAACGCGTGCACCTGGTGCACCGACCGACCGGGCGCGCCGGCGCTCCGCTCGGGCTACGCGTCGGACCGTCGTGGCGTCACGTCGCGCCCGAGTCGACCTCGACCGCCTCCGCGTCGAGGGGCCGAGCCTCCTCCCGGTAGGTGTCGTAGAGTTCGGTCGCCCACTCGCGGGCCTCCGCGGCGTCGGTGTCGACGATCGCCCGCAGCATGCCGGTGTCGGGGTCGTAGCCCGTGAGCGCGACCCGGTCGTCGAAGACGGTGAGCCCGCACGGCAGCCCGTCGTGGAGCATGATGGTGAGGTTGCCGCTCGCGAGCCCCTCCTCCGCCGCCTCCGGCGACCACTCCAGCACCGCCTCCACGATGGGCGTCGGGTAGATGATCTCGGTGTCCATGCCGGCCCGGACGTTCCGGAAGAGCGCGCCAGCGTTGGCCGACTTGAGCGTCGGCGTCCCGAACGCCCGCATCGCCTCGGCGTCCTCCATCAGGGCGTCGTAGCGGCGGACGGGCCGGTACGGCTCCGCCTCGTCGACGACGGTGACGACCGCCTCGGAGAACGCCTCGATGGTGATGCCGAGCTTCTCGGTCGGCAGCCACCGCGCCACGTCGCGGAGCTGCTGTCTGGTCTCCATCCGGTCGAGCAGGCTCGTGACCTCCTCGGCGACGAACTCCCCCTCGGTCGTCATCCGGTACTCGCCGCCGTCACGGACGACCCAGCCCCGGCTCTCGAACTCGCGCAGCAGGCGGCCGACGGTCGACGACGACGCGCCGGTCGCCCGCCGGAGGGCCGCCCGACTGCGCGGGCGCTCGGCCAGCGCACCGACGGCCGCGACGCGGTGCTCCGAGCGCACGAGGAACTCGATCTCGTCGAGCGCACTGTCCATGGTACTAGTTCGCATCCCGGGGTAAATTCCTATCGGGTGGATTCTTCGGCCCCGAAGCACGGCAGAGCAAACGCAGGTAGGCGAGCGGTTTTTGCGGTCCGGCCCGTCCGCCCCGTATGAGCGTCGTCGCGGAGTTCACCATCAACGCCGACGAGTTCCTGTTGGGCCGACTCATCGCCGAGCACCCGAACCTCTCGGTCGAGCTCGAGCGCGTCGTCCCGGCCGAGAAGCGGGTCATGCCGTACGTCTGGGGCCACGGCGACGACCTCTCGACGTTCGAGTCGACCATGGAGACGAACCCCCACGTCAGGTCGTTCGCCGTCCTCGACCGGCTTCCGGACAGCGCGCTCTACAAGATCGAGTGGGAGGAGCCCGCCGAGCAGCTCATCCACGGCATCACCGAGACGAAGGCGACCATCCTGGAGGCGTACGGCGACGACGAGTGGACGTTCCGGATCCGCTTCGAGGACCACTCCGGGCTCGCCGCGTTCCACAACTACTGCGCGGACCACGGCATCACGTACCGACTGAACCGGGTCTACGCGCTCGACGACCGGTCGGCGGCGAGGGACCTTCACGGCCTGACCGAGGTCCAGCACGAGACGCTGGTCGAGGCCGTCGGCCGCGGCTACTTCGATGTTCCCCGCCAGGTCAGCCTCGCGGAACTCGCAGCGAAGTTCGACGTCTCCGAGCAGGCGGTCTCCGAGCGAATCCGGCGCGCGACCGACGCGGTCCTCCGGCACGTCCTCTTCCACCCGTCGGCCGAGGAGCAGTGACCCGAACGCATAAGGGGGCGTATTTGAAGACCATTATCACTCAAAGACACTGCCTTCCCAGTCCGGCCGCTCTTCGGTACTGTCCGCGATGATGAGTCCCAACGACACCGCGACCGACGACTACCTCGACGTCCTGTACAGCACGCTCTCCCACCCCCACCGCAGAATCGTCCTCCGCCACCTGCTGGGCCACCCGCACCCGGTCCCGGTCACCGACCTGGCCGCCGAGATCGGCGTCGTGGAGGCGGACTCCTCCGGCGCGACCGGGCCGCCCGCGACCGACGACGCGGCGTCACTCGTCGGTCTTCACCACGTCCACCTCCCGAAACTGCTCGACGCGGAACTGATAGAACTCGACGCCGTGACCAACACGGTGACGCTCTCGCCCCGGGCGAGCAGCGTCCCCCTCGACGTGGCCGCCCGACGCGGCCTGCTCGACCCCTCGGACCCGAGCGAGAACGCCGACCCCCGGTGACCTCCTCCCGGCGGTCCCGGCGTGGCGCACCCCGGATTCGACCCGCGCAAGCGTAGTATCAGAACGCCGACTCCGTGCCGCGTCGCCTGCGCCGACCTCGCACCGCCGCTTCGTCCGGTTCGCGACCGTCGCGCCGACGGCTACTCCTCGGCGTACAGGCGGACGAGGCCGCACTCCGGACAGCGCCGCGGGGTCACGTCGAGCGTCGTCGCGACGCCGACCGCGGCCAACACGTCGTCGCCCTCGGCGTCGGTTCGAACCCGGAACTCGCCCGTCCCGGTGAAGAGGTCGGCCTCCTCGAGCGACACGTCGCAGTCGGGACAGCGCGCGTCTCCGGCCATACGGTCGCTTCTCGGGGTCGCACGAAAAACGTGTCGGACGAATTTAACGCGCCGGCCGGACGGCGCGACCGGGGCGCCGGCAGGGCTCTCCCGACCGAGTCCGGACCTGTCGGGTCAGACGAGCACTTCGCCGTCCGGGAGCAGCTCCCGCTCGGTGCGTCGGGCCGCTTCGCCCTCCCGGACCAGGGTCGGCGCCTCGACCGGGTCGTCGAACCGGTCGGGGTCCGGGTCGACGCGCTTCAGCATCGCCGAGAAGACCGACCCCTGCCGCCCGCCCGCCGAGACGATGCCGCCGTACTCGCGCTCCGCGGACGAGGACTCGTCCGGATGGGGGAACTCCTCGCGGATGATATGGGCGGTCTCCCTGATGTACTCGGCCGCCCGCTTCTGGGTGTACCGGCTCTCGGCGTAGTAAGTCTCGGCGTGGTCGGCGTCCAGTTCCTCCGAGAGGTGCGCGGGCGACTCGTACACCACCGACTCGTCGGTGACGTACCCGCTGGCGAACCGGACGTTCGTCGTGAAGCTGTCGGGGTACCGGCAGATGACCGGGAAGAACAGCATGTCGGTGACGGTGGTCCGCTGCTGCATCCGCCACAGGCCCTCGTAGTAGTACGCGGCGAGTTCGCCGACCCGGTCGTCGCGCTCGCCGCGATTGTACGCCATCGCCGCGCCCTCGTAGTCGTCGCCCGCGGTCCGGCGGAGCCGGCGCTCGAAGCTCTCGGCGACCCGCTCGTACTCGGTCTCGAAGGCGTCCAGCACCGAGACGTCGGGGTCGGCCAGCAGGTCGGCCTTGCGCTCGCGGGCGTCGGCCACGGTCATCATGTTCTCGTGGAACACCCGCTCGGCCTCCTCGTCGGGGAGCGGGGTCCTGACCGCCCGGCGGTGGAGGACGCCGGCGTCGCCGTTGAACCGGTGCTGCTGCCCCATGCGGGCTGGCTCGTCGTCCGACATCATTAATCGGTCGGAGCGAGTCAATCCGCCGAAACGTTCCGGGTCGCGGCGCAGTCCCGGTCAGTTCGTCGAGACGATGTCGATGACGTCGCGGTCGTCGAGCCGGTGGTCGGCGCCCACCTGCCGGTCGCTCCGGCAGTCGATGCCGTGGAGGAAGCCCTCGCCGAGGTCCGAGTGGATGTGGTGGGCGAACTCCTCGGCGGTCGCGCCCTCGGGCAGCAGGAAGCAGTCGGGCAGCACCTCGCCGTTCTCGTTGCCGAGGCCGTTCGCGCCGCCCGGGAAGACGGGGACGACGCCGAGTTCGTCGAACAGCGCGGTCTCGAGCGCGCGCTGGACGCCGGTGCCCTCGAACTCCGCGACGAACGACTCGATGGCGTCGAGGCCCTCGCGCTGCTCGCCCGAGACGTCACTCACGATCTCGAAGTCGGCGTCGCCGGGTCGGTAGTCGACCGCGCCCTGCTCGTCGGCCTTCTTCAGCGCCTTCTCGGCGTGGGCCGAGACGGGGACGACCGTCAGGTGGTCGTACGCGGGGTCGCTCGCGATCTCCTCGAAGTTCGCCTGCGCCTCGGGGGTGTCCATCTTGTTCGCGGCGACGACCATCGGCTTGGTCGTCTTGCGGATCTCGCGGGCCAGTTCCTCGCGGTCCGCGTCGTCCCAGGTCGCGGGGTCGAGGTCGAGGCCGAGCGACAGGATCTCGCGCTTGATCTCGTCCTTGTTGGTCCGGAACGCGCTCATCTGCTCGGCCAGTTCGACCTCGATGTCGTCGTCGTTGCCGTCGTAGCCGCTCTCGTAGCGCCGGATGCCCTTCTCCAGCACTTCGAGGTACCACATGTCGAGCTCGTCCTCGAGGAAGTCGATGTCCTCGCGGGGGTCGTGGCCTTCGGTGGGTTCGCCCTCGACGTCGGTGGTGCCCGAGAAGTCGACGACGTGGACCAGCACGTCGGCCTCGTTGAGGTCGGTGAGGAACTGGTTGCCCAGGCCCGCGCCCTCGTGGGCGCCGGGGATCAGTCCCGCCACGTCGACGAGCTTGGTCGGGACGAACCGGGTGCCGTCCTCGCAGAAGCCGACGTTGGGCGTGCACTCCTCGTCGAACTCCGGGGCGGCGCAGTCGACCCGGACGTACGCCTCGCCGACGGCGGGGTCGATGGTCGTGAACGGGTAGGCGCCCTCCGGGACGTCGTTCATCGTCGCGGCGTTGAAGAACGTGGACTTGCCCACCGAGGGCTTGCCCACGAGACCGATCTTGTAGCTCATTGACTCCGTGTGGCGGGTCTGCGGTTATAAGGCCTGCTAAAGCCCGAATCCACCGAGAACGCGTCTCGCGGTACTCGGTGACACGATGCCCGGTCGCCAGCGGGGTGCTCGGTAACACGATATTCGGTCGCCGACGGGTACTCGGTACCGCGGTACCCGGTCACCCGCGGGCCGGTTCGCCCGCGCGTCTCAGAACGCGGCCCGCGGGACGACGTGACGCACACCGGACGGCCTTTTTGTCGGCGCGTCTCGTTCGTGGGGACGATGATTCTCCGAGTGCCGCCGACCGCAGAGACGGACCGATGGACCTGACCGGGCGCGTCGCCGAACCGACCGAGCGCGCTTCCGCGGCGGTCCGAGCGCTCGCGGCCGCCGCGAGCGAAGGGTCGTCGCTCGCGGGCCACGGGTCGTTTCTCGCTCAGTGGGGCTTGTTCCGCGGAGTCGCGGCCGCCGACTCCGTCCGCGACCGGGTGTCGGGCATCGACCCGGCAGCGGTGCCGTTCGACCGCGACAGTTCGCTGTGGGTCTTCGGCGCGCGCGGCGGGTCGGCGTTCGCGGACAACGCCAAGTACCTCTTCCTCCACGTGGCTGCCGACCATCCCGAAATCCGGCCGGTCTGGCTCTCGAAGGACCCAGACGTCGTGCGCACCCTCCAGGCGGCGGGCTTCGAGGCGTACCGCTCCTGCTCGCCCCGCGGCCTCCTGCTCACGCTCCGGGCGGGCGCCGTCTTCCTGACGCAGGGCCACCGCGACCTCGCGATGCCCGCCACCGCGGGCGCGTTCACCGTCCTGCTCTGGCACGGCGTCCCCCTCAAGCGCATCTCGTGGGACGCCGGCTTCCGGGACCTCCCGGCGGCGGTCCGGGCGGGCCACGCCGACATGGCGGGGGAGTTCGACCTCCTCACCGTTCCCGGCGCGGGCGTGGCCGACGCCTTCGCGTCGGGGCTTCGCATCGACCGTCACCGCATGGTGCTCGCGGGGTATCCGCGAAACGACGCGCTCTTCGGGCCGATTCCGGGCGAGGGGATCGGCCTCGACGGCGGCGCGCTGGCGCGCATCCGCGCCCTCGCAACGGACCAGTCGCTGGTCTTCTACCTCCCGACGTTCCGGGAGTGGACCGACGAGTCGCCCGCCGACCGCCTCGATTTCGATGCCCTCGACGCGTTCCTCGCCGAGCGCGCCGCGACGCTCGTCGTCAAGACCCATCCCCGCGACACCGTCGCCCTCCCGGACGGCCTCCGGCAGGTGGTCCAATTACCCGAAGGGGCCGACGTCTACCCGTTCCTCCGGCACGCCGACGCGCTGGTCACCGACTACTCGTCGATCTACTTCGACTACCTCCTGCTCGACCGGCCGGTCGTCTTCCACGCCTACGACCTCGACGAGTACCGCGCCCGCCGCGGGTTCTACTTCGACTACGAGTCGGTCGCCCCGGGCCCGGTCGCCCGGACGTTCGACGGCCTGCTGGCGGGCCTCGACCGGGCGCTCGACCCGACCGACGACCCCGACGCCGACCGTCGCGCGGCGGTTCGCGAGCGACTCCTCGGGGCCGACCCGGCGACCGTGGGAGGAACGAAATCTCCGGAGGGCAAGGCAACCACAGATTCCGGTCGTTCGACCGGCTGCGCGCCCCCGACCTCGCGGTCGGCGGCGGTGGCCCGACTCGTCCGGCGGCGCCTCGCGGTCCGGAACGCCGAAAGTCGGTGAGGGCGGTCGACTACGTAGTTTCGGGCGACGTCTGTCGTCTCTATGCCGTTCCGTACCGGTATGTATATTCAGAGAGAAAAGTTGAAGTCCGGCAGGTCGAAACCCCCGGCCAAGGGTGGCAGCGGTGCTTCCTCCGGTCCCCGGAAGCGCCACCGCACACTATGGAACGAACGAGCGCAACGACCCGGCAGGCGACGACCGACAGCACCGACGTATCGCTCATCGCGCACCGCGGATTCGCGGGCGTCTACCCCGAGAACACGGTGGCCGCGGTCGAACAGGCGACGGCGACCTCGGCGCTCGGCGGCCCGCCCGAGATGGTCGAGGTGGACGTGATGCCGACCGCCGACGGCGAGATCGTCGCGTTCCACGACTACGACCTCGGCCGACTCACCGACGCCCCCGACGACCTCGCCGACCGGAAGGTGTGGGAGACGCCGTACGAGACCCTCGCGGACCTCGAGGTCCTGGGCACCGGCGAGCCGGTTCCGACCCTGGCGGACGTCCTCGACGCGCTTCCCCCGGCGGTCGGCGTCAACGTCGAGTTCAAGAACCCGGGCTCGGCCGAGATTCGACCGCGCGAGAACCTTCCCCCCGAGGACCGCGACGAGCAGACCGACCTCTGGCGCGAGTTCGCAGCGGACGTCCTCGACGCGCTCGCGGCGTACGACCACGACGTGCTGGTCTCGTCGTTCGCGGAGGGCGCCCTGGCGGCGGTCCGCGAGGTCGACCCCTCCGTTCCGGTGGCGGTCGTGTTGGCCGACTCCATCGCCGACGGGATGGAGGTCGCGCGGCGGTACGACGCCGAGGCGGTCCACCCGCCGTGGAACATGATCGCGGGGACGCCGCTGTTCAACGCGGAGTACGGCTCGCTCGGCCCCTACGAGGACATCGACATCGTGGCGGCCGCCCACGAGGAGGGCCGGGCGGTCAACGCCTGGACCGTCGACCGGTGGTACGAGGCCGACCAGCTCCGGCGAGCCGGCGTCGACGGCGTCATCGCCGACTACCCCGGCGTCCTCCAGTTCGGCGACACGTCCGACGCCGGCGCGGTCGCCGACGCCGACTCCGAGCCCTGAGGTCGGCCGCATCGGCTGTTTCGAGCTGTGGCCGTTCTGCCTCTTCGCTTACCTGTTTTATTTCACTCGTGAAGCGGATATATTGAGGCCATCAAGGTTATTGACGTCTACGTGCTGGTATGGTGCAGTGTTGCTATGAAAGGAGTCATCTTAGCTGCCGGCATCGGGTCTCGTCTACGCCCTCTCACGCTCCACGAACCGAAAAGCTGCGTCTCCATCGGCGGGACGCCCGTGCTCGCGCGCCAGCTCCGGGCCTACGCCGAGGCCGGCGTGACGGACGTGACCGTCGTCGCCGGCTACCTCGCGGACGACGTCCGGGCGCTCTGCGACGAGGTCGCGGACGCCCACCCCGGCCTGGACGTGTCGGTCGTCGAGAGCGAGGTGTACGCGAACACGGACAACATGTACTCGCTGTACCGCACCCGCGAGGCCGTCGCGGGCGAGCCGTTCGTCCTGAGCAACGGCGACGCCGTCTTCGAGCCCGGGCTGCTGGCCGACCTCGTGGCGGCCGACGCCGACAGCGCGGTGGCGTGCGACCCCGACACCTACTCCGAGGAGGCGATGAAGATCACCGTCGACGAGGACGGCCACGTGAGCCACATCGCCAAGGACGTGCCCCCCGACGTGGCGCACGGCATCTCCAACGACGTCTACCGGTTCTCCGAGGCGTTCTCGAGCAAGCTGTTCGCCGAGATCACCCGGACCATCGAGCGCGACGAGGAGTACGGCGAGTGGACCGAACTCGCCATCGACGAGGTCGTCCGGAACCGGACCCACGACGTCGAGCCGGTCGAGGTCGGCTCGTACGACTGGCTCGAGGTCGACGACCCCGACGACCTCGCGGAGGCGGACCTCCGGTTCGGCGCGCTCTCGAACCTCGCGACCAAGGAGGCGATCTTCTTCGACCTCGACGGGACCATCTACCTCGACGACGAGCTCGTCGAGGGCGCCGACCGGCTCGTCGAGGCGCTGCGGGCCGCGGACGTCGACGTCTACTTCCTGACCAACAACTCCTCGAAGTGGAAGGACGACTACGCCGAGCGGCTCTCGGACCTCGGCGTCTCGGCGCTGCCCGAGGACGTGCTGCTCTCGACCGACGGCGTGCTGGAGTACCTCCGGTCGGCCGACGCCGGCGAGACGTACGTTCTCGGCACGGAGACGATGCGCGAGGCGCTGGCCGACCGCGAGGTCCCGGTCGTCGATGACCCCGGCTCGGGCGCCGACGCGCCCGAGTACGTCGTCGTGGGATTCGACACGGAGCTCTCCTACGAGAAGGCCCGGAAGGCGACCCTCGCGGTCCGCGACGGCGCCACATTCCTGCTGGCCCATCCGGACACCGTCTGCCCGACGGCCGAGGGGTTCGTTCCCGACGCCGGCTCCATCGCCGCGATGATAGAGCGGGCGACCGACCGGTCGCCCGCCCGCGTCTTCGGCAAGCCCAACGCCGAGATGATCGACCACGTCCTCGACGAGGAGGGGTACGCCCCGACGGACGTCGCGGTCGTCGGCGACCGACTGGAGACCGACGTCGCGCTCGCCGAGAACGTCGGCTGCGAGTCGGTCTGCGTGCTGACCGGCGACGCGACCCGGACCGAGGTCGAACTCAGCGACGTCGAGCCGTCGCTGGTCGCCCCGTCGGCCGGCGCCCTCACGCGGTTCGTCGACGCGGCCACGTCGGCCGAAGACGGCGCGGCGGCGCGCCCGGTGCGGGGAGGCGACCCGAGGTGAGCGACGGGACCGACGACGGCGTCCGCCGGGGGTACGTCACCCAGACTCACACCGGGGCGGTGCCGTGGGAGGACGCGCTCGGGCAGGCGGCCGACGTCGGGTTCGACTTCGCGGAGCTCTACATGGACGGTGCGACCGAGCGCACCCGCCTCGACCCGAACGCGGTCGCGTCGGCGGCGGCCGAGGAGGGACTGGACCTGCTGGTCCACCTCCCGTTCGTCGGCATCGAGATCGGGTCGCCCCGGAACCCGGTCCGGGAGGGCGCGCTGGCCGAGCAGCGCGCCTGCATCGAGGTCGCCGCCGACATGGGCGCCGAGAAGGCAGTGCTCCACGCCGGCACCAGCGCCGGCCCGCCCGAGTGGGACCTGGAGGAGATCGCGCCCCACCTGCTCGACTCGATCAGAATCCTCGACCGGTTCGCGGCCGACCGCGGGATCGAGATCTGCGTCGAGAACCTGCCGGGCGTCCCGTTCACGATCCACCACCTCGACCGCGTGTTCGAAGAGACCGAGGCCGCCGCGACCCTCGACACCGGCCACGCCCGCGTCGACGGGCTGGACGCCGAGGCCACCGCGGACTTCCTGGAAAATCGGGGCGACCGCGTCTCGCACGTCCACGTCAACGACGCCCGCGAGGCCGCCGACGAACACGTCCCCACGGGGTCGGGGACGCTGGACTTCGAGACCGCGCTGGCACCCCTCCGCGAGGGCTGGACCGGGACGGTCTCGGTCGAGGTGTACACCTTCGACTTCGATTATCTGGCACTCAGCGCCGAGAAATTGGACGACTACCTCTGAGCGTCGGGCTACTCCTCGCGGTTCTCGCTCGACTCGGTCCGCCCGCCCTGCTCGTGGGCCTCGTACTCCTCGCGCCGCTGCCGGCTCTCGCGGCGGTGCGCCAGCGCGATTGCCGCGCCCGCGACGCCGACGAAGGCGACGCCGGTCGGGTCGCCCTGGGACTGCTGGCCGGGCGGCGGGCCGCAGGACTCGACGATGCCGCCGTTCCCGCCGGGGTACTCGCATTCGTCAGTGCTCGACTTGACGACGACCGTGGAGATCTCCTGCTGGGAGGTCCAGGTCGCCTCGACCGGCTCGCTCGGGTCGCCGTCCTTGAACTCGGTCACGGTCACCGTCACGCCCTCGGAGTCGCCGCCCTCGGGGACGAAGGCGTTGCCGTTCCAATTGAACTTGACCAGCAGGCTCTCGCCGTCCGGACAGGGGTCGTTGCCCTGTTGCTCCCCGCCCTCGACGCAGAACGCAATGAAGCTGATCGCGCCGCGATCGTCCTGAGTCGTGGTGGTCGTAGTTGTGGTTGTGGTGGTCGTGGTCGTCGTCTCTGTTGTGGTAGTGGTCGTGGTAGTTGTCGTTGTCGTGGTTGTTGTCTCCGTTGTCGTAGTGGTCGTGGTCGTCTCCTCGGTCGTAGTAGTAGTCTTCTCGGTCGTCGTAGTCGTCTCCGTCGTCGTTGTGGTGGTTGTGGTGGTCGTCGTCGTAGTGGTGGTCTCTTCTGTGGTAGTAGTGGTCGTCGTTGTGGTGTCCTTCGTTGTCGTCGTCTCAGTTGGCGTAGTCGTGGTGGTTGTCGTGGTCTCGGTCGTAGTCGTCGTGTCTTCAGTCGTTGTCGTGGTCGTCTCCTCGGTCGTCGTTTCTTCGGTTGTCGTCTCGGTCGTGGTGGTCGTCGTAGTCGTGTCCTTCGTCGTGCTGGTAGTGGTCGTAGTTTCGGTCGTCGTGGTCGTCGTCTCCTCCGTGGTAGTTGTCGTCGGGGTCTCGGTCGTCGTTTTCTCGGTGGTCGTCGTGGGCGTCTTCTTCGTCGTAGTCGTGGTCGTCTCTTCGGTGGTCGTCTCGGTCTCCTTGGTGGTCGTGGTGGTCGTCTCCTCGGTCGTCGTCGTCTCGATGCAGTCCTCGTAGTGCGGATTCACCTCGTGGACCTTCTCGTCGCCCCGGTAGACGTAGACCTTCTTCACGACCTTGTCGTCGTGCTCGTCGACCCCCTGGAAGGTGTGGCGCCCCTCGTAGTCGCCGGTGAACTTCTGGGCGCTCCCGTCGGCGAACGTCAGTTTCACCGCGTCGTAGTCGTGGGCCCAGACCGCGACCCGCTCGCAGTCGAAGTCGAACCCGGGGCGGAGCGGTTCCTCGGCGTCCTTCTCGGTGGTCGTGGTCGTCGTGGTCTCCGCGTCGTCGACGGGGCACTTCCCGCGGACGAGGTAGGCCGCGCCCGCGTCCTCGCCGCCGTCGTCGTTGTACGGCGCGCCGACCATGACGTCCTCGCGGCCGTCGCCGGTCGCGTCGCCGAGGTCCGACACCGCGCGACCGGCGCGGTCGCCCTTCTCCTCCCCGATCAGCGTCGCTTCGGCGTCCGCGAGGCTGGCGTCCCGGTCCCCGGTCCCGCCGTAGACGAGGTAGGCGGCACCGGCGTTCTTCCCGGTCTCGGGGTCGTGGAACGGCGCGCCGACGAGGACGTCGGCGTAGCCGTCGCAGGTGACGTCGCCGGACCCGGCGGAGGACACCGCCCACCCGGCCATGTCGTCCTCCGCTTCGCCTCGGAGCGTCCAATCGGCGTCCGCGAGGCTCACGTCGCCGCTCAGCCCCTCTTCGCCGTGGACGACGTAGGCCGCGCCCGCGTTCTCGGCCGCCTCGTCGTTCCGCGGCGCGCCGACCAGCACGTCTGCGTGGCCGTCGTCGTTCACGTCGCCCGCGGTGGCGACCGAGAACCCGGCCCTGTCGCCGGCCGCCTCGCCGAGGAGTCGGGCCTCGGCTTCCGCGAGGCTCTCGGTGCCCGCCCCGTCGCGGTCCGAGTCGCCCGCCCAGAGCACGTCGGAGACGACGTAGGCCGCGCCGGCGTCCGGCGCGCTGGCGTTGGCGCTCGGCGCGCCCGCGACTATCTCGTGGAAGCCGTCGCCGTTCGCGTCCTCGGCGTCGGCGACCGACCAGCCGGCTCTGTCGCCCGCCTCCACGCCGAGGTACTTCCCGTTCGCGTCGTCGAGGGACTCCCACCCGGTCGGCGCGTCCGCGGCCAGGACCGCGTAGACCGCGCCGGCGTCGTCGCCGCCGGCGTCCTCGTAGGGCGCGCCGACCAGCACCGTGCCGCCGTCGCCGCGCGTCAGGTTCGCCGCGACGCCGACAGACAGGCCGGCCCTGTCCTCCTCGGACTCGCCCGCGAGCGCCAGGTCGGCGTCGGCGAGCGAGTGCGTTCCCGTCACCGAATCGCCGCCGTAGATCACGTATGCGGCTCCGGCGTCCGTCGCGGCGCGGTCGTTGCCGGGCGCGCCGACGACGAGGTCGGCGTGGCCGTCGCCGTTCAGGTCGCCGCCGGCGACCGAGTAGCCGGCTCTGTCGCCCGCTGCGGCGCCGACGAAGGTCGCGTCGGCCTCCGAGAGTTCGACGTCGCCGCGGTCGACCGGCCCGTAGAACAGGAACGCCGCGCCGGCGTCGTCGCCGCCCTCGTCGTTGTACGGCGCGCCGATCAGGACGTCGGCGTGGCCGTCGCCGTTCACGTCGCCGACGCTGGCCAGCGACCACCCGGCCTTTTCCTCCGAACTCTCGCCGACGAACTCGGTGTCGGCGCTCGCGAGGTCGATGGTCCCCGAGAGCGTGCCGCCGGCCTGCGCCCGGTTCTGCGGAACTGTGACGTCCGCCCCGTTCTGCGCAGCTGTTGCGTCTGTCGCCGATGTCCCTATCTCCTCGGCGGCGACTGCGGCCGCGCCGCCCGCGCCCGCGAGCACGCTCGCTAGCGCGACCAGTACCGCCATCAGCGCCGCGTCTCTTCGATTTTCCCCGCGTCGTGATTCCGAACTCATTCCCGCGAAGCCTCTGCGTCTAGCCGGTTTGTTATAACCTGACTATCAAGTCAGATACGGGAGCTTAAACGCCGGCGCCGCCCGTTAACGTCGGATTTCCGCCGTTAGGCGGGGTCCGCCGGGCGGTCGACCGCACGGTCGTCAGTCGTCCCGACCGCCGGCGGCCCCGTCCCGCGTCTCGCACATTTATGCGCCGGGGCGCCCTCCCTCCGACCATGCGAGCAGTTCGCTACCACGAGCACGGCGGACCGAGCGTGCTGACAGTCGACGAGGTCGACCGACCGGACCCCGGCCCCGGGGAGGTGCGGGTCGCGGTCCGGGCCGCGGGCGTCAACCCCGTGGACACCTACTTCCGGGAGGGCAGCTACGAGCCTCCGGAACTGCCGATGATTCCGGGGTCGGACCTCGCGGGCGTCGTCGACGCCGTCGGCGAGGACGTCGACGAGTTCGCCGAGGGCGACCGGGTGTTCGGCACCGGCCTCGGCAACGACCGCCAGGGTACCTACGCCGAGTACGCGGTCGCGCCGGCCGACCGCCTCGCGCCCCTGCCGGAGGGCGTCGACTTCGCCGAGGGCGCGGCGGTCGCGCTCGTGGGCGTGACCGCGTGGCGGGCGCTGGTCGACCACGCCGGCCTCGACCCGGCCGAGACCTGCCTGATCCACGGGGGCTCGGGCGGCGTCGGCCACGTCGCGGTCCAGCTCGCCGACGCCACGGGCGCCCGGGTCGTCACCACCGCTGCCAGGGAGTACCACGACCAACTCGGGGACCTGGGCGCCGACGTAACCGTCGATTACGGCCGCGACGACCTGGCCGAGACCGTCGTGGAGGCCGACCGGCCGGACGTCGTCCTCGACCATCGGCTCGACCAGTACCTCGACCTCGACGCCGAGGTGGGCCGGCAGGGCGTCCGGGTCGTCGGCATCGGCAACACGCAGCCCGAGGCCGGGTTCGATAACGTCGCGGCGGCCAGGTCCCGGGAGATGGAGCTCCACCTGATGAGCATGTTCAACACGCCCGACTTCGCCGCGGTGCTCGGGAAGCTGTCGCGGCTGCTGGCGGCGGGCGACCTCGAACCAAGCATCTCGAACCGGTACGACCTCGACCGGGCGGCCGACGCCCAGGAGGCGGTCCTGCACAACAGCTTCTTCGGCAAGCTGGTCGTCGAGCCGTAGGCCGGCCCCGGCTTTATTGTCGAGTCCGTCGTCGCCGCTTCCATGAGCGTCAGCTTCGACTTCGGCGACAGCGTGGTACTGGTCACCGGCGCCAGCGGGGCGCTCGGCAGCGCGGTCTGCGAGACGTTCGCGGACGCGGGTGCGACCGTCGCGGCCGCGGACGTGGTGGCGCCCGACGACGAGGACGCCGAACTCGACGCCGGCGAGCGCATCGACTTCTACGAGGGCGACTTCACCGACGAGGCCGACGTCGAGCGCGTGGTTTCCGAGATCGTCGACGACCACGGCGGCCTCGACTACCTGATCAACGTCGCCGGGACGTGGCGCGGCGGCACTCCGGTCGCGGAGACGGACGCCGACACGTTCGACTTCCTGTTCGACGTCAACCTCAAGACGACGTTCCTCGCCGCCAAGCACGCGCTGCCCCACCTCCGGGAGAGCAGCAGTGAGGGCGGAGGGGGCGGCGACGGCGCGGGTGACGACGGCGACGGCGGGGCTGGCGACGGTGACGACGCTCGTGGCGCCATCGTCAGCGTCAGCGCCCGCGCCTCGCTGGAGGGCGGCGAGGGCGACGCCCCCTACCGGGCGTCGAAGGCCGGCGTCCGCCTGCTGACCGAGAGCATCGCCGAGGAGGAGAAGGGTGCGGTCCGGGCCAACGCGGTCATGCCCAGCGTCATCGACACGCCCGCGAACCGCGAGATGATGCCCGACGCCGACCACGACGCGTGGGTCGACCCCGCCGACATCGCCGAGACGATGCTCGCGCTCTGCTCGGACGCCACCTCGGTCACCAGCGGCGCGGCGGTCCCCGTCTACGGCGAGGCGTAGTGGAGCCGTCACCACGAAACCACACTCGGCACGTAACTGGAACTGGCCAGCGATTCGCTCGCGCTGCCGCCGTAGGCGGCCCCGAATCGCGTGACGGAAGTGCGTCCTCCCGGCCGTGATCGAACGCTCTGCCCCGACCGACCGCGGCCGGTGTGCGGTGGTATCCCTTCACATAAAAAGTTTCTGTGAAATGTCCAAAAATCCGGACCAGTAACGGGGGTGATTGGACGGATTTCGGGCAGTTTTTAAGTCGCGGTTCGGATAGTCCGTGGTACGCCATGTCAGAACGAGAAACCTGGACGAGTCGAATCGGATTCATCTTCGCCGCGGTCGGGAGCGCGGTGGGGCTCGGGAACATCTGGTCGTTCCCGTTCCAGACCGCGGCGAACGGGGGCGCCGCGTTCCTCGTGGTCTACCTCCTCGCGGTCGTCCTCATCGGCTTCCCGACGATGATGGTCGAGTTCGTCATCGGTCGGCGCGGCGAGCGGAACCCGGTCGCCGCGTTCCGGAGCATCGGCTACGGGCAGTGGTCGGTCGCCGGCGGACTCGGCGTGTTCTCATCGCTCGTGACGCTGTCGTTCTACAGCGTCGTGGGCGGGTGGGTCCTCAACTACATCGTCGGGAGCGCGAACGGCGCGTACTTCGGCGACGCCGGGACCTACTTCGCCTCCGTCGCCTCCGGGCCCGTCGCCATCGCGGCCCACGCCGTATTCATGGTCATCACCATCAGCATCGTCGCGGCCGGCGTCACCGACGGCATCGAGCGCGCGACGACGTTCATGATCCCCGCCATCCTCCTCCTGCTCGTCGGCCTCGCCGGCTGGGCGACCACCCTCGACGGCGCGTCCGCGGGGTACGGCTACTACCTCTCGCCGGACTTCGGCCTCCTCGCCGACAACTTCTGGTCCATCGTCCCGCCCGCGATGGGACAGGCGTTCTTCACGCTCTCGCTCGGGTTCAGCGTGATGATCGCCTACTCGTCGTACCTCGGTGAGGACGACAGCCTGCCGGCCGACGGCGGCGCCATCGTGGTCGTCAACACCCTCGTCGCGCTGCTCGCTGGCTTCGTCGTCTTCCCCATCCTGTTCGCCACGGGCGGGGCCGAGGGCGCCGGCGGCGGCGCCGGGACGGCGTTCGTCGCGCTCGCCGGCGCGTTCGGCAGCCTCCCGGCGGGCGGCATCATCGGGTTCGTCTTCTTCGTCGTCCTGCTGTTCGCCGCCCTCTCCAGTTCCATCAGCCTGCTGGAGGTGCCGGTGTCGTTCGTCAGCGAGAACTACGGCTACGGCCGCGCGCCGGTCGCGGTGGCGATGGGCGTCCTCATCGGCCTCGTCGGCGTGCCCGCCACGTTCGGGACGTCGTGGCTCGGCTTCTACAACGACTTCGTGTTCAACATCCTGCTCCCCATCTCGGTGCTGCTGCTCGCGGTCTTCGTCGGCTGGATCGCCGACGTGGAGTCGATCGACGAACTCGGTCGGGGCTCCTCGCTCGGCTCGTCGTTCGCCACCGGGTGGCTGTGGTGGGTCCGGACCGTCGTGCCCATCGCGGTCGCCGTCACGCTCTACCTGGGCATCAAGTCGCTCTACACCGGCCTGACCAACGGAGCGTACTTCTAGCGCCGACGCCGGTCGACCGCCCTCGTTTTCGAGCCGTTTCGCGAAGCCCCCGGAATCGCCCCCAGCGGCGGTTCCGGTTACGATTCGTAGCCTGCACCGCCGTATTCTCGCCCGGATTCTACGAATCGTAACCAAACCTCCTCCGAGCGGTCGGCGAGACATCGGACAAACCGCGAATTTCCGGCCGAGAATGATTATATATTCGAACCTACGGTTCCAAACTCGAAACCCTCTTACCGCGCGCCTGGTGAGTGCGTAGCAATGACACGCGAATCGTGGCGCACCCGGCTCGGCTTCATCCTGGCCGCGGTCGGGAGCGCCGTCGGCCTCGGCAACGTCTGGCGCTTCCCGTGGATGACCGCGGAGAACGGCGGGAGCGCGTTCCTGGTCGTCTACCTGGGCATCATCCTGGTAGTCGGTGTCCCCGGACTGCTCGCGGAGTTCGTCATCGGACGCCGCTCGCAGCGCAACCCGGCGGGCGCGCTCTACCGGCTCTCCTCGGGGTCGAAGTCGTGGGGCGCGGTCGGGCTGTTCGGGGTCACGACCGCCGTCGTCCTGCTGTCGTTCTACAGCGTCGTCGGCGGGTGGATTCTCCGGTACTTCCTCGTCAGCTTCACCGGCGCGTACTTCGGATCGCCGGGAGCGTACTTCGAGAGTATCGACTTCGGCGCCTCCGCGGTCGGCTTCCACGTCGCGTTCCTCGCGCTCACCGGACTGGTCGTGGTCGGCGGCGTCCGGGACGGCATCGAGAGGGCGACCAAGGTGATGATGCCCGCCATCGTCGTCCTGCTGATCGCGCTCGCGGGGTGGGCCGTGACCCAGCCGGGCGCCGACGCCGGCCTGTCGTTCTACCTCGACTTCGACGGCGCGTACCTGCGGGCCAATCTCCTCGACGTTGTCGGGGCGGCCGCCGGCCAGGCGCTGTTCACGCTCTCGCTGGGCGTGGGGACGATGATAACCTACGCCTCGTACCTGGACGAGGACCACAGCCTCGCGTTCGACGGGGGCGCCATCGCGGTGCTCAACACCGGCGTCGGCGTGCTCGCGGGCCTGGTGGTGTTCCCGCTGCTGTTCGCGACGGTCGGCGGACTGGCGGGGCCGGCCGCCGGCGGCGGGCCCGGCGCGCTGTTCGTCAGCCTCGCGGGCGCGTTCTCGCAGGTCCCGTTCGGCCAGGTGCTCGCGATCACCTTCTTCGGCGTCATCGTGCTCGCGGCGCTGTCCTCGTCGATCAGCATGCTCGAAATCCCGGTGGCGTACCTCGTCGACGAGCACGACGTCTCGCGCCGGGCCGCCACCCTCGGGCTCTCGGGGCTCGTCCTGGTCACCGGGTCGGCCAACGCGCTCCGGCCGGCGCTGTTCACCTTCGTCTCCGGGACGCTGGTCGACCTGATGCTGACTGCGGGCCTCGCGGGCTTCCTCGTCTTCGTCGGGTGGGTGCTCGGCGCCGACGCGGTCGCCGAGTTCTCCGAGGGCGCGGGCTCGGGCGTCCGGTCGCTCGGCCCGGCGTGGCTCTGGAGCGTGCGGACGATTCTGCCCCTCTTCCTGCTCGGAACGCTCGCGGTGAACCTGCTCGCGCTGGCGGGCGTCTCGCTGCTCGGGTAGCCCGAGCAAAGGGCTCCTTTTTAGGAAACCTTTTCCGCCCAGTAGTCCTCAACTCGCCCAATGAGTCGCCATCGGAGGGACCGACGACCATGACGATGGAAGACAAGATAGCCGAACTGCGCGACCTGCGCGAGGAGGCGCTGGAGGGCGGCGGCGAGGACCGGATCGAGGCCCAGCACGACAGGGGCAAGATGACTGCGCGCGAGCGCATCGACTACTTCCTCGACGACGGCACCTTCAACGAGTTCGACCAGCTCCGGACCCACCGAAGTCACAACTTCGGCATGGAGGAGAAGCGGGTCAAGGGCGACGGCGTCGTCACGGGCTACGGCGAGGTCAACGGCCGGAAGACGTTCGTGTTCGCCCACGACTTCACCGTCTTCGGCGGGTCGCTGGGCGAGGTGTTCGCCCAGAAGGTCTGCAAGGTGATGGACAAGGCGATGGAGGTCGGCGCGCCGGTGATCGGCCTCAACGACTCGGCGGGCGCCCGCATCCAGGAGGGCGTCTCGTCGCTCGCCGGCTACGCCGAGATCTTCCGGCGCAACACCGAGGCGTCGGGCGTCATCCCGCAGATCTCCGCCATCATGGGTCCGTGCGCCGGCGGTGCGGTGTACTCCCCGGCCATCACGGACTTCATCTTCATGGTCGAGGACACCAGCCACATGTTCATCACCGGTCCGGACGTCATCGAGACGGTCACCGGCGAGGAGGTCACCTTCGAGGAGCTCGGCGGCGCCAAGACCCACGAGTCGACCTCCGGGGTCGCGCACTTCGCCGAGAAGAGCGAGGAGGAGGCGCTCGACGACATCCGGCGACTGCTGTCGTACGTCCCGCAGAACAACGTCGAGGACCCGCCGCGGGTCGAGCCGTGGGACGACCCCGAGCGCCGCGACGAGGAGCTCAAGTCCATCGTCCCCGACCAGCCCAAGAAGCCCTACGACATGACGCGGGTCATCGACGGCGTGGTCGACGAGGACTCGTTCTTCGAGGTCCAGGAGGGGTACGCCAAGAACATGGTCATCGGCTTCGCCCGGCTCGACGGCCGGTCCATCGGTATCGTCGCCAACCAGCCCCGGGTCAACGCCGGCACGCTCGACATCCAGGCCTCCGAGAAGGCCGCCCGGTTCGTCCGGTTCTGCGACTCGTTCAACGTCCCCATCCTGACGTTCGTCGACGTGCCCGGCTTCATGCCCGGCACCGACCAAGAGCACGGCGGTATCATCCGTCACGGCGCGAAGCTGCTGTACGCTTATTCTGAGGCCACCGTCCCCCTGATGACCGTCATCACCCGGAAGGCCTACGGCGGCGCCTACGACGTGATGGCCAGCAAGCACATCGGCGCCGACGTCAACTACGCCTGGCCCACCGCCGAGATCGCGGTCATGGGCCCCCAGGGCGCGGTCAACATCCTCTACGACGACGAGCTCGCCGAGGCCGACGACCCCGAGGCCCGCCGGGAGGAGCTCATCGACGAGTACCGCGACCAGTTCGCCAACCCCTACACGGTCGCGGACCTCGGCTACGTCGACGACGTGCTCGAACCCCCCGAGACACGCCCGCGGCTGATCGACGACCTCGAGATGCTGTCGAGCAAGCGCGACGAGCAGCCCGACAAGAAGCACGGCAACATCCCGCTCTGAGCCATGGCGAGCTCGCACACCGAGGAGGCCGGCGAGTCCGAGGCCGACGCCGAGGACGTCGACTCGCGGGACGCCGGCGCGGCCGCGGGCGCGCTGACCGACGGCGACCTGCGCATCCCCGACGACGCGACCGACGAGGAGGCCGCCGCCATCGCCGCGGCCATCGGCGCCCACCTCCGGGCCCAGGAGGCCGCGGCGGCCGCCGCAGCGGACGACGGTGAGGAGTCGTGGCGCGACCGTCGGTGGGCGTTCGCGGGCCGACTCCGCGGGCTCCGGGGCCGCGACGCCCGGGTCCCGACGAGCGCGCCCACCGACCCGTGGACGGCCTCGGGCCGGACCGACCGGTTCTGAGTCCCGTCCCTAGTCTCTCCTCCGCACTCGAACCTCCACCGGGCCTGGGTCGAGCGTCAGGCCCATCGAGGGGTCCAGCGTCGCCGTGACCCGTTCGAACTCGACCCGGCTGGCGAGCGTCGCGAGCGCCAGCTTCAGCTCGGTCATCGCGAACCGCATCCCGATGCAGTGGCGCGGCCCGCCGCCGAACGGGAAGTACGCGTACTCCGGGCGGTCGGTCCCCTCAGGTCCGCTGCTCCACCGCTCCGGACGGAACTCGTCGGGCGCGTCCCACCATCTGTCGTCGCGCTGGATTCCGTAGGTGGCCAGCTGGAGCGTCGCGTCCGCGGGAATCCGGTAGCCGCCGAGCACCGTCGGTTCCCGGGGCTGGCGGTACAGCGCGTAGACTGGCGGGTAGAGCCGCAGGGCCTCCTTCGCGACGCCTTCGGTGTAGCCCAGCGCCGGCAGGTCGCCGAACTCGGGGTCGCGACCGTCGAGGACCGCGTCGAGTTCGTCGTCCAGCGTCCGGCGCGCGTCGGGAGCTCCCGCCAGCAGCCAGCAGGCGTAGGTCAGCGCGGTCGCGGTCGTCTCGTGGCCCGCGAACAGGAAGGTGACGAGCTGGTCGCGGACCGCCTCGCGGTCCATCCCGGTCCCGTCGGCGTCCGCGGCTCCCAGTAGCAGCGTGAGCAGGTCGTCGCGGTCGCCGGGGTCGTCCTCGCGCTCCGTCATCAGCGCGTCGACGAGCGCGTCGAGGTCGGCCATCGCCCGGTCGTAGCGGCGCTCGGTCGGCGTCGGCACCCACTCGGGCAGGAACGACAGCAGTCCGAACCGGTCCATCGTCGCGTCGATGGCCCCGACCGCCTCGCGGACCACGGCCCCGCGCTCGGCACCGAGGTCGACGCCGAACAGCGCCCGCGTCAGGACGCGGAGCGTCAGGCCGGCGAAGGCGTCGCCGAGTTCGACGACCTCCCCGTTAGCCCAGTCGTCGGCCAGCGCGGCGGTGCCCGCGACCATCTCGTCGGCGTAGGAGGCGATGCGGTCGGGCGCGAACGCCGACTGGAGCGCGGTCCGCTGGCGCCGCCAGCGCTCGCCCTCGGCGAACGCCAGTCCCTCGGGCGCGACCAGGTCGCCGAACGCCATCTCGAAGTCGCCCTTCCGGAAGGCGTCGCTGCGCGAGACCAGCACCGCCTCGACGACGTTGGGGTCGAAGACGGCGACGAAATCCGTGCCGAAGGCGCGGTACGAGACGAGGTCGCCGTACGACGCCAGCGACCCGGTGAAGCCGAGGCCGTCCCGGGACGCCGCGAGGGTCGACCCGACGACGGGGAGGCCGGACGGTCCGGGCGGCAGGTCTGCCGACCCGACGGCGGACTCGGTCGGTCGCTCTCGCGCGGCGCGCTCGGCGTCGCGGTGGTCGAGGTCGCTCATATCTACCGATTGCGCGGGGACGCGCCTGCCGGTTGCCGCGAAGCAGTTGGTGCCTTTAAGTGATGGCCCGCGTCGTTCGGGACGTGCAGTCGCTCGACGTGACCCTGCGGCTCCCGCCGGAGCTCCGACTGTCGGTGCCCGACCCGGTCGCCCCGGGCGACGACTTCGTCCGCGAGGAACTGCTCTCGTGGCACACTCACGAGGACGAGGGCCTCCAGTACTTCCTCTCGCTGGTGGTCGGCGACCTCGACGCGGTCCGGGAGGCGCTCGACGCGGTCGAGGCTGTCCGCCGATTCGACCTCTCGCGGATAGACGACGACCGGTTCTACGCCTACGTCGCCATGGACCTCCGGCCGGAGGACGACGCCTGGTTCGGGGTGCTGGCGGCCCGCCGGGTCGTGGTGGTCCCGCCGGTCGTCTTCGGGCCGGAGGGCGAGATTGCGCTCACTGTGCTGGGCGACCCCGACGAACTCCGGCAGGTGGTCGCGGAGTTCCCCGACGAGATCGCGGTCGATGTCGACCGCGTGAGCGAGCACGACCACCTCCCGGGGTCGCTGGCGGGTCGGCTGACGGCCCGGCAGTTCGAGGCCGTCGAGGCGGCCCGCGACCTCGGCTACTACGACGTGCCCCGGGAGGCCGAACTCGCCGACGTGGCCGACGCGCTCGACTGCACCCAGAGCACGGCGTCGGCGCTGCTCCGGAAGGCCGAGCGCGCGCTGGTCGACGCGGCGCTCGTCAGGTGACTCTGGAAGTTTGGAAGAGAGAGCCGCCCCGACCGACTCACGCGAATGCGCTCGAACGATGCCATCCCGTCCGGGTGGACTGAAAGGGGCCGCCCGGTCGCGTGCAATTGAGTCGCCTCAGCGCGGCCACTATTTCGCGCCGGGCTGTGCGGAGAGGCGCGAAATATCCCGCTGAGCGACCGCGACCGGGCGGGGGCTTTCTAAACCGTCGGCACTCCCGTGATTTCCGCAGTGCGTAGTGGACTGGCGGGGATGCACCGACAATTGGTCAAGCCCGACAGACCGCCAGCATGTGCTCGGACCAGTCGACCGCCGCCCGGTCCTCGCGGAGCAGTCGGACGACCTCGCGCACCGAGTCGAGCGCCTCGTCGTCCGCGTCCGCCAGCTCCCGCTTCATCCGATTGGCGACGTTCTCCAGACCGACGAGCGTTTCCACTTCGAAGCCGCCGGCTTCCAGTTCGGCCTCGAACTCGTCGGCGCGGAAGCCGTGGCACTCCGCCCAGCCCTCGCCGTCGGCGTACTCGGCGGCGCGGTCGGCGGTGAGGTCGCCGTCCTCCGCGATGGGGGCGAGCAGGCCGTGCTCCGTGTCGACGTTGAACTTCAGGACGTCTCGGAGCATCGCGAGTCGACCGATGACCGAAATGAAGGTGGGTGCACCGGGTTTCGCCACGCGCCGGAGTTCGGCCACTGCGGTCGCGCGTTCGTCCTCGTCGACGACGTGGCTGAGCGGGCCGCCGAGGCAGCAGACCGCGTCGAACGTCTCGTCCTCGAAGCCGAGGTCGCGGACGTCGCCCTTCTCGGCGGTGACGCGGTCGGCGAGGTCGCGCTCGGCCGCCTTCTCGCGGGCCAGGGCTACCTGCTCGGTCGAGAGGTCCACGAGCGTCACGTCGTAATCTCGCTCGGCGAGCCAGCAGGCGTACCGGCCCGCCGCGCCGCCGGCGTCGAGGACGCGGACTGAATCGCTGGTCCCGTCGACCGCCGGCAGGTGTTCGGCCAGGTAGTCGACGGTGTTCGCGAACTCCATCCGGGTCACGGGGTCGCGGTCGAGGCGATCCCACTCGCGCTCGGCGAACTCGTCGTAGTAGACCTCGGGGTCCATGTCGGCGCCGCCGTCGCTCATCGGTCGGCCCTCGCCGCGTCGCTCGATCGTTCTTCGCTGGCGATTCGTCGGGACTGGATTGTCGCTTTCATCGTGGGTGTTCGGTTGGGTGGCAGTCAGTCGAAGGGCGAAACTGAAGAACGGTCGGATTCGGCGGGTTTCGCCCCGGCGCCGGGCCACCGGCGGTCAGGACTCCACCCGACGGAGCGCTGTCGCTGGTCCCGGATGCGGACCGGCGAGGGGTGGAGCCGGTCGCGTCACGGTCGAAGCGTCGGGAGGTCGATGCTTCAATCTGTCTGAGCCCCGGTAACTCGTGTCACTGACGGCTGCGGTTGCGACGTCTCCAGCCGCTCGACGACCTCGGAAGCGTCCCCGCGGCCGGACCGAGCGCGACGCAGTCCGTCAACCGCGGCCGTGACGAGAGTGGACGAACGCAGCGACTCCTCGCTCGGAACCGACAGAATGAGGTTGCCGACCCGAGTATCCAACCCCAAGATGTTCGACAAGGTGCTCGTCGCCAACCGCGGCGAAATCGCGGTCCGCGTGATGCGGGCCTGCGAGGAGCTGGGTATCGACACCGTCGCCGTCTACAGCGAGGCCGACAAGAACAGCGGCCACGTCCGGTACGCCGACGAGGCGTACAACGTCGGCCCGGCGCGGGCCGCCGACTCCTACCTCGACCACGAGGCGGTCGTCGACGCCGCGAAGAAGGCCGACGCCGACGCCATCCACCCCGGATACGGCTTCCTCGCGGAGAACGCCGAGTTCGCCGCGAAGGTCGAGGAGACGGAGGGCGTCAAGTGGATCGGTCCGAACGCCGACTCGATGGAGCAGCTCGGCGAGAAGACCAAGGCCCGCAAGACGATGCGCGAGGCCGACGTGCCCATCGTGCCCGGCACCACCGACCCGGTCGAGGACCCCGAGGAAGTGACAGAGTTCGGCGACGAACACGGCTACCCCATCGCCATCAAGGCCGAGGGCGGCGGGGGCGGCCGCGGCATGAAGGTCGTCCGGAGCGCGGAGGAGGCCGAAGACCAGCTCGAGTCAGCCAAGCGCGAGGGCGAGGCGTACTTCGACAACGACAACGTCTACCTCGAGCGCTACCTCGAGAACCCCCGCCACATCGAGGTCCAGATCATCGCCGACCACCACGGTAACGTCCGGCACCTCGGCGAGCGGGACTGCTCGCTCCAGCGCCGCCACCAGAAGGTCATCGAGGAGGGCCCCTCGCCCGCGCTGACCGACGAGCTGCGCGAGCAGATCGGCGAGGCGGCCCGCCGCGGCGCGGACGCTGCGGGCTACTACAACGCCGGCACCTTCGAGTTCCTCGTGGAGGACGACCCGGACCGCGAGGACGGCGAACTCCTCGGCACCGACGCGAACTTCTACTTCCTGGAGGTCAACACCCGCATCCAGGTCGAGCACACCGTCACCGAGATGCTGACGGGAATCGACATCGTGAAGTGGCAGATCCGGGTCGCGGCCGACGAGGAACTGGGCTTCGCCCAGGACGACGTCGACCTGGAGGGCCACGCGATGGAGTTCCGCATCAACGCCGAGAACGCCGCCGACGACTTCGCGCCCGCGACCGGCGGGACGCTGGCGACCTACGACCCGCCGGGCGGCATCGGCGTCCGGATGGACGACGCGCTCCGGCAGGGCGACGACCTCGTGACCGACTACGACTCGATGATCGCGAAGCTCATCGTCCACGCCTCCGACCGCGAGGAGTGCATCGCCCGGTCGGAGCGCGCGCTCGCCGAGTACGACATCGAGGGCATCCCGACCATCATCCCGTTCCACCGGCTGATGCTCACCGACGAGGCGTTCGTGACCGGCACCCACACCACGAAGTACCTCGACCACGCGCTCGACCCCGAGCGCATCGCGGAGGCCCAGGAGAAGTGGGGCGCCGACACCGAGTCAGCCGCAGACAACGACGAGGAGGTCGTCGAGCGGGAGTTCACGGTCGAGGTCAACGGCAAGCGCTTCGAGGTCGACCTCGAGGAGCGCGGCGCGGCCGCGATTCCCGCCGGGAGCGCCGGCGGCGAGTCGGGCGGCCAGAAGCCCCAGCCCGCGGGCGGCGACAGCGGCGGCGACGAGGTCGACGCAGGCGGCGAGGGCGAGAGCGTCACCGCCGAGATGCAGGGCACCATCCTCGACGTGAACGTCTCGGAGGGCGACGAGGTGGCCGCCGGCGACGTGGTCTGCGTGCTGGAGGCCATGAAGATGGAGAACGACGTGGTCGCCGAGCGGGGCGGCACCGTCACGGGCGTCGCGGTCGCCGAGGGCGACAGCGTCGACATGGGCGACGTGCTGGTCACCATCGAGTGAGGGGTCCGTCTCGCTCCACCGACCGTGCCGGTCGGCCGAGCCGAGACCGCACCACTGCCTGCCTGAACAGGTAGCCACAACCCACTTGCGCGGCGCGCGCCAATCCCCGTCCGTGTCGCAGATATACCCCTATCGGTTGGCGGACTTTCTGCACGAGCAGGTCGGCGACGGGCTGCGGAGCGTCATCTACCACGACCGGGAGGGGTACGAGGTCGTGTACGTCCGCGACGACGCCGACGACTACGCGGACGAGGACGTCGACGAGATCGTCGCGGACCTCTGGGCCGACTCCTACGAGCAGGGCATCCGCGAGGACCTCCGGGGCCACGGCCCGCTGAACTGCTCGGTCTGGGTGTTCGAGGAGGCCATCGAGATGCACTTCGTGGCCGACGAGCGCCAGGGGGTCGCGGTCGCGCTCGACACGGAGACGTTCCTGGCCCAGAGCAGTTTCATCCGGCGGTGCCTCGGCGTGGCCGGACTGGAGTGAGCTTTTCAACGGCCTCCCAAGTAAGGGCCAACCGTTACTCGGGCTCCGACCGTTGTACCCGGATGAGGAGAACGATGACTCGGGAATCCCCCTCCGAAACCGACCGACAGAGCGCCGAGGCCGACGTTTCCGACCCCTCACTCGAGGACGCATTGGGTGCGCTGGCCGACGACAGACGCCGGGCCGCCCTCCGGTATCTCGTTGCGCGCGACGGGGACGGCCCGGTCGACGTCGGGGAACTCGCCGAGGCGGTCGCCGGCGAGGACGACGTCGACGACGCCCGCCGGTCGCTCCACCACGCCCACCTCCCCCAACTCGACGAGGCGGGCATCGCCGTCTACGACGCCCGCGAGGGGCGAGTCCGCCTCGCGGGCGAACAGCGGACCGTCGAGGCGTTCCTCGACGCCGCGGGCGAGGCGCCGGAGTAGCGCGCCCGTTCCGCGAAGCGAGCCTTTCTTCATCGGGTCGTCCGTACCCCGACCCATGAACGACACCCGCCGGGCCGTGCTCGAGGCGCTCGCCGACGGACCGGTCACCGGGCCGGCGCTGGCCGACCGCCTCGGCGTCTCGCGCAACGCGGTCTGGAAACACGTCGAGGCGCTTCGGGACGCCGGCTTCGAGGTCGCCAGCGGCGACGACGGCTACGCGCTCGCCGGGACGCCGGAGTACGGCGGGCCGGCTGTCGAGTACGGCCTCGACGCCCCCTTCGAGGTCGAGTACCACGACGCCGTCGGGAGCACGAACGACCGGGCCCGGGAGCTGGCCGCCGAGGGCGCCGCCGACGTCGCGGTGCTGGCCGACGAGCAGACCGGCGGCCGGGGCCGACTCGACCGCGAGTGGTCGGCCCCGCCGGGCGGCGTCTATCTGAGCGCGGTGCTCCGCCCGGACCTGCCGCCCGCCCACGCCCCTGCACTCACCCTGGCGGCCGCGGTGGCGACGACAGACGCCGCCCGGGAGGCGGGCGTACCGGCCGAGATCAAGTGGCCGAACGACGTTCTCGTGAGCGAAGCGAACGAGAGCACGTCAGAGCCTCGCTCTGACGATGTGCTGGTGCCGGTCGATTCCGACGGTGATGTGACCCCTGGCGACGAGGCGACCGACCGGGGCGGCCGGAAGCTGGCCGGCATCCTGACCGAGATGGAGGGCGAGGCCGACCGCGTCTCGTGGGTCGTGGTCGGTATCGGCGTGAACGCCAACATCCCGGCCGACGACCTGCCGGCGGGCGCGACGAGCATCGAGGGGGAAGTCGGCGGGATCGACCGCCGGGCGTTCGTCCAGCGCCTGCTCGAACGGTTCGACGAGCTCCGGGCCGACCCCGAGGCGGCGGTCGAGGCGTGGCGCGAGCGCGCGGCGACGCTCGGAGAACGCGTCCGGGTGGAGACGCCGAACCGAGAAATCGTCGGGGAGGCCGTCGACGTCGCGTTCCCCGGCGCGCTCGTGGTCGAGACCGACGACGGCGAGCGCGCCCGGATTCACGCGGGCGACTGCGAGCACCTGCGGCCGGCGTGAGGATGCGGCGTCGCTCCGCCGGACCGCCGACGCGGGTGGCGCCGGAGAGCGCTATTCTGCGGTCGCTGCCTCGGTCTCGGAGTCGCTCGCGGCCTCGGACTCCGACTCGCCGGTCGCCCCGGACCCGCCGGACCCGCTCCGGCTCTCGCCGCCGACCTGCACCGTCAGCACCGGGACCGAGCAGGCCCGGACGACCCCCTCGGCGACGCTGCCGAGCAGCAGGCGGTCGATGCCGCCACGGCCGTGGGTGCCCATCACCACGAGGTCGCAGTCCTCGCCCTCGGCGTACTCGACGATGCGCCTGCTCGGCGAGCCGTCGAGCAGGCTCGACTCGACGTCGAGCCCGTAGTCCGCGCCGATTGCCTCGACCCGCTCGAGGGCGCTGCGGCCCTCCTCGCGGAGGACGTCGTCGACGCCCTCCCAGGAGGTTTCGACGTGGAGCCCCGCGAACGTCGCCGAGTTGACGACGTAGACCGCGTGTAGCTCCGCTCCGTGTGCGGCAGCGAGTTCCGCGGCGTGTTCGACCGCGCGCTCGGTCTCGGACGAGCCGTCGGTCGGCACGAGTATCCGGTCGTACATCTAATCCGTTGGATGGTAACAGTCCGCACATATTAAGCGTTTGTAGGCGGGCGGCGGTGAAACCCGACCGAAGCGATTACCCGGTGGCCGTTCGACGTCTGCAACGAGATGGCGAGCGACGACCGACCCGGGACCGACGACCCGGCCGACGAGGCGTTCGGCCTCGTGGGCAACGACCTCAGGGCGAGCATCGTCCGCGCGCTCGGCGACGACGCGGGCCGCGAGAGCCCGTGGGAGCCGGTGTCGTTCTCCGAGCTCCGTTCGCGGGTCGACGCCGACGTCGACAGCGCGAAGTTCAACTACCACCTCCAGGAGCTCGTGGGGCGGTTCGTGGCAAAGAGTGACGAGGGGTACCGGCTGCGCCCCGCGGGGATGAAGCTCTACCGGGCGGTCCGCGCCGGGTCGTTCACCCGCGATGCGGCGCTCGACCCGTTCCCGGTCGGACTGGACTGCTACAACTGCGGCGGGGCGGTCGAGGCGAGCTACGACGACGGCATCTTCGAGGTCGCCTGCCCGGACTGCGGACGGGTGTACGACCACACGCTGGTGCCGCCGAGCGCGGTCGAGGGTGCTGGCGAGCGCGAGCTGCTGGCCCGCGTCGACCAGTTCAACCGTCACCGGACGCTCGCCCGGTCACGGGGCGTCTGTCCGGTCTGCGCCCACGCGCTCGACGCGACGTTCCTTCGGCCGGGCGAGACGCCGATGCTGGACGCCGAGGAGCTCGACGCGATCGTCCACCGGCCCTGCGACCACTGCGGCGCCCGCTCGTACATGTCGGTCGGGCTGGCGCTGCTGTACGACCCCGACCTGGTCGCGTTCTGCCGGGAGCGGGGCCTCGACGTGACCGAGACGCCCCGGTGGGAACTGGAGTTCGCGATGACCGACCGGTACGTCACGGTCCGGTCGACCGACCCGTGGGAGGTCGCACTCGAGGTCGAACTGGACGGTGACAGCCTCGAACTGGTAGTCGACGGCGACCTGCACGTGGTCGAGCGAAACCGGGCGTAGTCCGTACTACAGAATCACGTCGGCCACGTCGCTCGCGCCCGCCCGGCGCACGACCGCCCGAACCGGGTCCTGCGCCCCGGAGAGATTGTCCGAATCGCCGTCGAGCGCGAGGAGCTTGCCGGGCCGGCCCTCCTCGATGACGCCGCAGTCCAACCCCGCGATCTCGGCGCCGTTCTTCGTCGCCATCGCCAGCACCTGGCGGGCGCTCACGTCGGCGAGCTTGTTGGCGAACTCCATCTCGCGGAACATCGACGGGCTGTTGAGCATCACGTTGTCGGTGCCCAGCGCCACCGTCGTCCGGTCGGCGAGCTCGGCGATGGGCGGGACGCCCACGCCCGTCACGAGGTTCGACCGGGGGCAGACCGCGACCGGAATCCCGCTGTCCGCCAGCCGGTCGAGGTGGAGGGGCTCGGGGTGGACCATGTGGACCAGGAAGTCGGGGTCGAGGTCGAGCGCGGGGTTGATGTCGTCGGCGTCGCGCTCGCCGGCGTGGATGCCGAACAGCTTGCCCTCTCGAGCGGTGGCGTTGCGCTCACGGGAGAAGTCGCCGTCGCGGGCGCCGCTGGCGCCGAACCCGTCGGCGGCCTCCATCGCCTCGACGGTCTCGCGGCCCAGGATGACGGGGTCGACGTCCAGGCCCTCGACCGCCTCCCGGAGGGCGTAGACGCCCTCGACGCCGCCCTCGCGGAACTCCAGGAACGACGCGGTGCCGGTCGAGCGCATGAACCGGACCGACCGGCGCATCGCGTCGACCTTCTCCTCGCGGGAGGCCGCCCGGAGCAGCCGGTGTTTGAGCCCGTCAGGGGGCGCGACGAGCTCGTCGAGACTCAGGCCCCCGCCGGCCTCCTTGGCGATGGAGTCGCCGATGTGGGTGTGGGCGTTGACGAACGCCGGCAGGATGATCTTCGAGGAGTCGACCGATTCCTCCTCGACCGCGACTATTTCGCCGTCGACGGCCTCGCCGTCTGCTCGAGGCGTCTTCGACGCCTCGGTGTCCTCGACCACCACGCGCCCCTCCACCGGGTCGAACTCGGGACCCCGGAGGACGGTCCCTTCGAGTATCATGTCCGGTGAATGCGGCCGGGCCGCCTTGAAACTCTCCCTTTCGGCCGGTCCCTGCGGGGCCACTCGGCGTCGACAGTGCGACTCACTCCGTCAGGAAGTCCTCGACGCCCGACCGGACGAACTTCAGGTCCGCGCCGAGCAGGAAGAACCGGAATCCGCGGTCGGTGCGTTCGCCGAGGTTCTCGGGCGAGCGCGCCGCGATGCCGGGCGCGACGTCGTTGCCCGCGGCCGCCTCGCGGACCGTCTCGACCGCCTCGCGGACCTCGCGGCGGTCCTTCTCTCCGGGCGTCCCGAGCGCCGCCGAGAGGTCGTTCTCGCCGACGAACCCCACGTCGACGCCGTCGACCGCGAGTATCTCGTCGGCCCGCGCGACGGCGTCGGGAGTCTCGAGCTGCACCACGATCAGCGTCTCGTCGTTGGTCTCGGCGACGTACTCGTCGAACGACGCGCCGTAGTCGTTCGCGCGGGTCGTGCCGGCCACGCCGCGGGTCCCCTCGGGCGGGAACTTCGACGCGCGGACGACCGATTCGGCCTCGTCCGGGGTCTCGACGCCCGGAACCATCACGCCCTGCGCGCCCGCGTCGAGCACGCGCTTGGCGCCGCCCGCGACTGCGGCCTCGACGGACTGGAGCCGGACGATGGGTGTCGCGGACCCCTCGACGGCGCGGAGGACCGACTCGACGCGCTGGGTCGAAATCGGGGAGTGTTCGGCGTCGACGCCGACCCAGTCGACGTCGGTCGCTGCTATGACCTCCGCGACGCGGGGACTCATCGACGTCAGCCACGCGCCGAGCGCCGGGTCGCCGGCGTCGAGCGTCCGAAGCGTGTCGTTCGGTGTCATACCGGTCATTCGCGGCCGGTCGCGATAAAAGCCGACTTACTTGAACTCGTCGAGCGTCGTCCGCTCGCCGGCGGTCCGGACCTCGTTGACCAGCGCGCCGTCGGTCTCCAGTCCCAGCACGCGCTCGGCGGCGTGGCCGACCGCGTCGGTCTCCGCGGCTGGCGCGTAGACGCCCAGGCGCCACTGCTCGCGCTGGACGTGCTGGAGCGCCGCGACCAGCGCCGACTGCTGGTCGAGCCGCCGGATCTCGCCGTTGACGATGACCCGGCTCTCGGACTCGGTCATGCTCGGCCGGTCGAGCACCTCGATGATGACCTCGCCCGGGTCGACGCCGGCGTCGGCCGCGATGTCGGCCTCGTACTCACGGAGCGTCTCGTAGTCGGCGTCGATGACCCCCTCGGGGACGTCGCGCATCTCGGCCCAGACCGCCCGCTTGAAGAGGTCGCGGTCGCTGAGTCGGCGGGCGTACTCGGCGGTCTCGGGGGTGTCGCGGAGCGCCACCAGGAAGTCGTAGTCGTCCATCCGGCGGAGCCGCTCGGGGGTCACGTCCGACGCTTCGAGCAGTCGCTCGCTGGCCTGCTGGAGCAGCCCGCGGGCGATGCGGGTGACGTGGTGGTTGTAGACTGTGGGGTTCATCAGCGCCCGGGCCAGCAGCAGGCTCTCGGCGGTCGGCACGTTGCCCTCCGCCAGGACGAGTTCGCCGTCGATGAGCGTGAGCTCCCGGACCAGCCGGGCGTGGTCGATGGTGCCGTAGGGGACGCCGGTGTGGTGGGCGTCCCGGACCAGGTAGTCCATCCGGTCGACGTCGAGCTCGCCCGAGACCAGCTGGCCCAGCTTCCCGTCGCCGGCGATGAGGTCCGCGACCGTGTCGGGGTCGTGGCCGTGGTCCCGGAGCACGTCCCCAACCTCGCTGGTCGCCAGCAGCTCGTGGACGTCGTCGTGGTACTTCCCGGTGTGGCGGTGGACGACCCCCTCGATGGCGTGGCTGTACGGGGTGTGGCCGACGTCGTGGAGGATGGCGGCGGCCCGAACGCGCTCGGCCTGCCTGCCCCGGATGCCGAGGTGTTCGAGCCCTTCGCAGGCGAGGTTGTAGACCCCGAGGCTGTGCTCGAACCGGGTGTGGTTCGCGGAGGGGTAGACGAGGTGGGCGGGGCCCAGCTGCTTGATGCGCCGGAGCCGCTGGACCGCGGGGGTGTCGAGCAGGACGCGGGCGACGCCCTCGACCTCGATGTGGTCGTGGACGCTGTCCTTGATGGTCTTCATATCACGGGGTTCGTCGTCTTCGTATAAAAACCGCCGGGAGCGAATCCGCTCGTAGACTACGTAGCGAGACCGTGTAGGGCGAGCACACGGGACTGTCGCGGGGTCGTCGCTCTCGGGACGGTTCGTGCAACGGCCTACGACCGACTGACCGCACTCACGGAAAAAAGCGGGACTGGTGCGGCGCTACGCGCCGGAACCGCCGGTCGGCTCGCGGATGATGCGACCGATGATCTCGCCGATGCTGGGCGCGCTCCGGTCGCCGTCGCGATGGCTCTCGGGATGCGGCGGTTTCTTTGGCATGGTTTCTCCCCGCATCGGCGTGCGAGACGCGCGGTGATAGGCTCTGGTTTGCCTTTCCTGACACGCAGCCCATTCTACAACGCGGTACCGCCGGAGAAACTCCGCGCCTCGCCCGGGTTCGGCCGTCGAACCGCTGAACCGCTGCGAGATGCCGGGACAGCACAAGCGTTTACCCACCGGAACACGCACCTCGCCATATGACGACGTTCCTCTCCGGGGGCACCGGCACCCCCAAGCTGCTGGCCGGGGCCGAGTCGGTGTTCGACCCGGCCGACGCCACCGTCGTGGCCAACACCGGCGACGACGTCGAGCTGGGCGGCCTGCTGGTGTGTCCCGACGTCGACACCGTGCTGTTCGAGCAGGGCGACGTGCTCGACCGCGAGACGTGGTGGGGCATCGCCGACGACACGACCGAGACCCACGAGGAGCTCCACGCCCTCGCCGACGCGGTCGGCCTCGAATCCGGGCCGCGCTACCTGCCCGACGCGGTCCAGACCGCGGGCCGCGACATCGCCCGGTGGCGGCGGTTCTCCGGCGTCGCGGAGTTCATGGAGATCGGCGACCGCGACCGGGCGGTCCACCTGACCCGGACGGGCCTGCTCGACGAGGGCCGGTCGCTCACGGAGGTCACCCGGCTGCTCGCCGACGCCTTCGACGTGCCCGTGGACGTGGTACCGATGAGCGACGACCCGGTGGCCTCCATCGTCCACACGCCACGCGAGGGCGACGAGTACGCCGACGAGATGCACTTCCAGGAGTTCTGGGTGGCCCACCGCGGCGACCCCGAGGTCGACCACGTGGAGTTCCGCGGCGCCGAGGACGCCGACCCCGCGCCGGCCGCGCTGGGCGCCATCGAGGAGGGGCCGGTCGTCGCCGGCCCGTCGAACCCCGTCACCAGCATCGGGCCGATGCTCGCCATCGACGAGCTCCGGGAGGCCCTCGACGCCGCGACGGTCGTCGCGGTCTCGCCGTTCGTCGAGGACGAGGTGTTCTCCGGCCCTGCGGCCGACCTTATGGAAGGCGTGGGCTTCGACCCCTCGACCGCGGGCGTCGCGGAGGCCTACCCGTTCGCCGACGCCTTCGTGCTCGACGACGAGGACGGCACCGAGCTCGAGCGACCGGTCGTCCGGACCGACACCGAGATGGGCGACGGGGCCGACGCCGAGCGCGTGGCCCGGGCGGTCGCCGACGCGCTGGAGGTGGTCTGAGTGTTCGAGCCACGCCTCGCGCTCGCCAGCCTCAGCGGGCGGTCCGACGCCGAGTGGGCCCGCAGCGCAGAAGCGTTCGCGGGCGCGGCGTTCCTCGGCGGCATCGCGCTCGACGGGCCGACCCGCGAGGCGGCCCGCGCGATGGTCGACCGCGAACGCGAGGAGTTCCTGCCCGACGACCCGGTGGCGTTCGTGGACCGCCAGCTCGCCGCGCTCGCCGACGCAGACCTCCGGCCGGGCGTCAACGTCCGGACGACCTCGCTCGGGCCGCTCCGCGAGGTCGCCGAGGTCTGTGCCGACCACGGCGCGATGCTGGAACTCAATGCCCACTGCCGCCAGGACGAGATGTGCGACGCAGGAGCGGGCGAGGCCCTGCTGCGGGACCCCGACCGCCTCCTCGAGCAGGTCGAAGCCGCCGCCGGAGGAGGCGAAGCAGGCGAGCGAGGCCCTGCGGTGAGCGTCAAGGTCCGTGCGGAACTCCCGGGGGTCGACCTCTCCGAGATCGCCGAGGTCGTCGCCGACGCTGGCGGCGACGCCGTCCACGTCGACGCGATGGACTCTGAGGAAGTGATCGCCGACGTGGCCGATGTCGCGGAGTCGTCGGACCTGTTCGTCATCGCGAACAACGAGGTGCGTGACGCGACCTCGGTCCGGGAGTATCTCGACTACGGCGCGGACGCGGTGAGCGTCGGCCGCCCGAGCGACGACCCCGCGGTGCTCCGGCGAGTCCGGAGCGCGGTCGACGAGTGGTTCGCCGAGCACGACCGGGACGACGGTGAGAAGTCGCCGGAGGACGGCGCGGAGGTGCGAGCATGACCCCCGCCGAGAACGCCCAGCTCGCGCTCCTGCTGGAGGTGGCGGGCACGCCCAAGCCGGGCAACGTCGACCGCGAGCGCGACTTCCCCGACCTCCGGTTCGAGCACTTCCTCGCGGGTGCGGTCGGCGCGGGCCCCGGGCTGCGCGCCGCCGAGGACGGCGCCCCGGTCGGCGAGGCGTTCGAGGAGGCCGTCGCCGGGATGAGTCGCCAGGAGGGGGGCAACACCCAGTTCGGCGCGCTCCTCCTGCTGGTGCCCCTGGTCAGGGCTGTGGCGGAACTGGAGGAGGGCGAGGACCTCTCGCCGGAGTCCGTTTCCCGAGTTGTCGAAGACACCACGGTCGAGGACGCCGCGAACTTCTTCCGGGCGTTCGACCACGCCGACGTGTCCGTCGACGACCCGCCGGAGGACGCCGAGGACCTCGACGTCCGCCGGGGGAGCGACGCGGTGCCGGCGGTCGAGGACCGCGAGGCCACCCTCCACGACGTGCTGGCGCTCGGTGACGACGAGGACGACGTGGCCGCCGAGTGGACCGGCGGCTTCGAGCGCACGTTCTGGGCGGCCGACCGTCTGGCGGAGCTCGAGGGTCCGGCCTCGGCCAAGGCCGCGCGGGTCTACCTCGAACTCCTGGCGCGCGAGCCCGACACTCTCGTCGTGAAGCAGCACGGCCCGAAGACCGCCGAGAGCGTTCGGGTCCGGGCCCAACAGGCGCTCGAGGGCGGCCCCGAGGTAATCGAGGCGTTCGCCGAGTCGCTGGTGACCGACGGCATCAATCCGGGCACCAGCGCCGACCTCACGGCCGCCGCGCTGTTCGTGGCGCTGACCCGCGGGGAGGTGACGGTGTGAGGGACGAGGAGACGAGTGATGGAGACGAAGATTGCGCCGTCGACCTCGACTGGCCGGTCGAGTTCCGGGGCGTCACGGAGTCGGTCGTCAGTACGCTCGGACCCAACGACCTCTGGAACGTCGCTGCGCTCGGCCTCCATCCGCCGGATTCGGAAGGCGTATCGTCCACAGCTGAATCGGCGGACGAACCGGTCGTGACTGCTCGAACGTGGGGGAACACCCGGACCCGCCGCAATTTTCATCGGCAGGGGGGCGGCTACGTCCAGTTCGTCCGCGACCCGGTGACGTTCGTCGACGCCGCGCTCTCGATTTACGAGGTCGAGGCGCCAGTACTGGACGCCGCGGACGCCTGGGTCGAGGTCGACGCCGAGCGAGTAGATTCCGGCGAGTCCGGCGGCACTCAGTGGGAGGAGTGGGAGTTGTATCCCCGCGAGGCCGGCGTCGATGGAGAGACAGTACCGACGGTCAACCGGGGATTCAACGCGGTCGTCGAGGCCACAGTCGCGGCGTCGCGGCTCAGCGTCGATGCATATAATCAGTCGGAACTGAAGGATCGATTGGCCTACTTCGAGGAGGTCGGCCGGAACTGCGGCGACGACCGGGTGCGAGAGGCGCTCGACCGACTATCGGACTACGTCGGGGACGATTCGTGACTCTCCGGAGCGGCGCTCAGATGCGGTCCTTGCGGTCGATGGTGACCGTCCAGTCGGGCAGCTCCTCGGGCTCGTACTCCAGATCCCAGACGCCCTCGATCTCCTTGCCCTGCCCGAACGCCCGCAGGACGAGCTCTTCGAGTTCGCGTTCGAACGTGCGGTCGGCCGACTCCTCCTCGACCGCCTCGCCGTCCGTGTCTCGGTTCGTTCCGCGCACGGTTGGTGACTCGGATTGTACGGTCCACCATAATTATCCTTACGAAGCGAAACGTCACTTGCCGACCGCGGCGGGCCGATAGGGCGAACGGACCGGTTCAGTCCGCCCGCGGGCCGGGACCGACTCGGACCGCAACGTCAGAAGACCCTGACCCCGTTCTCGTCCGACCGGGCGGCCTCCGAGGCCGACTCCGCGTCGGTGACGTCGTCGGGCGAGAGCACGTACTCGTCGAAGTTCAGCCCCTGGTCGCGGGGCGACGGCTCGGCGCCGCCGAAGAAGAACACCAGCCAACCGTAGATGCCCTGCTCCTCGGGTTCCGTCGAGAACCGCAGCGACCGCTCGTCGAGCTCCAGGTCGTCGTTCACCCACACCTGGAGCACGCCGTCCCAGTACGCCTCCCCGTCCTCGGTGACGTTGTTCAGCTTCAGCCGCTGGGTGAGCTTGACCCACTCACCGAACGGGAAGTCGTCCGTGACGTGGTACTGCTTGCCGTACTCACCCTGGTCGACGCTCATGTCCCACGTGTACTGCGAGAGACCGCCGTCGGGCGTGACGTTCGGCTTCGACGACCAGCCGTTGGTCCCGTCCGGCGGGTCGTCGGTCCCGTAGCTACCGGGGTATCGGAATCCCGGCTGCTTGGGGCCGCCCCACTCACCGTCCAGTCCCGACGGGTCGAAGTCCTCGTCGTACCGGATCCAGTACTGCGAGTAGAGCTCGGTCGGCCGCGAGTCGAGTTCGTAGAGCCGGCTCAATCCCTTGTGCTCGCCGTAGGGGTACTGGACCCGGAGCGACGGCCCGCTCCCGACCGCCGGAGACTGTTCGACCCTCGACGTGTCGTTGGTAGGGAAGTCGACAGCCTCCGACTCCGCCCGGTCTTCGAGCTCGGGCGGGGGCTGCTCGGCGGACTCCTCGTCGCCGTCCCGAATCAGAGTGCTCGCGCCGTACCCGGCCAGCGCGAGCGCGCTCCCGCCCAACAACCCCCGTCGCGTGACTTTGGATACCATATGTACTCACGGGCTCCCGAACCGCGAGCGAACCCACGCGGAGATTGGCGGCTGGCGTCCTAAAGGTTGGCGCCCCCGGAGGCGGGGAGTTCAGCTTGCCCCGCCGACCCGCCGCCATCGCGCGCCGACGTCGAGGGCGGCCACCCCGCCGCGAGAATCGCAATTCCGCGCGGTTGCCACGCTCGTTATACGGCGGTCGGACCGACGGACGAAACGGTAAGGTTCTTACTTTCGGCACTTTTCGGTACCAGTATGGCGATCAAACCCGACTACGTCAAGAAGACGGGGAACCTGCTCCTGGAGCGATACCCCGACGCGTTCACGACCGACTTCGACCAGAACAAGGAGAGCGTCTCGAAGCTGACCAACATCGAGTCGAAGGGCGTCCGCAACCGCATCGCCGGCTACGTCACCCACAAGAAGTAACGCCGCGCTCGCGCCAGTTGCTCCGATAGCTTCCACCCCAGTAGTCACTCTGCAACTCGCTTTCATCTCCGCGCAAAAAGCTGTCCTTCCCAAATGGTTTTATCGCCGTGACGCCGAACCACCCCTAGCATGACCGTACGAGTCGGCGTTCTCGGTGCGACCGGAGCGGTCGGCCAGCGCTGCATCCAGCTGCTGGACGGCCACCCCGAGTTCGAACTGGCGGCGGTAACGGCGAGCGAAGACAGCGAGGGCCTCCCGTACAGCGAGGCCGCGAAGTGGCGGGTCGACTCCCCGATCCCCTCGTCGGTGGCGGACCTGACGGTCCGGGCGACCGAACCCGACGCGGTGCCCGACGACGTCGATCTCCTGTTCTCGTCGCTGCCCTCCGGCGTCGCGGCCGAGGTCGAACCCGACTTCGCGGAGGACGGCTACGTCCTCTCGTCGAACTCCTCGAACGACCGGTTGGCCGACGACGTGCCGCTCGTGATCCCCGAGATCAACCCCGGCCACCTCGACCTGCTGGAGGTCCAGCGCGACGAGCGCGGGTGGGACGGCGCGGTGGTCAAGAACCCCAACTGCTCGACAATCACGATGGTGCCGACGCTCGCGGCGCTCGACCAGTTCGGCCTCGAGCGGGTCCACGTCTCGACGCTCCAGGCGGTCTCGGGCGCGGGGTACTCGGGGGTCACCTCGATGGAGATCATCGACAACGTCATCCCGCACATCGGCGGCGAGGAGGAGAAGATGGAGACCGAGTCCCGGAAGCTGCTCGGCCAGTTCGACGGCGCCGAACTCGCTCACCACGACGCCGAGGTCTCCGCGTCGTGCAACCGCGTGCCGACCATCGACGGCCACCTCGAGAACGTCTGGGCCGAGACCAGCGACGACGTGACTGCGGCCGACGTCGAGGACGCTTTCGGCGCGGTCGAGAGTCTCGACCTGCCGAGCTCGCCCGACCCGCTCATCGAGGTGTTCGAGGACCCCAGCCGACCCCAGCCCCGGCTCGACCGCACGCTGGGCGGCGGGATGGCGGTCGCGGCCGGCGGCGTCCAGGAGACGCCGGCGGGCGTCCAGTACAACTGCCTGGCCCACAACACCATCCGCGGCGCGGCGGGCGCGGCGGTGCTGAACGGCGAACTGCTCCAGAGCGAAGGCTGGATTTAGAACTCGTCGCGGCTCTCTCCTTCGGTCCCGTCAGTACCGCGTCACTTCCCCCGGAGCCGTTTCACGGGGCGGCTCGTGTTGTCCGTCACCCGGGTGACGGCCGCGTCGACCGAGCCGCGCTTCTCGCCGATTGTCGCGCCGACGAGCGCACCGATTCCCGCCGCGGTGCTGGCGGCGTTCCGGCTGATCAGTCCGCCGAGCGCACCCCCGACCGCGGCCCCGACGGCGGCGTACTCCGCTCGATTCAGAATCCGCTTGATTCGTGCTCGCATGGTTCGAACGTCGGGAGCGACCGGTATAAAGGTGGTCGCAGAAACGGTGCGAAGCCCGGATCAGTCGCTCGGCTCGCGGTGTTCTTCGAGGACGACCTCGACCAGTTCCGACGCCGGCGGCGGGTCCCGATAGCGGACCGTCCCAGTCCGGGGGTCGTACTCGACCAGGCCCGCCTCCCGCAGCAGCGGCAGGTGCTCGTGGTGGGCCGCCGCCTCGAGCCGCTCGGCCGACCGGTCCGCCGGCGGGTCGTCCATCCGGTCGAGCAGTTCCTCGAACTCGGCGACGTGGTCGTCTCGGCCGGACAGCAGGCACAGCAGCTCCCGCCGGAGCGGGTGAGCCAGCGCCCGGCAGACCCTGTCGATGCGACGCTGCATGAAGGCGGATAGCTCCTCGAAATTAGAGTGCACTCGGTCGATTTTCACCCGGCGGGAAGCGCAGGAAGCTTTTCGTGCACCGAACCTAACTCGACTCTAACCTTTCGCTCGGTGCGAAATTCCCCGACTCGGGCTGCGGTCGCTGGCCGACCAAGTCCGGTGCACGTTTCCGAACCGACATTTATCACCACCCGGTGCGTACCGCCGCTCGTGATGGCGAACGAACTGTCGGCCAGCGAGACCACTCCCGCGCAGGACGCCGACGCGGCGGACGTCGAGTGGTCGCACACGGTCGCCGAGTCGCGACTGCTCCGCGCGCTGGCCGGGGCGTCGTTCGGCGTACTCGCGGCGATGGCGCTCGCGGCCGGCGTCGCGGCGGTGGCGTTCACGGCCGGCTCGTTCCTGTCGGGGAGGTACGGCATCGCGGTCGCGCTCCTCTTCGCGCTGCTATTCACGGCAGCACGCATTGCGCCCCAAATCACAGCTTTCCGTACCGGGACCTCCGACCGCCTCGCGCTGCTACACGGGGCGCTCCACGACTCGGGGTGGCTGGGCCTCGCGGCCGCGACGGCGTTCGGCGCCGGCGTCGTCTGGCTCGGCGTCCGACTCGGCGATATCGAGTTCTTCCTCGTCGTGTTCGGCACCATCGCGGTGCCGATGGTCGCCGTCTCGGCGCTCACGTCCGAGGGCGAACTCCGCTCGGACGCCGAGACGCTGACCTACTGCGGGACCGATATCGATCTCTCGGCCCTCGACGGGGTCCGGCGGGTCGGTCTCGGCGGCCTCGTCGTCTACCGGCTCTCGTACGTCGCCGGCGCGATGACGCCAACCACACCGCGGTTTCTGGTCGTCCCTGCGGGCGTGGACGACGCCCTCCGCGCGGCGCTCGACGCCGGGGTCGCCGCCGACCCGCCGGAGTCCGACCCGACCAACCCCGCGATCCGGGCGACCCTGGCGGTGTTCGGCGTCGGACTGCTCGCGTTCGCGGGCCTGCTGCTGACCGTCGACCCGACCGGGCCGACCCCCCGCGGCGGCGCCGTCCTCGTCTACGCCGCCCTGATGGCCGGCCTGTTCGGCGCCATCTTCCTGTCGCTGGCCCGGCGCTCGGGGTAGGGTAGGGGAGCGACGGTCAGACCCATCGGCGGGTCCTCAGACCACCCGGTTCGTCAGCTCCTCGCCGGCGTCCAGTCGCCGGACGTTCTCGGCCACGATGTCGGCCAGCCGCGCGTAGTACTCGGGCGTCTGGCCCGAGCAGTGGGGCGTTATCAGGCAGTTCTCCAGGTTCCAGAGCGCGTGGTCCTCGGGCAGCGGCTCGGGGTCGGTCACGTCGAGCGCCGCGCCCCGGAGGTGGTTGCCCCGGAGCGCCCAGAGCAGCGCGTCGGTGTCGACCACCGGCCCGCGGGCGACGTTGACCAGCACGGCCTCGGGCGAGAGCGTCTTGAGTTCGGCCTCGCCGATCAGCCCCCGCGTGGTGTCGGTCAGCGGGCAGGCCAGCACGAGGTAGTCGGTCCGGGCCAGCGCGTCCTCGAACTCGGAGCCCCCGAACCCGACCACCTCGTCGGTCGGGCCGCCCTTCTCGGGGGTGTAGCGCACGCCGATGGTATCGACGCCAAATCCCTGCAGTCGCTCGACCACCGACTGGCCGATGGCGCCCAGGCCGACCACCGTGACGGTGCTGCCCCGGAGCTCGTGGGCCTGGAAGTGGCGCCACTCGCGCTCCCGCTGGCGGCGCCACCCCTCGTGGAGCCGGCGGGCGAAGACCAGGATGTTGCCCAGCACGTGCTCGCCGATGTTCGGCCCGTGGACGCCCGAGGCGTTCGTGACCGCCACGCCGCGCTCCTCGAGCGCGTCCAGCGGCAGGTGGCCGGTGCCGGCGTAGGCGCACGCGAACAGCTCCAGTTCGTCGGCGTGGGCCAGCAGCTCCTCGTCCAGTTCCATCCCGGCGACGACCCGGGCGTCGGCGAGGAGATCGCGCTCCTCGGTCGGGGTCCGGGCGTGGCGCACGTCGTGCTCGGGGAGTCGCTCGCGGAGTTCCGCGACGTACTCGGAGACCGGGACGCCGTGCGTGCTCTTGCGCAGGACCACTACGTCGGGGCTGTCGGTCATGTCGGTTCGTCGTTGGCGCGCCGGGATTAAAGTGGCTCCTGAAGCGGCGAGGAGGACATCCGTGTCGTTCGGTCGTGATTCGTATTCCTGGACGACTACCTGCTCGAACGATGCCGAGAATGACCGGCCACAGTTACTCGATCGGGACGACTCGGAGCTAGCTACTGCCGTCACATATGTCCCACACAGCACCGCCACCGCACCGCGACGGCCTCACCCCTCCCCAGCCTCCTGCGGTGCTCGCTCGCTGCGCTCACTGCGCTCCTCGTCCACCGTCGGAGGCAAGCTCCGACGAGCCTTCGGTCGCTTCGTTCCCGAAGACCTCGCGCAACGATGGGGCGGCCACTGGCGGGCCGCCCCAGCGCGCGCCGACGTGGAGAACGAAGTATCGCTTCGAGACCCGGAGCACCTACGGCGCTCGCCCCCGAACCCCCGGCCATGTTCGAGGTTCGGACCGACGAGCGCACCCAGGTCGTCGACGTGACCGACCGCGTGGCCGCCGAGGTGCCCGACGACGCGACCGGGCTCTGCACCGTCTTCGTCCGGCACACCACCGCCGGGGTGGTCGTCCAGGAGGCCGAATCGAGGCTGCTCGCCGACATCGAGGCGTTGCGGAGGACGTCGTCCCGAGCGACGGCGACTACAGCCACGACCGCATCGACGACAACGCCGACGCCCACCTCCGGGCGACCCTGCTCGGCGAGTCGGTAAGCATCCCGGTCGAGGACGGCGACCTCGCGCTCGGGCCGTGGCAGTCTGTGCTGTTCGTGGAGTGCGACGGCCCGCGGACCCGGCAGGTCGACGTGACGGTCGTCTCCTGACGCCGAATGTACTTCACGTCCCGCTGATAGCCCGAACAAGGATAAGGACCGAAGCCATGGCACTAGTTCACAAGAAACACGATGGCCCGTACGAAACCACTCCTGGCCGTCGTCGTCGCGCTTGCGGTATCGGTCGGCACCCTCTGGGCGTTCTTTGCGCCCGTCGCGACCGCCTCCCACGAGTCGATACGCATCTCTTCGCCCGAAGGGACGTACTTCGTCGGGCAGGCGGTCAACGTGTCCGGGACGGCCAACGCGACCACCGATTCGGTCGCAGTCTACGCATCGGGCGGCGGCGACTGGCAGTTGCTCGACGTCAATCGCGACGGCGAACTCGACGGCGACGACCGGGTGCCGGTCGACGAGCGGGGCAACTGGTCGGTCAGGAACCTCGTGCTCTCGAACGCCAGCCGGGTGCTGTCGTACCCCGGCAGCTACCGAATCGGGGTGGTGAACGCGACCGCCGTCGGCGGGAACGGGACGCTCCCGTCCAGCATCGACCCGGCCCGGTTCGTGGAGACCGAGGGCGGCCAGACCCCGATTCGGGTGAACCGTGCGCGGCTGAGGGGCAGCTTCCGGACGGTCGCGTCCCAGGTGGCGACCTCGAACGCGGAGGTCACGGTCCGCGGGACCGCTCGCGGCGGCCGGGAGCTGCTGGTCGTGCTCGTCGACTCGCGCGGCCGCGTCGGGACCGACCGGATAACGGTCCCGCGGGGCAACGGGTCGTTCGACGCCGACGTGCCGCTCCGGACCGTCGACGGCCGACCGTTCGCCGAGGGCCCCGTGCGAGCGTACGTGCTCGCGCTCGGCAGGGACGACGTCCCGGGCGACGGCCGGCTCCCCGACGGAGCGAACGCGACGCTCGACTCGCTGGCCGAGTACGTCGCCGGCAGCACCGCGAGGCTCGACGCCCGGCAGGTCAGCGAGCGGTTCCTGGACCAGACCGTCGACGAGGCGGGAAGCGACGACCTCCTCATCGCCGAGCAGTTCGACTACGTCGACCCCACCACCCGGATCACGACCGTCGCGACCGAGAGCCAGTTCGTTCCCGGACGGATCTACTCGATCACCGCCGGCGAACGGATGGTCGTCGCCGGGCGCACCAACCTCTTCCCCGGGGAGAACACCATCCGTATCGAGGCGGTCGACGGGCCGTCGGCCGGACGACTCCCGCCCGTCTGGACCCACGACTGGAACGCGGACGGCAACTGGTCGGTCGCGATGGACACTGACGGCCTCGAACCCGGCGTCTACACGCTGGTGGTCGAGGCCGAGGGCGAGACCGACGACCAGGTGTCGTTCAGCGTCACGCGGCGGGCCGGCAACGTGACGCCGGACTGACCTCGCCACTCGTCTCGGACGTCGACCTGCGGGACGGGCCGTTGCATCGGGGCCGGAGCAGCGGGCCACGTGGAGCGCGACCGGGACCCCCGCCGCGAATGTAAAACCGGGCGACGAGGTCGACCCCGAACCGCCCGTCGACCCGACTCTCCGTGGAATTCGTCGTCGGTCAGACTGTCGTGTTCTCGGTCCGGACGCCCCGGGCGTCGAGCGCGCCGAGCACGTGCGGGACGTCGCAGTGTCCCGCCGCCGGGTACAGCGCGTGGTACGCGCCGACGCCCTCGCAGGATGAAAAGCTATTTACACTATCCGCGAGCACACCCGGTAACTCGCCCGCTCGCCCTCCACGACTCCCCTCGCGGGCGAATCACGAACGATGGCACCGACACGTAGCCCCGCGACCCGCGCTCGGCGGACGACGCTGGCCCCCGAGGTGGCCGTCGACCCGTGACTCTCGCGGACGCGCTCTCGTCGGTGTTCCTCCGGCCGCTCGGCCTCGCGGCGCTGGCGGCCGTGATACCGGTGATAGCGCTCTATCTGCTCAGACCCGACCCCGAGCGGGTCCGGTTCCCCGCGGTCGAGTTCCTGCTGGGCGACCGCGAGGAGCGCCGGCGCCACCCCGCGCTCCGCCGGCTCCGGCGCAACGCGCTCCTGCTGATCCAGCTGCTGGCCATCGCGGCGGTCGCGGCGTCGCTGGCCGCCCCATACGTCCCCGTCGCCGAGCGCAAGACGGTCTCGGAGACCGTGGTCGTGGTCGACGCCTCCGCCAGCATGGCGACCGAGGCCGGCGGCGTCGCACGGTTCGACCGGGCGGTCCGGGCCGCGAAGGACGTCGCGACGAGCGAGACCTCGGTGGTCGTCGCCGGCGCCGAGACCGCGGTCCGAACCCGGCGCGCGCCGGCAGCGGAGGCGACGTCGGTCCTCGACGACCTCCGGGTCAGCGGCGCGCCGGGGGACCTCCGGGACGGCGTGAGCCGGGCCGCGGCGGTCGCGGGCGAGGACGCCCGCATCGTCGTGCTGAGCGACTTCGCCTCGGGCGACTGGCGGTCGGCGGTCGTGGCGGCCCGCGCCCGGGGGTACGCGGTCGACCTCCGGCAGTTCGCCCGCGGCGGCGCGGCCAACGTCGGCCTGGTCGACTACTCGTTCTCGAACGGAACCGCGACCGTCCGGGCGAAGAACTTCGGCGACCGCGAGGCGACCCGGGAGGTCGCGCTCGGCGACGCGACCGAGTCCGTGACCCTCGGGCCGGGCGAGGTCGCGACCGCAACGCTCCCGGTGCCCGCGGGCGGCGGTCGCGTCCGACTCGCACCCGGCGACTCGTTCGCGGTCGACGACCGGCTGGCGATCGCCGCACCGGAGGACCCGACCATCGACGTGCTCGTGGTCACGAACGACGCGAACCGACCGCTCGTCACCGCGCTGCGCGTCATCCGGGGGACCCGGGTGACCGTCAAACACCCGCCGGCGTCCATCTCGAGGACCTACGACCTCGTGGTGTTCGGCGACGTCACCCCCGGCCGCCTGCTCGACGGGACGCTCCGGGTCGCCCGCGAGACGCTGTCGGCGGGCGGCGGCGTTGTGGTCCAGGCCCAGTCGAACCTCTCGGCGGTCGGTTACGGCGACCTGCTGCCGGTCGTGCCCAACGGGACCGGCTCGGACCCGGCCGTCCGCCAGCCGGCGACCAGCACGCTCACGGCGGACGTGACGTTCCCGGCGCCGAAGCGCTACGTGCGGGCCGACCTTCGGGCCGGGCGGGCGCTGCTCCGGACGGTCAACGGGACGCCGCTGCTCGCGACCGCCCGACTCGACGGCGGTCGGCTGTTCTACTACGGCTATACGGCCGAGGGGTCGTCGTTCGAGCACAACTACCGGTACCCGGTGTTCTGGAAGCGCGTCGCGTACGAACTGACCGGCCGCGAGTCGCTGTCGGCGACGAACCGCCGGACCGGCACGGCGCTCTCGGTCGACGGGAACGCCACCGTCAGGACGCCCGGCGGCGGCCGGCAGACCGGTCCCGTCACGCTCCGGCGGATCGGCTTCTACGGGGTCGGTGACCGGCGCTACGGCGCGTCGCTGGCCAGCGCCGCGGAGTCGAACGTCACCGCCCCGTCAGTGACCGAGGGCGGGACGGCCCGTGACGGGAGCGACGACGACGAGACGACGACCGTCCCCCAGACGCTGACGCCGGCGGTGGCGGGCGTCGCGGTCCTGCTCGTCGTGCTGGAACTGGCCGTGCTGCGCTACCGGGGTGACCTCTGATGGCGGTGCCGAGCGGTCCCCAGGTCGAGTTCGCCCGGCCGGTCGTCCTCGCGGGCGTCCCGGTCGCCGCGGTCGTCCTCTGGGCGCTCGTGGTCCGGCGCGGCGGTCCGGTCGAAGACGACCGCGAGGAAGGCCAGCCCGACGGCCCGAGCCGCCGCGCCAGGGCCGGTCTCTGGGCGAGTCGCTTCGTCGTCGTCACCTGCCTGGTGGTCGCGGCCGCGGGCCCGACGACCGTCACCACCGCGACGACGGCGGGCGACCCGTGGGTCACCGTGGTCGTCGACGAGTCGGCCAGCATGGGCGTCCACGAACCGGTCGCCGCCGACCTCGCGGCCGGAATCGAGGCCGAGGGCGTCGCGGTCGACCGGGTCACCGTCGCCGCGGGCAACCGGTCGCGGGTCGGGTCGGGCGTCGTCGCCAACCTCCGACCGAACGGGAGCCTGCTGGTGGTCTCCGACGGGCGGGCCACCGGCGGCGCCTCGCTCTCGCGGGCCGCCGACCTCGCTCGCTCCGTGAACGCGACCGTCAACCGGGTCGCGCTCCGGACGAACCGGTCGGACGCCCGCGTCACCGTCTCCGGCCCGCGGAAGGCCAGCGTCGGCGTCGAGACCCGGTTCGAGGTCGCGGTCGCCGGCGTGGACGGACCGCCCGCCGGCGCGGCGGTCACGGTGTCGGTCGACGGCTCCGAGGTCGCGTCCCGGGAGGTCCCCGACGACGGGTCGTTCGCGGTGACCCGCAACTTCAGCGCCACCGGGCCCCACCGCGTCACGGCCCGGCTGTCGGGCGACGACGCCTTCGGGGTCAACGACGTCGCCCGGAAGACGGTCCAGGTCGTCGACCGGCCCGAGGTGCTGTACGTGAGCCGGGGCGACCACGCCCTCGAGGACTACCTCCGGGAGCTGTACAACGTGACCCGGGCGGAGTCGGTGCCGGCCGACCTCGAGGACTACTACGCGGTCGTCGTCCAGGACGTCGCCGCGCCCCACCTCGGCGACGTCGGCGCGCTCCAGGAGTTCGTCATCGACGGCGGCGGGCTCCTGACGGTCGGCGGCGACCACGCGTTCGGGAAGGGCGAGTACGGCAACTCCCGCATCTCGTCGCTGCTCCCGGTCGAGGTCGGCGAGTCGACCGGCGAGACGTCCCGGGTCGCGCTGGCGGTCGACGTCTCGGGCAGCGCGAAGGCCGGCATGCGGGTCCAGAAGGCGCTCGCGCTCGACGTGCTCGGCCAGCTCGGCGACGGCAACGAGGTCGGCGTCGTCGCGTTCGACGGGAGCGCCTACCGGGTCGCCGACGTCCGGTCGCTGGAGGGCAACCGGGAGACGCTGAAGCGCAAGATACGCAGCCTCCGGAGCGGCGGGACGACCGACGTCGGCGCCGGGCTGATCGGCGCCTCTCAACTGCTCGGCGACGGCGGCGGCACCGTCATCCTGCTGAGCGACGGTCGGGACGCGCGCAAGCCGGCGTTCTCGGCCGCCCGGCGGCTCGCCGACCGGGGCGTCCGCGTGGTTAGCGTGGGCGTCGGCGAGGTGAACCAGCGCCTGCTCCGCGGGGTCGCCGAGCGCACCGACGGGTCGTTCCTGCTGGCCGACCAGACCGACCGGCTCAGGGTCGAGTTCGGCGGCCCGAACCGGCGCTACAGCGGCGACCACGCGGTCGTGGTCGACGATGGCCACTTCGTGACCCGAGGCGCGTCGCCGACCGCGTCGCTGGCGGGCACCAACGACGTCAGCGTCAAGGACGGCGCGGACCTGCTGGTGGCGACCGGCACCGGCGCGCCCGCCCTGTCGACGTGGCGGTTCGGCCTCGGTCGGGTCGCCGCGGTCACGGCGTACGGCGCCGACGGCGGCCTCGGCGACCTGCTCTCGGAGCCGAACTCGCTGCTGGTCTCGCGGTCGGTCAACTGGGCCATCGGCGACCCCCAGCGGAAGGCCACCGGCGTCGTGGCCGCGCCGGACACCCGGGTCGGCGAGTCGACGACGGTGGTGTACGCCGGCCGGCAGCCGCCCGAACCGACGAACCTCTCGTTCGCCCGGGTCGCACCGGGACGCTACGAGGCGACGGTCGCGCCGACCGACCCCGGCTACCGCGAGGTGCTCGGCAGCGCGTTCGCGGTGAACTATCCGGCCGAGTACGCGGCCCTCGGCGTCTCGCCGGCCCTGAAGCGCGCCGTCGAGCGGACCGGCGGCCGGGCGTTCTCGCCCGACGACCCCGCGGCCATCGCCGACGCGGTCGTCCGCCAGGCGACCCGGGAGCGCCGCGTCGAGCGGTCGTGGGACTGGGCCGCCCTGCTGGCGGGGCTGGTCGTGCTGGTCGGCGAGATCTGCGTCCGGCGGCTCCGCCGCCACCGCGGTCAGGGAGTGATACCGTGAGCTACATCGGCGACACCATCAACGTCGCGCTGGCGCTGCTGGTCGCGCTGTCGGCGGCCGGGCTGGTCGGGACGACCGTCTACTACGAGGAGTCGGTCGACCGGCTCCGGACCGAGAACCGGCAGCTTGCCGACCGGAACGACGCGCTGGCGGCGACGGTCGAACGCAAGCAGCAGCGAATCGACCAGTTGAACGCCTCGCTCCAGAACATCAACCGGACGCTCCGGACCCGGCTCTCGGACATCGAGGCGGTGTCCGAGCAGTTGCGGGCGACCGAGCAACGGCTCAACGAGACCCGGGCGGAGCTCAACGGGACCGAGCGGAAGCTCGAGCAGGTCCGGAACCGGCTCGCGACGCTCCGGGACGAGCGCGACCGGCTGGAGCGCCGGCTGGAGGCGGTCCGGGAGCGCACCGACGAACTCAACGACACCGTCGACCGGCTCCAGACCGTGGCCGACGCCCGCAACCGGACCCTCGAGCGGGTCAACGAGACGGTCGAGCGCCAGGAGCGCACGCTCGTTCGGAAGAACCAGACCATCGAGGAGCTCCGGACGAAGGTCGAGCGACTCCAGGAGCGCATCGAGGAGCTGGAACAGTCCCGGTCGAGCGCCCTGACCGGCCCCGACCCGCTCCGGAGTCGTCAGTCCGAGGCGGGGTCGACGGACGGTCGTCGCGTCGACGCCGTCAGGGCGGAGGTGCGGCGATGACCGGGGAGTCCGAACCGGGGGTCGACGCAGACGGCGACTCCGGGTCTCCCCCAGACGACCCGGGGCCTTCGGCTGATGGCGCGGATGCGACCCCCGACGAGATCCGGGCCGCGCTCGCCGAGGTCCGCCGGGAGGTCCGCAAGGCGGCGTTCGTCTACGCCAGCCTCGACGCGGTCTGCGTCCTGCTGGCGGTCGACCTGGCGGCCGGCGTCGCCGGCGTCCCGGCGCTGGACGCCGCGGTGGCCCGGGCGTCGTTCGGCTCGCTGGGGTTGCCCGCGCCCGACCTCGGCACCCTGGTCGGACTGGTCGCCGGCGCGGTCGCCTTCGCCGCGGAGTTCGCCGTCAGGGCGCGCCGGCCCGCCGCCGAGCGGTTCGAGGACGCCAACCCCGCGGTGAGCGAGGCGCTCCGGACCGCCCGCGACGCGGCCGGCGCCTACCGGGAGAACCCCATGACGCGGGCGCTGTACGCCGACGTCCTCGACCGGCTCCGGGAGTCCTCCAGCGTCGGGCTGCTCGACGCGACCCGGCTGGCCGCGACCGTCGGGCTGGCGCTCGCGCTGAGCCTGGCGTCGGTCCAGACCGCGGTCGTGGGCCTCGATCTCGGTGCGGGCGTCGCGGGATCGGGAACGGGCTCGACCGGCCCGGCCCACGGTTCGGACGACCGGGCGCCGCTCTCGAACCGGAGCGCGGAGCTCCGGAGCGGCGACGAGGTGCTGGGCGAGCCGACCGACGTGACCGCGGGCTCGGAGAACCTCTCGGCCGCGGTCTCCGCGAGCCCCGGCGGCGAGGGCGAGCGCGACTGGAACTACGAGACCGAGGCCGGCGACTCGGCCGGTCCCGACGGCGGCGTCGACGCCCGGCGGGCGGGGTTCGCCTCGCCCGAGCGCGTCGAGGACGCGGCGCTCGTCCGGCGGTACGCGCACGAACTCGGAGGAAACACGACCGATGACTGACAGACACCCGGCGATAGACGACGTGACGAACCGCATCCAGGCGATCCGGTCCGAGGTGCGAAAGCGCATCGTGGGCCAGGAGCAGGTGGTCGACCAGGTGCTGGCCTGCCTGCTCTGCGACGGCAACGCGCTGCTGGAGAGCACGCCCGGGCTGGGCAAGACGCTGCTTGTCCGGACGCTCGCGGCGGTGACCGACCTCTCGTTCTCGCGCATCCAGAACACGCCCGACCTGATGCCCTCCGACGTGGTCGGGACCGAGATGGTACGGGAGACCGAGACCGGCCGGACGTTCACCTTCGAGAAGGGGCCGGTGTTCGCCAACCTCGTGCTCTCCGACGAGATCAACCGCGCGACCCCGAAGACCCAGTCGGCGCTGCTCGAGGCGATGGAGGAGGGCCAGGTGACCGCCGGCAACGAGACCTACGACCTGCCCGAGCCGTTCTTCGTCCTGGCGACCCAGAACCCCATCGATCAGGAGGGGACCTACCCGCTGCCCGAGGCCCAGACCGACCGCTTCCTGATGAAGATACTCGTCGACTACCCCGACGCCCAGGCCGAGCGCGAGATCGTCGACCGGTACACCCGGGACGTCGACGCCTCGGTCGCGGTCGAGCCACAGGTGTCGGCCGGCGACCTCCGCACGATGCAGCAGCTCACCCACCAGGTCCCCATCGCCGACGACCTCCGGGACCTGGCGGTCGACGTCGTGCGCGACACCCGGACCGCAGCCGACCTGGAGTACGGCGCGAGCCCCCGGGCCAGCATGTCGCTGGTCCGGGCCGCGAAGGCCCGCGCGCTCGTGGAGGGCCGGACCCACGTCAGTGGCGAGGACGTGACCGCGATGGCGGTGCCGGTGCTGCGCCACCGCGTCGTGGTCGACTTCCGGGCCGAGCGCGAGGGGCTGACCCCCGACGACGTCGTGACGGAACTGGTCGAGGACCGATGATAACGACCGAGTTCCTCGACGAACTCGACCGGTTCGACGACGCCGGCGACCGCGACGCCCGGTCCAGCCGTCAGGGCGAGCGCCGGACCGACGCGGTCGGCGAGGGGCTGACGTTCGCCGACTACCGGCGGTACGCGCCGGGCGACGAGCCCCGGTTCATCGACTGGAACCTCTACGCCCGGACCGACGAGCTGTACGTCAAGCAGTTCGAGGCCGAGCGCAACTTCACGGTCCACGTCCTGGTCGACGCCAGCGCGTCGATGGACTTCGGCGAGGGCGACGCCCACAAGTTCGAGTACGCCGCGAAACTGGGACTCGGGTTCGCCTACCTGACCGCCCGCGAGCACAACGACTTCCGGTTCGCGACGTTCGGCGCGACCGCCGAGCGCCTCGACCGCGGGCGGTCGAACCGCGGCGAAGTTCTCGGCCTGGTCGAGCGGTGCAACGCGGTCGACCCCGACGGGGAGGCCGACTTCGAGGCGGCGCTGGCCGACTACGCCGCCACCATCGACTCGAAGGCGCTTGTGGTCGTCTGCAGCGACTTCCTCGGCGACGTCGGAGCCATCGACGCCGGCCTGGAGGCGCTGGCCGCGAACCGGGTCGTGCTCGCCCACGTCGTCGCGCCCGACGAACGGGACCTGCCGACCGGCGACGACGCGGTGTTCGAGGCGCTGGAGAGCGAGGCGTCGCTCCGGGCGTACGTCAGCAAGCGGCTGGAGGGGTCGTACCGCGAGCGGTTCGACGCCCACGCCGACGCCGTCGAGGACGCGGCCCGCGACCTCCGGGCGCGCTACGAGCGCATCGACACCGGCAGCCCGTTCTTCGAGTCGTTCGGCGACCTCTGGTTCGAGTGAGCAGGCGTCGGGCCGGCGAACTCTCCTGGTGTCGCGGCGGCTACCGGGACGGATCGGGTGGCAGTACGTGTCTCGATTCCCAACCACTATGTTCACCAATCGGTGAAACAGAGGTATGGATTCGGGCCAGACTCCGCTCGCCGAAACCCGGGACGCGCTCGAACGACTGGGTGCCGAACGCGAGCCGGTCACGGCGGGCGAACTGGCCGAAGAACTCGATTGGACCCGGCGGACGGCGACCGAGCGGCTCGACGAACTGGTCGAGCGGGGCGCCCTCGCGACCAAGCGCGTCGGCGACGAGGGCCGCGTGTGGTGGCCGACCGGGCGACCGGAGAGCGAGCGACGGCTCCGGCGGGAGCGCGACCAGACCGAACAGCTGCTGAAGACGTCGCCGGTCGCCATCTGGGTCCAGGACGGGGAGGGGAACGTCCTGCTCGCGAACGAGCGCGCCCAGGCGGTCCTCGGCGCGTCCGAGCGCGAGCTCCGGGGCGACGCCGAGGCCAAGAGCGCGGTCGACGCGACCATCTACGACGAGAGCGGCGAGCCGCTCGCCCGCGACGAGCTACCCCCGGCCCGGGTCCGCGAGACGGGCGACCCGGTGTACAACGAGGAGATAGCGGTCGAGAACGCCGACGGCGAGCGGACCTGGCTCTCGGTCAACGCCGCCCCGGTGTTCGGCCCCGACGGCGACCTCGAACGGGTCATCACGACCGGCGAGGACATCACCGATCTCAAGGAGCGCGAGCGCGGTCTCGCGACCGAACTCAGCGAGGTCTTCGGTCGGGTCTCCGACGCCTTCTACGCTCTCGACGAGGAGTACCGGTTCACCCACGTCAACGAGCGGGCCGAGCAGCTCCTCGATCGCGACGAGGAGGACCTCCTCGGCGAGAGTCTCTGGGACGTGTTCCCGGGGGCCGCCGAGAACGAGGCCGTCCGGGACAGCTTCCACACCGCGATGGAGACCCAGGAGCCGACGAGCTACGAGCTCTACTTCCCGCCGCTGGACTTCTGGGTCGAGACGAACGTCTACCCCTCCGAGAGCGGACTGTCCGTCTACTTCCGCAACGTCTCCGAACGCAAGGAGCGCCAGCAGGAGCTCCGGGAGAAGGAGCGCCGGTTCGAAGCGGTGTTCGAGGACCCCAACATCCTGGTCGGCCTGCTCAACCCGGACGGGACCGTCCTCGACATCAACCATACCGCGATGGAGTACATCGACGCCGACCTCGCCGAGGTGACCGGCGAGCCGTTCTGGGAGACGCCCTGGTGGGGCAAGGGCGACGAGATTCAGGACGACGTCCGGAAGTGGGTCGAGCGGGCCGCGTCCGGCGAGTACGTCGACTTCGAGGCCGACCTCACCCGGCCGGACGGCGAGCGCTACGTCATCAACGGCGTCTTCAGGCCCGTGACCGACGACGACGGCGAGGTCGTGTCGGTCATCGTCTCGGACCGCGACGTCACCGAGCGCAAAGAGCGCGAGCGGGAACTCCGCGAGTCCGAGCGTCGATACCGGACGCTCGCCGAGAACTTCCCGAACGGACTGGTCACGCTGTTCGACCAAGACCGCGAGTACACGCTCGCCGCCGGGCAGGCGTTCGATTACCTCGACGTCTCGCCCGAGGACGTCGAGGGCCGACGGCCCCTGGAGGTGTGGAACGACGAGACGGTGGCCGAGACAGTGGACGCCGCGCTCCGGACCGCACTGGCGGGCTCCCACGAGTCGGTCGAAGTCACGTACGCCGGCCGGGAGTGGATCCTCCACGCGGTCCCCATCGGCAGCGGCGACGAGGTCTCGATGGGGATGACCCTGGCGCTGGACATCACCGAGCGCAAGGAACACGAACGTCGCCTGGAGCGGTTCGCCAGCGTGGTCTCCCACGGCCTGCGCAACCCGCTGTCCATCGCCCAGATGTACCTGGACATGGCGCGCGAGGAGGGCGACCCGGACGACTTCGACCAGGTTGACCAGGCGCTCGACCGGATGGAGACCATCATCGAGAATCTGCTGACGACGACCCGCCAGGGAGAGGGAGACTCTGATACCGAACCGGTCGCGCTCTCCGCGGCGAGCGAGCGCGCGTGGCAGAACGTCGAGACCGACGACGCGACCCTCCGGGTCGAGGCGGACGCCGCCACGGTGGTCGCCGCCGCCGACCAGCTCCAGACGGTGCTGGAGAACCTGTTCCGCAACGCGGTAGAGCAAGGCGACGGCATCGAGGTCCGGGTCGGGAGCTTCGACGGCGGATTTTACGTCGAGGACGACGGGCCGGGAGTTCCGCCGGAGAGCCGCGACGAGGTGTTCGAGTACGGCTACACCTCGGGCAGCGGGACGGGAATCGGCCTCGCGGTGGTCCAGGACATCGTGAACGTCCACGGCTGGGACATCTCGGTGACCGACGGGGCGGACGGCGGTGCCCGATTCGAGATTCGGGGCGTCGATTTCGAGCGGGGCGACGCCGACCGGTAGCGGTCGTTCGGCTGTGAACGGCCAGATTGTCCGTCTTTGGAGGAGTAACGAGTAGCGCTATCGCTCGCGAATTGAACGTCGAGAAGTGCTCCGTCTGGGATTTGAACCCAGGTCATCGGCTCGAAAGGCCGAAATGATTGGCCGGGCTACACCAACGGAGCTTCCGTTTCCGTCCGGGCCGCTCCCGAACGCATTCTGACGATTGACCTGCATACTTATAAACTACACTAAATCGCTCTTCCGCCGGGGTGCGAATTGGTGGACCCGCTCTCGGAACTTCCCTTTCGTTTCGGCTCGAAGAGCAACTCCACCGGAGCATCGAACTCGATTTGCCCGTGATCTGCTCGTCCGTGGCAGCGGCTACACAGAAGGACGAGATTTCGCTCGTCGTGTGCGTCCCCGAGAGAGAGATGGTCGGCCTGTCGAAACACTCTGACCGGGATGATGTGATGGACGTCGAGTTGATGATTCGTTCCATCGCGACCACAGTGTTGGCACACTTCATCTCGTTTCAGAATGTTCTCGCGTGCGACCGACCAGCCGGGACCGTACCGATCGCTGTACCCTCCACGCCAGTTCGGATTCGTCTCCCCGGCGGTCGATTCGCTCATCTTGCGACGAGTGGCCTCCGACCGATTAAGTCCCTCGAGCGACTCGGCGATCTTCTCCCGGACGTTCTCGGGTAGTTCACGGCCTCGTTGTGCCTCCGATATCTTCCGACGAGTCTCGTCTGAAAGCGACCGACCATCGAGCGATTCCGAGATCTTCCGCTTCTCCTCCTCCGTTCGCTCTCGGCCGTGCATCGGATGGTTCTCACCGCGCATCTCTCGCGTCGGAATGTCGAATCGGTTCATGTACTTCCGTATCAGCCGCGGTGAGACACCGCACTCCTCGGCGATCTCGCGCTGGGTGAGTCCCTCGTCCCAGTACTTGACTTCGAGCCACCAGCCGTTGCGGTATCGCTTCACGGACAGTCACTTCCGACCACACCGATTATAAATCTCCGGAGGGGTCTCTGGAAACTACTCGACGCCCCACTCTCAAGCCGCGAAAAAGATAGGCAAGTGTTCGACCCGATGTAGTGCGGTTACTTCCCTTCGAACTCCGGCTCGCTTCCGTCAGAGCAAGCTCTGACGACGTTCGCCGGACGTCCGGCGGCGTTCGCTTCGCTCACTTTCCTTGGAAGTCCGGCTCACCGTCGCCCATGAACGCCGTGACGCCCTCCATCAGGTCGTCGGTGTTCATGAGGTGGCCGAACGCCTGGGACTCGACCTCGAGGCCGGCGTCGGTGTCGTCGCGGCCCGCGAGCATCGCGCGCTTGGTGAACTTCTGGGCGATGGGCGGGCCGGCCGCGAGGTCGGCCGCCAGCTCGAACGCCCGGTCCTCGAACTCGTCGGGCGAGACGACCTCGTTGACGAAGTCGTACTCCGCCATGGTGTCGGCCTCGAAGCGGTCGGCGGTGAAGATGATCTCCTTGGCGCGGCCCTCGCCGACGACGTGCTTCAGCCGCTGGGTGCCGCCCCAGCCGGGGAGCAGGCCGAGGTTGTGCTCGGGCTGGCCGAACTCCGAGCGGTCGGTGGCGATCCGCATGTCCGCGCAGGTCGCCATCTCCATCCCGCCGCCGAGGCAGTAGCCGTCGATGCCCGCCACGACGGGCATCGGGCAGGCCTCGAGCTTGCCGAAGGTGTCCTGGCCCTTCTTCGAGAGCTCGACCGACGCGAGGGGGTCGCCCCCGCCGGCGGCCATGCTCTGGACGTCGGCGCCCGCCGAGAACGCCTTGTCGCCCTCGCCGACGACCAGCAGCGCGCGCACCTCGTCGTCCTCGGTCAGGGCGTCGACCGCGTCGCCGAGTTCGTCCAGCAGTTCCTCGCTGACGGTGTTCATCCGGTGGGGCCGGTCGAGCACGACCTTGCCGACCATCTCGCCGGGCTTCTCGACCCGGATGGCGTCGTAGTCGTACGCGCCCTCCTCGCCCTCCTCGTCGCCGCCGTAGAAGCCGCCCTCCTCGGCGGCCTCTCGGAGGTAGTCCGCGACCTCGTAGCGCTCGGCGCCGGTCTCCTCGCGGAGGTCGTCGAGCGCGTCGACCAGCGCGGCGAGGCCGGTCTCGTCGGCCAGCTTCGCCGGGCCGTCGGGGAACCCCGCGCCCAGCATCACGGCCTCGTCGATGGCGTCGGGGTCCGAGACGTCGTTCTCGACCAGCTTGGCGACCTCGTTGGCCATCACGGCCTGGAGCCGGCGGACCGCGTCCTCGCTCCCGGCGTCGGTCGGGATGTCGGCGCCGCCGTTCTCGTAGTCGTAGAAGCCCTCGCCGGACTTCTTGCCGAGCTTCTCGGCCTCGACCTTCTCCGCGAGGAGCGGGCACGGCTCGTAGGCGTCGCCCAGCACCTCGTGCATGTACTCGAGGACGTGGTAGCCCACGTCGATGCCGACCTGGTCGGCGAGCTCGAAGCTCCCCATCGGCAGGCCCATGTCGAACTTGGTCGCGCTGTCGACCTCCTCGATGGTGTAGTCGCCCGACTCGACCATCCAGGCCGCCTCGTTCATCAGGGGAACGAGCACGCGGTTCACGATGAATCCGGGGCTGTCCTTGCGCACTCGCACGGGCGTCTTGCCCATCGACTCGGCGAGGTCCTCGGTCAGGTCCAGCACCTCGTCGTCGGTGTGGGCGCCCGAGATGACCTCGACGAGCTGCATCCGGACCGGCGGGTTGAAGAAGTGCATCCCGCAGAACCGCTCGGGGCGCTCGGTGACCTCCGAGAGCTCGGTGATCGAGAGGCTGGAGGTGTTGGTGGCGAACACCGCCTCGTCGGGGGCGTACTCCTCGAGCTCGCCGTACACGTCCTTCTTGATGTCCATCTTCTCGGGCACGGCCTCGATGACGAAGTCTGCGTCCGAGACCGCCTCCTCGAAGTCGACGACGGGCGTCACGCGGTCGAGGGCCGCGTCGGCCTCCTCGTCGGTGAGCTGGTCCTTCTCGGCCAGCTTCCCGAGGCTCCACTCGATCTGGTCGTAGCCGTTCTGGACGAACTCCTCCTTGATGTCGCGCAGGACGACCTCGTACCCGGCGAGGGCCGCGACTTCGGCGATGCCGTGGCCCATGTTGCCCGCTCCGAGAACCGCGACGGTGTTGATATCTTCGACCTCCATGTTCGTGGGGTCGGTTGCCGGGCGTTTGAACGTTTCCCTATCGCAGGTTAGAAACTCCGGACGAGTTTACTCACGGTTACGAAGAGATTTAGTGATGGCTGGTCAACTCGGAGACATGGACTTCGGACTCTCCGACGAACAGAAGCAGATCCGCGAGGAAGTGCGGCGATTCGCCGAGAACGAGATCGAACCGGTCGCCCAGGAGTACGACGTCGAGGAGGAGTACCCCCACGAGGTCATGGACAAGGCCGCCGAGATGGGGATGCTGGGCTCGATCATCCCGATGGAGTACGGCGGCGCGGGCTACAACAACCTCGAGTCGGCCATCATCACCGAGGAACTGTTCTCGGTCGACCCCGGCATCGGCCTCTGTGTCACCTCGGCGTCGTTCGGCGCCCACGCCATCATGGAGTTCGGCACCGACGACCAGAAGGAGCGGTTCCTCTCGCCGGTCGCGGCCGGCGACGCCATCATGGGCGCGGCCATCTCGGAACCCGACACCGGCTCGGACGTCTCGTCGGTCTCGACCCGGGCCGAGAAGGACGGCGATGAATGGGTAATAAACGGAAACAAGATGTGGATCACCAACGGCTCGATCGGCGACTACTTCGTCGTGCTCTGCCAGACCGACCCCGACGCCGACGGCCGGTACAACGGCTTCAGCCAGATCGTCGTCGAGTCCGACCGCGACGGCTTCGAGGCCGACAAGATCACCGGCAAGCTCGGCATCCGGGCCTCCGACACGGCCGAGCTCATCCTCGACGACGTGCGCGTGCCCGAGGACAACCTCATCGGCACCCAGGGCATGGGCTTCCTCCAGCAGATGCAGTTCTTCGACGAGACCCGAACCGCGGTCGCCGCCCAGGGCGTCGGCATCGCCAAGGGCGCCTGCGAGGCCGCGCTCTCCTACGCCGAGGAGCGCGAGCAGTTCGGCCGGCCCATCGGCGACTTCCAGGCCATCCAGCACAAGCTCGCGGACATGCACACCCGGACCGAGGCCGCGCGCAACCTGACGTACAAGGCCGCCTGGAGCGTCGACCAGGGCGAGGACATCACGAAGCTCGCCAGCATGGCCAAGGAGTTCGCTTCCCGCGTGGCCGTCGACGTCGCAGACGAGGCGGTCCAGATCCACGGCGGGGCGGGCTACGTCAACGACTTCCCGGTCGAGCGGTTCTACCGCGACGCCAAGATCACCCAGATCTACGAGGGCACGACCGAGATCCAGAAGAACATCATCGCGCGCGAACTGATGGGCAAGGGGTTCTAGGGCCGCGACCGGTCGCGGTGGCTCCCGGACCGTACTTCTCGCCGTTCTGCCGTCCGCACTGCTTCTACGTACTCGCTCTGGGTGCGTTTGTCCTCCGTCGACGTCTGCGCTCGTTACGTCCCCTCGATGTCTGCGCCCGGCTCTCCGCCCTGGTCGCACTCCCGCCGCGTTTCTGTCTCCCAAATTCGAGCAAAATGATAAACTCTCCTCCCCTACAATAAATTTAAGCCGGGCGGGTTTTATGGCCGCGTTATGGTGGATGAAACCAACCGTCGCTCGTTCCTGAAGGGGTCGGGCGCCGCGCTCGCCGGCCTCGCGCTCCCGACCGCGACCGTCTCGGCCAGGTCGACCGAGGAGCGGTACATCGTCGACCTCGAGGACACCGCCGCCGAAGACCTCGACGACGTGACCGTCGTCCACGACCTGAGCCAGATCGACGTCGCCGTCGTCGAGGGCAACCCGAACTCGGTCAGCGGCCTGCGCCACTCGAAGGACGTCGAGATGAAGTTCGAGGTGGACAGGGAGTACGGCGACGAGGACGACGACAGGGACGACGACGAGGGCGAGGAGGACGACTTCGACGGGCGCGATTACTGGGACGACGAGTCGAAGCTCCCGTCCCGGTTCGCGCTCCAGTGGGACAAGCAGTCCCAGGAGCTGCTGGAGGCCGCCGAGGAGACCCGGGGCGAGGGGACGCGAGTGTCGGTCATCGACTCGGGGGCGATAGCCGACCATCCGGACCTCGAGGGGCCGCTCAACGCCGACCTCTCGCGGAACTTCACCGGCGACGGCGGCGACTTCACGCCCTACGTCAACGACCACGGCACCCACGTCGCGGGCATCATCGCGGCAGACGGTTCGAACGAGAAAGGGATTCTCGGCACCGCGCCCGGGACCGACCTCGTGGCGCTGCGCGTGTTCACCGGACCGTTCGCGTTCTTCGGCGACATCATCGCGGCGATGGTGTACAGCGCCGACGTCGGCTCGGACGTGGCCAACATGAGCCTCGGGGTCTACCCGCTCCCGAAGGACGCCGACACCGCGACGCTCCGGGACGCCATCGAGCGCGCGGCGGCGTTCGCGAACGAGCGGGGGACGCTGATGGTCGCGGCGGCGGGCAACGACGGCGTCGACCTCGACGCCGACGGCGACGTCCTCAGCCTGCCGAACGAGGCGGACAACGTCATGAGCGTCAGCGCGACCGGACCCATCGGCTATCGCTGGGACGACGAGGACGACGAAGAGCGGGGCGAGAACGACGGCGAAGAGAGAGGGGTGGATGACGAAGACGAGGCGGAAGGCGAGAGCGGGGAGACCCCCGAGTGGGGCCGACGGGACGACGACGGCGAGCTCGAGGACTTCGACGACCCGCTCGACGACCTGCGGAAGCCGACGACGACGCCCGCGACGTACACGAACCACGGACGCGAGGCGGTCGACATCAGCGCGCCCGGCGGCAACTACGCCGCCGACCCGCCCGCCGACGCCGACTGGCAGTACGACATGGTGCTGAGCACCGCCTTCGAGTGGGGCGAGGACGACGACACGATGATTCCGGCGTACGGGTGGAAGGCCGGCACCTCGATGGCCGCCCCGCAGGTCTCGGCGGCCGCCGCGCTGGTCAAGAGCCTGAATCCCCGCGCGACGCCGGGCGACGTCCGTCGCCACCTCGTCGCGACCGCCGAGGACCTCGACCAGCCGACCTACAGCGGCGAGGGCCACCTCGACCTCGAGGAGGCGGTCGAGGAGGAGGTCGAGCCCCGCGAGGCGGACGACTGGTGGGACGACTTCGACGAGGACGACTGGAAGGACGCGAAGAGCGACTGGAAAGACGAGAAGGAGAGCTGGAAGGACGGGATAGGTGACTGAAGGGACGACCCTCGCGGGGACGGAGCTCGGAGCGTCGGCCGCGGAGAGAACCGGGACGACCGACGCCGAACTGTCGCGGTGGGCCGACGCCGGCGGTCGTCAGGTCCGTCGGCGGTGGTCATATCCGTCGGCGGTCGGCGGTCCAGCGCGTCCTCGGCCGGTCACGCGATCTGCCACGTCCACCGGGAGTCGAGGTAGTACCGGTAGAGCCCGCTGATGAAGATGGCGAAGCCGTTGGCCAGCAGATAGACCAGCCCCGCCCAGTTGACGAACGCCCAGAGCAGCGCCAACTGGAGCGGGATGGCCGACCCCCGAACGACGTTGGTCCGGGCCAGCCCGACCAGGAAGTCGTACCGGGTGGTGTACCGGGAGTGCTGGAACGTCCAGGCGTTGTTCACAACGTACTGGAGGATGATGGTGAGTTCGATGGCGAGCGTGGCCGCAACCAGGTAGTTGAGGCCGGCGAACTCCACGAGCAACCAGAGGACTACCGTCTGGACGCCGGCGGCGCTCGTCCCGACGATGACGAACCGATAGAGGCGGACGAACGTCGGGTGCTTCGTCACGCTGCGGTATCCGGAGTCGCCCACGACTGGGACAGGAGGGCTTCGAGCGTGTAGTGCGTTCTGGTTTCGAGTTTTACCTGTACGATAACCGACACCGGAGGGAATGTCGCGTGGCCGTCAGACCTCGTACTCCGACTCGGCGAACTGGACGTACTTGCCGTTGCGGTACTTGCGCTTGGCCATCTTGTACCTGGTGACCAGCTTCGCGCCCCGGAGCCCCGACGAGAGCCGGTACTTCAGCAGGCGGCCCTCGCCCTCGTCGGCGAGGATGTCGCTGGCCATCGCGAACGTCCGGTCCCAGTCGTCGGGCCCGTAGTCGGCGACGATGTCGGCGAAGGTGACGTTCCGGACGATCTCCTCGCCGATGGCGTCCTTCCACCGGTCGTTGTACGAGTCGAGCCGACCCTCGCCCGCGAGTTCGCCGGCGATCTGGCCGGTCCGGGCCGCGACGTGGTAGCCGCCCTCGTGGAACGCAGAGGTGGTGCCCATCGCGCCGCCCGCGACCGCGACGTTGGCCGCGGTCGGCGACTCGATGGGCCGGGTCGAGGAGATCGGGTAGGTCTCGGTGCCCTCGCTCTTGCCGCGGTCGGTGACCAGCGGGAAGTCCGCGAGGTCGTACTCGTCGCCGTACTGCCGCTCCAGCAGGCGCTCGATGTACTCGGCGGGCCGGGGCAGCGCGTCGTCGTCGGGCCGGAGGAGGTCGTAGGACTCGGGGTTCTCGACGTCCTCGAGGTTCATCCCGATGGGCATCGTGAGGCCGACCCGGGCGACCGTGCCGTCGTTCGGGAATATCCAGGGGTAGGCGGTCTCGCCGGGCATCACGCCCCACCAGAACTTGAGCGCGTCCGGGTCGAACAGCTCCTCGGGGAACTCCCGGTACTCCTGGTAGGCGATGTGGTTGGCGGTGTTCGGCGCCATGATCTCCGAGATGGCCTTGCCATCGGGTGCGAACCGGTCGAGCACGCGCATCGTGACCTGGCGCTGGGGGCCGTCGGCGAGCACGAGGTACTCGGCCTCGACGTCCTCGCCGTCCGACAGGTGGAGCGTGTGGGTCGGCGTCCCGGTGAGGTCGGTCTCGACGTCGGTGACGCCGACGCCGACGCGGTACTCGGCGCCGGCCCGCTCGGCCCGGTCGCGGAGCCAGTCGTCCATCCGGGTGCGGTCGAAGGTGAACCCGAACCCCTCGTCGTACGACGACTCGATGCCGGTGGCCGACATGGTCGCGGTCTCGGTCGGGCCGTAGAACTCGGTCCGGTCGAGCTTCCGGAGGACGACGTGGTCGGGAATCTCCTCGAAGGACACGTCCATGATGTCGACCCAGTAGTCGAGCATCCCGGCGGCGTCGGTCGAGTCCGGGCCCAGCTCCTCGCGGTCGGCCCGCGGGACGCCCTTCTCGACGAGGAGCGCGTCGGCCCCCTGCTCGGCGGCCGCCCGCGCGGCAGAACTGCCCGCGGGCCCGCCGCCGACGATCGCAACGTCGACTCGCTTCATACCCCTACGGTTCCGCGCCGGGTATTAAAGAATTGACCTTCCGATTCCGCGACACTGGGGGTTCGATTTTCGGCCGCCGCGGGCGGTTCCGGGCGCGGACTCGGAGCGGGACGCCGGATCCGGACGGCCCCGGCCGCGTCGGACCGAACCGCGTCCCGGATCGTGTGCTCCGAGGTGTCGTACCCCCACGAGTTTTGAAGTACGAGGTGCTCGTACCGGCCTTCATGAAACGCGGACAACAACTTCTGCCGGTCCTCGCGGTGCTGTTCCTCCTGGTCGGCCAGATCGGTCCCGCGGTGGCCGTCGCGTCGTCGGGAGCGGCGGTTCCCTCCTCGAACCAATCGACCCGGGACGGCGGGGCCCGCGGCGTCGACTCCGCCGCCGAGGTCGAGGCGTTCGTCGACGCCGCGATGGCCGAGGACATGGACGAGCACCACGTCTCGGGCGCGACCGTCTCGGTGGTCAAGGACGGCGAACTGCTGTTCGCCGAGGGGTACGGCTACGCCGACCGCCGGAACGCGACGCCGGTCGTCGCGAACCGCACCATGTTCCGCATCGGGTCGGTGTCGAAGCTGTTCGCCTGGACCGCCGCGATGCAGCAGGTCCAGCGCGGTCGACTCGACCCGAACGCGAGCGTGAACCGCTACCTCGGCGAGGTTCAGATCCCCCGGAAGTACGGCGAGCCCGTCACGCTCGAACACCTCGCGACCCACACCGCGGGCTTCGAGGACCAGTACGAGGGCGTCTTCGTCGAGTCGCCCGCGGACGTCCGACCGCTCGGTGAGACCCTGCGGAACGTGCCCGCCCGGGTCCGGCCGCCGGGCGTCGTCACCTCCTACTCCAACTACGGCGCGGCCCTCGCCGGCCACATCGTCGCGCGGCGGGCCGACACCTCGTTCGACAGCTACGTCGAGCGCAACCTCTACGAACCGCTGGACATGACCCAGAGCACCTTCCGCCAGCCGGTGCCGGCCTCGATGCCGGGCAGGCTCTCGGCGGGCTACCGCTACGAGCGCGGTCGGTTCGTCCGCGGCGAGTTCGAGACCGTCGGCGTGCCGCCCGCGGGGTCGATGAGCGCCACGTCGACCGACATGGCGAACTTCATGGTCGCGCACCTCCAGGACGGCCGGTACCGCGACTCGCGCGTCCTCTCGGCGGCGGCCACCGAGCGGATGCACCGCCAGCACTTCACCAACCATCCCGCGGTCGACGGGATGGCGTTCGGCTTCTACGAGCAGGACCGGAACGGCGTCCGCATCATCGGCCACGGCGGCGACACCGAGCTGTTCCACTCCGGACTCTGGCTGTTCCCCGAGCGGGACCTCGGCGTGTTCGTCTCCTACAACAGCGTCGGCGGCGCGGCGGCCCGCGAGGAGTTCATCGGCTCGTTCGTCGACCGGTTCTTCCCGACCGACTCGGAGCCGGCCGCGTCGCCGGTAGCCGCAGATGGTGGCAGCGACATCGCCGACCCGCCGCTCTCGGCGTTCACCGGGGCGTACCGCACCACCCGGATGTCGTACACCGACTTCACCAAGATCGCCGCGGTCAACGGCGACTTCCGGGTCCGGGCGGCCGACGACGGGACGCTGGTGGCCTCGCTACCCGGTCAGGGGACCAGCCGGTGGGTCCGGACCGCGCCGACGGTCTTCGAGGAGGTCGGCGGCGAGGGCCGGATGGCGTTCCGGGTCGAGGACGGCCGAGCGACGTACGTCTTCTTCGACGGCGCCGCGCCCCAGAGCTTCGAGCGCATCGCGCCGTGGGAGACGACGATGGTTCAGGCCGGCCTGCTCGCGGGCGCGCTGCTCGTCGTCCTCTCCGGGCTGGCGGGCTGGCCGGCCGCCGCGCTCTGGCGGCGCGTGCGCCGGTGGCGCCGCAGGAGGCGCGTTGCGAGTGAGGGGACAGCAGTCTCCGCGAACGGTCGCGGGACCGGGAGCGACCGCCCGCGGGCGGCCCGGTGGCTCGCCGGCCTCGCGGGACTGCACGCGGTCGGGTTCCTGGTCGGCTTCGTCGCGCTCCTCGCGACCGACCCGAACAGCATCGTCTTCCGGCCGGGGAGCCTGGGATCGCTGCTCACGGTGCCGCTGGTGTTCGCGGTCACCGCGCTCGGCGTCGTCGCCTTCGCGGTCCTCGCGTGGACCGACCGGTACTGGGGGCTGTTCGGCCGCCTCCACTACACGCTGGTGGCGCTCGCGCTGGTGGCGCTGCTCTGGCAGTTCTCGTACTGGAACATGCTGAGCTACTGGTTCTGAACCCCCGGACGTTCCGCTCTCGGGGAGACCCACCGGCAGCCTGCCGGGTCGCTACGACCGGCGCCGGAATATTTCGAACCGAAATACTCATGCCCGCTCTGTCGCACCGTGGTGGTATGCGAGCCATCGTCAACGGAACCGTTCACACGGTGACGGAGCGCGGGACCATCGAGGACGGCGCGGTGCTGGTCGAGGACGGTGAGATCGCCGCCGTCGGGCCGGCCGACGAGGTGGCGGTGCCCGACGACGCCGAGGTGTTCGACGCCGGCGGGGATCGCGTCACGCCCGGCCTGATCGACGCCCACAGCCACGCAGGGATGGCCGAGTGGGGCGAACCAGAGGACGGCGACGTCAACGAGGTCTCGGACCCGGTGACCCCGCACGTCAACGCGCTCGACGGGTTCCACCCCCGCGACGACGAGCTCAAGCACGCGTTCCAGGGCGGGGTCACGACCGTCTCGGCGCGGATGGGCAGCGCGAACGTGGTCGGTGGAATCATCTGCTCGATGAAGACCTACGGCGACGTCGCCGACCGGATGCTCGTCCGGGAGGACGGCATGAAGGCCGCCTTCGGCGAGAACCCCAAGCGGTTCCACGGCGAGGGGAAGGACCGCCAGCCCGCGACCCGACCGGGCGTCGCGGCCACGCTCCGCCAGGCGCTGATGGACGCCGAGGACTACGTCGAGCGCCGCGCGAAGGCCCGCGAGGACGACGAGCCCTTCGAGCGCGACCTCGGGATGGAGAACCTCGCCCGCGTCGTGGAGGGCGACCTGCCCCTGCGGGTCCACGCCCACCGCGCCGACGACATCGCCACGGTGTTCCGCATCGCCGACGAGTTCGGCATCGACGACCTGTCCATCGAGCACGCGACGGAGGGCCACGTTCTCGCCGAGGAGTTCGTCGAGCGCGACGTACCCGCCGTGGTCGGGCCGACCATCTCGTCGGCCAGCAAGTACGAACTCCGCAACATCACCTTCGAGACGCCGGGCATCCTCCACGAGGCCGGCGTCAAGGTCGCCATCCAGACCGACGCGCCCGTCCTCCCGCAGGAGCACCTCGACGTCTGCGTCGGCCTCGCGGTCCGCGAGGGCCTGCCGAAGGACGTCGCGCTCCGGACCGTCACGCGCAACCCGGCCGAGATTCTGGGCATCGAGGACCGCGTCGGGACGCTCGAGGAGGGGACGGACGCCGACCTCGCGGTCTGGGACGGCCCGATGTTCGAACTCGACTCGGACGCCCGGCAGGTGTTCGTGGAGGGCGAGCGCGTCTACGACAGCGAGCGCGACGACGTCGACCCGCGGGAGGAGTACGCGTGGTAGCGTAGAGGCAGGTCCGTCGCGGAGCGCAGCCGAAAACGCGGAAACTGCTTCGAGTGGTATCGCGCTGCTCTCTGGCGTCAGTGGCGTCCGCGTTCGTTCCGTCCGGACCGGTTTCCGGTACGACAATCAGAAAACTCATATGTCGAGCGACGAGCACAGCGAAGTGAATGTCGCCGTCCCCTCCGTTCGTCGATCGGGAAACCGGTACGATAGATAGAAGACAGGTGCTTCTGGAGGCGATCCCTCTGGCTCGTCTCATCGGAGTGTTCGTCGCCATCGCGCTCGTCCCGTTCGCGTTCGTTTTCGTCTTCGTCGGCAACTCGGCCCTCGGAGCGATATTCACGCTCGCCGCCCAGTTCGTTCTGGCGGTCGGATGCGGCATCGTTCTGATGTACGTCATCTCGCGCGGGATTCAACTGGCCGGCGAGCAGTAGACGCCTACGACGAAGCTCGACGGGTCCGCACGCTCGCGACGCACCTCGTCCTCCAAACGAACCTATTTCATAGTTCCGACGCTTACGCTCCACTGACACGCATGAGTCGAAGCAGGCGGACCGCGGCGGCGCGGGCGCTCGAACGCGGTCTCAGGTACGGTATCGTCGCGGTGTTCGTCGAGGGGTTCCGCCGCCGGAACCCGGGCGCCGTGGTGAACGCCGCGTTCTCGTTCGCGGCCACCTTCGTCCCGAACGCGGTCGAGCGCGTCTGGAACGTGGAGTTCCGGCCGTGGCAGCGCGTCTACGCGAGCGTCGCGATGCTGGCCCACGCGATCGGGATGCTCGGCCCGTACGACGACACCTGGTGGTGGGACCACGTCACCCACACCCTCTCGGCGACCCTGTTCGCCGGGGTCGTCCACGCTGCCGCCCGGCGCCGCGGCCGCGACCCCCGACCGCGGGTCCTCGCAGCGGTCGTCGTCGTCGGCGTTGTCTGGGAACTCCTGGAGTACGGCATCCACGCGGCCAGCGAGCGCGTCGGCATCGACCCGCTACTGGTCTCGTACAGCAGGAAGGACACGCTGCTCGACCTCTGCTTCAACATGCTCGGCGCAGTGCTGGTGCTGGCGTTCGGCGACCGCCTGCTCCGGAACTTCACCCGGGACGCGGAGTGAGCGTCGCGGTTTCTACACTCGCACTCCGGAAAATAGAGGGACGGTACCGCTCGGCCCCGAGACGGGTCGGTTCGGCTACGCCAACCAGTCGTCGGGCTTGGTGTCGTAGTCGACCTCGGTGGCCGCGATGTCCTCGACCTCGCTCCAGTCCAAGTCCTCCATCGTGAACTGCTCGCCGTCGTAGCGCAGGAGCTTGCCGACCTCTTCGGGGTCGGGCTCGCGGTCGCGCCGCCGGGCGATCTCGGCGTCGCGGTCGTCGACCTCCTTCACGATGGTCTTGAGGTTGACCGGCCGGCCCCAGAGGTCGAACACGCGCTCGAGGGTCCGCTTGGCCTGCTCGATGTCCAGCATCACGCCGTTGTAGTGGTGACCCAACAGTAGCTCGTTGCGGTTGTTGTAGTTGCCGTCGTACACCGCGATGGTGGGCTTGCCGAAGTTGGTGAACTGGAGCATCAGCTTCTTCTTGACGTCCTCGTAGTCGGTGCTGGCGACCCGGTAGTCGCCCGTGGTCTGGCTGAACTCGTAGGTGAAGTACTGGTTGTCGGTGACGAACTCCTGGGTCAGGTAGCTGTCGAGGAACGTCACGTCGTTGTTCGACGCCCGGACCTCCCGCATCTTGTCCCAGCCGGTGGTGTAGTCGACGTCGGCCAGCGCCTCCTCGACCGTGTCGTAGCGCGCGTCGTCGACGATGTAGCGGGCGTACTGCTCGAGGTCCTGCTGGGAGACCGACCGGAGGAACCCGCGGTTCTGGCGCTTGCACAGCGAGAAGTGTCGCTCGGCCAGTCCCGCGTAGCTCAGCACCTTCCAGGGGTACCGCTCGACGTCGATGTCGCCGTCGGACTCGTCCGACGAGCCTCCGCTCGCGTCGCTCGCGGAGACGCCCGCTTTGGCGGCGTCCAGCGCCTCGCCGTCGACCTTCTCGGGGACGAGGTCGTCGAGTTCGTCGAGTTCGTCGGGGTCGACCGAGTCGATGCGCGGGTCGGGCGCGAGCAGCTCCTGGACCTCGTCGAAGTCGACCGTGTCGTGGAAGTTCCGCCACGTCACGCCGTCGACCCGCAGGAGCTTGCGGGCGACCTCGCGGCGGTTCTCGGTGTTCTCGATGTACTCCCACAGCTCCTTGCCGAGCTGGTAGGGGTTGAGCCCCGGCGAGTTGAGCACCCGGGCCTGGTGGTCGGCGTACAGCAGGAACTCGTCGTCGCCGGCGAACACCTCCTCGCCCATCATCATCGACTCCCAGTAGGCCGCCCACCCCTCGTTCATCACCTTCGTCAGCTTCTGGGCCGCGAAGTAGTACGACTCGGCCCGGAGCATCTCCAGGATCTCCTTCTGCCACTCGGTCATCTCCTCGGCCTTGCCCGACTCCTCGTCGTAGGCCTTGCCGTGGTCCCGGAGGAACGCCAGCACGTCCATCTCGGGCTCGTCGAGCTCGGCGGCCTCGGCCTGCTCGTCGAGCCACTCCTCGTCGAACACCTGGCGCTTGACCTCGTCGCTGAGGTCCATCTCCTCGAGCTTCTGGTCGAGTTCGTCGTCGACCTCGCCGTCGTCCTCGTCGCCCTCGCGCTCGAACTGGCGCTTGAACGGCTCGTGCTGGTCGATGTTGTCCTCCAGGCAGAGCACGCTGTCGATCCACTGCTCGACCGACTCGCGGTCGATATCGGGGTCGGACATGTACTCCGAGATGCGGTCGGCGTGGCGCTCGAGCAGGGCCGCGGCGTCGAGCTCGTCGGCGAACATCCGGTACCACCGGTTCTTCGCGAAGAAGTCGGCGTGGGCCTCGACGTGGGTGATGACCGCCTTCTGGTCGGCCACGTCGTTGGACTCCTGGAGGAAGGCGTGGGAGGGGTCGTCGTTGATGACGATCTCGAACGCCTTCCCGCCGGTGTACTGGCCCTGCTTCTGCTGGCGGTCGTACTGCATGCCCCACCGCCAGTGGGGGTACCGCTCCTGGAACCCGTTGTACGCGATGAGCTCGTTCATCTCGTCGTAGTCGACCACCCAGTAGTTCACGTCGTAGGGGTCGAGCCCGAGCTTGTGGGCCAGGTTCCGGGCCTCCTCGGCCGGCTCCTGCAGCGGTTCCGCCGCCTTCTTGGTTCGAGGTCGCTCTCTCATGATTCGGCCTCCGTGCTCAGTATCTCGTAGATGGCGTCGGTCACGTCCTCGGGGCTGTTGACGAAGCTGACCGCCACCTCGTCCGACTCGCCGAAGTACTCCTCGACCTCCTCGGCGTGGGTCGCGTTGATGGCCTTCCCGTCAGGCTGGGTCTCCACGTAGGCGTGGAGGTTCGCGGGGATCTCCTCCATCAACGGGATGACGTTCTCGCTGGTGTCGTTCCGGGAGTTCTCGCTGTCGCCGGCCGCGAACACGTAGCGGTTCCAGTCGGTCCACGGGTAGCGCTCGTCGAGCACCGCGGCCGCCAGCTCGTACGCCGACGAGATCTTGGTCCCGCCGCCCGACCGGATGCCGAAGAACTCGTCGCGCTCGACCTCCCAGGCCTCGGCGTCGTGGGCGATGTAGACGAACTCGGCGTTGTCGTACTTCCCGGTCAGGTACCAGTCCAGCGGCGTGAACGTCCGCTCGACCAGTTCGCGCTTCTTCTCGCGCATCGACCCGGAGACGTCCCGGATGTTGACCACGACGACGTTCTTCTCGCGCTCCTCGATAATCTCGGGGTAGCGGTAGCGCTCGTCCTCCTTCCGGAAGGGGACGTGGCGCACGCCCTCCTGCTTTATCTTCTGGGCCGTGGTCCGGTGGGTGACGTTCTCCTCGACCTCCTCGATGGAGTCCCACTTGGTCTTCTCGCCCGCCGGGATCTGGTCGTAGGCCTCCTCCAGCCAGTGCTTCGAGACGTTGATGCTGTTGTCGCGGGCCCACGAGAACGTCCGGTCGGGACCCCACCCGTCGATCTTCAACACCTCCTCGAGGAAGTCGGGGTCGAAGTCCATCGCCAGCTTCCGCTTGAGCCCCTCCTTGAACATCCGCTCGAAGTCGAGCGTCGAGTCGGGGCCCGTGCGGGTCATGTCGGTGAAGTCGCCCTCCTTCTCCTCGACGACCTCCTTGCCCTTCGGCTCGAGGTCGAGCCCGAGTTCGTCGTCGAGCTCCTCGGCGAACTCCTCGGGGTCCATCTCGTAGTAGTCGTGCTCGCCCGACTCGTCGCCGGGGTCGCCCTCCTCGCCCTCGTCGCCGGGCTGGGGCTGTGGTTCGCCGACGGGGTCGCCCACGTCGGGGTCGCCCTGGCCGATGCCGCCCTGGTCGCGCTGGTCGTAGGCGAACTCCGGCAGGTCGACGATCTTGATGGGGATGTTGATTTCGTCGGGCAGGCTCTGGCCAAGGTCGCCGTACTGGATGAAGTCCGCGAGGTCCTCGCGCTTGTCCTCGCCGACCTCGCGGTACCGCTCGAGGTCCTCCCTCAGTCCCATCGTCGGCTCACCTCGGTTCGCTCCGGCCGCCGGTCGGTGCTGTTCAGTCCCATTTGTAGCTCACCTGGCTCATGACGTGCTGGCTGGTCAGTTCGGCCGACGCCTCGGTGTAGCCGAACATCTCGACCATGTTCGCGATGGTCTCGTCTTTGACCGACGCCGTCTCGGTGTTGCCGGGCGGGTCGGCCCACTGGTTGGGGTCGAAGTCCTCGTACACCCGCCGGACGTCGTCCCAGTCGTAGTTCGCGAGCACCGTCTTGATGATGGGGATCTCCTTCGGGTCGATGTCCGACACCGAGAAGTCCTCGTCGCGGTTCTCCCACGCGTGGCGGTTGAGCGCGGTGATGACCTTGTTGCGCCGGAACTCCTCGACCGCGGGCGACGGGCCGTGGTCGGCGCCGTAGCTCTCGGGCGAGAACCGGCCGAGGTGCTCGGTCTCGAACACCTTCATCTTGAGCGCGTCGGGCTCGACCCGCTCGCCCCGGTCGTTCTCGACCTCCTCGTCGGTCGCCCAGGCGTAGACGTGCTCGATGTACTCCTCGACGGTCTCCTCGTCGACGCGCTTGTCGCGCATCATCGCGTCGAGTACGTCCGCCTCCTGGCGCTGGAAGATGTGGTTCTTGACCGGCACCAGCCGGTTCTCGTACTCGGTGCGCTCGGCGGTCGAGAACACCGGCGCGGCGGTCAGCTCCTCGGCCATCGCGTTCAGGATGTCGCGGGGCATGATGACCTCCTCGACCGGGTAGTCGGCGTGGGCGCGGTCGCTCTCGTCGTTGAGCAGGTCCGCGATGACGTCCCGGGTGTAGGTCACCGGAACCCCCTGGTCGCCGTCGTCGGCGTCGTCGTCGAAGTCGAAGTCCTCCTTGTCGAGGCGGTCGTCGCCGTCGAGCAGGTAGCCCCGGTCGAACAGCTTCGCCTTGTCGACGAGGTCGAGGCCCGCGGGCACGTCCTCGCCGTCGAGCCGGGTCACGACGCTGTAGAGCGCCGCGGCCTCGACGGCGTGGGGCGCGAGCTCGCGCTGGCCCACGCCGGCCCCGGAGTCGTCCTTGCGGACCTGGACCGACAGGGGCTCGCGGATGAGGTTCTCGAGCTCGTCGTAGCTGTCGGCCTTCCAGACGTCGGTCTCGTTGGTCAGCTCCCGCCGAATGAGCTCGGCCTCCAGGCTCATGTTGGTGAGGTACTTGAACCGCCGCCGGTCGAGCCGGCGCTTGAGCGCTTTCAGGGGGTCGGCGCCCCCGGCGTCGGCGTGCTGGTTCAGCTGCGCCTCGAGGTCGGGGTTCGAGATGATGAGCAGCTGGGTGTCGATGTCCATCTGGATGCCCTTGTCGAGCTTCACCGTCTTCTCGTCGGGCACGTTGAGCAGCTTCTGGAGCAGGTCGGCGTGCTGGGCCGCGTCCTCCACGACCGTCAGCAGGCCGTTGCCCTGCGAGAGCACCCCGTCGTAGCTGAACGCCTGGGGGTTCTTCCGGCCCCGCGAGTCCAGCTCCTGGAGCATCCCGCGCATCCACGACCCGACGAGCCGCTCCTTGGGCGGTCCGGAGTCCTCCGAGTGGAGCACGCCGATGCCCTGGCCGATGTCGACCACGTAGTTCTTGACCCGGAGGTGGTTCGGGTCGGTGATGGCGCTGAACAGGTCGTCCTCGCCGGTCCGGCGGTACTGCTCCTCGAGGTAGTCGTACGCCTCCCGGCTGAAGGGGTCGAGCGAGCTGTCGACCGTGAGGTCGATGTGGTCGTCGACGCCCTCGTTGATGCGGGCCAGGATGTCCTCGCGGACCGCCTCGGGGAACACCGTCAGCGGGTTGGCCTGGACCGGACTCGGGAACCAGTTCTCCTCGTCGGCGGCCGCCCGCTCCTCGCCGTAGCTCAAACTCCGGGCCCGGCTGGCGCTGGCGATGTTCCACTCGACGGTGTACCGGCGGCCCTCCGGGGTCTTCGAGAACTCCCGGAGGCCGTTGACCAGGCACCGCTTGAGCTCGGACTTGCCGGTCGCGGTCGGGCCGTCGAACCAGATTATCTTCTCGGCCTTCCCCCGCTCGGCCGCGATGGATCGGAGGTCGTCGACGAACGCGTTGAGCACCTCCGTGTTGCCCAGGATCGCGTGCTCGCCGTCGTTGGCGGGGTCGTCGAAGAAGGTGTACCGCTCCTTCTCCTCGCCCTCCTCGATGACGGTCCGGGTGCCCATCGACTCGATGGCCTCGAGCAGGTACTTGCTGGCGTGGGCCGCGACGGTCGGGTTCTCGAACGCCTCCTCGACGAACTCCGGCAGGCTCTTTGGCTCCTCGTAGGTCTCCCGGAGCTCGCGGTCGGCCGCCTCGACGAACGCCTCGCCGTCGGGGGCGTCCTCGCGGCCCGACGGCTCCTCGCGGGACGCGTCGTCGCGTCGCGGACGGTCGTCGTGGCCGGTCGCCACGGTCAGTCCTCCATCTCCGCGCGGGCGACCTCGGCGCCGGCGAACTCCAGCACCTCCTTGGCGCCCTCCCGGGAGTACCCCTGGTCGATGAGCGCTTCGACCCACGCGTTCTGCTCGTCGTCGTCCATCTCGTTGGACGACACCAGCGCGCTGAAGTTGATGTTGTGCTTCTTGTCCTCCCAGAGCTTGCGCTCGAGTGCGCGGCGCAGCCGGTCGTTGTCCTGGGGGTCGAACGGCGAACCCTCGCGGGCGCGCCGCGAGACCCAGTTGCTGACCTCCTGGCGGAAGTCGTCCTTTCGGTCCCGCGGGATGTCGAGCTTCTCCTCGACCGCCCGGAGGAAGCTCTCGTCGGGCTCCTGCTCGCGGCCGGTGAGCTCGTCCTCGACGGTGTCGTCGTCGATGTACGCCATCACGTGGTCCATGTACTTCTCGCCCTGGCGCTGGATCTCCTCGATGTCGTAGGCCAGCGCGTGGCGGACGTCCTCGATGGCGCGGTCCTTGTACTCCTCGCGGACCATCTCGAGGTAGCGGTAGTACGTCTCGAAGTTCTCCTCCGGGATGGAGCCGTGGTTCTCGAGGTTCTCCTCGAAGTGGTTGAACACCGACAGCGGGGAGAGGAACCCGCGGTCGCGGTGGGTGGAGTTCATGATGGCCTCGGCGATCTCGTCGCCGATGAACCGGGCCGAGACGCCCTCCATCCCCTCGCCGATGTCGGCGCTCTCCTCGCCCTCCTCGCGGAGCTTCTTGACGTCGACGTCCTCGCCGTCCTTGATCTCGCCGTTGTAGGCCTTGACCTTCTGCATCAGGTCGACCGTCTCGGAGTCGGGCTCCTCGATGCGGGTCAACACGCCGAACAGGCCCGCCATCTCGAGCGTGTGGGGCTCGATGTGGACGTCGGGCACGTCGGCGTTGAACAGCATCTTCCGGTAGATCTGGGACTCCTCGTCGTACTCGAGGACGTACGGGAAGTCGATCCGCTTGGTCCGGTCGTTGAACGCCTCCATCTTCTCGTCGCCCTTCTTGTCCCGGTACTCGGGCATGTTCGTCCGGCCGACGATGACCTGGTCGATGTCGATCCGGGGGTTGTTCTTGGGCTTGATGGTCTGCTCCTGGGTCGCGTGGAGGAAGTCGTAGAGGAACTCCCGCTGGAGCTTCAGCAGCTCCTCGCCCGAGAAGATGCCGCGGTTGGCGTTGCAGAACGCCCCCGAGTAGTCGAACGCGCGCGGGTCGGACTCGCCGTAGATGGCGATCTTGCTGTAGTTGACGTCGCCGGTGAGCTCTGTCTCGTCCTGGTTCTTCTTGTCCTTGGGCTCGAACGTCTCGACGGCCTGGCGCTTGTTCTCGTCGGCGGTGAGCCGGACGACCTCGACGTGGTTCTCGAGGACCTGCTGGATGTCGTCGTCGTAGTACGCCAGCAGCTCGTCCATGTAGAACGCCGATGCGGGGTCGAGCGACTGCTCGTTCTGGATGGTGTAGGGCGCGTCGAGGTTCTCGTTCAGGTCGTCGATGACCCGCTGGCGCTGTTCGACCGGGAGCAACACGAGGGGGTCCTGGTTCATCGGCGACCGGACCGTGTCGTCGGCGGGGTCCTGGTCGTGGATGACGTCGCAGAGGTTGGTCCACTTGTAAGTGTACATCCGGCCCTCCTCGCTGAGGGTGTAGTCCTCGAAGTAGGTCCGGACCTGCCGGTCGAAGTCGGACTTGCCCGACCCCACCGGGCCGAGGAGGAGCTTGATGCGCTTCTCGGGCCCCAGCCCGCGGGCGCCGGACTTGACCTTGTTCACGAACTCGTGGATCGCCCGGTGGATCTCGTGGCCGTAGAAGGTGTTCTCGCCGTCGTGAAGGGGGTCCTCCGAGGCGAGCAGGTACTCGACGACGCCGGCGTCCTCGTCGTACTCGGTGCCGTAGTAGTCGAACATGTCGGCCACCCGCTGGTGGGCGTTCCGGGCGATCTTGGGGTCGTCGTAGACGGCGTCGAGGTACCAGTCGAACGACTTGGTCTCCCGGAGGTCTTCGGGCATCGATTCCTGGTATCGCTGGCTGAGTTCTTCCAGTGTTTCTGTCATCGTATCACGCGTATCGTTGGGAGAGGCGGGCGAGAGCGCGAGCGGCTGACCGGTGGTGTTGCGGTTCGCGGACGGAGTATGTGGTAGTCGTACGTGCACATATCGTTGACGGCCAGCTGCCACCCGAGAACTCGTCGGAGACGCGGCGCTGTCGGCGCCACGTATCCCTTTGGAGTCCTTCGGTCCCGCTCGTGCGCGGGACGCTCGCGTTCTGGCCGTCCATGTGCGTGCCATCCCCACACCCTGTTCACGGCGGCGTTCACGTCGGAGGGCGACGGACTCGGGCGGACGTGAAAGGGTTCTGGTAGGTGTTACCGTGTACCGCGTGGGTCGCTACCACCGATACTATTTAATGGATGGGATGAAGCGATATATAACTGTTGGCTTGGCTCAGAATTGACTTAGGATAAATTAAATCCATTGAACGACGACGACTGACGCGGGAGAGGGGCGTCACCCCGCCAGCGACGGTACCGCGTCCATCCCTCTTTTAAGTGAGTCCGGCCGGATTCGAGCCACCCGGTCGACCACCGGACGAGTCCACGACCGGCAAGGCCTTACGAGGCAGGACCGAACCGACCGGCATGAGCGACGCCGACCCGAGTGAGCGCGAGGCGACCGACGCCGACCCGCCCGCCGGCTGGACCGTCTGGAACGACGACCCCGACGGCCGGCGCATCCTCGCCTACCGCCCGGACGTGTTCGACGGCGACCGGTTCCCGGCGGCGTGCATGCCCACGCTGTACGTCGCCCCGGGCGCGCCGAACCGCCCGGCCGCGGAGGCCGAGTACGGGACGACCGAGGTCTGGCGCGTCGAGTTCTTCCTCGAACCCGAGGTCGAACTGGTTCCCGCGCGCACGTACGACACTCGCGAGGCCGCGGTGGAGGGCGCCGACGAACTGGCGGCCGAGTTCGCTCGGGGCGAACTCGACTACCGGGACGCGTATCAGGTCCCCCGCGAGGAGTACCTCGACGAGCTCGACGAGGTGACCGGCGAGTAGCGGAAGCCGGAAATGATCGGGAACAGAGGAATCCGACCGACGGAACCACCGCCGCGGACGTTCGGTGATCCAGACCAACGGCGGGTGGGACTGAAAGGGGCCGCCCGGTCGCGGGCTTTCGAGGACGAAACGGCCTCAGTTCACTCGTTTTATCCCGCCTTCGTCATGAGAGTAGCGGAAAAGCACCCGACCCGGATGACGAGAGCCTTAACCGGGCGGCCCGCGTAGCCCGCGCCATGTCGTCCATCACCCTCATCGGAACCCGCCTCGCCGAGCCCGGACAGGAGTTCGTCTACCGCGGTGAGTCGTCGGCCTGCGAAGGATGCCCGTATCGGGACCAGTGTCTGAACCTCTCGGAGGGAGTGCGCTACCGAATCGAAGACGTGCGCGAGGGCGCCCAGACCCTCGACTGCGCCGTCCACGACACCGGCGTCACGGCGGTCGAGGTCGACCCGGTCGGCGTGAAGGCCAACGTCCCCGCGAAGAACGCCTACGCCGGCAGCAAGGCCAGCCTCGCGGGCCCGTGCCCCCACACTGAATGCCCGAGCCACGAGTACTGCGAGCCCGCGGGCGCCGACTTCGACGAGGACCGCCAGATCACCGAGATACTCGGCGATCCGCCGCACGACTACTGCATGCTCGACCGAGATCTGACGCTGGTCGAGTTCGCTCCGGAGGAGGAGTGAGAAACGCCTAACTCCTGTTTTTCTCCGTCAGCACTCGGCAAGATTGCGTGTTGAGTAAAGCTAGCTACTGCCGTCACCTGTGTTACCGCAACCGCACAGCACCGCGAGGACCACACACCTCCCCAGCCTCCTGCGCTACTCGGCCTCCACTCCGTTCCGGTCTGCGATGCTCGTCCCTCGCGCACGTCGGCGCGGCCACTGGCGGGCCGCGCCAGCGCGCGCCGGAGTGGTATATTCGGTAGTGATTCTCGCCGTGGGGGTCAGACCTCGTCCAGATACCCCGCGAACGCCTCGGCTGCGCGCTCGTAGGGGTCCGGACTCGTCGCGTCGACGCCCAGTCGCTCCAGTTGCTCCAGCGGGCCGCGCCGACCGGTGGTCCGGAGGAAGTCGCGGTACTCGCCGGGGGTCAGACTCCCCTCGCGTAACCGATCGCGGACGACCAGCGCCCCCGTTGCGCCGAGGACGTACTGGAAGCTGCTGTACGGCCGGCGGAGCCCCCTGCCGAGCCAGTCCCGGCTCCCGCGGTCGCCGTACTCCACTCCCGGCCGGAACTCGCCGAGCAGGTCGGCGTAGGCGCCTCGGATTCGCTCGGCCGAGAGGTCCCGCCCGTCCTCGAGGGCCGTGGCGAGGTGGTGGTCGAACGCCGAGCCCATCGTCGACCCGTAGAGGTTCCCGCCGAGGCACTCCAGCAGGCGGTTGGCGGCGTGGTCCGCGAGCGCGCCGCCCTCTTCCAGCCAGTGCTCGACCAGCAGAATCTCGTGGAGGATGGACGGAACCTCGCAGACGGCGTTCGGACAGGTCGCGCGCCGGGTCGGCCCCTCGCGGTGGTACGCGACGTTGAGCGCGTGGCCGAGTTCGTGGCAGACGAAGGAGGCGGTGCGGACGTCCCCGCGGTAGTTCGCCAGCACGAACGCGCCGTCGGCGGCCGACGACGGACAGTACGCCGGGATGTCGGTCCGCTTGCTCCCGGTGGGGAAGACGTCGATCCGGCGCTCGTCGAAGAACGACCGGACGCGGGCGACGTACTCCTCCCCGAGTGGTTCGAGGGCGTCGAGAATGTGCGCCTTCGCCTCCTCGTAGGAAAGCTCCGGGGTCGGAGCGTTCGCGACCGACACCTCGAGGTCCCAGGGCCGGAGGGTGTCGACGCCGAGTCGCTCCCGGCGCAGCTCCTGGGCGCGGTGGAACGGGTCCAAATTCGCCCGCACCGCGTCGAGCATCGCGTCGTGGGCTTCTCCCGGCAGCGAGGGCTCGAGGCCGTTCTCCGGATAGGTCCCACGGAAGTCGCGGTCCCGGATCGAGTCGTACCCCCGGACGTCGACCTCGGTGGCGGCGGCCGCGAACTTCTCTGCGTAGGCCCGCGCGAGGGTGTGCTCGAAGCGGTCCAGTTCGCTTCGGTAGGCCTCGTACACCCGGCGGCGGTAGTCGCGGTCGGGGTGCGACAGTTCGTCCCGGTAGTTGCCGTACCGGAGCGCGACCGTCTCGCCGTCGGGCCGCTCGACGCTCGGCGGGTCGAAGTCCTCGGTCGTGACCGCCCGGATCACTCGGGTCGGCGCGGACCGGACCTCGGCGTGGGCCGCGACCGCGTCCTCGGCGTCGGGCGAGCGGACTCGACTCGCCCGGTCGCGGAGGTGGTCGGCGTATCGACGGTAGTCGTCGAGGTCCGCCGCGAGCGCGTCGAGGCGGTCGTCGTCGGTCTCGCGGAGACGGCGAAGGACGGCCGCAATCGTGGGCTCGAAATCGGCGTCGAGGTCGCGGAGCCGCCGCTGCCGGTCGGCGGCCGCGTCGGACTCGGTGTCGACGTCCGCGTAGAGCGTTGCGTACAGGTCGAGGCGCTGTCGCCGGCGGTAGCAGTCCTCGGTGCGTTCGAGCAGCGCCCGGAGGTCGGCGGCGGTCTCGACCGACTTCTCGGCCCGGGAGTCGAGCGCGCGCAGCTCCTCGCGGAGCGCGGCCGCGGCGTCGTCCCAGTCGTCGGGCGTCTCGAAGATGCGCGTCAGGTCGAATCGGTGCTCGGGGTCGACGTCGTCTCTGGCTGGTGGACTCATGGCTGCGGTTCGTGGGGCGGCTGCCGGTGCGGCGTGACTGGCAGCCGCTGGGGTGGCGTTCGGCTACCGATGCGAGCGGCTGGCCGGGGGCGAGCGCCGGCCGGGAGAAGTTAGCGGGTCATCGGTCGCCTGCCGTTGGTCGTAGCTGTCACGCCGCCGTAATAACTCTACCGCCGGTCGCGGCGTCTCGGCATCCGTCGTCCGCCCCCGGCCGGCGGCGTGTGGGGAAGACTATTTTAGATGCGGAACACTACCGTACCGTATGATACCACTCGAAGAGGCGGTCACCGCGCGCCTCGAATCCCACGGCGAACGGTTCGAGGTACTGGTCGACCCGGACGCGGCGCTCGCCATCAAGCGCGGCGAGTTCGAGGGCGAACTGGAGGACGTCATCGCGGCCGAGGACGTGTTCGAGAACGCGAGCCGCGGCGACCGACCCGCGGAGTCGGCGCTCGAAGAGGTGTTCGGCACGACCGACCCGCTCGAGATCATCCCCCAGGTCATCGAGGACGGGGAGATCCAGATCACGGCCGAGCAGCGCCGCGAGATGCAGGATCAGAAGCACAAGCAGCTGGTTAACCGCATCACCCGGAACGCGGTCAACCCCCAGATGGACAACGCGCCCCACCCGCCCGAGCGCATCGAGTCGGCGCTGGAGGAGACCGACTTCCGGGTCGACCCGATGGAGCCGGTCGAGACCCAGGTCGACGAGGCGCTCGACGCGCTCCGGCCGGTCATCCCCATCCGGTTCGACGAGGTGACCGTCGCGGTCCAGGTGCCGGCCGACTACGCCGGCAGCGCCCAGGCCAAGATCCGGCAGTTCGGCGACCTCGAGCGCGAGGAGTGGCAGAACGACGGCGGCTGGGTCGGCGTGCTCACGTTCCCGGCCGGGATGCAGAACGAGTTCTACGACCTCGTGAACGAGCACACCAGCGGCGAGGCCGAGACTCGCATCATCAAGGACGAGGACGAGCTCAGCACGCGGTAGGACTCGGTGAGGAAACGGTCAGCAGGCGATTCGAGTCGGACGGACGGGGAACGCGAAAAGCGGGGCGGTCCGTCGAGCTATCCCTTCCGGAAGCCGAGCAGGAAGCCGCCGGTGAAGCCGGCGCCGACCGAGAGGGTCGAGAGGATGGTCGTCACCCACGACGGCGGCGCGCCGCTCTGGGCCGTCTCGCCCGCCTGCAGCACGCCCGCGGTGAGCCGGTTCCAGTCGACGGTCAGGATCTCTCTCGACTCGAGGAACTTGAAGAGGGCCAGTTCGAGGCCGACGATGACGGCGATCAGCTTCGCCACCTTCTTGGCGGCGAAGCCGATGACGCCGCCGACGACGGCCCCGGACCCGAACTCGAGTCCGAGTTGCTGGGGGTCTATCGGCAGGGGCATACGACCATCCCCACAGCGGTGGGATAAGACTCTTGTGGTAATCACGACCCGGCGTTGAACCGAACCGAGCGATCGGTTCATTCTACGGCGGAAGTCGACGGAGTTCTGAGAGGACTGCGCAACGACCCGGCTCGGGGAATCCGCGGTGGACCGGACCCTGAATCCGGCGCATCATTCAAAAGGTACGGGGTCGTATGGCCGCACATGGGCATCGTGGGTGCGGAAACCGAGGTGAAGGCCCGGCGAGGCTAGCGTCGTCGGCGTGGACATCAGCGGCCGTCACGAGGAGTCGGGCGAGTACCTGATGGTGGCGGCGGCCGTCCACGCCAGCGTCGGCACTGCCAGACTGGAGTCGGTCGAGGGGATGGGGTTCGCCACGAGTCGCAACCCGCCGACCTTCGAGCGCGCGGCCCAGGTCGTCGCCGACGCGGTGGTCGAACTGCCAACCCCGCCGGAGGGCCCCGTGGTCGCCGAGCAGGGCGAGTTCTACGAGGAGCCCGATTTCAGGGTAGAGCAGTTCCTCGGCCCGAGCTTCAAGTACGTCGAGAGTATAGCCGAACGCGAGACCGTGCAGGCCGCACACCACGCCGCGTACGCCGCCCGCAAACTGTTCCTATGAAAGCGATAATCGCAAAGCGAGTCGACACCGGCACGCCAGACACCGAAGAGATACGCGACCTCGCCCGCGCGGCGGGCTACGAGGTCGCGGCCGAGTTCACCCAGTCGCGCAAGGAGGACCCCGCGCTCCAGGTGGGCGAGGGGAAGGCCGACGAGATCGGTCGCGCGGTCGCCGAGACGGGCGCCGACCTGGTCATCTTCGACAACGAACTGGGCCCGTACCAGACGTTCAACCTGGGCCAGCGGCTCCCCGAGGACACCAGAGTGATCGACCGGTTCCGGCTCATCCTCGAGATATTCGGCCAGCGCGCCCAGACCCGGAAGGCCCAGCTCCAGGTCGAGCTGGCCGAGCTCCGGTACGAGCTCCCGCGGGCCGAGGCCAAGACCAGCCTCGCCAAGCGCGACGAGCGGCCGGGGTTCATGGGGCTGGGCGAGTACGACGAGAGCCGCGAGCAGGACATCAAGGACCAGATCAGCCGGATCAAGGACGAGCTGGACTCCATCGCCCGGACCGAGGCCGACCGGCGGGACCGCCGCCGCGAGTCGGGGTTCGACCTGGTGGCGATGGCGGGCTACACCAACGCCGGCAAGTCGACGCTGATGCAGAGCCTGGCGGCCGACCTCGAGCTCGGCGAGAACGAGGAGCTCCACCCCGACCTCGACACGACGGCGGAGGCCCAGGACCGACTGTTCACCACCCTGGGGACGACCACCCGCCGGATGGACATGGATCGCAGGGACGTCCTGCTCACCGACACGGTCGGGTTCATCTCCGACCTGCCCCACTGGCTGGTCGAGTCGTTCAAGTCGACGCTCGACGCGGTGTACCACGCCGACCTGGTGCTGCTCGTCGTGGACGTCAGCGAGCCCGTCGAGGAGATCCGCGAGAAGCTCATCACCAGCCACGACACGCTCTACGAGCGCAACGAGGCGCCCATTGTGACGGTCCTGAACAAGATCGACGCGGTGAGCGACGACGAGCTCGCCGAGAAGACCGAGGCGCTCTCGGCACTCGCGCCCGATCCCATCGCCGTCTCCGGGATGGAGCAGCTCAATCTGGAGGGCCTGCGCACGCGCATCGACGCCGAACTCCCCGACTGGCAGCGAGAGCGGCTCGTCCTGCCGATGACCGACGACACCATGAGCGTCGTCTCGTGGGTCCACGACCACGCCCGGGTCAACGACGTGACCTACGCCGACGACGAGGTGGTCGTGGACTTCGAGGCCCGGCCCTCCATCGTCGAGCGGTCCCGGGCCAAGGCCGGCGAACTCGCCAGCGTACCGTCGGCCTAACTCGAACCCAATCCTCGTTACCGCGCGCTACCCGGACCGTATCGTCGATAACCGTCGCTAAACACACGTTCAGTGCGGGTTTGTCCGGCCGTAACAGTCGATACGCGCGACTCGCCGGCGGCGCCCCGGTCGGCGGATCGCTGATTGCGTCGAGACGGGCGGCGGAAACGACGCGAATAACAAAGTACGACCGGCCGTCAGAGACATACGGCAGGCGGCCAGCGCGACCGACATCGGAGCGCCCGCGCCGACCGCGCCGCTCAGAGACGATGGGGGGCACACGACAAAGAACGCGGGTGGCGTGGCACCGAGTGTACCTCGCGCTGACCGCGATCTCGACCGTCCTGCTCGCACTGATGATGGCCGACGTGCCGCCGTTCGGCGACCTCTCGCCGACAGCCGCCGGCGCGGTCATCGTGGCGCTGTTCGCCGCGGCGAGCGTCGGCCACTGGTACGACGCACGCCGGGCGCGGCGCCGCGAGCGGGAGCGGCCCCCAGACCTCCCGGGCACGCTCGACGAGGAGATCCGCTACCGGGAGAACAGCGACGAAGCGGAGGCGGACGAGACCTGGCGCGACCGCCGGGAGGACCGGCGGGAGAACGACGAAGACGGCGGGGAGCACGAACGCGGCGGGCGCCAGCGGTGAGGGAGGGATCCGTCGCCCGGCCGGTTCTCCGCCTCGGCTACTCCATCCTCCGCTCGGTCACTCTATCTTCCGCTTCGTCTTCTCGACCACCCGGACGCGGTCGACGGCGGTGTCGGGGTACTGGCCGTCCTCGTCCTTCTCGGCGGCCTTCACCATGTCCCACACCACGTTCAGGCCGGTACTCACGCCCTCCAGCGCCTCCATCTCGCAGCCTGTCTTGCCGGTGGTCTCGACCGCGACCTCGAGCGTGACCCGGTCGGCGAACAGCTCGAACTCCGTCTCGACGTTGGTGATGGGAATCTGGTGGCACATGGGGATCGTCTCCCAGGTGTGCTTGACCGCCTGGACCGCGCCGACGCGAGCGGTCGCCAGCACGTCGCCCTTGGCGACCTCGTCGTCGCGGATGGCCTCGACCGTCTCGGGCCGGAGGTTGATCTCTCCGGCGGCGACCGCCCGGCGGGCGGTGTCGGGCTTGTCGCCCACGTCGACCATCTGGACGTCGCCCTCCTCGTCGGTGTGGGTGAGCTCGGCGTCGCCGCCTCCGGCGGCTTCTTCTCGCGGGCCCTGCCCGCTCGAATCGTCCGAGGCGCTTCGCGCCCTGCTATCGTCGTCCTCACTCATCGTCGCCACCCCACAGCGCCCGCGGAAGCGCGTCGAGCAGGTCCGACGCCAGCAGCCCGTCGTGTCTGTCCTCGTCCAGCAGCTCGGCCGCCCGGCCGTTGGCGTACGCCGCCATGCACGCCGACCGGAACGGGTCGTGGGTCGCCAGCAGGCCGGCGGTGGTGCCCGCGAGCGTGTCGCCGGTCCCGCCGACGCTCATGCCGGGCGTGCCCGCGGTCGAGACGCGGGTGCGCTCGCCGTCCGTGACGACGTCGTCCTTCGCCTTCGCCAGCACGACGTGGCCGAGGTCGGCGGCGAACGCCTCGATCTCGTCGGCGCGCTCGCGGAGGGCGTCGGCGCTCTCGACCTCCGGACCGCCCATCTTCGCGAGCTCCTTGCGGTTGGGCGTGCAGACCAGCGTCGCGTCGGTGTCGACCTCGGGCACGACTTCGAGCGCGTCGGCGTCGACGACCGCCCGGCCGGAGAACTCCGCGAGAAACCGCTCGGCCGCCTCGACTGTCTCGTCGGCGCTGCCCAGCCCCGGCCCGATGACGACCACGTCGTCGTAGCTCTCGGCGGTGTCGACGAGGTCGGGCACCTGCTCGGGCGAGAGGTGGTCGCCGTCGTACGACTGGACGATGAGGTCCTCGGCGTAGCCCTGTATCTGGGGCGCGACCGGGTCGGGCGCCGCGACGAACGAGAGGTCCGCGCCGGTCCGGAGCGCGGCCTGGGCAGCCAGCGCCGGCGCGCCGGTGTACGGGCCGCCGCCGATGACGTAGGCGCGGGCGTCCTCGGCCTTGGTCCCCTCCCGTACCGGCCGGAGGTCGCCCGGCCCCACGAGGCGCTCGGCCGCGGCGGGGATGCCGATGTCCGCGACGGTGACTTCGGCGTCGAGATCGTCGAGGCCGGGTTTCTGGTCGTGGAAGGTGACCACGCGGTCGGCCTCGACCGCGGCGCCCGCTGCTTCGCCGGTGTCGGCGTTCACGCCGGAGGGGACGTCGACCGCGACGACGGTGGCGTCGGATTCGTTGATCCGCTCGGCGGCAGTGGCCTCGGGTTCGCGGAGCGCGCCCGTCACGCCGGTGCCGAGCATGGCGTCGACGACGACGTCGCAGTCGGGCACCTCGAAGTCTCTGGAGTCGTCGACGGTCTCGATGTCGTACTCGCCCCGCCGGAGCGCGTCCCAGTTCTCGCTGGCGATGTCGGTCGCGATGGTCTCCTCGCGGCCGAGCAGGTGGACGGAGGTGTCGTACTCGCTCAGAAAGCGGACCGCCACGAAGGCGTCGCCGCCGTTGTTCCCGCGGCCGGCGACGACGGCCACCCGCGCGCCGGGGGCGGCGGCCTCGCGGACCTCGCGGGCCACGGCGTTGCCGCTCGACTCCATCAACTGCTTGCGCGGCACGCCGAGGGCGGCCGCGTTCGCGTCGACCTGGGCCATCCGGTCTGCCGTGATCATGGGCGTGCGTTGGACCGGGAGCGCGTTAAGTCCTGTCGTCGGGCGCGTCGGGGCGTTCCGCCCGGCGACCGCACCGGCCCACTCATCAACGAGCGGAAAATACGCGCTCGGAGACCGGTTGGATGTTCGGTACGGCGGGGTTGAATCGCCCCGGCCAGCACGGATAAGGAACTCGCGAGACGAAGTCCGGCGGGGAGATTTCCATGGCACACGACCGATACCGACAGGGAGGCCGCGAGGAACGACGCGAGGAACAACACCCAGAACGACGATACGGGAGCCGAGGCCGCGACGAGCGGCGGCAGAGCCAGCAACGCCGGGACGACGACCGGAGTCCCGAGCAAGTCGAGCGGGAGGTCAAACAGCGGATGCAGGGCGAGGAGGCCCTGATTCCGGCGGGGGCGCCACAGGAGTCCCGGTCGGGGTCGGGCCAGCAGCCGTCCCAGGGAAGCCGTCACGCGCTCGAGTACGGCGGGGACTCGCGCCACTCGCAGAGCCACGCCGGGCCGCCACAGGGCGGCCAGCAGTTCTCGCAGCAGGAACGGACCGGTGGACGAGGTCACCAGCAGGCCGGTGACCGGGGCCAACAGCAGCCCGGGACCCAGCAGTACGGTACTCAGCGGTCCGACATCCAGCAAACGGGCTCCCAACAAACCGGCACCCAGCAGTACGGCGGCCAGCGGTCCAGCGGAACGCGATTCTCGGGCGAACCGCAGGGCTCGTCGCACCAGCGAACTTCGCAGAGCCAGCAGGACTCGTCCGGCCGGCAGTCAGAGGAGCCGTCGCCCGGGCCCACGCAGCCGAAGCAGGGCCACCAGCAGCCGACCGACGAGGGCGCGGGAGGGACCACTGACACCCAGCTGCCCTACTCCCAGCGACTGGAGCAGGCCCAGCAGCAGACCGAGCGCGGTCCCGACCGACTGTCCCGGAGCGACACTCAGGAGTCCTGGCAGGAGCGGAGCCAGCTCGGGACCGAGACCGACCAATCGCAGAGCCAGGGGACGGAGAACCGCCAGTCGGGCGGCCAGTCGCCGCGCACCTCCCGGAGCCAGGGTCGGCAGACCCAGGGACAGCGGGCCCAGAGCCAGCAGACCCGGGGTTCCCGGAGTTCGGACCGACAGCCGACGACCGGCCGGACTACGGGCCGACAGTCGGGCAGCGGTCGGACGGAGGGGCGCCAGTCGCAGGGCCGCAACGGCGGACGGCGGTACGGCCAGGGCTACCGGCGGAGTCGCGGCCAGCGGGGCGGCGAGACAGGAGGCGGCGAGTCCCGGCCGACCGAGAATCGCGGACCCGACCACCGGGGGAACGAGTCCACCGGCGGGAGCCAGCGGACCGAGCAGCCGGACTTCGGCATGACCTCGGAGGAGCAGCGCCGGGCCCCGGACATCGGGTTCGACCAGTCCCGGTCCGGCACCGTCGACGAGTCCCGGTCCGGTGACGTCGGCCGGAACAGGACGACCGGGAGCGACCGTTTCGACCGGCGAGGCGAGGACGACCGCGGTCGGGGCGACGCGAGCGGTCGTCCGTACTGAGAATCGGCCGGACTCGGTTGCTATTCCCCCGGCTCCCAGAGAATTGCCTCGCCCTCGTCTCTTCTTCCGGACATGAGCTCGAACTCGCCGTCGGCGTCCCACGACTCGCACCGCCAGTCGTCGGTCGCCGCCTCCCGGACGAGCGCGACCACCTCGTCGTCCCGGGGGTAGTACGCCGTCACGCGCTCCTCGAGGACGGTGACCGCGGCCGCGTCGAGCAGGTCGTCGGCGCAGGGCGTGTCGGCGTTCGCGACCGGTATCCGGCCGACGATGGCGTCGCCGTCCACCATCGAGTCCCCGGAGGTCGACTGCGGGTTGACGACCGGGACGGCGACCCGCAGCACCAGCTGGTCACCGGGGTCGGTTCCGGCCCCCGCGGCCCCCTGTGGCAGCGATTCGGTGTCGGCGCCTCGCACTCCGACGCCGAGCTCGGGCGCGTTCTCGCGCATGAGCGGTCGGAAGCGGTACGGGACTGACGCGGAAAGCCGTGCCGTCCGCGCCGGCGGTGCGGTCCCCGAGGAAACCGGCCGAGCGTCTCCGACCTACCGCCGGACGCGGAAGCCGTCCTCGTCCTCGGGCTCTCCGTACTCGACCTCGACGTCGTCGACGTCCGCGGCGGGGCTCCCGGTGTGGCACCACTCGACCAGCGACTCCACCGCGTCCGCGGGCCCCTCGAAGACCGCCTCGACCCGGCCGTCGTCGAGGTTCCGGACCCAGCCGTCGACGCCCTCCTCCCGGGCGGTGTCGCGGGTGTTGGCCCGGTAGTAGACGCCCTGTACCTCGCCGGAGACGAAGACGTGCGCGCGGGTTCGGTCCCCGCTCTGGGTGTCGTCTGCCATCGTTCTGCGCGGTGGTTCGGCGTTCTACCTTAAGGGGATTTGGTCGGAGAGTCGGCTATCGTCCCGATTGGCGTTGCCGGTCCGACGATCCCGGGCACAAGATACAATGGCCAGTCGCGCAACCACTGCGTGGGGGAATCACCGTTTGCCACAGAGTACCACTGGGGGAGAGAGGACGGAGCGTGCCGCGAGACCGAACGCGAGCCGCGGCAGACGGCTGGCCGCCGCGGCGGTCGGTGGGACGCTCGTGAGCGCCGGCCTCCGGCGGCGGTCGCTCGGCGGCGCGGCCCTGGCGCTCGCCGGCGGCTGGCTGCTGTACCGGGAGCTCCGGGACGACGGCAGCGACGGAGGCGAGTCCGCCACGGCCGGTGAGCCGACGCCGGCGACCGAGCCCGCCGACACCGACGCGGAGCCCGGAGCGCCGTCCGACCCGACCGCGGTCGAGCGGTCGGTCACCGTCGGGCTGTCGGCCGACGAGCTCTACGGCTACTGGCGGGACGCCGACCGACTCGACGAGATTATGGGGCCGTTCGCCGAGGTGACGGCGGCCGGCGAGGACCGCTACCGCTGGTCGGTGGCCGCTCCGCTCGGCCGGCAGATCGGGTGGGAGACCGAACTCGTCGAGGACCGACCCGGCGAGCTCCTTCGCTGGCGGTCGAACGACGACGCGACCGTCCCGAACGAGGGGTCGGTCCACTTCCGGTCGGCCCCGGGCGACCGCGGGACCGAGGTGACCCTGCGGCTGCGCGTCGACCCGCCCGGCGGTCGGGTCGGCCGGACCGCGATGGGACTGATGGGCGTCGTGCCCGAGGCGCTGGCGAGCAAGGCGCTCTACCGGTTCAAGAGCCTGGCCGAGACGGGCGAGATCCCGACGCTCGAACGCAACCCTTCCGGCCGGGGCCGGGGTGATTGGGTGTGAGGGCGCTCTGCTGGGAGGGCGTCGAGGACCTCCGTGTCGAGACGGTACCGGACCCCGAGATCGTCAGCCCGCGCGACGCGGTGCTGGAGGTCGGGCTGACGACGACCTGCGGGTCGGACCTCCACTTCATCGACGGCTACCTGCCGACGATGCGCGAGGGCGACGTCATCGGCCACGAGTTCATGGGGACGGTCGCCGAGACCGGCCGGAAGGTCGAGTCGGTCGAGGCCGGCGACCGCGTGGTCGTCCCGTCGTTCGTGGGCTGTGGCAACTGCGGCCACTGCCGAGCCGACGAGTGGTCGCTCTGCGACAACACGAACCCGAACCCGGAGCTCCAGGAGCCGATCCTGGGCTACCCGACCGCGGGAATCTACGGCTACACCCACGCTTTCGGCGGCTACGCCGGCTCGCACGCCGAGTACGTCCGGGTTCCCCACGCCGAGTCCAACTGCTTCCGGGTGCCCGACGACCTGAGCGACGAGCAGGCGCTGTTCGCCTCTGACGCCTGGCCGACCGGCTACATGGGCGCGGACTTCTGCGACATCGAGGAGGGGGATACCGTCGCTGTCTGGGGCTGCGGCGGCGTCGGGCTGATGGCACAGCAGAGCGCCGCCCTGATGGGCGCCGAGCAGGTCGTCGGCATCGACCGGTTCCCCGAGCGACTCCGGCTGGCCCGCGAGGAGGCCGGCTCGGTGACCATCGACTACACCGCGGTCGACAGCGTCGTCGACGAGCTGAAATCGCTGACCGGCGGCCGGGGCCCCGACGCCTGCATCGACGCGGTCGGGATGGAGGCCCACGGCACCGGCGTCCAGCACGCCTACGACAGAGCCAAGCAGGCGATGCGGCTCCAGACCGACCGGGGCGAGGCGCTCCGGCAGGCGATGGTGGCCTGCCGGAAGGGCGGCACGCTGTCCATCCTGGGGGTCTACGGCGTGATGGACAAGTTCCCGCTGGGCATCGCGATGAACAAGGGGCTGACCGTCCGGACCGCCCAGCAGCACGGCCAGCGGTACGTGCCGGAACTGCTCGACCACGTCGCCGAGGGCGAGATGGACCCCTCGTACCTGGCGACCCACGAGTTCTCGCTCGAAGAGGCGCCCCGCGGCTACGAGATGTTCCGGGAGAAGGAGGACGGCTGCGTCCGGGCCGTGTTCGCGCCCTGAGGTCGGCGGAGCCGTCGGACGCCCCCGACCGCTCGGCCTCCCGGTCGGCGCCCACCGTCGCGTCCGGAGGAGACCGCTACCCCCGCGTCCGGAGGTAGTGGAACACGTAGGTCTGAGCGTAGCCGGCGTACTCGCCGCCGAACTCCGCGCGGATGGCGTCGGCGGTCTCGGCGTACGACCCCTTCTCGCAGTGGGGGTAGTGCTCGGCGATGGCCCGCTGAATCCAGGTGTCGAGCGGGACCGCCTCCAGGTAGCCCAGCGAGAACATCAGCACGCAGTCGGCCACTTTGTCGCCGACGCCGACGAACGCCTGCATCGCGTCGCGCGCGTCCTCGTAATCGAGCCCCCGGACGTCGTCGGCCGTGGCCTCGCCGGAGGCGACCAGTTCCGCCGAGCGCTTGACGTACGGCGCGCGGTAGCCCAGGCCCAGTTCTCGGAGTTCGTCTTCGGTCGCGGCCGCGAGTCGCTCGGGGGTCGGGTAGGCGTGGTACGTCTCGCCGTCGACACGGACGGTCTCGCCGAACTCGCGGGCGAGCGCGGTCTGCATCCCGTGGATGCGCTCGACCCGCATCTGGGCCGAGCAGATGAACGAGACCAGGCAGGGGAAGAACGGGTCGCTGACGATGCGCAGCCCGGAATACGCCTCCCGGGCCTCGGCGAGCAGGCCGTCGTCGGGAATGCGCTCGAAGACGGCGGGCAGGTCGTCGTCGAGTCGGAGTCGCTCGGCGAGCAGCGGGTCGGCGTCGGTCGTGGCCTCCCACTCCAGGAGCCCGTCGCGCTGGCGCACCCGGACCACGTCGGCCGGGCCGTCGGCGTGGCCCCCGACCACGGTGCGGTACCAGGCCGACCCGCCGGTGGGGTCGGCCGCCTCGTAGGTGCGGCCGTCGTCGCGCCGCCAGAGGAACGTCTGGCCGCTCTCGAGCGTCGCTTGCAGGTCGAGGCCCCCGGAGAGGTCGTCGACGGGAATCGAACCCGAATCCATCGACGGAGCGAAGGGGCCGCGTCGGTGGAAGCCTTTCGTTTCGGGGCTAACCTTGATACTGTTGGCGCTCCTACCTCTACCCTGCCCATGAACTGCAGAGTTGTCGTGGAAGCCGCAGTTCCGGTCTACGACGTGGAGACCCCGGACGAGGCAGTCCGCATCGCGATCTCCAAGACCGGAGAGTTGCTCAACCCCGACCTCAACTACGTCGAGATAAACATGGGGGAGCGGTCCTGCCCGCACTGCGGGGAGGAGCTCGAACCGGCGTTCATCGCGGCCGACGAGAGCCTCGTGGCGCTGGAACTGGAGATGACGGTGTTCAACGTCGAACGCGAGGAGCACGCCTCGCGCATCGCCCGCAAGGAGATCGGCCAGCGCCTCGAGAACATCCCCCTGACCGTCCTCGAAGTCGAGGTGGTCGAGGACGAAGAGGAGGAAGCGGCCGACGACGACACCGACGACGTGGAGGTCGAGTCGGAGAGCACGAGCGACCGCGACGAAGACGACGAAGTCCTCCCGGAGTTCGAGGACCTCATCGAGTGACCAGCAACTCTGCCAGCATTCGCCTTCGGGCGGCGTGACGGGCACGTCTATCCTCGCAGCGTTCTCGGCTCGTCGGCGTCGCCTCGGCCCGCCTCGGGCGGCCGGGTCGAAGTACCTTCCCCGGCAGGAACTGTTCGATACTCGTCCGATATTGGTCGTTCGAAGGAGAAGAGGGGTCGGTAACGGAGATTACCCGGGTGACCGATCCGAGCGTAGCTCGAAGGGGAGACGGCTCTCCCGGGTCCGTATCGACAGTTCGAGGAAGCGTCGTCCGCAGTTCAGTCGGCCTTGGCGGGGACTTTCTCGTCCGCCTCGGCTTCGGTCATCTCGGCTGTGATCGCGTTCGCCATCGCGAACACTGCCGCCTTGTGGTCGGTCTTGGACTTGTGGATAGAAGTCGGTCGTACACCCAGCGAGTCGTACTCCGAAAGGTCGATGTCGGTGCTGTTCTCCTCCTCGAAGTAGTTCCCGACCTCTGCCAGAAGGCCGTGAAGGTGGATGAGCTCCTGCTTCTTCATAAGCAAACGAGGCTAACAGTTGCAGGGTTATAGTATTATCTTGAGCCCCGTTAACACGGAGTACGGATTTCTCCCGCCGCTAACGCCGTAATTCGGCACAAGAGTCCGTAAGACGAGATTGCCGGACCGTTTCGAACCGTTCCATTCGTTGCACGATCGGCCGCAACCGAGCGGCCGGGCTCGCCGGTCTCCCCGGGACTCTGAAAGATTTTTATCCGATTGCGACCCTTAGCCGACACATGGAGAGCTACGACGACCACCTCGAACGCGCGATGGACGCGACCCCCGAGATCGACGGCGACGGGGACCGGTTCGCGGTTCCGGACGTCGACGTGCGCCAGGAGGGGAACGTCACCGTCTTCGAGAACTTCCAGGAGATCCTCGACCGGCTCGGGCGCGACGGTGACCACGTCCTGAAGTTCCTCCAGGACGAGCTCGGCACCAGCGCCCACATCGACGAGAGCGGTCGCGCCCGGCTGACCGGGGAGTTCGGCCGACGGCGGATCGAGGACGCCGTCGAGGAGTACACCGAGGCCTACGTGCTCTGTTCGGAGTGCGGGCTCCCGGACACCCGCCTCGAGCGAGAACAGGGTGCGGTGCTGCTTCGGTGCGAGGCGTGCGGCGCTCGCTCCGCGACCAGCGCCTGAGTATCGGTTCTCCCTGTCGTCAGATCTCGGGCGTCGCCGGTACGGTCACTGGAACTGCTTCAGCGTCTCGAGGTCGCGCTCGGTGCGCATGAACTCCGCCGTCCGGCGACCGGCGTGACAGTTCGGGCAGTGGAACGTCGCGTCGTGGGCCGGCAGGTCGTCCGGCGACTCCTCCCAGTCCTTGCCGCATTCAGGACAGACCAGTCGCACGTACGTCTCGTTCATACCCCGAAGCATGCGCGTGCCTGCCTGAAAAAAGTTGTCGCACGATTCCGACCCGTGGAAACCATCCGCCGAAAACTATAACTCTCATAGGGCTAAACTAGAATTTAGATATGTCTAAATCGCCGTCGGCTGACGGACCTGTCTCCGAGGAGGGACCGTGAGATGGCCGAATTCGTCGATATCTTCGTCGCGTCGGTCAGAGACGGTTACGTCCAGGTCAGCGCGTTCGTCGCGGTGACGGTCCTGCTGTTCAGCCTCGTCCAGTACCGCACCGGCGGCGCGCTGGTCGACCGGCTGAGCGAGAACGAACGGATCCAGCCGCTGGTCGGGGCGGCGATGGGACTGACGCCCGGCTGCGGGGGCGCCATCGTGATGATGCCGCTGTACGTCCGCGGGACCGTCAGCTTCGGCACCGTGGTCGCAACCCTCATCGCCACCGCGGGCGACTCGGCGTTCGTCATCCTGGCGCTCGCCCCGGAGGCCGCGGTGTACGCCTACGGTGTCGCCTTCGGGACTGCGGTAGTCTCGGGCTACGTCATCGACCGCTACGGCGTCGGCGTCGGACGGGTCGACGCCGCGGTCCGGCGCATCGACCGGGCCGCGACCGACGGCGGTGCGATGGCGAGCGGGAACCCGGCGACCGGGCCGCACGACTTCGAGGGCGACGCCGTCTGCCACTCCAGCGACGAGCCCGCTCGCGAATCGCCCCTGCTGACGCTGCTCTCCCACGCGGCCCACGCGCTCTGGTGGGTCGCGGCGGTCGCCGCGCTCGCGCTCGGGGTCACCTACCTGCTCGCCGGCGCGCCCGAGGTTCCGCTCGAGGTCGGCGCCTCGTTCGCCGGGCTGTTCACCGTGGTCGGCATCACCGGGACGACGCTGTCGTTCTACCTCTACTTCGTCGGGCGGCGCTATCTGGGCGACGGCCACGTGGGCCGGGCCCGCGAGTCGTTCGCCGACGCCTACGACGCGCTGGTCCACGCCGCCATGGAGACGAGCTTCGTCACCGTCTGGGTGCTGGCGGCGTACCTGCTCTACGAGTACGGCGTCGTCCTGCTCGGGGTCGACGTGGGCGCGCTCGCCGCGGCCGCGGGACTGCTCGCCCCGGTCGCGGGCGCGCTGGTGGGACTGATTCCGGGCTGCGGCCCCCAGATCGTCCTCGCGGGCGTCTACGCCGAGGGGGCGATACCCTTCTCGGCGCTGACGGCCAACGCCATCAGCCAGGACGGCGACGCGCTGTTCCCGCTGCTGGCCGTCGACAAGACCGCGGCCGTGGTGGCCTCCATCTACACTACGTTGCCGGCGCTAGTCGTCGGAGTCGCGCTCCACCTGGTGTTCGGACCGATGTTCGGCTTCGGCGTACTCGGGTAGGGGACCGACCTGCTTGGCGAGGCAGCCATCAGGTCCAAGGACGTTCTCGGGCAACCTCCACCGGGGGTTCTGAACATGGCCAATCGACACGATCCGCAACGCCGGCGCGAGGAAGCGAACGAGGGCGGGCTCCACGAGAGCCGCGAGACCGATCACGCCGACTGGACGGAGCTCGAGGGCGACCGCGACGAGGGCGACCAGCACCATCACCACCATCATCACCACCACCACGGCGGGGAGGGCTCTCCGTCCGACCGCGACTACGAGCGACTCGCCGAGGAGGCTCACTCCCGAACGCGGGGCAGCCACGACAGGGAGCGCGGGCAGGGCCGAGAACACGGCCGCACCGCGGGCCAGCGGGAAAACAACGCCGGCGACGACGAGCGCGGCCACACCAACCGGTACGGGAGCCGCGGCGCGAACGACTCCGGGTCGTCCCGGAGCCCGGGAACGGAGAACTACCGGTCGACCGGCGGCGGGACCGATGAACTGAGCGAGCGCGACCGACGAAGAAGCGGCGAGAGTCAGCACGGCCAGCGCAGCGAACAGCGCGGCCGCGAGAGCCACGAGCACGGCCGAACCGAGGAAGGCAGCCAGCGCGGCAGCCACAGCCAGCAGGGCGTCTCGGGCCGGATAACCGGCCAGCGCGGCGAGGCCTCCCACCACGCCAACCCGAGCGACTCGACGTTCCGGGAAGGGACCGGCGGCGAGCGCGAGCACCGCCACGGCGGCGAGGCGGGCACCAGCGAGCGCGACCGTCGGTACGGCAGCCGGCGCGGTCACGGCGGCGAGCGCGACACCGAGCACCGCCCGTCGTCGCACTGAGAATCGGGTCGATCACCGTCTCGTCCCGAGAACAGACTCGTCTTTTCGCCGTCGCTTGGGGTACTCTCGCCGAGAAGTGCACCGGTGAGCTGACGCTCCCCGGTCTCAGTACGGACCGGCGCCGCCACCGCCATCTCCGCTATCCTCCGTCGTCGTGGCTCCGGTGGCGGTTCCGACCCCGCCGGGACAGGCCGGATTCACCGCGAACCAGACGTCGTTGACCCCGTGACCGGTGGCGTCGCCCGGTTCCTCGTCGTTCTGCCAGTAGTACAGCGGCGTGCCCTCGTACGTTACCTGCGTCGACCCGTCCCGCCGTTCGGTCGTGCCGAACTCCCCCGGCAGTCCGTCGGGGACGGTCGGCGACCCCTCGACGGTCAGGGGCGGCCACGCCTCGGCGCACTGGTCGTAACACGTGCTCTCGGTCCCCTCGTCCTGCGTGAACCGATAGAGGGTCATCCCCTCGCCGCCCGTGAGGATGACCCCGTGGTCCGGGTGCGTCGTCACCTGGACCGTGAAGGGGGACGAACCGTCCCCCGTCGTCTGGGTCTGTCCCCCGGTAGTTTCGGTCTCCTGGCGGTTCTCGCTCGCGCCCGCGCACCCGGCGACGGAACCCGCGAAGCCGAGCGCCGACGCCCGTAACAGCGTACGTCTCGACGGTGGCATGCTAAGCCGTGCCACGGCGGTCGCAAAGACCGTTTTCCGAACTCCGGCCCAAATTCCGCCCGGATTCGACCACCTCGGACCGCAGCGCCTCGGGGGCGTCAGTCCCACGTCACCCACGCGAGGACCAGCAGGGCGACCGATTCGAGGACGCACAGTCCGAGCATCGCCTGTCGGGTGAACGGAGTCCCCTCGTAGAGCCAGGCGTGGAACCCGGCGTCGAACGAGTAGGCGTACACCCAGAGGAGGTTCTCGGCCAGCAGGAACCCCCCGAACACGAGCAGGCCGAGCGCGTGCTTGGACCCGAGCCGCCGGTAGCTCCGGGCCCACACGCCGACCAGTCCCGCGAGGACCGCGACGTTCAGCACCGCCGCGGCCTCCGCGACGTCTACCCAGAGCGACATCTGCCCCTCCGTTGCCACCGCTCGCAGTTATACGCTTTCCCAAATCCGGCCATACTACTCGACCTCCGCGACGATCTCCTCGACGGTGTCCCAGTGGTCGCGGACCCGCTCGGTCGGCAGGTAGACCGCGCCGTAGTCGTCGCCGGAGTTGCGGACCACGTCGTTGTCCGTCAGCACGTCGAGGTGGTGCCGGACCGTCTTGTAGTCGAGGTCGAGGTCCTCGGCGAGCTGGTTCGGGTTCCGCGGCCGGTCGTCGAGCGCCCGGAGGATGCGCGCCCGGTTGGTCCCGCCCCGGGTCCCGGCGAGCACGTACCAGAGGACGCCCTCCATCAGTGGAACTGACACGGACCCGGACCGTAAGCGCTCCGCCGGGCGCTCGCCAACCGGCGGCCCGGTCCCGGACCGACGTCACGGGCGGCCCGCCCGCGACGACCCCGCTCAGACGGTGAAGAGGTGGCCCTCGCGAGGGACGTCAAAGAGCCCCACGCGAGCGCCCGCGTCGAGCCAGGCGTGGCCGTACGAGAACGCCGCCAGCGCGTTCACGGGGTCGCCGTCCTCGCGGAAGTGGCGGCCGTCGTCGAGGTACGACGCGGCCATCTCCAGGCACTCGGCCGCGGCCTCTCCCATCGGGGTGTCCTCGGGCGGGGCGATCTCGGTCGCGTCGAGCGCCTCGGCGAGCAGCCCCTCGTAGCGGTCGGTCTTCTCTTCGAGGTCGGCGGTCATGTCGGACCCGAGGCTCGGCCGGCGTGTAAGGGCTTCGGGTGCCGGGACCGCGGAAGCGGCGACCGCCACTGTTCGACCTACTTTTCGACGGCGGCGTCGGCCGAGATAGCGGAAAGTCGGGGCCACAACACAAGCTAAATACCTCCCCGGTCGCAATATTGCACCATGAGCGAACACCCGCGCGTGGAGATCTACACGAAGGAGAACTGTCCGTACTGCGAGAAGGCCAAGGACCTCTTCGACGCGAAGGGCGTCGACTACGAGACGTACAACGTGACCGGCGACGAGGAGCTGTTCGACGAGATGGTCGAGCGGGCCGACGGCCGCCAGACCGCCCCCGAGGTGTTCGTCGACGACGAGCTCGTCGGCGGCTGGGACGACACCCAGGCGCTCGACGAGGCGGGCGAGCTCGACGAGAAGCTCGGCATCGCGGCCGCCGACGGCGGCGAGGCGCCGGGCGACGTCGAGCACCGCCGGCTCGTCATCTCCGGCAGCGGCATCGCGGGGCTGACCGCGGCCATCTACGCCGCCCGGTCGAACAACGACCCCCTCGTGTTCGAGGGCGACGAGCCCGGCGGCCAGCTCACGCTCACCACCGACGTCGAGAACTACCCCGGCTTCCCCGAGGGCATCAGCGGCCCCGACCTCATCAACAACATGAAGGAGCAGGCCGAGCGGTTCGGCGCCGAGATCGAGAACGGCGTCATCGAGGACGTCGACGACTCCTCGCGGCCCTATCGGATCGAGCTCTCGAACGGGGACGTGTACACCGCCGACGCGTTCATCGCCGCCTCGGGCGCGAGCGCCCGGACGCTGGGCATCCCCGGCGAGGACGATCTGATGGGCTACGGCGTCTCGACGTGCGCGACCTGCGACGGCGCGTTCTTCCGGGACGAGGAGATGCTGGTCGTCGGCGGCGGCGACGCCGCGATGGAGGAGGCGAACTTCCTCACCAAGTTCGCCTCGAAGGTGTACCTGGTCCACCGCCGCGAGGAGTTCCGCGCCGAGGACTACTGGATCGACCGGGTCCAGGAGAAGGTCGACGAGGGCGAGATCGAGATCGTCAGGAACGCCGAGGTGACCGAGATACACGGCTCGGCGGAGGAGGGCGTCGACACCGTCGACCTCGTCCGCCACCCCGAGGGCTACCCCACCGACAGGCTCGACGACCCCGAAACGGAGGAGTTCGAGATGGACGTCGGCGCCGTGTTCCTCGCCATCGGCCACACCCCCAACACCGACTACCTCGAGGGCACCGACGTCGAGATGGACGAGGCCGGCTACATCCAGACCGAGGGCGGCAAGGGAGGCGGCCAGACGGAGACCGGCGTGCCCGGCATCTTCGGCGCCGGCGACGTGGTCGACTACCACTACCAGCAGGCCGTGACCGCCGCGGGGATGGGCTGCAAGGCCGCGCTCGACGCCGACGACTACCTCGAGACCGAGGCGGTCGAGGCCGAGTCCGGCGCGACAGAGGCCGCCGCGAGCGACGACTGAGCCGACTCGCTTCTTCCGTCTTTCTGCTGCTTCGGTCTGTGCTCTCGCTCGTCGGTCGCTCGCTCACCGGAGGAGCCGGACCCCATCGAAAAGTATCGCGAAGCGCCGCGTCAGTCGTCCGAGACCGCCGGTTCGCCGTCGTCGCCCTCCACCGGTCCCGGTCCGGGTGCGCCTCGGACGTCGCCCCCGCGCCACGCGCCGCTGGAGAACCACAGGTACGCGATGACCGCGCCGGCGACGTTCGAGACGAAGAACGCGACCCAGATGCCCCGGACGCCGAAGACGGCGTCGGAAGGGACGAACGGGATCGAGAGCCGGAACTGCGAGGCGACGTACGCCACCGGGAGCCGGATGCCGGCCAGCGTCACGACCGAGATGGCGGCCGCCACCAGCGTCTTGCCCGCGCCGCGGAAGCCCCCGGTGAACGCCCGCATGATGCCGATGAAGCCGAACGAGAGCGCCACGTACCGCAGGAAGGTCGCGCCCTCGTCGAGCACCGCGGGGTCGTCGGTGAACGCCGCGACGATGGGCGTCGGGACGAGGAAGATGAGCACGCCCGCTACGGAGAGGACGACGAACATGGCCTTGGCCGCGATGTAGTTGGCCTGCGCCGCCCGGTCGTACTTGCCCGCGCCGATGTTCTGGCCGGTCATCGTCTCGACCCCGCGGGCGACCGCGATGGCCGGGAGGAAGATGACCGAGAAGACCCGCGTGCCGATGCCGTAGGCCGCGACGACCGTCGTCGGGAACGTGCCGACGATGAGCAGCAGCGCGTTTATCGAGAGCGCTCGACCGGTGCCCTCGACGCTGGCCGGGACGCCGATGGACAGCAGCTTCCGGAGGTACTGGAGGTTCGGCCGCATGTCCCGCAGGTGGATCTGGATGCCCCGGCTCCCCGAGAGCATGATCGCGACGCCGACGAGCATCGCGACGCTCCGGGAGAAGACGGTGGCGATGGCGGCGCCCTGGATGCCGAGTTCCGGGAACGCGACGGTGCCGACAAGCGGGGCGTGCTCGACCAGCGTCCAGCCGTTGATGAGGAACGGATCGAGCGCGACGTTGAGCACGACCGTCCCAAACATCACGAACATGGGGGTGAGCGTGTCGCCCGCGCCCCGCATGAGCGAGATGAACACGAAGAACCCGAACATGAACGGCAGGCCGAGCGCGACGACCTGCATGTAGGCGGTCGCGCCGGGCAGCACGTCGGGCGACGCCCCGAGGAAGTCGAGGAACGGCCGCACGAACGGGAAGCCGATTACGCCGAGCAGCACCGACGCGAGGAACGCGAACGAGACGGTCTGGGAGGCGGCGTACTCGGCCTTCTCGTCCTCGCCGGCGCCGGTGTGCTGGGCCACCAGCACGCTCCCGGCGACCGACAGCCCCGTCCCGAGCGAGATGAGCAGGAACACCATCGGGAACGCGAAGCTGATGGCCGCGAGCGCGTCGGTCGAGTACCGGCCGAGCCAGAAGGTGTCGGCCAGGTTGTACGCCGTCTGCATCAGGTTCGTGACGACGATGGGCAGCGAGAGGAAGAGCAGCGGCCGGACGATGCCGCCCTCGGTGAGGTCGAGTTCCTCCTGGCCCTTGAAGAGGCTCACGCGACCACCTCCGGCGTCCGGCCGAGCTGGCGTTCCAGGTAGCGCTCGGCGAGCTGTCGGGTCTCTCCCGGCTCCTCGCCGAGTGCGACCTCGCGAGCGTGCGCCCCGTTTATCGCGGTGACGACGAACCGGGCGGCCTCCTCGGGGTCGGCCTCGTCGAACCGGCCCGACTCGACGCCGTCCCGGACCGCGTCGGCGACGAACTCTCGCATCCGCTCGTCCATTCGGACGAACCGCTCGCGGTAGGCGTCGTGGTAGGGCGCCTGGGCCTTCAGCTCCATCAGCGCGACGGGGGAGGTGTCCTCGGCCGGCGCGAAGATCGCGTCGAGGAAGGTGTCGAGCCGCTCGCCCGGGTCGCTCGAGTCGGCGGCCAGTCGGCGCTCGAACTTCTCGATCAGGTGGTCGAGGAACGCGTTCAGCAGCTCCTCCTTCGTGTCGTAGTGGTAGTGGTACGTCGCCTTCGACAGCGTCGATTCGTCGGCGATGCGGCGCATCGTCATGTCGGCGTAGCCGTGCTCGCAGAGGGCCCGGTACGTCGCGCCCATCATCTCTTCGAACGTCTCTTCGTCCATTCTCTGCCGTAACTTACTGACCGGTCAGTCAAAAACGTTGCGAACCGAAATATCACACCGACGGACATCCGCACTTCTTTACGTCCGCCCGCAGAAGGGATGGTATGACCGACAACGAGGCCGAGACCGCGACGTACACCATCGAGTCGCCCGACGGCGACGCCGAGGAACTGACGCTCCCGACCGGGATTCTGGACATGCTCCGCGAGGACGACTCCGAGACCGACCCCGAAGTGCTCGGCGACCTGGCCATGCTGTCGTTCGCCCAGCAGGCCCACGCGCTGGTCCACCACGCGCCCCAGGAGCCCGACGAGTCGGTACTGGCCGACGAGGAGAAGGCGATGGAACTGTTCGAGGAGCGGTTCGGCCAGTCGTTCGACGAGATGACCGGCCACTCCCACTGAGGAGGTCCGAACCGACCCCGACCCAGCGTTTTCGGAGTGCACTGCCCGTCTTGCCCGCCTAAGCCAATCGAAATCGTCGATCCGGTCGCGGGGCGGTTCTCGTCGACTCGGTTCCGCCGACCGTGATAAAGCGGCTACTATACCAGGCAACAGCGATTCCCATCGCGCACGCGAGATTTACATAAAGGAAACGGAAAGATGGGAGAGAACGGAACCCGGATGCGCGTTCGCTGCCAGGACTGCACGTTCGAGCGGGTCACGTGCGTCGAGGACGGTCGGAAGCCCGCCGACGTGCTCATCGACCACGGCCAGCGGACCGGCCACACGCTCGCGGTCGAGCGGGTCGAGGAGTGACCCGCCCGTTTACGACCCGTAGGGTCGGTTGAAACTACCTACAGCACCGGTTCGTCCTCTCCCGCGTCTCCAGCGCGACACGACCCGACGACTCACTCGGTCCGTTACGGGATTACGACCGGCCCTATCACTCCACTGCATACCGGAGCAGCACGCCGTCGTCGACCCGCTCGACGTCCCGGAGGTCCAGGTCCGGGAACTCGGCGACGAACCCATCGCCGTCGGCCAGCGTCGGAGCGTCTCGCCCGCCGATTATCGTCGAGCCGACGAACACGCGGAGTTCGTCGGCCAGACTCTCCTCGAACAGCGAGAAGATGAGCTCGCCGCCGCCCTCGACCATCAACTGGTCGACGCCCTCCCGCTCCAGCGACGCGAGCGCGCCGGACAGATCGACCCGCTCCTCGCCCGCGGTGACGAGTCGCGCCCCAGCCGCCTCCAGCGCCTCGACCCGGTCGGCCGGGGCGGCCTCCGCGATGAGGACGTAGGTGGTCGCGGCGTCGTCCAGCACGCGGGCGTCGGTCGGCGTCCGCGCCCGGGAGTCGGCGATCACGCGGGCGGGCTGGGCCGGCTCGTCGCGGTCGCGGCGGGCGGCCTGCCGCTCGGGGTCGTCGAGGGTGAGGTGGGGGTCGTCGGCCAGCACCGTGCCGACCCCGACCAGCACGGCGTCGCTGCCGGCCCGGAGCGCGTCGACCCGGTCGAAGTCGTCCGGGCCGGAGATGGCGATCTGCTCGCGCCGGCGCGAGGAGAGCTTGCCGTCGGCGCTCATCGCGGCGTTGACGACCACTCGCATAGCCGCGAGTTGTCGGCGCCGCGGAATACCGCTTTCGGTCGATTTATGTCTCCGAGAGCGTACGTTCAGACGTGCGTCGGTATCGCGTCGCGTTCGCCCTGGTCGCGGTCCTCTGCGCCGGGACGCTCGGCTACAGCTACGCCTCCTCGCCCGCGGGCGCCGCGGTGGCGAGCTACGAGCGACAGGCCCAGCTCCCGGTCGACGAGCGCGTTCCTGTCGTCCCGCCCCGCGAGAACGTCACCGTGGTCGCGGGCCACGGCATGAAGGGCGAGTCGGCGGCACTGGTCGCGTTCGGGCCGAGCGGCAGGGTCCTGTACCACAACGACACGTTCCACGGCTACTTCGACGTCGACCCCGTAAAGGGGACCCGGATGACCGTCGAGTACGTCGCCGAGCGCAACTACGCGGGCGACGACTGCAACGCGAAGTGCACCGTCTCGGCGGTCGAGCGCGTCAACCTCACGACGGGCCAGGTCGAGCGCATCTACTCGCGCATCATCCCGGCCGACCGCGGGGCGAACTGGCACGACGTCGACCGCCTCGGTGAGCACCGTCTGCTGGTCGGGGCCATCAACACCGACGAGGTGTACGTCGTCAACACCACGACCGGGATGACGACCTGGGAGTGGTCGACGAAGCAGGCCTACCCCATCTCCGGCGGCGGCGCCTACCCGGCCGACTGGGCCCACCTCAACGACGTCGAAAGACTCGACGACGGCCGCATCATGACCAGCCTCCGGAACCAGGACTCGGTGGTGTTCATCGACCGCCGGACCGGGGTGCAGGAGGACTGGACGCTCGGGGCCGACGGCGCCCACAGCGTCCTCTACGAGCAGCACAACCCCGACTACATCAACGAGTCGATGGGCGGGCCGGCGGTCGTGGTCGCCGACTCGCTCAACGACCGCGTGATCGAGTACCAGCGCGAAGACGGGGGTGAGCGAACGAACGGTTCGCGAGCCTCGTCGGCCGCGTCGGCCGACGGCGAGTGGAACCGGACCTGGGTCTGGTCGGACGACCGGATGAAGTGGCCGCGGGACGCCGACCGCCTGCCGAACGGCCACACGCTCATCGCCGACACCAACGCCCACCGCGTGCTGGAGGTCGACCGAGAGGGCGACGTCGTCTGGAACGCCTCCTTCTACGCCCCGTACGAACTCGAACGGCTCGGCACGGGCGACGAGAGCGCCGGCGGGCCGAGCGCCCGGGCGGCCGACCTCCGGTCGCGGGGCGCGGTCGAGGACGGCGCGCGAATCGAGACTTCGGTCGCCGGGTTCACGCCCCGGAAGGTCCTCAACAGCATCGCGTTCGTCCTCCCGGTCTGGATGGGGCTGTGGGACGCGGTGGTCGCGGTACTGCTGGTCGTGACGCTGCTGGCGTGGGCCGTCGTCGAGTACCGCAACTCCTCGCTGTCGGTGTCGTTCCGGTGGCCGGTCCGGTTGCGGTGACTCGCAGATTCTACTCTACTCGTAATTCACTCCGGCCGACTTCTCGACAGTAGCGCCGCCCGACCGGCCGCTAGGGTGGGACTGAAAGGGCCGCGCGCTTTCGAAAACCGAATCCCCTAGTCTTTCGCCTTTCACACTGTTGGTCTCCTGCCTTGGTATCCTCGGCCGACTCCCCGTTCGACTCCCGTAACGAACACTTTTAATCCGTCCGGGCAAAGTGCGGGTGATGAGTCTGGACGACCATGCCGAGGACCTCGCCTCCGACCTCGGCGTCGACAAGGAGGAGGTCAAGGCGGACCTCGAGAACCTGGTGGAGTACAGCGTTCCGGTCGACGAGGCCAAGCAGAGCCTCCGCCGGAAGTACGGCGACGGCGGCGGCGGGAGTTCCGGCGAACCCTCGCGGGTCGACGTCGCCGACGTGACGACCGAGGACAGCAGCGTCACGGTCACGGGCACGGTGCTGACCGTCGGCAAGCGCTCGATCCGCTACCAGGGCAACGAGCAGGTGATTCACGAGGGCGAGATCGCCGACGAGACGGACAAGATATCCTACACCGCGTGGGAGGACTTCGACCTCTCGGCCGGCGACACCATCACCGCGGGCAACGCCGGCGTCCGCGAGTGGGAGGGCGAGCCCGAACTCAACCTGGGCGAGAGCACCAACGTCGCCTTCGAAGACCCGATGGAGGTGCCCTACCCCGTCGGCGGCGACGCCGACCTCGCGGACCTCGAACCGGGCGACCGCGGCATCAACCTCGAGGTCGAGGTGGTCGAGGTCGAGGAGAAGACAATCGACGGCCGCGACGGCGAGACCGAAATCCTGAGCGGCGTGCTGGCCGACGAGTCGGCCCGGCTCCCGTTCACCGACTGGGAGGACCGCCCCGAGATAACGGAGGGCGCGACGCTCCGAGTCGAGGACGTGTACGTCCGGGAGTTCCGGGGCGTCCCGTCGGTCAACCTCTCCGAGTTCACCGCGGTCTCGGCGCTCGACCGCGACCTCGACGTGAGCGACACCGGCACCCGGATGACGGTCCGGGACGCGGTCGACACCGGCGGCGCCTACGACGTGGAGGTCGTGGGGAACGTCGTGGCGGTCCGCGACGGGTCGGGCCTCATCGAGCGCTGCCCCGAGTGCGGCCGGGTCATCCAGAACGGACAGTGCCGGAGCCACGGCGACGTCGACGGCCAGGACGACCTGCGCGTGAAGGCGATCATCGACGACGGCACCGGCACCGTGACCGCGGTACTCGACGACGAGCGCACCGCCGAGGTGTACGGCGGCGACGTCGAGGACGCCAAGGCCCAGGCCCGCGACGCGATGGACAAGGAGGTCGTCGCCGACGCCATCCGCGAGCGCATCGTCGGCCACGAGTACCGGGTCCGGGGCAACCTCTCGGTCGACGACTACGGCGCGAACCTCGAGGTCACCGAGTTCGCCCGGTCGGCCGACTCGCCCGCCGACCGCGCGTCGACCCTGCTCTCGGAGGTGGCAGAATGAGCTCCAGCGACGACGACTCCGATTCCGACAGTCAGGGCGGCGCGGGCCGCCGCGAGGTGGCGTGGCGCGTGTTCGCCGCCGAGTACGACGACGCCGACTTCGACTACTCCGAGAGCGACGAGGAGCGCGCCCCGAACTACGTGGTCACCCCGACCGGCGCCCGGGTCAACCGGCTGTTCGTGGTCGGCGTCCTGACCGAGATCGAGCAGGTCAGCGACGACGTGCTCCGTGGCCGGGTCGTCGACCCAACCGGCGCGTTCGTCCTCTACGCCGGCCAGTATCAGCCCGACGAGATGGCGTTCCTGGAGAACGCCGACCCGCCGGCGTTCGTCGCGGTGACGGGCAAGGCCAGGACCTTCCAGCCCGAGGACTCCGACCGGGTGTTCACCTCGATTCGCCCCGAGTCCATCAACCGCGTGGACGCCGAGACCCGGGACCGCTGGACGGTCCAGACCGCCGAGCAGACCCTCGCGCGGGTCTCGGCGTTCGCCGACGCCGTCGACTCCGGCGAGCGCGGCGACGACCTGCGCGCGGCGCTCGAAGCCGGCGGCGCGGACGCCGGCCTGGCGGCAGGCATCCCGCTCGCGGTCGACCACTACGGCACCACGAAGGCGTACCTCGCCGGGGTCTGGGACCTCGCGGTCGACGCGGCCCGGGTCGTGGCGGGCGAACTCGACGCCGACGACGTGGGCCCGCTCGAACTCGCTCCCGGCGAGGGCGGCGACGAGGTCGACGTCGCGCTCGACTACGCGCTGACCGACGCCGAGGCGGACGGACTCGCCGACCTGGAGGCCGAGGCGACCACTGGCGGCGAGAGCGCCGAGGCCGAAGCGGCCCGCGGAGCAGAGGCCGGCACCGAGGTCGAGGCGACCACCGCAGAGTCAACGACCGACGTCGAGGCCGACGCCGAGACGGTGGTCGACGCGGGGACCGACGACGGCGCGGCCACAAGTGACGACCTCGGCGAGGCACCGACTAGCACTATGGACAAGTCCGAGGACGAGACCGAACCCGCGGAAGCTGAGGCCGAGACTGAAACTCCGGACGTCGAGGCCGAGGCGACAGACGTCGAAGCCGACGAGGCCGCCGAATCGGAGGACGCTCTCGAGGTCGAAGACGCAGAAGACGCCGCCGACCTCCAGGACGAGGTCGGCGACGACGAACCGCCGACCGTCGAGGCCGAGCAGGAGACCTCGACCGACGAGGAGTTCGCGCCCGAGGGCGACGAGGACGAGGGGCCCGACATCGGCACCGCCGGCGCGGGCGACGAGATGTACGAGTTCGACGACGAGGAGCGCGAGCAGGTCGAGGAGGAGTACGGCCTGGAGTTCTCCTCGGGTTCGGAGGTCGAGAGCCCCGGCGAGTCCGAGATGGACGCGCCCAGCCCCGACCCCGAGGAGGGCCCCGCCGAGGGGACGCCCGAGCGCGAGGCCGAACTGGCCGACGTCGACCCGAACGCCGGCGAACCCGCAGAGCCGACCGCCGAGGAGGTCGACACCGACGAGCTCCAGGACGTGGAGTCGGCGTCGGGCGGCACCGAGGATGTCGTCAACGACGCCGACGAGGCACCCGCCGGCGGGTCGACCGCGGCGGCCGAGGCGCCCGGCGCGTCCGTCGGCGAGGACGAGGTCGCGGCAGCCGACGAGGAGACCGGCGACGCCGACGAGCAGGAGACGCCCGAGAACCTCGAGGACACCGTGATGGACGAGATGCGCGAGCTCAACGAGGGCGACGGCGTCGAGCGCGAGACGCTGATGGCGTCGGTGGTCCAGTCCTACGACGTGACCCCCGCCGACGTGGAGGACGCCCTGGAGGCCGCGCTGATGGCCGGTCGGTGCTACGAGTCGGGCGAGGACACGCTCAAGCCCATCTGATGAGCCCGGTCGAGCCGGTCCCGGGCGAACCGGCCGCGGTCGCCGACCTCGGCTCGGAGCGAGCGCTGGTCGTCGCCGACTTCCACGCCGGCGTCGAGCAAGCACTTCGCGCCGAGGGCGTCTCGCTCGACAGCCGCGCGGAACAACGACGCGAGCGCCTGCTCTCGCTGGTCACTCGGACCGACCCCGACCGCGTCGTGTTCCTGGGCGACCTGATGCACGCCATCGGCGACCCCAGCGGGGCCGAGCGCGGCGAGATCGAGGTGCTGCTCGAACGCCTCGACGAACTGGGCGTGGCCGCCACGCTGGTCAAGGGCAACCACGACGGCGCCATCGAGTCGTGGGCCGACCTCGACGTGACCGACGGCGCGGGGGTCCGACTCGGCGACGTGGGGTTCGCCCACGGCCACACCTGGCCCGCGCGGGAAGTACTCGCGAGCGAGGTGGTCTGCGTCGGCCACGAGCATCCCGCGGTCCGGCTGGAGGACGAAGTGGGGGGAAGTCGCGTGGAGCGGGTCTGGCTCCGCGGGCCGCTGGCCGGTGAGGCGTTCGCCGACCGCGAGGGCGGCGTCCGGGCGGGCGCCGAACTCGTGGTGTTCCCGGCGTTCAACGAACTCGTCGGCGCGACGTGGGTCAACGTCGAGGGCCAGGAGTTCCTGGCGCCGTTCCTGCCGGCGGGGCTGTCCGACGGCGAGGCGTACCTGCTCGACGGGACCCGGCTCGGCGACTACGCCGCGGTCTGAGCGTTCACTTCGGGACGTACACGAGGGGGTTCTGTCGCCACGCCGGGTAGCGGTCGCTCTCCTCGGCGACCGCCCAGATGCTCCGGGGCCAGGCGCCCAGTGCGTCGCGGATGCGGTCGTAGGAAAGCAGGCTCTCGCCCTCGATGACCAGTTCGAACCGGTCGGCGAAGCGCTCCGGGCTCCAGGCCGACGACTCGTCGAGGTGCTCGCCGGGCGCCTCGGCGATGCCCTCGAAGATGGTCCTGGCGTATCTGTTGTGGTAGGTCAGGACCAGGGAGCCGCCGGGCGCGACCGCCTCGTAGAGGTTCCGGAGCGCGCGTTCGGTGTCGGCGACGTAGCAGAGCGTGTAGAAGCAGGTGACCAGGTCGAACTGCCGGCCCGGGTCGAACTCGGGCAGCACCGTCCGCTCGAAGGCGACGTTCTCGCGGCCCACTTCTCGGGCTCGCTCCCGGTTCGCGTCGAGGACCGATTCGGCCGCGTCGTAGCCGACCACGGTCGTCTCGGGGTGGCGCGCCGCGACGTCGAACGCCAGCGCCCCGCCGCCGCAGCCGACGTCGGCGTGCGAGTCGGGGACCTCGGTCTCCCCGATGAACTCGAAGAGCGCGTCGGCGACGTACTCGGCGCTGCCGTTCGCGTCGTCGCCGGCCGCGTCGTCGCTCTTGGTCCAGTACCGGTTCCAGTCGATGGTGCCGTCGTACGTCGTGTCTGGCATGGTTCGGTCGGTGGATGCGGTCGTGGGCCGATGCGGCGACGGCACCCGTTGCGGTCGGGTCGGTGCCGTCGCTGTCGAACGCCTACGGCCACCGAGGATAGCCGGCGCTCCCGGAAAATTCTTGTGATAAGAATTAACTTTACTCTTCACTTACTGTTTCGACGCCCGCGGATTTGTGCTTGGGGGTCGGCTACACCTCCCGTTCGCTCGCTTTCTGGACCGCCGCGACGAGTTTGTCCGGCCGGTCCGACCCCACGAACGTGGACTTCCCGCCGGCGCGCTTCAACCGGACGCCGGTCTTCCCGCTGACGGTGTAGGCGACCCCGCTGGGGCTCCATCGGATACCCCACCCGCCGTAGCGCAGGGGGCTGTAGCCGGCGGCCTGGACGTCCGCGAGCTCCGAGAACGGGACCCGCTTCGACGACCGGTGGAACGGCGCGAACTGGACGTACACCCCGTCGTCGCGCACCTCGGTCCGGAGGGCGGCGACCCGGAACAGCAGGGCGACGCCCCCGAGCGTCGCGAGTCGGCCGACCGTCCCGCGGACCGACCGCTTTCCGCGGAGGAGGTTGGCGAGCGCGGCGAGCGCGCTCAGGGCGAGCAGGCCCCAGAGCCAGAACTGGTCGAACGTCTGGGTCTCCCGAAAGTGGACTTCCGTCTCCATGCCACGGGGTTCGGCGCCGTCGGAGAAAAGCCTTCAGCCCGAAAAAGCGCCGCCCGGAATCGACCCATCGGATTTCGGAGGCAACGGGCTTATGACCCGCTACCCGCTAAAAACGACCGATGAACGAGCACGAGGCCGCCGGTTCTGCGGCCTTCGCACACCTCGGCGAGCAGGTGCGGGCGGCGCTCTCCGAGCGCGGGTTCTCGACGCCGACCGAGCCCCAGCGCCGGGCGATTCCGCCGCTGACTCGGGGCGAGGACGCGCTGGTGGTCGCGCCGACCGGGACCGGCAAGACCGAGACCGCGATGCTGCCTGTGCTGGACGCGATTGCGGAGAATCAGGCCGAGAACGGACCCCGATTCGGTATCTCGGCGCTGTACGTCACGCCGCTCCGCGCCCTCAACCGCGACATGCGCGAGCGGCTGGAGTGGTGGGGCGAGGAGCTCGATCTCCAGGTCGACGTGCGCCACGGCGACACCACCGACTACCAGCGCCAGAAGCAGGCCAACGACCCGCCCGACGTACTGGTGACGACGCCCGAGACCCTCCAGGCGATGCTGACCGGCTCGAAGCTCCGGACCGCGCTCGAAGACGTCCACCACGTCGTCGTCGACGAGGTCCACGAACTCGCCGGCGCGAAACGGGGGGCGCAGTTGACCATCGGTCTGGAGCGGCTGCGCGAACTGGCCGGGGACTTCCAGCGCGTCGGCCTGTCGGCGACCGTGGGCGACCCCGGGGAGGTCGGCCGGTTCCTGGTCGGCGACCCGGGCGAGCGCGACGACCCGACCATCGTGGAGGTCGACGTCGGAAGCAAGGTGGAGTTCGAGGTCCGCGAGCCCGAGATCACCGCGGAGGACGAGCGCCTTGCGGGCAAACTGGCCACCGACGAGTCGGTCGCCAGCCACGTCCGGGCCATCCTCGACATCGTCGAGAATCACGACTCGACGCTCATCTTCGTGAACACCCGCCAGACCGCGGAGGCGCTCGGCTCGCGATTCAAGGAACTGGACGCCAACATCGGCGTCCACCACGGGTCGCTGTCGAAGGAGGCCCGCATCGACGTCGAGGACCGGTTCAAGGCCGGGAACCTCGACGCGCTGCTCTGCACCTCCTCGATGGAGCTGGGCATCGACGTGGGCCGCATCGACCACGTGGTCCAGTACTCGAGTCCGCGCGAGGTCGCTCGCCTGCTCCAGCGAGTCGGCCGGGCGGGCCACCGGAGCGAGGCGGTCTCGCGGGGCACCATCGTCACGAAGCATCCCGACGACACCCTCGAGGCCCTCGCCATCGCCCGGCGCGCCAAGGCCGGCGACGTCGAGGACGCCGAGATCCACGACGGGAGCCTCGACACCGTGGCGAACCAGATAGTGGGACTGGTGATGGACTTCGGCGACCTCTCGGCGATGCGGGCCTACGACGTCGTCACCCGGGCCTACCCGTTCCGGGACCTCTCCGAGCGGGAGTTCAAGGAGGTCTGCCGCGAACTCAAGGGCAACCGGCTCGTCTGGCTCGACGAGGACGACGACCGGTTGGAGAAATCGAGCCAGACCTGGCAGTACTTCTACGCCAACCTCTCGATGATCCCCGACGAGCAGAAGTACGCCGTCGAGGACATCGCCAGCGGGTCGCAGGTCGGCACGCTCGACGAGCGGTTCGTCGTCAACTTCGCCCGGCCGGGCGAGGTGTTCGTCCAGCGCGGCGAGATGTGGCGCATCACCGAGGTCGACGACGACGAGGAGGCGGTCAAGGTCTCGCCCATCGAGGACCCCGGCGGCGAGATTCCCTCGTGGGTCGGCGAGGAGATTCCGGTGCCCTCCGACGTGGCCCAGGAAGTCGGCGAGATGCGCGCCGTGGCGGGACCCCAGTTCGAGCGCGGCGCGCCCCGCGAGGGCGTCGCCCGCGAGTTCACGAACCGGTACCCGACCGACGAGTACACCGCGAGCCAGGCGCTCTCGCAACTGGACCGCCACGCCGAGACCGGGGCGCCGGTCCCGACCGCCGACCGCATCGTGGTCGAGCACGCCGCCCGGACGGTCGTGCTCAACGCCTGCTTCGGCCACAAGGTCAACGAGACGCTGGGCCGGGTGCTCTCGTCGCTGGTCGGCCAGCGCACCGGGTCGTCGGTCGGGCTGGAGGTCGACCCCTACCGCATCGAGCTCGACGTCCCGCCGAAGGTCAACGGCCAGGAGGTCGCCCAAGTGCTCCGGGAGACCGACCCCGACCACGTGGCTGCCATCATCGAGCTGAGCCTCAAGCACTCCGACACGCTGAAGTTCAAGCTCTCGCAGGTCGCCGCCAAGTTCGGCGCGCTCCGCAAGTGGGAGGGCGGCGGGGGCGCGAGCGGCCCGCCCATCGGTCGGCTGATGGGCGCGCTGGAGGACACCCCGATGTACGACGAGGCGGTGCGGGAAGTGTTCCACGACGACCTCGCGGTCGAGGCCGCCAGCGGCGTACTCGCCCGCGTCCGGTCGGGCGACGTCGAGGTCGTCACCACGGGCGGTCGGACCCCGGTCGGGTCGGGCGGGCGCTCGTCGGGGCGGGAACTCCTCGCGCCCGAGAACGCCGACGCCAGCGTCATCCAGACCGTCAAGGACCGGATTCGCGACGACGAGGTCATCCTGCTCTGCCTCCACTGCGCCGACTGGAAGCGGAAGAAGCCGGTCCGGCGGGTCCGCGACCGGCCCGAGTGCCCCGAGTGCGGGTCGACCCGCGTCGCCGCGCTCAACCCCTGGGCCGACGAGGTGGTGAAGGCGGTTCGGGCCGAGGAGAAGGACGACGAGCAGGAGCAGATGACCCAGCGGGCGTACAAGGCCGCCAACCTGGTCCAGAGCCACGGCAAGCGGGCGGTGATCGCGCTGGCGGCCAGGGGAGTCGGTCCGCAGAACGCGGCCCGCATCATCGCCAAGCTCCGGGAGGACGAGGACGAGTTCTACCGGGACATCCTCGAACAGGAGCGCCAGTACGCCCGGACGAAGTCGTTCTGGGACTGAGCGAGGGCGGGACGGGACTACCGGGCGCGCCCGGAAACAGCGAGTTTCCCGGGCGCAACGCCGACTTCCTTGCGGTATTGTCCGTTTCCGACCGACATGACGAGCAGAACGCCGTGAACTGCCGAGACGGGATAAGGCGCCGGACGGCCGGCGTTCGCCCATGGCGGCCGACAGCGACACATCACGACGACGCGACGTGCTTCGAACCGGCGCCGCAGCGGACAGTATCGTTCGATGACAGGAAGGTCGCCCACGCGCCATAGGGTACTCGTCGGCGCCCGCACCCGGCCGTATCGCCTTTAGGGCGGACTGACGTGTCTTCGGTTGGACATGACCACGTCTCAGAGCCGCGTGCGGCAGGTCGTCGACGTCGCCCGGGACCGCAACGTGATGTTCCTGGCGGCGAGCGTCGCCTACTACGCGTTCGTCTCGCTGATCCCGCTGGCGCTGCTGGTCGTCGTCCTCGGTAGCGCCCTGGGCGGGCAGGCGTTCGCGCAGTTCGTCGTTCAGCAGGTGGCGAGTTCGCTGTCGAGTTCGGCCGAGCGCGTCCTCCAGCGGGCGCTCACGAGTTCGAGCGGTCGGACGGGGGCGGGCGTGGTCGGGGTGGTCACGGTCGCGTGGAGCGCGCTCAAGCTGTTCCGGGGGCTCGACATCGCGTTCTCGGAGGCGTACGGGACCGAGCGCGACCCGTCACTGGTCGAGCAGTTGGTCGACGGCGCGGTGACCGTGGGACTGGTCGTCGTCGCGGCCGGGTTCGTGATTGCGGTCGGCTACGCCCTGCGGAACCCCTCGCTCGGCCCCAGCGTCCCGCTCCGAAGCCTCGTCGGGAACCTGCTGCTCGTCGCCGGCCTCTCGGTGGCGTTCCTGCCGGTGTACTACGTCATGCCGCCGGTCGAGATGACCGTCAGGGAGGCGGTTCCCGGCGCGGTCGTCGCGGCCGTCGGCTGGGTCGCGCTCCACGCGCTCTTCCAGTTCTACCTCGCGTACGCCGGCCGGTACCGGGCGTACGGCGTCATCGGTGCGGTCCTGCTGCTGTTGACGTGGTTCTACTTCGCGGGCGCCGTCGTGCTGGTCGGCGCGGTGGTGAACTCGGTGCTCGGCGGCCGCATCCGGCTGTCGGGCTGACTCGCGGCCCGACCGGCCGGCGCTTCAGGTCCGTCCCGCCGTCGGGGGCGTCTCCGACCGGGGGTCGCGACAGCCCGCCACCGGGTCGACGTCGGGAGTTTCGACGCGCCCGTCGGGAAGTACGGTAACGTCGAGGGGGTTCGCGTCGGCCTCGAACGACGAGCGCGCGACCGCGACGGCGGTCCGGTCGCCGTCCGCGGGGCCGGCCAGCACGCGGTAGTCAGCCGGCTCCGTCAGGCGGAGTTCGAGCGCGCCCTCCGCCGGGAACTCGACGGTCCGGTCGACGGGTATCTCGGCGCCCCGGGAGACCGCCACCGACAGCCGCCGGGGCTCGCCGGCGGCGTTGCGGACGCGGACGGTGCGTGGCGGGGCGTCGTCGGAACCGCCGGCCTCCGCGTCGTTCCCGGGCGTCCGGCCCTTCCCGACCACGACCGTCGCGAACGGACCGTCGTTCGACCCCACGCCCGGGTCGGTCGTCGCACGTGCACACCGGTTCATACCTGCTCCTTTCGCCCGCGCTTCAAAGGCTCTTCCGGAGGCTCAAACGCCGATTTTACATTTGTCAGTGCTTGAAAGGAGTGATTGAGGAACGAGGCAGCGACGACCTCAGCTTCCCTGCTCGGTCGTCGTCCACCACTCGACCAGGTCGACGGTGCGCTCGCGCTCCTGCTCCATCTGGTGGCGCGGCGACTCGCGCTCCTTGTTGTCGAGCGCGTTCTGCTCGGCGATGTCGGCCGCCTGCCTGAACGCGGACCGGGCGCCGTACTCCTCGCCGGTGCCCGAGAACAGCCCCTCGTCGGTGAACAGCCGGACCGTGCACTGGATGAGCGGCGTGCCGCGGTGCTTCTCCTTGTGCTCGTGGAACATCACGTTGGCCTCGAGGATGTCCATCTTCTGGTACTTGCCGTCGATCTCGTCGATGCGCTCGACGATGGAGTCGCGGGAGAGCGTGTCCATCAGCTCGACGCCGAACACCTGCACGTCCGAGCGCTGCTGGTCGTCGCCGGTCCAGGTCAGCGCCCGGAGCAGGTCGGTGACTGTCACGATGCCCGCGGGCGACTCGAACTCCTCTGGCACGACCACCAGCGACGAGTAGCCCCGGTCGTCCATCTCGGCGAACGCCTCGTCGAGCCCGGCGTCGAGCGTGATCGTCGCGCACGGCGAGTTCATCACGTCCCGCGCGGGCAGATCGGTCATCCGGGCCTCCAGTCCCGACCGCTCGCCCCACCCGCCGTGGGTCCGGCCCTGGCTCTTCGAGACGCTGCCGCCGTGGGAGTCGGAGGCGTTGCTGTTGCCGCCCTGCTCCTGCTCCATCTTCCGGGTCGTGAAGTCCACGAGGTCGTAGAGGCTGATCATCCCGACCGCGTCGGTGCCGTCGACAACCGGGACGCGGGTGAACTTGTGCGTCCGGACGGTGTGGATGACCTCCCCGAGCGTGGTGTCGGGTTCGACCGACACCACGTCCTCGGTGTAGACGTCGGACACGTCGAGCGCCCCGAGGTTGTCCTGGACCATCCGGAGCAGGTCCTTGGCCCTGATCGCGCCCCGCAGCACATCCTTGTCGTCGAGCACGGGGAGCAGTTTGACCTGCCCCTCGACCATCAAACGGGCGGTCTCGCGCACGTCCTCGTCGCGGTCCACCGTCGGCGGGTGGCGCAGGACCGACCGGACCTTCGCATCGGGGTCGTGGTGCGAACTCACGAGGTCCTTTCGGGTGACGATGCCCTCGTACTTCTCGCTCTCCCCCCGGACGACGATGGCCTCGAGGGTCTGGTCCTCGTCGAAGATCCCGCGGATCTTCCCGAGTCGAGTCCCCGGATTCACGTCGACGTACTCGGTCGTAACAGCGTCAGTGATATCCATGTCTACCCCACCTACCTGGGTTAGTCCGTCGTCGGGTTTGAACCTTCTTGCTACCAGCGAACTGAATCGCCGAGCGAACCGACCTCAGTCCAGCGTCGGCCGGATCTTCTCGACCGCGGCGTCGAAGTGCTTGCGCTCGATGGTGATCTCGTCGGCGTTCTCGTCTGCCTGCTCGACGCCCCACGCCTCCGCGGCCTCCCGGATGGCCCGCATCGAGGCGTCCCGGACCACCGCTTCGAGGTCCGCACCGGTGTACCCCCCGAGCTCCGCGGCGAGGTCGTCGAGGTCGACGTCGTCGGCCAGCGGCTTGTCGTCGGCGTGGACCGCCAGGATGGCGCGGCGACCCTCCTCGTCCGGGGCGGGCACCTCGACGTGCTCCTCGAGTCGCCCCGGCCGGAGCAGCGCGCGGTCGAGCGCGTCCCGGCGGTTGGTCGCGGCCAGCACGACCAGGTTGGGGTTCTCGGCGAGGCCGTCCATCTCGGTGAGGAGCTGGGAGACCACACGCTCGGAGACCTCGGCGCCGCCGCCCATCCCCGAACCGCGCTCGCCCGCGATGGAGTCGATCTCGTCGAAGAAGACGATGGCGGGGCTGGCCTGGCGGGCCCGGTCGAATATCTCCCGGACCGCCTTCTCGCTCTCGCCGACGTAGCGGTCGAGCAGTTCGGGCCCGTCGACGTGGATGAAGTTGACGTCGCTCTCGCCGGCCAGCGCCCGGGCGAGCAGGGTCTTGCCCGTTCCGGGCGGCCCGAACAGCAGGATGCCCGACGGCGGCTCGGTGGCGGTCTTCTCGAAGAGGTTGCGGTAGGCCAGCGGCCACTCGACTGCCTCGGTGAGCGTCTGCTTGGCCTCCTCCAGATTTCCGACCGCGCTGAAGTCTATCTCGGGCGATTCGGCGACGAACTCCCGCATCGCCGAGGGGTCGACCGACGCCATCGCGGTCTCGAAGTCCGCGCGGGTGACCTCGACCTCCATCAGTTCCTCGTCGTCGGCGCCGGCGTCGCGGGCCCGCCGGAGCGCGGCCATCGCGGCTTCCGTCGAGAGCGCGTGGAGGTCCGCGCCGACGAAGCCGTGGGTCGAGGCCGCCAGTCGGTCCATGTCGATGTCGTCGGCCAGCGGCATCCCCCGGGTGTGGACGTCGAGGATCTCGCGCCGGCCGGCCTCGCCCGGGACGCCGATCTCGATCTCGCGGTCGAAGCGCCCGCCGCGGCGGAGCGCGGGGTCGATGGCGTCGACCCGGTTGGTCGCGCCGATGACCACGACCTGGCCCCGCGATTCGAGGCCGTCCATCAGCGAGAGCAGCTGGGCGACCACCCGGTTCTCGACGTCGCTCTCCTCGTCGCGCTCGCCCGCGATGGCGTCGATCTCGTCGAAGAAGATGATGGTCGGGGCGTTCTCGCGGGCGTTCTCGAACACCTCGCGGAGCCGCTCCTCGCTCTCGCCCTTGTACTTGCTCATGATCTCCGGGCCCGAGACCGTGGTGAAGTGAGCGTCGACTTCGTTGGCGACCGCCTTGGCGATCATCGTCTTGCCCGTGCCGGGCGGGCCGTACAGCAGCACCCCCTTCGGCGGGTCGATGCCGAGCCGCCGGAACAGCGCGGGGTTCGACAGCGGGAGCTCGACCATCTCGCGGACGCGCTCTAACTCGTCCTCGAGGCCGCCGATGTCCTCGTAGGTCGCGCCCGTGAGCTCGGCAGGGGCGTCACCGTCGCCGCCCTCGTCGTCGATGGGGATGGAGATGCCGCCGTTGGCCGACCCCGTGCCGGTGGAGCCTCCCGCACTCGTCCCCGCGCCGCCAGACCCGGTCGCCACCGACACCCGGACCTCGGTGTCGTCGGTGACCCGGACCACGCCGTCGGGGTCGGTCGCGCCGACGTGGAAGGTGCCGGCGTCGCCCAGTCGCTCGATGCGCACGCGCTCGCCCTCCTTGACCGGGCGGTCCTGGAGGGTGCTCTTGAGCGCGGCCTCGAGGGTGTCGCGGTCGTCCTCGTCGAAGGCGGCGGTCGGCGCGAGCGTGACCGAGTCGGCGTCGGCGACCGAGACGGGCCGGACCGTCACCGAGTCGCCGATGCTCACCCCGGCGTTGGCCCGGGTCTCGCCGTCGACCTGCACCGTGCCGCCGCGGACGTCGCTCCCCGCGGGCCAGACCTTGACCACGGTGTCGCGTTCGCCCTCGATGACCATGGTGTCGCCGCTGAGGACGCCCAGCGCCGAGCGGGCCGACTCGGGGACGCGAGCGATACCCCGGCCGGCGTCGCGCTTCTCGGCGCCCTGGACGGTGAGTTCGACTGCGGGGGAACCCTTCGCGTTCATGTCAGCCTCTCGTTGCTCGCGCGTATTGAGGGTTCCCCTGTGGCGGTGGGACGTTCCTCCGCGGCGGTGGAGCGTTCCCCTGTGGCGACCGGGCGACCGATTCGCCTGCGGCGGCGGGACGAATCTCCGGGGCGGTCGGGGCAAACGATTTACTTTCGTCTCGTGTACCCACGAACATGGTCGTCACAACCGAGCGCGACGAGATGACGTGGTACAAGTGCGAGGGGTGCGGCATGATGTTCGACGACGAGGAGGACGCCAAGCAACACGAGGCGAACTGCGACCACGAGGACCCCTCGTACATCCAGTGACCGCGCGCTCGCCGTCTGCGGAGGGGACGGACCGGTCGCGTCGGAAGTCGGATCGGTGGACGTTCCCGGTGGAAACGGATGGACTTGCGGCAGTCGACGGAGGACCGCAGGGACGCCACTGGTCACGCGTCGTGGACGCGAGAAGACTCGTTCGTGCGGGACGGTACCTCGGAGCCTACAACCCGGCGCGCTCGCGGTGGTCGGCGGCCAGTTCCCTCGCCCCGGCCTTCGTCTGGCAGGTCTCCCACCGGACCCGGTCGCCCGACCCGTAGGCCAGCGCGTCCTTGAGTTCGTCCCGGAGGACGCCCCAGCCGACCTCCTGCACCTCGCCGTCCGCGCCCAGTTCGTAGACGCCGTACTGCTCGGGCGCGGACCCGACCGTCCGACGACTTAGCTCTCGCCAGCGCTTCGGAAGCGGCATCGGTGCTCGCTCCCTCACTCCTCGTCGACCATCTCGTACGATTGCTCGCCGAGTTCGTCCTCCTCGAAGACGAACACCCGGCCGCGGGCGGTCTCGGGGTCGGCCTCGATCTCGATCGCGTAGCCGTCCATCCGGACCGTGACGCCGGGGAACAGCTCCTCCTCCTCGCCGGGGTCGAGCATCACCCGGCCGACCCCCGTCTCCTCGAGGATCTCGTCGTGGGTGTTGCGGTCGTTAACGTACGTCATCACGCCCTCGGTCTCGGTCGGGTCGGTGACCAGGATCTGGACCAGCTTGCCGGGCTGGGTCCGGAGGGTGCCCGCTTCCTTGGTCGGGACGCCCCGGTAGAACGCCTCCCGGTCGTCGGCGTACTCCACGACGATGCCGTCCTCGGTGAGCTCGACGCCGAGGGTGTCGGGGGCCACGTCGTTGCGCGCGCTCATGCCCCGGAATTGGTCCGGGCCGGGGAAAAGGGGTGCGTTTCGCCGGGCGCGACTCGATCCGCGGAGTCGGCCACCGACCATCCGCCCTCGCTTGCGCGAACCACCAGCGTCAATACGCCCCGCGAGAGACTGCCGAGCATGGACGGCCGCGCGTCCGCCGCGGCGGCGGGGACGGTGCTGAACGCCCTCGCCTGCGGCAAGGGGTCGGCGTTCGCCATCGACGCCGAGACGACCGCCGAGGTCGAACTCGACGCCTCCGGCGAGGCGACCGGCGAGGTCGCCGACGCGCCGGACGCCGACACCCGGCTGATAGAGCGGTGCCTCGAACTCGCCGTCGCGGAGCACGGCGACCGCGGGGCGCTCGACCGCCTCGGCGCGACCGACGCGACCGCGGTCGGCGGCACGGTCCGCACGACCAGCGAGGTGCCGATGGCGGCCGGGCTCAAGAGCTCGAGCGCGGCCGCGAACGCGACGGTGCTGGCGACGCTCGACGCGCTCGGGGTCGCCGACGAGGTGGATCTGGAGGACGCCTGCCGGCTCGGCGTGCGGGCGGCCCGCGACGCCGGTGTGACGGTCACGGGCGCGTTCGACGACGCCAGCGCGAGCATGCTCGGCGGCGTCACCGTCACCGACAACCGGACCGACGACCTGCTCGCCCGCGAGCCCGTCGACTGGGACGCGCTGGTCTGGACGCCGCCCGAGCGCGCGTTCAGCGCCGACGCCGACGTCTCGCGGTGCGAGCGCGTCGCGCCGGTCGCCGAACTCGTCGCGGACCTCGCGCTCGACGGCCGGTACGCCGACGCGATGACGGTCAACGGCTTCGCCTTCACCGCCGCGCTCGGCTTCCCGGCCGACCCGATGCTCGACGCGCTGCCCGACGCCCGCGGCGTCTCGCTGTCGGGGACCGGCCCGAGCTTCGTCGCGGTCGGCGAGCGCCCGGCGCTGGAACGGATCGCGGACCGCTGGAACGAACGAGAGGGTACCACATGGCTGACGACGACACGCAACGACCCCGCCCGGACGAGATGAACCTCGCGGAGCTCCGCGAGGAGATTGAGAGCATCGACCGCGAGATCGTCGAACTCATCGCGCGCCGGACCTACGTGGCCGAGACGGTCGCCCAGGTCAAGGACGAGCGCGACATGCCGACGACCGACGAGGACCAGGAGCAGCGCGTGATGGACCGCGCCGGCGAGAACGCCGAGCAGTTCGACGTCGACGCGAACCTGGTCAAGGCCATCTTCAGGCTGCTGATAGAGCTGAACAAAGTGGAGCAACGTGAGAGCAGGTAACACCGAACGCGGCGCTATCGACTGCGGATGTTCAGGTGTAGTGCCACTCGACCACCCGGAAGGCACTCCAGACGGCCGTGAACACGGCAGTGACGAAAATCGCGCCGGCTATGGACAGCGGAACTGGCGTCCTCACGCCAGCGGCGGCAATCAGGAAGTTCACGACCCGGTAAAATGCGATGTACACGATTGGTGCGACGATGAGCAATGCGAGCAGAACTGCACCGACCAATTCCATGAGGTCTAAACTACTTTGATTGACGACCCGGTCGACGAGGCGCATACCGTTTTATACCAGTGCAGTTGACATAAATGCACCTCAAGCGAAAGCGATGTAGATAGCCGCCTGTGTAGCGTAGTCCGAGACCTGAACGAGGTCGAACAAAAGAACAAGCGTAGTCGAATTCGGCTGTTTCAGGGCCTCTATTGTCGATCGATTAGTCAAATATTCTTCCGGCAGTTGCGCTTCCGTCGATGCTATTTGAGCGGAATACGGAACTATCGCGAGAGTAGTCGCTGAGAGTACCGCTAGCGGCTCAACGAACCCACTTGCAGTCGGATGGATTCTCACTTCAGCAACACGAATCCCGCCAAGAGTACGATCAATGTGTGTTGCAGATCTACCGATTTTCGATGCCGAGCAGTTGTAAGGCTTCCCGAATCTGGTAGTCCTTTTCGTCCAAATCTTCAGTCTCGAGTGCCCTGGTGAGTGCTCCGATCGCTCGTTTTTGTTCAGTTACGTGCGTGGAGCGCCATCGACGCGTGTGGTGTCGTTGGTCGTCACCGTGTGGTGGTTAGGACCCCTCGAGTGGTGTTTGAAGCTCAGAATCCACAGCGAGAACCACCGACAGGTGGGACTCTGCTCGATCAAGCTGAGCTGTTGGCTCCACCAACTGTCGCTCGGGGTCGTATTGGATGAGTCCGGCCTCGGCTAGCATCGGGAGATGGACGTGGTGCAGGCCGGTCCGAATCTTCGTGATTGTCTCGTCGGCAGCCTCTGACGGTGGTGTGTGATGATCGTGTTTGACGATTGCGTTTGTAAGGTCGTCTATCGAGAACGACTGGTGCTGATCTGCGAGTGCCGCCAGGACGATGCGACGATGCTTGTGTTCACAGACGTCGAGAACCGTGTCCAGTTCAAGTGTCCCAACCATACGCTTCTGTAATCTGCCTACGCGGTTCACCGCTGTTTTTGGGTACACAAACCGTTTAAGTGGTGTTCAGTCCGGTGGGCGGAGTTCGGCCAGCGAACTGCCGAGAATCGAACTGATCCCGCGTCGGAGTCGGGATGCAACCGCCTGCTGTGAGATGCCGAGTTCGTCGCCGAGGTCGGCCATCGTCACGTCGCGTGGGGTGTTGAAGTAACCCCGCTCGTACGCGAGTACCAGCGCCTCCTGTTGGGTGTCTGTGAGTGCGGTCTCGGCCTCCGACTCGATGGGCGTGAGCGCGTGCAGTTTGGTGAGCGTAATCGGGATGTCTAACTCGCGACACCGCTCCTGAAACGCCGCGATGTCGCGTCGGTCGTCACCCCGAACATCGAACGTCCACTGTTCGTTCGTGCCGACGGCCTTGATGAGCGGCACTTGCGTTTCCATCAGCGTGCTCAGTACGCCGTCGTAGTTCAACGTCCACTCGACGCGCAACAGGTACTCGTCTGCGACGGAATCGACGAGGTGAATGTTCTCCACGCCCGGATGGTCGAGAAACGCAACTTCGATGTCGTCGACTTCGGTCCCCCGAACCCAGAAATAGGGAATCACGACGTCTTGGGCCGGGATGATTCGCTCGAGTTCGACCGTCACTCCCGGTAATCGTTTGAACACGGTTCCCAGAGGGAACTGGTCGGACGGGACGGTAAACGTCGCTTCGGTAGCCATTGTCGGTCTGTCTCGCTCCCCCAGTAAAGGGCTGGCGTCCGTACAGACAAGCCGAGAGCGAAATCCCAGAGATGGGTACGTGAGTAGACCTCTCGCGTCCCGACATCCAGATCGGATACCCTTTTCAGCTTTTGTCCCCGGATTTGATGGATGGGCGCTTTTTCTCGAATTGTGCCCCTCGCGTCACCTCGTCCTCTCGTCGGTCAAACTCGACCAGGCCATCCGATTGTAGCTTGGGAAGATGGACGTGGTGGAGTTCGTAAACAAGGGTGAGATACTCCTCGCAACTCAGGCTCTCATCATGCCGGATGATTGGTGTAGCGTCCAGCGTTTTCTCCTCGTCCAACCCAGCCAACACCCGTTGCTGTTGTTCTCGGAGAGCCATTTCGAGGTCTCCGTCACTCGTTGCTTCCCGCTCAATCTTCCTCATTCTCTCCAGCGACGCCAACTGCGTTGGTCTCCAGTGGGTCCGCCTCTATCTTTCCGTCACCGAACACGGTCACCTCGAACCCCTCATAGTTGAACGAAATGTGTCCCCGCCGAGTGTTGGTTGTCCCTCGGAATCGTCCCTCGAATGCATCTACACCGATCGAGGAATACAGCGGAGCCAGATGGTCGGGTTCTTTGTCGAGGGCGGTCGCTACCAGTGCAACCACTGCCAGACTCACCGAATCTTGATTTCTATCGTACACTGCCTGAAACAGTTCTCGATTCGCATCGAACTCAATGGTCGACATGGAGTCTACGAGTTCGAGACATCCGTACGTATCCTGCGTTGAGTTCATTACCCTAGCACAGGCCTCACAACTGGTTGAGGGTGGTTATTGCGTGCGCAACATCCCTTTATGGTGCGTTTTAAGTAGTCACTCTTGTGGGGTAACGAGTGCGCTTGCCACGAGTCGTCGAAGGCCGCGCTGTAGCCGTGAAGAGACCGCCTGCCGGGTGATTCCCAGTTCGTCTGCAATATCATCTTGGGTGGCGGCGCGCGGCGCGTCGAAGTACCCTTTGGAATACGCCAGGACTATCGCTTCGCGTTGGCCCTCCGTGAGGTCGTACTCTCGATCCGACGTGAGTGACGCGAGCGCGTGAAGCTGGGTGAGTTCTATCGGGATATCGTGTTTTTGACAGTACGTTTGGAACTCGGAGAGTTCCTGCTGTTCGTTCGCGCGCACTTCGAATGTCCACTGTTCCTGATTTCCCATCCCAGAAAGAAGCGTGACATCGGTGTTGACGATCGCCGTGAGAACGCTCTCGTGGTCGAGGTTCCAGTCGACACGAACGAACATCTGTCCCTCCACTTCGTCGATTATCGACACCTGATCAATCCCGATGTCGTCGCTCAAGTCGGTGGTGAAGGAGGCGGTGTCATCGGCGTAAATCCAGAAGTAGGGGATGACGGCCTTACTCGTGGGGACGATTCGGTCGAGTTCGATGGTGGCGTCAGTTAGTTGTGCGAAGACGGCGCTCAGCGGGAAATCGGCCTGGTCGATAGTGAAGGAGGCTTCGATGGACACGGATTCTGGTTAGTCGTTCAGCCTTTTGAGTCAGTCGCTGCTGAACCTCGTCCCCCGATTGGAGGGTGGGCCTTGCCGGTGACAGGGGAGAGTTCTGCACGATACGGTAACCGAGAACGAAACCGCACACGTCCTCCTCGAGATGAGAGTCACCAGACTCAGCGAGGAAGCGGAAAAATGCACGAACTCGTGTTCGGTGGGTTATTCAGTTGAACGAGGTGGAGCAGCGGGAGAGCCAGTAGTGGACATCGCTGGTTCGGACGCACCGTCGAAGGAAGGGAGACGCCGAGACTGACCGCCTCCGTGAGTCGCTCAGCCCTCTCTCGTCCCGGTGTCCTCGTCCTCTTCGGTCAGCCGAATTCCCGGTCTCGGCGTGTCGAAGGGCCGACCGCCCTTCAGACTGAACAGCATGTCGCGCGTGGAGAGGATGCGGATCTCGGGGTAGCGCCGGTGTTCGGCCTGGGCGTAGCTCACGAGGGCGACCAGGACCGCACCGCCGAACGTGTTTCCGAGCAACACGGGGAGCCAGAACTCGTAGAACACCGCGACCACCCCTGGACCGGGAACGCCCAGGAACACGAAGAAGAGGGCCTCGGCTCCCGAGGAGATCACGTGGAACAGGCCGACGGTGGGGATCGTGTAGAAGACGAGGTAGATGATCACCACGCGCGAGATGGTATCGTGCGCAGCGGTGCCGAGCCACACGACGCCGGCGACGAGCCACCCCGCGAACACTGCCTTGAAGAACACGTCCCACCATCCGGTCTCGAGGCCGTGGTGAACGAGTCCGACACCCGCGCGCATCGCCTCGGGCGAGAGGACCTGCGTGTTGGCGAGGACGAACGCGCCGATGCCCGCTCCGACGATGTTCGCTGCCAACACGACGACCCACATGCGCAGCAGTAGCGGGAGGCTGGCCAGTCTGGTCAACACCAGCTTGACCGGTGGTAACGTGTTCTCGGTGTACAGTTCGTGCCGCCCCAGAATGATGTACAGGAACCCGATCGGATAGAGCACGGAGGCGAGGAACGGGTTGTCCGGGAAATTTGCATTCCCCACTGCGTACCCGATGAACGTCAGAACGATCGCGAATCCTGCGGTGAGTCCGCTGAAGAACAGCTCCCTGGTGGTACTGTCTATCGCCTCTTCGGCGGACGCGAGGAGCCGCTGGTGGATTTCCTCCCACTCGAAGCGATCGCTGAGCGCCCAGCCCTCGGCCGGGGCTCCGGATGCCGCTCGATCGCTCGGACGCACTCTGGGTGTTTCTTCGTCTTCGTCGTTCACATCGAGCCCTCTCAAAGCAGTATCTTGCTTTTCGACAATGGGACTTGTGGCGACGACGGTCGGGGCAGACGCGGATCGGCTAATCCGGAAGCGGAAGAGTGAATGCGACCGTGTACCCCGAGTAATCGAGCTGAACAACGTCGAGTAACGAGAGAGCAGGTAGCAGAATTCGGCCGTCTCACTCCCTCTATTTCTGGTTGGGTCCAGATATTCCTTCGGCAGTTACTCTTTTGCTCCTCGTTCGATGAACGATAACGCGGTTCCACAGCCGTCTCGTACCCCGAATCGAAGCATGACTTCGCGGCAACTGACGACACAGTCGGAAGTATCTACTCGCGAATCTTCGTACTCCCCTCCGCCGCATCGGTGGCCTCGCACAGTCGAGAGCTTTCTCAGAGTCTCGTCGGGAGCTTTCTCAGGCGACACCGCCGAGGAGGTTCCCGACGGTGTAGGCGACCACGGCGGCGGTCATTCCGACGACGAACATCTCGGCACCGTTCACGTACCACTGTCGTCGCGTCACCAGACTCCGGCTCGCCCCGACGACGAAGAACGCGAGTCCGGTGAACGATATCGAGAGCGGGAAGGCGGGGCTGAGTTCGAGGATGTACGGAACCAGGGGAGCCCACCCGGCAAGGACGAAGGCGAGAAACGTGACGAATGCGGTTCGCCTCGGCGATTTCCCGTCACTCGAGCTTTCTGGTGGCTTGTCACCGCCTTCTCGAACCGACTGTTGGTAATCCAGCTCCGATCGCCGACTGAGGTAATTACTCATCCCCATCGAGAACCCGTCGGCGAACAGATTCGCCGCGCCCAGAACGAGCACGATCGAGGGGTTCAGCGCTGCCCCGGCGACTCCCGAGACGACGGCAAACGTCGTTACGATTCCGTCGTTAGCCCCGTAGATCACTTCGGCGAGATACCTCCCGGAGGACTCGACGTCGTCGCCGAGGAGTTGTTCGATCATCTTGCACCGGACGTGTACCGGCTCTCGGCTAATTGCTTCTGGGTTTCTGGCGCCTCCGAGACGTGGAGTGGGTTTTTCACCCCCAACGACGATCTCCCACTATGGGGGAGCACATTCTCGTTCCGTACGACGGATCGCCCCTCTCTCAGCGAGCGCTCGAGCGGGCCATCACGAAACACCCGGGCGACCAGATAACCGCTCTCTACGTGATAGATCCGATGCTCGCCGTGTACGAGGCGGAGGCAGAGGGACTGCCCGCGGCGAGTACGTGGTACGAGCGAATGACGGAACGGGCCGACCAGATCCGTGCCGACGCGGAAGAACGGGCTGGTGAATACGACTGTGAACTCACGACGGCCACTGAAAACGGTCGTCCTGCTCGCACCATCCTGGAGTACGCGGAGGAACACGGGATTGATCACGTAATCATGGGCAGCCACGGACGCGAGGGGGTTTCGCGACTCGTCCTCGGGAGTGTGGCTGAACGTGTGACGCGACGAGCACCGATGCCGGTGACTATCGTCCGGTGAAGACGGGCGACTGCATCGCCCGTGGTGTTCGCGTGGCTCTCTCCGAGTGGATTCGAGTAGCTCTGATAGCCGCGCAATGGTGCCCCTCTCGTTTGTTCTCTATAGAACCAGTCCTCCAAAATGGAGTCATCCCGCCGATTCGGGTTGCGGGTTTCGGCCACTCGAACGAGTCCGAACAGCGAGAGTCCCGTCAAATGCGCGCCGATGTGCCGTTATCGGACGCCGAACCGACGTCTCTGCGCTACTGCTCGATCCCGTCGGTGCGGACAGTGAGCCCAGACGGCCGAGAACGAGCGGCGGCTATCTGAATAACGGTTCAGACCGCAACGATTATCTGAACCAAGATTCAATCAGCGCCCGATGACAGAGCCAACGACGCGGATTCGACGTCTCCTCGCCGACGAACTCGGCGAGTGCTGCGACGCCGACGTGGACCGCCGGCTGGACGAATTACAGTCGCTCGCGGACTCGGCGTTCGCCGACGACCGCATCCGTCCCGTCTTCGCGGTGCTCGGCGACGAGACCCGGTACCGTCTCGCGCGAGCGCTCGCCGTCGCCGAGGAGGAGCTCTGCGTCTGCGAGCTCGAACCGCTCGTGGACGTGAGCGAGAGCGCCGTCAGCCACGCCCTCTCGGACCTCGTGGACGCCGGGCTCATCACCCGGCGCAAGGACGGGAACTGGCGGTACTACACGGCGACCGCGCTCGCCGACGAACTCTTCGCGACCGCCGACCGCGAGGTGAACGAGGCGTGAGCGACGACCTCGGCGTCCTCGACCGGTATCTCACCGTCTGGATCGGCCTCGCGATGGTCCTCGGGGTCGCGCTCGGCCGGTTCGTCCCCGGGGTCGCGGACGTCCTCAACGCGGTGACGTGGCACGGGACGAGCCTCCCCATCGCGCTCGGGCTGTTCGTGATGATCTTCCCCATCATGGCCGAGATCGAGTACGGTCGGATTCCAAAGGTGACGCGCACGGCCCGCAAGGAGATCGGGTTGACGCTCGCGTTCAACTGGCTCGTCGCGCCCTTCCTGATGTACGGGCTCGCCGTGACGTTCCTCGGCGGACACCCCGAGTTCGTGACCGGGCTCATCATCGTCGGCATCGCGCCGTGCATCGCCATGGTGCTGGTCTGGAACGAGCTGGCCGCCGGCAACCAGGAGATGTGCGCGGTCTGCGTCGGCGTGAACAGCCTGCTCCAGATCGCGCTGTTCGTCCCGTACGCGTTCCTGTTCCTGACCGTCCTGCGCGGCACGACGGTCGACGTCTCGATGGGACTCATCGCCCAGATGGTGCTGGTGTTCCTCGGCCTCCCGCTCGCGCTCGGCTACCTCACGCAGAAGGTCGCGTTCCGCACCGTCGGTCGCGAGGCCTACTACCGGCGGTTCGTCCCGCGCATCAGCCCGTTCGGGCTGCTCGGCCTCCTGTTCACGGTCGTCGTGATGTTCGCGCTCAAGGGCGACTACATCGTCTCGAACCCCGGCCAGATCGTCCTCATCGCGATTCCCCTGTTCATCTTCTTCGTCGGCCTGTGGGCCCTGGCGTACGGCGTCAGCGCGCTCGTCGGCTTCGACTACACCGAGAGCGTGAGCATCGCGTTCACCGCCGCGTCGAACAACTTCGAGCTCGCCATCGCGGTGGCGGTCGCCGTCTTCGGCATCGGGAGCAACGTCGCGCTCGCGACGGTCGTCGGCCCGCTCATCGAGGTGCCGGTGATGCTCGCGCTGGTCCGGGTCGCGCTCGCGACGAAGGACCGCCTGTTCGCCGAGCCCGCGGACGCCCCCGGCCTCTCGTACTCCGACTGATTCTCGAACCGATTCATATCACCCATGAGCGAATCCACCACCGACTCCGACCCCGAGAACAGCCCCGTCCGCGTCGCGTTCGTCTGCGTCCAGAACGCCGGCCGGAGCCAGATGTCGCTCGCGTTCGCAGAGCGGGAGGTCGAGCGCCGCGGCCTCGAAGACGAGATCGAACTCCTGACCGGCGGGACTCGTCCCGCGGACCGCGTCCACGACGTCGTCGTCGACGTGATGGCCGAGGAGGACTTCGACCTCTCGGACCGCACGCCCCGCGAGATATCCGTCGAGGAACTCCGCTCGTGCGACTACGTGGCGACGATGGGCTGTTCGACGCTCGACGTCGGGGGGGTCGGCGGCGACGTCGACGTTCGCGACTGGGCGCTCGACGACCCCGACGGAGGGGACGTCGAGCGCGTCAGGGAGATCCGCGACGAGATCGAAGAACGCGTGACGGAGCTGTTCGACGAGATAGAGCAGCATCGGAAAATGGCGTAGCGATAGCCTCCCGACCGGATCCGACGTCCCGACGTCGGTCGGTCCTGAAGCCCGGTTTCGGCGGTCCGACGGCCGCCTCAGTACCGGTCGGCGAGGTCGTCGAGCGCCTCGTGGTGCTCGGTCGTGTGGGGCGCGGTCAGCGGCGAGACGCTGATCTTGCCCTCGTAGACCGCCCGGCGGTCGGTGCCCTCGGGGTCGGGCAGGCTGTCGCTGTCCATCTGCTGCCAGGTGCGGTCGTGGAGCGTGACCACGCCGTCCTCCTCGGTCGCGTCCATGTCGTAGACGTGGGAGGGCCGGGTGACGACCATCGGGGTGTGGCCCGCCGAGGGGAGCGGCGCGTTGACGTTGAGGTACTCGGCGTCCTCGAAGACGCCGGCGTCGGGCGCGCGCTCGACCAGGTACTTCACGGCCTCGGCGACCTCCTCGTACTCGGCCGGCTCGGTGTCGCGGGGCCACTCGCTCTGGGGGACGTGGAGCGACGCCGCGATCGCGGGCACCCCGAAGAAGGCGGCCTCGACCGCGGCGCTGACGGTGCCGGACCGGCCCAGGACGTACGCGCCGATGTTCGCGCCCTCGTTGCACCCCGAGACCACGACGTCGGGGTAGGGGCCGAGTTCGGCGAGGCCGGCGACCACGCAGTCGGAGGGCGTCCCCTCCAGGGCGTAGCCGAGTTCGTGCTCGGCGACCGGCACCTCGTAGGTCATCGCCCGACCCACGGCGCTCTGGTCGTCGGCGGGCGCCACCGTCGTGACGTTGCCGACCTCCGAGAGGGCGTCGTAGAGGGCGCGGATTCCGGGACTCTCTATCCCGTCGTCGTTCGTCAGCAGGATCTCGCGGGCGTCGCTCATGAGAGAACGGTTACGGCCGCCGGTCAAAAGTCCTACTGCTCGCAGGCGGCCCGGCTCCCAGTCTCGGCGGCTCCGGGCGGCGTCCCCCGCGGGAGTGTCTGGTCGACGTCAGGCGGCGGCCGCGGCGTCAGCGACCCGACCCAGGAACAGCACCGCGCCGGTGGGCCGGTGGCGGACGACGAACAGGAACGGCCGGTCGGCGCGGAACGTCGGCGGGTTCAGGACCGCGCTCGTGTTGACGACCTCGACCCCGGTGGCCGCGGCGGCCTCGGTGCCCTGCTCGTCGACGCGGACGTACGCCTCGTGGAGCACCGAACCGAGCTGGAGATTCTCGTCGGCGTCGCCCTCCGCCATCCCGTCGAAGTCGGCGTTCCGGGTGAACGCGGTCGGCATCCCCATCGCCGCCAGCCGCTTCGCGAGCTTCAGCTTCGACCGGAACTCGAACCGGGGAACGCTCATCTCCACTTTCGCCTCCTCGGTGGCGTCGAGGAGGTCGGCCAGGCGGTCGGCGTCCAGACTCCGCTCGAACTCCCGGAAGCGCTCTCGGGGCGGCAGGAGCAGCGCCATCTCGGCGTTCCCGCCGGCGTAGGGCAGTCCGAGCACCTTCACCCCGTCGACCTCGGCGAACGGGAAGGCGGTCTTCTGGCGCATCATCGGAACCTCGTCGGTCGCCCCGTCGAGCGCGGTGAACGCCCCCGGTTCGGTGTCGGCCTCGTCGAAGGTATCGGCCCAGTTCGCCTCGAAGTACACCGCGTTGGCGAGCACGAGGCGCGTTCGGCGGTCAATGGTCCCTTTCGGGAACAGGTCGGGTATCCGCTCTTCCGTCCGGTCGGCGACCCAGCCGTTGATTGCCTTCCGGGCCTCCCCGGGATTCTTCCGGAAGTCGACCCGACCGAGGCCCGCGCCGTAGTACCGCTCCAGGGTCGTCAGGAACTCCTCGCGGAACGGGTAGTCAGCCTGCCCCCAGAGCGCGTTCGCGCCCCGGAGGCGGAAGGGCGCGCCGTCGTCGCTCTGCGACCCTGCGGTGGTCTGCTCCGATTCGGACGACTCCTCGTCGCCGAGCGGGAGGTCCGCGCGGAGCGCGGCGACGGACTCGTGGAGCACCTCGCCCGTCGGCCGGAACCGCATCGTCTCGGCCATCTCCCTCCGGGTCCCGCCCCGGGCGCCGGCGTAGGTCATGGCGAGCGCGACGCCGATGCTGTACGGGGAGACGAACCGGTTCTCGTTCGGGGCGTCGTCGGCGAGGCGGTCGAGCAGCGCGAAGCCGAAGTCGGTGTTGCCGGCGACGTACTCGTCGGTCGGCGCGTCCACGTCGGGCAGTGCTCCGTCGTCGGGTCCGCTCAGTTCGGGGCTGTTCGCGGGGTCCGGCCCAGTCGCGGCGGAGGGCGCGGAGTCGGCCGAGAGGCACCCGGCGAGCCCCGCGGCGCCGGCGCCGGCGAGCGTCGAGAGGAGGCGGCGGCGATTCGCGTTCGGTTGGAGGGAGCGGCGGTCCATGCGCGAGGAGTGGACTGCCGGGGTTGAGTATCTTCCCGAGAGTGAAAGGGGCGTTTCAGCCTTCCCGCCCGACCGGAGGTACGTCGCTCAGAATCGGCCGGGCGCCGCTCAGAACCGGACGTACACCATCACGAAGATGATGGCCAGCTGGAGCGCGCCCTGCACGGCCGACAGCTTCGCGTTGCGCATCCCGATGGCGCCGATGAGCGCCTCGTCGGGGTCGGCCGAGGTCATCTCGCGGTACATCCGGAGCTCGCCCGGCAGCAGCACGCCGAAGCCCAGGATCGAGAGCATCGTGACGATGCCGAGCGCGGCCGCTATCTCGTGTGACGTCATCGCGAACTCGGGCAGCGTCTGGGCGAGCCACGCCGCGTGGCCGACGCCGACGACGCCGAAGACGGCGAGGGTCCGCCGGTCGGTCAGCGCGCCGAACTGCCAGGCGACGAGCAGAATCACCGGGAGCGCGATGGCGGTGCTCATCAGCGCGATCCACGGGTCGGCGTGGGGAAACTTCCCGAGCCGCCGTGCGAGCGAGACGCCGCCGAAGACGGTGACCAGCGCGAGCGACGGCATCAGGAACGTCGTCTTCGGGGTGAGCCGGCGGAACACCGCCGCCTTCTGGTCGTCGTCGAGGCCGCCGAGCACCGGGCCGAGCACCAGCCCCATGAAGAGGTCGATGCCGGTCCAGAGCACGCCGGCCATGACGTGGACGTACGTGAGTTGCCGGAGCGGGCCGACCGTGACCGCGTAGAGCAGCGCGACCACCGGGACAGCGACGACCCCCGCCGCGAACGCGGGGTTCGCCCTGTTCGCCATGCCGCTGACGAAGCCTCGTGACGTGGTTGCCATGTCGTGGCAAATGCGTGATTAGCGATAATTAAAGATTGCTATCACCGATCGATATTACCGGTACGGTTCCTGGACGACTCGGATTCCGAACTGATTTCATTGACCGTCTCCCCCGAGTACATCGCGGAAGAACCACACGCGAAAGGTTATGTCGCTGCGGCGGACCACGCCAAATGGTAGATGGCAACACAGAACCAACAACACGGAACCCGGGAACGCTCGCTGGTCGTCCGGGCCGCGTGGTACGTCTTCGTCGGCTGGTGGGCGACCGGCCTCTGGCTCTCGGTCGCGTGGCTCCTGAACCTGAGCGTCGTCGGCCTGCCGCTCGGCATCAAGATGATAAACAAGGTCCCGAAGGTGCTGACGCTCAAGGCCGAGGCGAACTCGGGCCTCGTCGACCGCCGAGCGGGCTCCGACCAGCCGAGTCTCGTCGTCCGGGCGGCCTACTTCGTCTTCGTCGGCTGGTGGGCCAGCGGAGTCTGGATGGGCGCGGCGTACCTCGTCTCGCTCACCGTCGTCGGACTCCCGCTGGCGATCGTGATGTACAACAAGCTCCCGTACGTCACCTCGCTCTACCGGTACTGACGCGACCGCGTCCGACTCCGAACGCGAGTTCTGGCGGTCGAGTCAGTGCTTCCGCGCCGGATGGTCGTCGGCCAGCTTCGTCCGGCCCGCCTCCTCGAACAGGTTCTCCCGGAGCGTCTCGCCCTCGTAGCGCTCGCGGACGAGGCCGCGCTCGCGGAGTTCGGGCACCACCATGTCGACGAAGTCCCGGAGTGTGCCGGGGCGGACGACCTCCTTCACGTTGAAGCCGTCGACGCCAACGTCCTCGTACCAGTGCTGGAGTTCGTCGGCGACCTGCTCGGGGGAGCCCGCGACGACGGGCGAGGTGGTGCCGAGGCCCGCGAACTCGGCGACCTCCGCGACGGTCCAGTCGCGGTCGGGGTCGTTCTTGGTGAAGGCGTTGATGGCGCCCTGGATGGCGTCGGTCTCGATGTGCTCGACGTTCTGGTCGGGGTCGAGCTCCGAGAAGTCGAGGTCGATGAACCCCGACAGCAGCGCGAGGGTCGCCTCGGTGTCGACGTTCGCGGCGTACGCCTCGTACTTCTCGCGGGCGATCTCCTCGGTCTCGCCGACGACGGGCACGATGCCCGGGAAGAAGCGGAGGTCGTCGGGGTCCCGGCCCCGGTCGGCGGCGCGCTCGCGCATGTCCTCGATGTAATCTCGAACTCCCTGCTCGGTCGGCTGGCTGACGAAGACGGCCTCGGCGTTGTCGGCGGCGAACGCTCGGCCTCGGTCCGACGACCCCGCCTGGTAGAGCACCGGCGTTCGCTGGGGCGAGGGCTCGCAGCCGTGGGGCCCCGGCACGTCGAAGAACTCGCCCTCGAAATCGATGGTGTCGACGCCCTCGGGGTCGGTGAACACCCCGCTGTCGCGGTCTCGGACCACCGCGTCGTCGTCCCAGCTCTCCTCCCAGAGCGCGTAGCAGACGTCCATGAACTCGTCGGCGCGGTCGTAGCGCTCGTCGTGGTCCATCCGCTCGTCGACGCCGAGGTTGCGCGCCGCGCTCTCGAGGTAGGAGGTGACGATGTTGAACGCCACCCGGCCGTCGGTGACGTGGTCGAGCGTCGAGAGCTCCCGTGCGAGCTGGTATGGATGGTTGTAGGAGGTCGACTTGGTGACCGCGAACCCGAGGTGGTCGGTCACCGACGCCATCGCGGGCATGAGGTACGCCGGGTCGTTCGACGGGGTCTGAATCGCGTTCTCGATGGCGGTCTCCCGGTCGCCGCCGTACACGTCGTAGACGCCCCGCACGTCCGCGAAGAACACCCCGTCGAAGCCGCCGCGCTCGGCGGTCCGGGCCACGTCGAGCCAGTACTCGGTGTCCTTGTACCGGTACGACTGGTCGCCCGGCGTCCGCCAGTTCCCGGTGGTGACGTGCTCCACCGAGTTCATCGTGAAGAGGTTGAGGTGGATGTAGTCGCTGCTCATTGTTCCCGTAGTGGCTGTCGGCGACCGAAAAGGCGGGGATACCGGCGAGACGTGCGGCCGACCTCTGAGGCGACCGCTCAGTCGTCGGCCTGCGTGACGACCCGCCTCGTGTCGTCCGCGAGGTCGGCGATGGCGCGCCGCTTGAGGACGACGAACCCGGCGAACACGACGAGGAACCCGACGAGGGTGAGCGGTGTGATCGACTCCTCGAGGAACGCGACGCCGACGACGGTCGCGACGACCGGCACGAGGTAGGCGACCAGCGACGTCTCGAGCGCGCCGCGGACTTCGAGGAGCGTGAAGTAGATGACGAAGGCGATAGCGGTGGCGAAGACGCCGAGGTACGCGACCGCCCCGATCGCCGTCGGGGTCCGCGGGAGCGCGAACGGTTCGCCCAGTCCCGCGCTGACGGCGTGGAGGACGACCGCGCCGACGAACATCGACCACCCCGTGAGGGCGGTCCTGTCGAGGGTCGGACGGGCGCGCTGTATCAGGACGCCGCCGAGCGCAACCCCCGCGACCTGGAGCAGGATGAGCAGTCGGCCGACGACGTCGTCGCCGAGCAGGTTCGCGGGGTCCGGCCGGACGATGAGCCCGACGCCGACGAGTCCCAGCGCGATCCCTACCCCGCCGCGGGCCGAGACCCGCTCCTCGGGCAGCAGCGCGAGCGCCCACAGTGATGTCGCGATGGGGACCAGGCTCTGCATGATGGCCGCTACCCCGCTGGGAACGGTCCGCTGGCCGACGAAGAGGAAGGCGTTCGCGGCGACCAGGAACAGTCCGCCCGCGAGGACGGCGCTCGCGCTGGCCCGGTCGGTCGGCCAGAATTCGGCGTCGCCGACCAGCGCGTAGCCCAGCAGCAGGACCGCCGCGACGTCGTACCGGAAGGCCGCGAACAGCACGGGCTCCAGCGATTCGAGGCCGACCGAGATCGCCAGGAACGAGAACCCCCACAGCGTGGCGAGCGCCGCGAACAGTCCGACGGTGGCGGTGCGGTCGTTCACGTGCGGCGTCAACAGGAGCAGTAGTACTCCTGGGTGCCGAACTCCGTGGTCAGCAACTGATACGCCGGCCCGGGGTCGGAGGGTCGGTACACGCCGGTCGTGAAGTCCTCGCGGGCCTCGAACTCGCCGGACATGAGCGAGAGCCAGTCCTGCTTGCCCAGCACGTCCGCGAACCCGTCGGTGCCCATCGCCTTGACGTAGTCCGCCAGGTAGACCCACCGACCGTCCCGGATCTCGTCGGCCTCGTAGTCCTCCTCCACCGCGTCGCTGTAGGCCGCCAGCGGGAGGTTCGCGCCGGCCCGCACGGGCAGCGAGATCCACTTCCACGGCCGGGTGTTCACGTCGATGAGGACGTACTCCTCGCGGTCGCCGTCGTAGAGGAACTCGGCCTCGCTGATGCCGTAGTAGCCCGTCTCCTCGAGCACGGCGAGGGCGTTCTCCTCGACCTGGGGCGCATCCGCCCGTTGGACGACGCAGGAGGTGCCGTACCCCAGCGGGTACCGGACCCGGGCGTTCCCGACGAACGAGACGGCCTCGCCCGACTCCGGGACGTAGGAGGCCAGCGAGCAGTCCTCGCCCTGCACGGCGGGGACCTTCTCCTGGGCCATCACGCGGATGTCCTCCTCGGCGGCGTTGGCCACCACGTCCTCGAACTCGGCCTCGTCGGCGACCTCGATGACGTTCGTGCCGACCGCCTCGGAGAACTTGCGCTTCAGGGCGGGCTTGACGACGAGCGGGAAGCCCAGGCGCTCGGCGGCTTCGGCGGCGGGAACGCTGTCGCGGCTCCCGCCGCTCGCCTCGACCGGTCCGGGGTCGCCGCCGGTCTCGGCCGGGTCGGTCTCGGCGATGCGGTAGGTCTCGGGGTACGGGACGTCGAGGTCCTCGGCGACCGCGTACAGCGACTCCTTGTCGAGCACCCGGTCGACGACCTCGCGGTCGGCGAACGGCAGCCGGACGCCATCGGGTTCGGTCCGGGAGAAGGCGTGGACCCACTCGTCCATGCAGCCGAACGCCACCGCGTCGCGGTCGAGCTGGGCCGCCAGCTCCTCGACGTCCTCGCGGAAGCCGTCCTCGTCGTCCAGCGGGTAGGTGACCCGGCCGGCGAAGTCCACCGCCTCGGAGTAGGGCGCGACGCCCTTCTCGTTGCGGTCGACGGCGATGACGGGCACGTCTCGGGCCTTGAGCGCGCGAGCCACGCTCAGGCCGGTGACGTGAGCGTTGCAGACGATCGCCGGCGGGCGGTCGAAGTCGGCGTCCGCGAGCGCGTCGCGGAGGCCCTCGAACGAGCGAAAGGTTGCCATACAGGCGGTTGTTCCCCGGCGCGCTAAAACCCCACCGAGTCGGCAAAGCACACCGGGGACTGCGACGACGCTCCGGCACCGCAGGACCACGCGGTCGGAAGTCCCTGGCCGGGACGGGGCACGCGTCGGTCGATTCGCCGGTTCTCTGTTGCGCGACTATTCGAACCGAAATGTCTCAGAGGCGCGAAAGAGGGCGTACCCGCCGACTACGACGAGGGGGAGGAAGAACGTACGCAGGGCTGACTCGTCGGCCGGAACACACGCCGTCCGGTGAGCGAGACAGACGGATCCATCCGCCGCGTAGGCGAGCAGGCCGCCGACGACACCGACGACTGCAACGAGGAGGGCGACTCGGCGGGGCGAGGCGGTCATGGAGTGTGAGACCTCATCATATCCGAACCGCGTCCACGATGGTGTCCTCGTCGACGACCAGATTGTACGCCTCTTCGTCGTCGTTCCACAGCACCAGCACCCGCTCGAACGAGAGCAGGTCGCCGTAGTCGGCGTCCCGGAGGTCGGCGTTGAGCGACGTCTCGTTGGTCAGGACCGCGAAGTGGTCGACAGACTCGCTGCCGTCGCCGACCTTGAACAGCGGGTTGCGGTCGCCCTCGGCCAGCGAGTGGCTGAGCTTCACCGCCACGAGGTCGATGCGCTCGGTGACGTGGCGCTCCATCTCGGCCATCTTGGCCACGTTCCCGGCGTCGAGCGTCAGGTCGGCCTTCCGCCGGCCGTCGGGCCGCAGGATGGAGTAGGAGAACTGGACGTCGACGTTGACGAACTCGCCGGTCGCGCCCGCGGCCTCGTCGAGCTTGCGCTGGAACGGGGGGACTTCGAGGTCGGGCTTCACGTCGAACGACCACCCGCGGTCGGTCGGGCGCTCGCCCGGCCAGAGCCGGAGCGTCGGCGCGAAGACCGCGGCCTCGGCCGCCTCGTCGGCGATGGCGCGCTCGACCTCGCGGAGCCCGATGCTGGTCTCGCGGTCTGCGGGCTCGACCGCGAGCACCGCGCCGTCGTCGGCGAGCGAGTCGAGGTAGCGCCGGACCACCGCGGCGGGGTCGTCGAGTTCGTTCAGGACGTTGGCGAACAGGACGAGGTCGTACTCGCCCTCGGGCTCGAACGCCTCGGCGGTCTCCCGATGCAGGTCGACGTGGACGTTCCGACCGACCGCAGAGACCGTCTGTTCGAACACGTCGGCGGCCGCGCTGGGTTCGACCGCGTCGTATTCGACGAGGGCCTCGTCCGGAAGGTAGTCGGCGACGCCGAGCGCCGGACCGCCGACGCCCGCGCCCACGTCGAGAATGCGGAGGCGGTGGTCCACCAGCCCGGATTCGGCGAGTTCGTGGAGCGCGTACTGGGCCACCGCGTAGTTGTCGGCCAGGTGGTAGACGGCGTAGCCGAGCGCGGCCGTCTCGTCATACTCGACGTCGTTGTTCCGGAAGTAGTCCTCCTTGAGTCGCCGGATGGTCTCCCGAAGTCGGTCGCCCGACTCGCCCTCGTGCCAGTCCGGCCCCCACCGCTCGACCAGCAGGTCCTCCAGTAGTCGGCTGTACTCGGTCGGGAACGCCTCGACGCCGCGGAACGCCGGCGCGAGCGGTCCCTCGGCGACCGGTTCGAAGGTGCCGTCCTCGCGCTCGACCAGGCCGAGCGACGGCGCCTCCTCCCGGAGCGTCTTGCGGACGACCCCGGGGTGCGGCTGGCCGTCCACGTACTCCGAAATCTCGTCGGGGTCGACGGGCCGGACCTCCCGGAGGTACTTCGCGTTCTCGCGTATCTTCCGTCGCTGGTCGTCGCTCATCGGTCGTCCCCCTCCGCGTCGTCGTTCGTCTCTCGGCCGGCGTTCTCCCGCAGCTCTCCGCGGGCGCTCTCGCTCGCCTCCCGGTACAGGTCCTCGAAGGCCTCGTCGTCGGCCTCGGCGAGTCGCGCCGCGGCCTCGGCGACCGCTTCGGCACCGCCGAACGTCGCCTGGATCTCGGCGTACACCGACGGCGCGTTGCCAGTGACCTGTTCGGCGACGTCCCGCAGGGCTTCGAAGACCGGCGTCGTCAGCCCCTCGGGGACGTCGTCGGCCGCCAGCGCGAACGCCAGCACCGCGGCGTGGGTCCCCGCCTGCACCGTCTCCATCGCCTCGTCGTGTTCGGCGGGCGTGGTCTCGACCAGTCGGTTGCCCGCGGCCTCGAGCGCGTCGAACAGGCGGTCGGTGACGGGACCGGACTCGTCGGTCACGACCGCGACGTTGCCCGGCGCGTTGGCGGCCGCGAACAGCGGGTGGAGGCTCGCGCGCTCGCGGTCGGGCGCGGCCGCCGCCATCGCCTCGACGGGGTCGGCCATCTGCCCGGTCACGTCGAGCAGCGCTCGCTCGGCCCGCGGGGCGTGACGCTCGATGGCCTCGTTCGCGGCCGAGATAGGCACCGCGATGCAGACGGCGTCGAACCGCTCGTCGGTCGCGGTCGGGACCGCGCGACCGCCGACCTCCCGGGCGGCCGCCTCGGCGACGGCGGGGTCGCGGTCGGCGAACGCGAGGTCGACCCCGTCGCTGTCGGGGCCGAGGTCGCTGTCGGAGTCGACGTCGGCCTCGCTGTCGGAGTCGGCGCCGAGTTCGGTCGCCGCGACCTCGCCGAACCACCGGCCCATCTCGCCCGCGCCGACGACGAGTAGCTTCATCGGGCGGAGATAGCCGGTCGGGTCTCAAAAGGGGTTCGCTCCGCACTCTCGCCGAGCGCAACCGACCGGCGGCGACGAACGAACCGGTCTCCGTCGCTCCAGTCTCGGTCGAAGCCGGGTCCACGGCGGACAACATCCGGTATCATTAACTACGGTGGGTTGTCATGAACTGGCGTGTCCCCGGATACGAACATCTCCATCGGCGGGAAGGAGCTCGACCCGGTTCGCGGCGGCGTACTGTTGCTGGTGATCGGCGTCGCCGTCGCCGGCTTCGGCGGCTACGACTACCTCCAGCAGTCCGACGCCATCTCCGACGCGGTCACCGTCGAGGCCACGATAACCGGAACGAACGTCGAGTCCGTCTCCCAGCGTCGCGGCGGTCCGGCGTACCGGCCCGAGGTCACGTTCGACTACCGCTACGACGGGAGCGACTACACGTCGAACAACCTCTATCCAGCGACGTTCACCGCCAACTACGACACGAAATCGGAAGCCGAATCCGTGCTACAGGGATACGAAGCGGGCGAGACGGTCACGGCGTACGTGGACCCGAACTCGCCGGGCAGCGCGTTCCTCGAGCAGAAGAAGTCGGACGGACCGCTGAAACTCGCGGCCATCGGCGGGCTGCTGGCCCTCATCGGCGGGGTGTCGGCCTTCCGCGGCCTCCGAGCGGCCTGACGCCGTCCGACGTCGCCCGCGAGCGGTGCATCGACGACTGACGCACTACCAGTCGGGGACCTCTCCGTTACTGGTTCCAGGGCGCGTCGTCGGGGTCGACGATGCGCTGTCGTTCCTCGATGTCGTCGATCTTCTCGACGTCCTCGTCGTCGAGTTCCACGTCGAGGCTGAGCCAGTTCTCCCGGAGGTGCTCCTCGCTGGTGGCCTTCGGGATGGCGGTGACCTCCTTCTCGCGGAGCCACGCCAGGCTGACCTGCTGGGGCGTCGCGTCGTGCTTGTCGGCGACCTCCTGCAGCGCGTCGACGTCCGACACGTCGCCGCGGGCGATGGGGGAGTAGGCGACCAGTTCGACGTCGACGTCGTCCTGGGCGCAGAACTGGCGGAGCTCGGTCTGGGGGAGCAGCGGGTGCATCTCGACCTGGTTGGCGAAAATGGGCTCCTCGGCCACCTCGATGGCCTCCTCCAGCAGCTCGACCGTGAAGTTGCTCACGCCGATCTCGCCGATGATGTCCTCCTCGCGCAGTTCCGCGAAGGCGTCGAGGGTGTCGGTGGCCTCGTAGTCGCCGGTCGGCCAGTGGACGTACAGCAGGTCCACGAAGTCGACGCCGAGCCGCTCGAAGCTGTCGGCGGCGTTCTGGAGCACCTGGTCGTAGTCGAGGTTCTCCGGCGCGATCTTCGTCGCCACGAACAGGTCGTCGCGGTCCACGCCGGACTCGCCGATGGCGTCGCCGACCGCGTCCTCGTTCTCGTACATCTCGGCGGTGTCGAGGTGGCGGTACCCCATCTCGATGGCCCGCCCGACGCTCTCGCGGCACTCCTCGTCGTCCATCTGGTAGGTGCCGAGACCGAGCATCGGCATCCCGTGGGTCGTCGGCGGCGAGAGGGTCGCGACCTCCTCGTCGACCTCGTCGGACTCGGCTTCGGACTCGTCTTCGGTCGTTTCTCCGCTCTCGGACCGGGCCTGCTCGTCGCCGGTCTCCTCGCCTTCGCCCTCGCGCTCTGCCTCACGGACCTCCTCGCCCGAGACGCTGCCCATGGAACTGGGTTGGTCGGTGGCGCCCCCGGCGTCGGCCGCGCCCGACCCCTCGGCCGTGGCCCGCTCGCGGATCTCGACCGCCTTCTCGCTCAGGTGGCCCTCCCCGGATTCCCCTCCGGCGGTCGCGCCGTCCTCGCCTCGGCTGCCGAGGACGAACCCGGCCGCGAAGGCCATCGCGAACGGCGCTATCTTCCGCAGCAGTCCCCCACCGCTCTCCTGCGACTTCGCCCGTGGCTCGTCGCTCTCGGTCTCCTGTCGGAGCATTGACTCCGAGTTCGCCGGGCGGACACTTCCCGGTTGTGGCGGTCGGAGGGCTGCGGGCCGTTCTCGCCCGGAGCGAAGACGATTCAGCGGAGGTCGTTCGCGCTACTCCACCTGCAGCTCGATGGGGTAGTCGGTCAGGTTCTCGTAGCCGTCCTCGGTCACGACGACGAGGTCCTCGATGCGGATGCCGCCCACCTCGGGGTCGTAGAGGCCGGGCTCGATGGTGACGACGTGGCCCGGCCGGAGCTCGCCGCCGTCGGGGCTGACCCGCGGGAGTTCGTGGACGTCGAGGCCGATGCCGTGGCCGGTGCTGTGGATGAACCCCGTCTCGGTCGAGGGGTCGCTCCGGAGGGTGGCGTACCCCTTCTCCTCGTAGACGTCGCAGACGGCGTCGTGAACCTCCCTGCCGGTGACGCCGGGTTCGAGCGCGTCGAGCGCGGCCTCGAACGCCTCGCGGGTGTCGTCGTAGCGCCGCCGGACCTCATCGCTCGGCTCGCCCTTCACGAACGTCCGGGTCATGTCGCCGTGGTACTTGGTCGCCTTGCTCCGCGGGAAGATGTCGATGACGATCGTCTCGCCGGCTTCGAGGGGCCCGCTCCCGCGGTTGTGCGGTCCGGCGGCGTCGGCGCCGCAGGCCACGATGGTCTCGTCGAGCGCGCACCCGTGGCGGAGCAGTGTGACCTCTATCTCCTCCTTGACGCGCTCGCTGGTCAGCACCTCGCCGTCGTAGTACAGCGTCCCGTCCTCGACGTCGGCCGCGGCCAGCAGGTCCTCGGCCGCCCGCATCGCGGCCTGGTTGGCCCGCTGGGCCTCGTAGATGTGCTCGACCTCCTCGTCGGTCTTCGTCGCGCGAATCCGGGTCACGACGTCGTCGTCCAGTACCTCGACCGAGAGCCCCTGCTCGCGCAGGCCGTCGGCGGTGCCGAGGGGGAACCGCTCGGGCGCGGCGACCAACTCCACGCCGCGGTCGTCGAGAAACGCGGCGCAGGCCCGGACCCGGGCCCCGGCGCGGCCGTGCTCGCCGACCAGTTCCTGAAAGCCGTAGTCCGACAGCCGGGCCACCTCGTCGGCTCGACTCTCCTCGGTCGCCCGGCAGTACTCCAGCCCCGAGACGAGCAGGAACGTCCCCTCGGGCGTGTAGAGCGTGACGAACTCGTCGGGCGCGTCGAAGCCCGAGAGGTACAACTGATCGGACTCGCCCGAATCGGCGTCGAGCAGGTAGCCGTCGACGCCGGCGTCGGCGAGCGCATCGGAGAGCGGTGACAGGTCCGGGTTCATACCCACGGGATGCCCCGCGAATGGGAAAACGGTGCGGGTTCCGGAACGTCGCACCCGGCGGCGGGCACTGGTGCCGGCCGACCGCCGGGGTCCGATTTCGACCCAGGGGGACGCACCAGAAGCTATTCGTCGCTCGAATGAAACGCCACCAACATGTCCGGTTCCAGGTCCTCGCCCGCCGACCGCACCCGCGAGCCCTCGACCTCCCTGAAGGTCGCACTCGCGCTCCTCGCGCTCCTGGGCTTGGCGTACAGTCTCCTCATCGCCACCCAGCCGCTGCTCGGCGTGCTGTTCGTGGTGTGGATCGCGGGGTTCTACCTCCTCTGGCGGTTCCTCCACCTCGCGGAGCGACTCGTCCGGGCGATCGAGCGCATCGCGGACGGGACGGAGGGACGAAACCGCGCGGGGAGGGAGAACCGTCGGGAGCGCGACGGCCGGGACCGGGAGCGCGAGTTCTGACCGGCGACGTCATGGGCTCGGTGCCCGGCCCAGCCACAATCCAAATCACCGGTCGCGTCGAACCACCGGGCATGGAGTACCTCGTCGCGGTCGACGGCTCGGAACCCAGCATGGACGCGCTCCGGTACGCGGTCGAGCAGGCCGCCGCCACCGGCGCTGCGGTGCTCGCGGTCAGCGTCGTCGTGCCCGAACAGTTCTTCACCGGCGGCGACGACCCGCCGATGAGCTACACCGAGACCGCCGACGAACTGGTCACCGAGGACATCGAGGACGCCGAGAACGATGCCCAGGCCGCGCTCGACGACGCGGCCGAGATCGGCGAGCAGACCGGCGTCGAGGTCGAGACCGGGATGCTGTACGGCGAACCGGTCGAGGCCATCACCGAGTACGCCGACGACCAGGACGTCGACGCCATCTACCTGGGCCACCGCGGCCTCTCCGAGGAGTACGAGGGGCTGGTGGGCAGCACCGCCAAGGACGTCGTGGGGCGCGCGACGGTGCCCGTGACGGTCGTGCGGTAGTCCGAATCCCACCTCGAAGCGGTCGCCCGGAGATTTCGCTCCCTCCGGTATCCTGATACGCCCCCGACTCGTCGGCCCGGACATGGACGTGGAGATAGAACCATCGACGGTCTCGGGGTCGGCGCGCGCGCCCTCCTCGAAGAGCTACACCCATCGGGCGATTCTGGCCGCAGGCTACGCCGGCGGCGCGCTGGTGTACGACCCGCTGGTGAGCGCAGACACGAAGGCGACGATGCGGGCGGTCGACGCCTTCGGTGGAGACGTCACCCGCGAGTTCGACCACCTCGACGTCGACGGCTTCGACGGCCGGCCCGAGGTGCCCGGCGACGTCCTCGACTGCGCGAACAGCGGGACGACGATGCGACTCGTCACGGCCGCCGCGGCGCTGGCCGACGGCGCGACCGTGCTGACCGGCGACGAGTCGCTCCGGTCGCGACCGCACGGTCCGCTGCTGGAGGCCATCGAGGACCTGGGCGGCCGGGCCGAGAGCACCCGGGGGAACGGCCAGGCGCCGCTGGTGGTCGGCGGTCCCGTCTCCGGCGGGTCGGTCTCGATGCCCGGCGACGTCTCCTCGCAGTTCGTCTCGGCGCTGCTGATGGCCGGCGCGGTCACCGACGACGGCATCGAGGTGAACCTCGAAACCGAACTCAAGTCCGCGCCCTACGTCGACATCACGCTCGAACTCCTCGACGAGTTCGGCGTCGAGGCCGGGAAGCGCGACCTCGGCGCCGGCGGTGACGGCGCGGACGGTGGCGATGGAGACGGTGACGGAGCGAGCGGAGAACGAGGCGCGGGTGGCGGCACCTACTACGTCGAGGGCGGCCAGTTCTACGAACCCGAGGACGGCGAGTACCACGTCCCCGGCGACTTCTCGTCGATCTCGTACCTGCTCGGCGCGGGCGCGGTAGCGGCCGGTCCCGACGACCCGGTCCGCGTGAAGGGCGCCTATCCGAGCGCGCAAGGCGACTCCAAAATCGTCGGCGTCCTCGGGCGGATGGGCGCGGACGTCGACTGGAACCGGGACGACGGCGTCATCACGGTCCGACGCTCGGACCTCTCGGGCGTCGAGGTCGACGTCGGCGACACGCCCGACCTCCTGCCGACGATCGCGTCGCTGGGCGCGGTCGCCGACGGCGAGACCCGCATCGTCAACTGCGAGCACGTCCGGTACAAGGAGACCGACCGCGTGAGTGCGATGGCCGAGGAACTGGAGAAACTCGGCGCGACGACCCGCGAGAGCGCCGATCGCCTGACCGTGGTCGGCGCCGAGAGCGACCTGACCGGCGGCGCGGTCGACGGCCGGGGCGACCACCGCGTCGTGATGGCGCTGGCGGTGGCCGCGCTGGCGGCCGACGGCCCGACCACCATCGCGGGCGGCGAGCACGTCGACGTGTCGTTCCCCGACTTCTTCGACGTGCTCTACGACCTCGGCGCGACGGTGAATCGGTAGTCGCGGGACTGGCCTTCCCGGGGAGCAACTTGCGCCTTCTGCAAACCCTAAATAGCCGCCCCGTCCAACACCCGGCAATGAACGGCAACAGCTTCGGACGCCTCTTCCAGGTCACGACGTTCGGCGAGAGCCACGGCGAGGCGATGGGCGTCACCGTCTCGGGCTGTCCCGCGGGGCTCGAACTCGACGAGGACGACGTGCAGGCCGACCTCGACCGCCGCAAGCCCGGTCAGTCGATGATAACCACGAGTCGGGGCGAACCCGACCACGTCTCCATCAAGTCGGGGCTCCAGGACGGCTACACCACGGGCACGCCCATCGGGATGGTCATCGACAACAAGGACGCCCGGTCGGAGAAGTACGAACCGTTCATCACCGCGCCGCGGCCCAGCCACGGCGACTTCACCTACTCGGCGAAGTTCGGCACGCGCAACTGGGGCGGCGGCGGCCGGTCGTCGGCCCGCGAGACGGTCAACTGGGTCGCGGCCGGCGCCGTCGCGAAGAAGCTGCTCGCACGCGAGGGCGTCGAACTCAAGGCCCACGTCAACCAGATCGGCGACATCGAGGCGCCCGAAGTCTCATTCGAGGAGATACTCGAACACAGCGAGGAGAACGAGGTCCGGTGCGCCCACCCCGAGACCGCCGAGCGGATGCGCGAGCGCATCGACGAGTACCAGCAGGAGGGCGACTCCATCGGCGGCTCCATCTACTTCGAGGCCCGCGGCGTCCCCCGCGGACTCGGCGCGCCCCGGTTCGACTCGGTGGAGGCCCGGCTCGGCCAGGCCATGATGAGCGTCCCCGCCTCGACCGCCTTCGAGTTCGGCCTCGGACGCGAGGCCCGCGAGTACACCGGGAGCGAGCGCAACGACGAGTGGGAACTCGAGGACCCCGACGACCCCGAGGGGAGCGACCCCGTGCCGGTCGAGAACGATCACGGCGGCCTCCAGGGCGGCATCACCACGGGCGAACCCATCTACGGCGAGGTGACCCTCCACGCGCCCACGTCGATCCCCAAGACCCAGACCACGGTCGACTGGGAGGCCGGCGAGGAGCGCGAGGAGCAGGTCATCGGCCGCCACGACCCCGTTCTCCCGCCCCGGGGCGTCCCGGTGGTCGAGGCGATGCTGGCGCTCACGCTCGTCGACTTCATGCTGCTGGGCGGGCGCATCAACCCCGACAGAGTCGACGACCGGCCCGGCGAGTACGACACCGACTACCACCCGAGCAGCCCGCGGAACGAGTAGCACCGGGCGGCTCCACATTCGCAGACGCCGCTATCGGCTATCGAGCGTTCGGGTCTCCGGGCCGTCGAAGAAACGAGAGTCGATTACGTCGCGGTTCTACCGGCTCGGATCACATCGAGCTGTTGTTGCCGCCGCCACCGCCGCCGCCACCCTGGACCTGGACGTCGCCGACCATGGTGTTGGGGTGGACGAGACAGATGTACTGGGCCATCTCCGGGGTCGCGGTGAACCGCACCGCCTGCACGGCGCCCTGCTCGGAGATGATCTCGGTCGAGGCGATGAGCGACTCGGTGGACTGCTGACCGCCGGTCGCGTTCCCGCCGCCGCCCGTCTGGTTGCCCGTCGAGACGCCGGTGACGTTCCCGCCGGATACCTGGAGCGAGACGCTCTGGTTCGCGCTCGTCTCGTTGATCTGCTGGAACGTGTCGGGCTGGACCGACAGCGGCTCGAGCACCTCCAGGTTGTTGCCCTGCGAGTCCTGGATGGCGAAGTTGTGACCCACGCCGTCGCCGTTCTGCCACATCAGCGTGTAGGTCGTCCCCTCCTGCAGGGTCAGCGTCGGGTTCGAGGACCCGGACGCCGACTCCCCGCCGGGCAGGCGGTAGCCCTCCCACGCCCGGGTGTATCCGCCGAGCAGGATTACCTCCTCGTTCTGGCCCTGGGCCAGCACCGTCGCGTTCAGTCCCGCCAATGCACCGGTCGCTGCCGCCGCTTTCAGGAAGCGACGACGAGATGACTTCTGTGTCATGAAACCCCCATCGGTTACTTCGCCCCGAGGGGATTAAAGAGGGGGAATCGTTGAACGCTCTCGGCCACTGGGAGCGACGTAATGGGAGGTTACGAACCGTCGTGAACCGTTACGGGGACCCAGCGCTGACACCGGTCGCGGCGCGCTCGCGCCGGGGCCGAGTTCGACGAACCCGATTGTGATCAGTGGGATTCTATCCTCCACTGACCACCGCAAATTTATTACCACTAAGAGAGGAATAATTACAGGAGAACGAACAATGTCTAAAAGTGGCACTGGGAACGATACCACCGACAGCTCGGGGCCGACGGAGGAGACCGACCGGTCCGGCGTCTACCGCGCCTCGTTCGACCCCGACGGGCCGGCGACGGTCAGCGACGCCGTCATCCAGGCCATCGCCGACGTCGCGGGCGTCGACCCGACTTCGACCGTCATCCCGCTCTCCGACCGCGTCGACCCTGACGCGCTCGACGCGCTGTTCACCGGAAGCGAGGGAGACGCTCAGGTCGCGTTCCGCGTCTGCGGTCTCCGGGTTCTCGTCCGGAGCGGCGGCCGAGTCCGAATCGTAGACGACGCGGCCTTCGAGGACGGATGACCGGGCCGAGTGCCGACCGAGAGACCAGACTCGTCCGGACTCGCGTCGACGCCGACCCCCACACGCTCGTGCTGGGGCGGACTCGCGGCGACACGGCGGCGCTGTCGGTGCTCGCCGACCCGCTCTCGGCCGAGGGACCGATGGACGCGCTGGCGATCACCCACGACGACCCCGAAACGTTCCTCGCGACGATGCGCGACCGAATCGAGCGGGCGCCGCGGAACGTCGGGGTCGTCAGCGTCGGCGACCGGATGCGGTCGGCCAGCGCGTCGTCGCCCGTCGACCGGAGCGTCGTCAGGGGCGTCGCCGACCCCGCCGACGCCGCGGCGATCCGCGACGTGGTCGCGGGCTACCTCGACGCGTGGCCCGCCGACGGCCGGACCGTCGCGTACGTCGACTCGGCGACCTCGTTCCTCGACCGGTGGGAGACCGACCGCGCGGTCGGCTTCCTCCGGGAACTGCTCCGCGCGTTCGACGCCCGCGACGCGACGGGCTACGTCCGCTTGACGCCCGCTGTCCACGACTGCGCGACCGTCCGGGAGGTCGCGGCGCTGTTCGACACGGTCGTCGAGTGCCTGGAGGACCTGACCGAGCGCGCCCACCGCCGAGGCGAGACCGTCGACGACCCGACGGGTGCAGGCGACGACGCGGAGCACGCGGGCGACGACGCGACGGCCGGGTCGGGGTAGCCGCCGCTCCGACCGGTTTTTACCGCGCGGACCCCACGGTACCGACGATGGACGCGAACCAGCAGACCCGGTCGAACCCCTTCGGCATGGACGCCGACTGCCGGAACTGTCCGGAACTCTGCGCGACCCGCGAGCGGGTCGTCCACGGCTACGGCGACGTCGGCGCCGACTTCCTGTTCGTCGGCGAGGCGCCCGGCGCGGGGGCCGACCGAACCGGTGTCCCGTTCACCGTCGACGAGCGCGGAGAGGCCCTCCAGCACGTGTTGGGGCTGCTCGGGCTCAACAACTCGCTGCCGACCGACGACGAGCCCGAACTCGACAACGCCTTCGTGACCTACCTGACACGGTGTCGCGACCCCGAGCGCCCGCCGACCGACGAGGAGGTCGGGACGTGCGAACCCTACCTCAACGCCGAGATTCGGATGATTAACCCGGAGATACTCGTCCCGGTGGGCCAGCGCGCCCTGACCGAAATCGCGGCCGAATACACCACGGCGCCCGCAGCGGAGTTCGACGCGGTCGCTGACCACGCGACCACCGTCCGGGGCCGGGGGTTCGAGATCGTCCCGATGGCCGACCCGCTCGACCAGTCGGAGGCCGACCGCGAGGCGTTCGTCGACCACTTCTCGTCGCTGATGGACCGGGACTACCGGCAGACGAAGGGCCGGCGCGGCCGCTGAGCGCCATCTGCGGCGTCGGTTCGGTCGGGTCTCAGCGCTCCCAGTAGGGGTTCGACAGCCCGCGGTTCGGCCCGGCGCCGGTCCAGCTGCCGGCCGCAATCGCCGCGATCACGAGCGCAGCGACGACCAGCGCGGCGATGCTCGCGAGTACCGCGTCGACGAGCGCGACCACCGCACCGACGGCGACGAACGCGACCACCGCGACCGCGAGCGCGGCGAGGAGTTTCCACCAGTTCACGGCCGAACGGTGGACGCCCCGAATTAAAAGCTTCAAGGGTCGCCCGCCCCGAGTGTAGCGCATGACCGTCATCGTCGTGCTCGCGGCTCCGCCGCGGCCGGGGCTGGTGCTGCCGGAACTCGCCGCGTCGTCGCCGCTCTCCGAGGCGGAGGCCGCGGACCTCTACGCGGCTATGCTGAAAGACACCTTCAGGGCCGCCGAGCGCAGCGGCGGGGACCTGCTGGTCAACTACCGCGACGAGGAGTCGCTGCCCGAAGGGCACGCCGACGCGGGCGACCGGTCCGCCGAGGCGGAGGTCCGGGCGCTCGCGGCCGACGCGCTGGCCGACCCCGACGAGGCCCGCTACGAGGTCCAGGTCGGCTCGACGGTCGCGGCTCGCGCCGGCAACGCGGTCACCCACCTGCTCGACGAGGAGGAGGTCGCGTCGGTCGCGGTCGTGCCCGGCACCGCGCCGCTGCTCACCCGCACCGAGATCGACAGCGCCGCGATGAAGCTCCGGCGCAACGCGGTCGTGCTCGGCCCGAGCGACCGCGGCCGAGTCCACTTCGCGGGCTTCACCGACACTGTCGACTTCGAGGACGCCTACGCCGCGCCCGAGATCGAGACCCTGACGAACCGCGCCGCCGACGCGGGCCACGACGTCGACTTCCTCCCGCCGGCGACCCGGGTCGAGACCGGCGCGGACGTGCTGTCGCTGGTCCCGACGCTGACCGCGCGGGCGACCGCCGGGCGCTTCGTCCCGGAGCACACCGCGGCGCTGGTCCGCGACCTGGGCCTGCGCGTGGTGCCGGGCGACGACGGCGACCCCGAACTCGTCCGCGAGTAGACTGACAGGTCTTAGACGACCAAGGCGGGATTTGGGCCCGCGCGATGGGATAGCAGAGCGACCTCTTGTGCCTGCCTTGAAAGCAGGTGGCGTCATACCTTCCACGGATACCCGAAATAGTGCGATTTACGGCTTCTACTTGTATCCTAATTGACTATTCTGTCAACTTTCGAGAAGTCCGACTCGATGGGGGTAGTCCATGTTCAACGCGTGGTGCGAACCCATCGATATCTACTGGTAGTGGCGAAGAAACGCTCCTCTTCTTGTTGCTGGAGCGACGCGAACGCGGCGCAACGTGTTCGTACGGGATGTCGCGTCCGCCATTAACGATTTAGACTCCAGCCGTTTATTACCGTGGTGAAGCGTATGGTGACCCACGTCGGACTTTCTCTCAGTTCCACCGTCGCCCAAGTGTCCAGATCGAGTCCTTTCCTCGGGGGATTGCTCTCGAACCCGTGGTTCTATGCCGTGTTTTCGGCTGTCGCGTTGATTGCCGGAGCAGCAGTCGGGGTCTGGGTTCGCCCGAAACAGAAGTGGCAGGCGGTCCTGCTCGCGGTCGGCGGCGGGTCACTGGTCGTCTCGCTCGCGTTCGAACTGTTTGACCCCGCGGTCAAGAATATCGGCAAGTGGAGCGCATCGGGGTACTTCCTATGCGGTGTAGCGACGTTCGGCGGATTGGATATCCTCATCGACAGACTGGTGAGCGACGAGTCGGAGGAAAACGGCTTGGGATTGTGGGCGAGCGTGACCACCGACGGTGTTCCGGAGAATGCGGCGATGGGGTCACTGCTGGTTGGCAACGTCCAAGGGGCGCTCGCGTTCTTGTTTGCGCTCGTCGTCACGAACGGGTCGCAGTCGATGATGTCCGGCACCAATATGAAAGAGAATAGGGGTGAGTGGCTGACCATGGGGGCGTGGACTGTGACCGCTATTGTGGTCGGCGGAGCAGTGCTGTTGGGCTACTGGTTCCTCCCCTCTCTGCCAAACTACTGGCGCGGTGCTATCCGGGCATTCGCCGGGGGTGCCATCCTCGCGTCGCTCGCGGGGGAAATCTACCCCGACGCCTACGACGAGGCCGGGCCGTACATCACCTTGGCGACAGCAGTGGGGTTCCTCGGAACCTTCTTGCTGTAATTACTGTTTGCCATCGCGCAGACGAGACGGACGAAAATTGGTTCATCGCTTGACTGCGAACCAGGATTGCTCGATGTACGCTCTCAATCGCGCAGTCTGTGATGCTTCCCGACTGTCTTGATTGCTTCTTTTCGGGTTTCTTCACCCCGTCCTGTTGAGCGCGTCTCGTCTGTCTTTGACAGAGGCTTGGTCGCATTCCATCGTAGTTTTCTCACTTCGATGTCGTAGTTGCGATCGAGCGGTGGCCGGCCTTTCCTCTCGGGCCATGTACGTCCCGGTGGGTGTCTGATTGCGGAGAGAGAAAAGCCGCTCAAAGCCTGCTATGTCTCTTAGATTGTCCAGCAGAACACGGAGTGACCCGCCGGTGTAGGGATTGCGGTGACGAGCCAATCACAACTAGTCCGTATCATAATATTTTTCGTACATCTCCCGTTCTTCGAGCCATCGGGCAAGATATTCGGCTGTTTCCTCCCGGAGACTTATTATCCAGTTGGCTTCGTTTTTGGTGATATTTCTCGGGGATTCGGAGTGCGGCGTTCTCAATATCCATCCAATACGCTTTCGCTCTGCCAACCTCAATTGGCCGAAGCCCTGCATCAAGAGACGTATGGATGATACCTTCTTCCTCCCACACGTAACGATGAAGCTAGGAGAGTATGTTCGCATATGTGCTGTCGGTGTCGTATGCGTCTCCTTCCAATTTTCCGCGTTTCTGCCCTGCTTGGCAAGCCATTTGACGAGTTCTCCCGGTGTCCTTTGTAGGCTACTCGCTGGCGTTCGTTCAGGTAATCCTCGGCAGGGCTGTAGATGAGAACGATACCTTCAACTTTCTCCCGCTCAATCATCGAAATACACCCCACGAAGTGCGATTTCGGTGGTTCCAGCCCGATTCAATCGAGGCGTAGTGGAATTACGTCGTCTCATTGGTTCCGGGTGTAGAAGGCCCGAAATCGCATGACTTGACAGGGGTAAACTGAATCCCGAGGGTGGGATGGCAGAGCGGCCTATTGCGCCTGCCTTGAAAGCAGGTGGCGTCATGCCTCTTGGGTTCAAATCCCAATCCCACCGTCTTTTCCGACGAACATCACTGCGAGCGATTACTGTCGTTTCTAACGTCAGATAACCGCCAATTCGTCCGATTTCTGTGGACGGTTTCAGAGTAGCTAGCTCCTACTGGACGGTTAAGTCGAAGCTAGCTACTGCCGTTACCTGTGAACTCCGCAACCGCGACCGCGAGCCTCACCCCTCCCCAGCCTCGGCGGCCGCATAGACGCGGCCGCCTCCCTCGCGCACATCGGCGCGGCCACAGGGGCCGCGCCAGCGCGCGCCGGAGCGGATGGTCGAGATTCGCGTTCTACGGCCTCACTCCACCGAGAGCGCTCGATCGAGCAGGTCGGCGTCGTAGTACTCGCGGGTCTGGGACTCGCGGGCGTCGTGGACTGCCCGGACCGTCTCGACCGTGTTCTCGAAGTTCTTGAACGTGGCCTCGTCGACCATCTGGCCGTCGATGGACACCGCGCCGGTGCCCGATTCCTTCGCCTCGACGAAGCCCTCTATCTTCCGGACCGCCTCGCGGAGTTCGCCCTCGCTCGGCAGGTGGATGCGGTTGGCCTGCTCGGTCTGATTGGGGTGGAGCGACCACGAGCCGTCGAGGCCGACCCGGGCCTCGCGCTCGACGTACTCGGCGTACGCCTCGCCGTTGTAGAACGTGACGCCGGCGCGCTCGCGGAACAGTCTGTCGAAGGGGCCGCCGATGGCCAGCAGGTCGTTGGCGCTGGCCTCGTTCGAGAGGGCCTCGTAGAGGCCCGGCCACTCCGGGCTTCCGCCGACGTCGCGCCCGCCGAGCTCTGCGGCGTAGTCCACCGGGCCGAAGACCAGCGCGGCGAGCCGGGAGTCGGCGCCGAACTGCGCTATCTCCCGGAGGTCCGAGCGCGCGCGGGCGGTCTCGACGATGACCGCGAGGTCGACGTCGTGGCCCGACTCGCGCGCGGCGGCTTCGACTGCGGCCTCGGCGTCCTCCACGTCGTCGCGTCGCCCGACCTTCGGGACGACCACGCCGTCGAGGTGCTCGCCGACCGACTCGACGAGCTCGGATATCTGGTCGCGGCCGCGCTCGCGGGTCGCCTCGTCGTCGTAGCCCCACTCGACGCGGGGCCAGATCTCGCCGGCGAACTCGGGGGCGTACTCCGGGAGGAGGTCCCGGACGTTCGCCAGCGCCTCCTCCTTCTGGTCAGGGGCGGTGCCGTCTTCGAGGTCGGGCACCAGCCAGTCGGGGGCCTGCCACCCCTCGGCCGCGAGGCCGGAGCGGAGGTACTTCGCGCTGTCGTCGCGGGGGACGCCGGCGGGTGCGGTCTGGAACGTTCGGCAGAGTCGTGTTCGGGTCATGGATTGGTGGGGTTTCGGAGTCTCGTGTTTCAGTTTCGCTTCCGGACCAGTGCGGTCCGCGTGCCGGAGTAGACCGGCTCGCCGCGCTGGTTGAACGCGTAGTGCTCGAAGGTGACTTCGCCCGCGTCGGGAGCGCCCGCCGGAATCGCGTCACCGTCGGTCTCCCGCACGTCGAGGACGCGGGTGAACCCGTAGACGGTGTCGCCGGCGGTCACGAAGTCGTGGAACCGCTCGTCGCCGCAGGACAGCTCCCGGACGGTCGCCTCGTCGGACCGGGCGTGGCCGAGCGCGACCGACCGGGTGACGTCGCCGTAGGCGACGATCTCGCCCGACGGCGAGTCGGCCATGTGGTGGTCGTCGTGGTGCTGCTTCGCGGTGTTGAGCGTGAGCAGCGGCAGGGTCGAGACCAGCACGTCGTCCATCGTCCGGCCCCGCTCGTGGCGGTAGGCCACCGCGGCGTCGCGGTCCCGGGCGCGCTCGACGGCGTCCCGGAAGTCCTCGAAGTACGGGCCCTCGGGCGCGAGGAGTTCGTCGGGGAGGTCCGGCGTCGATTCGGCGGTCGAATCCTCACCAGTCGTCCCCTCGGCGGATTCCGCCCCAGTCGCCCCCTCGCCGTCGGTCGCAACCGGCTCGCGCCGGGGGATCATGTTCGTCCGGGTGTACGACAGCAGGGGGTCGCCGGTCGCGGCGTCGTACCCGGTCGTCTCCCAGGTCACGATGCCGTAGGCGGGCCGCGAACTCGACTCGCGCTTTGCCTCGACCGTCGACTCGACCCGGACCTCCGTCCCGGACGCCACCGCGGGGTCGTGGAACCGGACGCCGTCCCGACCGAGGAAGTAGCCGCCCTTCTCGCTCAGGTCCTCGACGCTCGGGCCCATCACGGCGGCCAGCAGGTAGTCGGGGTGGACCGGCGGGTCGTCGAAGCCCAGGTCGCGGGCCGCGTCCGAGCGCCAGTAGGCCGGGTCGTGGTTGAGCGTCTGGCTGGCCCACAGCTCCGAGCCGTGCCGCGAGAGCCGGAGGCCGGGGGCGTGCTCGATGGTCTCGCCCTCGGCGAACTCCTCGAAGTAGGTGCCCTTCTCCTTCGTCTCGGCCCGATCGAGCGCGGCCGCGAACGTCGACGGGTCGGTCCAGTCAGTCATCGCCGGCACCTCCCGCGTCAGAGGCCGCGTCCGGTCGAGACCGCGAGGAGGCGCCGCCCGCCCCGCCCGTCGCCGGCCAGTCGCCCCGTCGGGCGAGCGTCCGCCGCATCTCGTTGGTCACGATCATGTACCCCTCGTCGAAGCCCATGCCGGGCTTGGCGAGCACCTGGGCCGCGTCGGTGGCGAGCGCGACGTGGGCGCAGGTCCGGGCCGACTCGGCGGTCTCGTTGCAGGTCCCGCCGAGGTACGCCCGGGTGTCGGTCCCCTCGCAGTACCGGACCGCCTCGCCGCTCCGCTGGACGCCGCCGAGGTCGGGCGTCTTGACCTGGACCACGTCGGCCGCGCCCGCGTCGACGAACGCCCGGACGTCCTCGAAGGTGTTGCACCACTCGTCGGCGACGATGTCGACCTCGACGCCGGCGTCCGCCAGGCCCTCGCGGAGTTCGGTCATGGCGTGGATCTGCTCGCCGCGCCCGCCCGCGTCCATCGGTCCCTCGACCTGCAGGGGGAACGGTGCCGCCGCCTCGCGGAGGTCGGCGAAGTAGTCGGCGACCTCGGCACGGTCGTAGGGCGCGCCGAAGACCTGCCCGAGGACGCCGTACACGTCCACGTGGAACCGGGGCGCGTACTCCTCCGGGGCGATCTCCCTCGCTCGCGTCGAGAGCCAGTCGATGTACTCGACCAGTCGCTCGCCCTGCTCGCCGACCTTCTCGACGCTGTTGAACAGGCCGTGCGGGAGCACCGGAACGCCCTTCAGCAGCATCTTCTCGGCGTTGTCCCGGCGGGCGTCGCCCGACTGGCCGAACACCGGGACCGGCCGGTCGGCCGGGTCGGTGCCGAGCGCGTCGGCCAGCACGTCGGTCTTCGTCGCCCGGCGCGCCTTCGCCGCGGCGTCGAGCAGCGCCTGCGAGACGCCGTACCGGATGGCGGTGTGGAAGCGCCCGTCGTTCGTCGACGCGGCGCCTCCGCCGGTCTCGCCGTCGGGACCGTCGAGTTCCTCCAGCAGGGCCGCGCTCTCGGCGAACCGGTCGGCGTCTCTGCCGACCAGCGCGTCGGCGACCGGACCCTCCACGACCGGGACGAACTCCTCGGCCCGGAACAGCGGGTCGCGACCGCCCGCGCCGGAGTACTGGACCGCGGCGCAGTCGCCGGTCGCGACCGTGCCGTCGTCGAGTTCGACCAGGACGCTTATCGCCTCGCCGGCCTGCCGGACCCGGTCGAATCCGGGGGTGACCGGGTCGCCCCGGTAGGCGAAGCCGTCGCGCTCGGCGCCGTCCTTGATGGCGCGCTGGTCGTCGAAGAAGAACCCCGACGCGCCGGGAACCGCCCGGAGTTCCGCAATCGTCGTCACGCCTGCTCACCTCCCGGTCGGCCGATGAGCCGCCCCTCGCTGATGGCGTCGACGTCGTCGGCGACCATCTGGAACGACCGGTCGCGGTTCTCCGCCCGCGCCCGGCGGTCGAGACGGTCGGTGTGGACGTCCCTGAGGTCCGGGTCGAGCGCCAGGTCGCCGAACTCGAGGATGCGGACCCGGCCGTCGTCGTCCCGGGCCGGCAGCACCGCGCTCGCCGCGCTCTCGCTCGGCGCGAACGGGACGTCGAGCTTGCCGGTCTCGAACGCCTTCACGACGCCCTGGGCGACGTCCTCGTCGCCGAGTTCCAGCACCGTGTCCATTAGCGACCGCGTGGACTTCTCGATGAACTCCTGTTCCCTGTCGACGCCGTCGAGGTTGATCTCCTGTTCTCGCATCATGTCGATGAGCTGCCTGGTGGTCCGCAGCCCCGCGGCGTTGGCCTCCTTGGTGGGGACGCCGCCGAACTCCTGCGGGGACTTGGTGATGACCTTGTCCGGCTTGGCGATGGCCGCCGTGGCCGCCCCGAGCGCGATGACGCCGTTGGCGCGGGCCTCGTCCGGCGGGAACCCGCCCATCCACTCGTGGAAGACGGTGGTGACGGTCACCTCGTCGGGGAGGTACTCCTCGCCGAGCGCCCGGAGCGCCCGGAGCGCGGCGATGTCCTGGACCAGGTTGCCGACCTGGCCGTAGCCGAGGGTGACGCTCCGGACGCCCTGCGTGGCCGCGAGCATCCCCTCGACCAGCATCACCGCGATGGCGATGCTCGGCGGGACCAGCGTCCCGGTGAGCGGGCCGAACGGCTCGCGGTTGACGGTGACGCCCCGCTCGGTGTAGGCGCCGGCGAGCCGGTCGACGTACTGCCAGTGCTCGATGGTCTGGGCGAGGTCCCGTTCCTTGGTGTACGGGATGTTGTACGAGACGGGACCGCCCTCGAAGCTCTGGAACCCGCCGGCGAACGTGACCGCCGCGAGCAGGCGGGCGTCGGGCGTGCCGTGACGCACCTCGACGGGCGCGTCGACCGCCTCGACGAGTTCGCGGCAGCCCTCGACGCCGTGGTTGACAGCCGGGAAGCCGTTGAGGGTGTCCTCGCCGCTCTCGCGGGCCTCCTCGAGGCCCTGCTGGGCCTTCCCGTACTCGTTGTCGCGGGTGTACGAGTCGATGGTCGTCGGGAGCAGGTCCGCGCGGCCCGCCTCCTCGAGGTGGCGCAGGAGCGCGATCTGGTCGTCGAGCCGAGGAACCCCGGCCCGGGGCTGGAGCAGTGGCCGGTCGGCGGTTTCGAGCACCTGGGCGAACTGCTTGCTCCCGGGGAGCGAGTCGTGGTACTCGACCGCCTCCTCGAAGTCGAGGTCGTCGACCGACCAGTCGGCTCGTATCTCCTCGTCGATGCGCGAGAGCTCTCTACCGGAAAGGCGTGTGTCGCGTAGCATGCTGGAAACGGGGATTTCAGGACGTTATCTGGGCGCGTTCGGCCTCGGACTCGGCGATGTTCATGTCGGTCTTGAGCGCGGCGATGGCCTCCTCGGGCCTGGTCTCGGAGTCGAAGACCCGGTCGAAGCCCATCTCGCGGAACCGATCGCGGGTCTCCGCGAAGTCGTCCTGGCCGACCGCGAGGTTGCCGCCGATGTAGGTGACCGGGTCGAGGTCCGAGTCCGCGATGGCCTCGTGGAACCCCCGGCAGTCCTGCTCGGCGTGACCGTAGAGAGAGGAGACGAGTACCGCGTCACCCTCGTGCGCTTCGGCAGCCGCGATGAACTCCTGCTGGCTGGACTGGACGCCGAGGTTGACGACCTCGAAGCCGGCCGCCGACAGCGCCTGTTCGAGGATGGTGATGCCGACGGCGTGCGCGTCGGACCCGATGACGCCGAGGATGACTGTAGCAGACATCATCTACAACTTCCATGAACAATACTTAAAGATAATCATTGTTCATGATTAAATCCCTTTAAGGTCATTTGAGGGTGTATGTGTCCCTTCCAGACAAACCGCATTATTTATTGGGAAGGTTTTTGTCCCGGGTCGCCGACCGGCGAAACGATGCAAGCGCTCGACGACGTGCGCGTTCTCGACCTGACGCAGGTGCTGGCCGGTCCGTACTGCACGATGCTGCTCGCGGATCTGGGGGCCGACGTGGTGAAGATCGAACGCCCCGGCGGCGACCTCATCCGGCCCAACCCGCCGTTCGCGAGCGAGGACGACGCCTACGGCGGCTACTTCCAGAGCGTCAACCGGGGCAAGCGCAGCCTCGAACTCGACCTGACCGACGAGGGCGACCGGGCGGACTTCCTCGAGCTGGTCGAGGACGCCGACGTCGTGGTCGAGAACTTCCGGGCGGGAACGATGGAGCGGTTCGATCTGGAGTACGAGACCCTGTGCGAGCGCAACCCCGAACTGGTCTACGCCTCCATCCGGGGGTTCGGCGACCCGCGCACGGGCGAGACCGACCGCCAGGGCCAGCCTTCGTTCGACCTCATCGCCCAGGCGCTCGGCGGCGTGATGGAGATCACCGGCCAGCCCGACGGGCCGCCGACCAAGGTCGGACCGGGCATCGGCGACCTGTTCACCGCGACGCTGAACGCGGTGGGCATTCTGGCGGCGCTCCACCACCGGGACCGGACCGGGGAGGGCCAGTACGTCGACACCGCGATGTACGACGCCATGATCTCGATGTGCGAGCGGGCGGTCTACCAGTACTCCTATACGGGCGAGGTGCCGACCCGCCGGGGGAACGCCCACCCGACGCTGTTCCCGTACAACGCCTTCGAGGCGGCCGACGGCCACGTCGTCATCGCGGCGTTCGGCGACAACCACTGGCGGGCGCTCTGCGAGGCGATGGACCGACCGGACCTCGCGGCCGAGTACCCGACGACGGCCGACCGCCTGGAGCACCGGGAGTCGCTCCGCGAGGAGATCGCCGAGTGGACCGCGACGCTTCCCGCCGAGCAGGTCTGCGACGCCCTCGAAGGCTCGGTGCCGTGCGCGCCCGTCCAGGACGTGAGCGACGTCTTCGCGGACCCCCACGTCCGCGCACGCGACATGCTCGTCGAGGCCGACCAGCCGGGCGCCGACGAGCGGGTCACCATCGCGGGGTCGCCCATCAAACTGAGCGAGACGCCGCCCGAACCGGGCGAGCGCGCGCCGCTGCTCGACGAGCACCGCGAGGAACTGCTCGGCGACGAGCGGGAAACGGTGGACGCCGACGACTGACGCGGCTGCCGGACCGGAGCCGTCCCGAGCCGTCGGTCCCGTCGGGCCTCTCGAAGTCGCTCCTCGCCGGCTGAGTGGTGGCTGTCCTCCATCTCCGACACCGGTAGCGCAGGCGCGAAACGTTTCAACGGAATGGAACCGGTCGAGGGTTTCTCGTTATCCGCTGTGATAACTGGGAGAAGGACCTAAGACCGGGCCTTCGGAAAGTTGCGACGTGAGCGATTACAGCAGCGCGGACTTCGGACACGGCGAAATGAACGACCGACTCGACGTCGACGACCTCGTCGACGGCATCGGGCTCGACGCGGCGGAGATCGAGTGGCGCAAGGACTTCGTCGACTTCGACCGCGAAGACGCGGAGCGGCTCGAATCGTACGCGGACCTGTTCGAAGCCAACGCCGAACAGGTGGCGGAGGACTTCTACGACAATCTGGTCGGTCGCGACCAGACGGTCGACGTCATCGGGCGGTCGCCCAAGGGCGTCGAACAGCTCAAGCGCACCCAGGCGGCGTACCTGGTGACCCTCGCCGGGGGAGACTACGGCGAGGAGTACTTCCGACAGCGGGCCCGCATCGGCAAGCTCCACGACATGCTCGACATGCCGATGAAGCACTACCTCGGCCAGTACGGCGTCTACTACGACCTCATCCTCCCGCTGGTGGGCGACCGACTCACCGAGTCGCTGACTGCGCGTCTCACCGACGCCGTCGCGGACGGCGGAACCGCGGTCGCCCAGGAGGACGCGCCCCGCGGGTCCGACGCCGGCGACGAGGCGTCGACGGGGTCCGGCGGCGCCGACGAGCGGCCGGGCGCGCCCGGCGGCGCAGGCGACGAGTCGGTCGCGGCGGTCGTCCGCGAGGAGGTCGACGACGCCATCCAGGACATCCTCTCGATCCTCCGCGTCGTCAACCTCGACATGCAGGTCGTGACCGACACCTACATCCACTCCTACAGCGACGTCGAGGACGAGCTCGACCGCCAGCGCGAGGTGGCTAGCGAGGTCCGGACCGCGGTCGACGAGGCCGAGCGGACCGCCAGCGACGTCGCCGAGAGCACGGAGGCCATCAGCGACCTCGCGGCGTCGCAGGCCGAGTCGATGGAGCAGGTCTCGACCGAGGTGTCGGACATGTCGGCGACGGTCGAGGAGATCGCGGCGTCGGCCGACGAGGTGGCCGCGACCAGCGAGCAGACCGAGCAGCTCGCCGACGAGGGCCGCGAGGCCGCCGACGCCGCTATCGACGCGATGAAGCGGGTCGACGACTCCTCCGGCGAGGCGGCCGCCGACGTCCACCGGCTGGCGGACCGCATCGACGAGATCGACGGCGTGGTCGAGGTCATCGACGACATCGCCGAACAGACCAACATCCTCGCCTTGAACGCCTCCATCGAGGCGGCGCGAGCCGGCGAAGCCGGCGACGGCTTCGCGGTGGTCGCCGACGAGGTCAAGAGCCTCGCGAACGAGTCCCAGGAGCACGTCGGGGAGATCGAGTCGATGGTCGACGACATCAAGGAGGACACCGCCGAGACCGCCGAGAGCCTCGAAGCGACCACCGAGGAGATCGACCGCGGCGTCGACGAGGTCGAGGCCACGGTCGAGAAGCTCCAGGAGATCGCCGACGCGGTCGAGACGGCCTCGCAGGGGATACGCGAGGTGTCGAACGCCACGGACGACCAGGCGGCGTCCACCGAGGAGGTCGCCGCGCTGGTCGACGAACTCGTCGACCAGGCCTCGCGCATCTCCAACGAGATCGAGGACGTCGCGGCGGCCAACGAGGAGCAGGCCGCGACGGTCCGGGAGATAAACCAGACGGTCGAGCGACTGGAGGACGGCGGCGACCGATCGGCCCGGTGACGGGTCCGGACCAGATGGGGTCCGTCCGTACGCGGCCGGGTCCGCTCGACTCGTCTCGGATGGCCGAACGGTAAACTCTTTTTGCACCCCGTCCCACGTTTCGGGTATGGACTGGCCGCACGACCCCGACGGCGAGGAGGGCAGCGAGGGCGGACGCAAGTACGGCATGGCGATTCTCGCCAAGAAGCTCGACGACGACGAGGACTTCCCGCTCTCGAAGGCGGAGTTCGTCGAGGAGCACGCCGACGAGCCGATCCGCATCAACTACCAGCGGGTCGTCAGCGTCGGCGACATCTTCGAGCACGTCGAGGGCGAGGAGTTCGAGACCATCGTGGACTTCCACAAGGCGGTCGGCGCGGGGATGCGCCGCGGCGGCTTCTGGGACTACCACCCGCAGGGCGAGAACCCCGAGAAGAAGAGCGCCTGAGCGCGGACCGACCGTCCGGTCGCCCGGCTATTCTGCGTCGTCTCGCCACCGGTCGTCAGCGTCTGCTCCCCTCGCGTCGTCCCGTTCGGCGTCGCCGAACGCCGGGTCGTTCCGCCCCCCGTCGGCGGCGCTCGGACCCGTAACGGCGAGCCGGTCGGCGTCCTCGCGCTCGACGCCCTCCTCACCGAGCGTCCACCCCGACCCGGAGTCGGTGAGCGTCTCGGCCCGGACCTTCTCCTCCAGGAGGTTGACCGCGACCGCGTTGGCGCCCTCCGGGATGATGAGGTCGGCGCGCTTCTTTGTGGGCGCGACGAACTGCTCGTGCATCGGCTTGACCGTCGAGAGGTACTGGTCGATGACCCCCTCCAGGTCGCGCCCCCGGTCGACCACGTCGCGCTCGATGCGCCGGAGGATGCGCACGTCGGCGTCGGTCTCGACGTAGACCCGGATGTCGAGCATCTCGTTGACGTCCTCGTCGTACAGCGCGAAGATGCCCTCCAGCACGATGACGTCGGTCGGGTCGACCGCCACGGTCTCGTCCTTCCGGTTGTGAATCGAGAAGTCGTACTGGGGCATCTCGATGGCCTGGCCCGACAGCAGCGCGTCCATGTGCTCGCGCAGGAGGTCCCACTCGAACGCCGAGGGGTGGTCGTAGTTGACCTCCTCGCGCTCCTCGAAGTCGAGGTGGCTCAGGTCCTTGTAGTAGTTGTCCATCGGGATCCGCGTGACGTCGTCCTCGACCTCCTCGGTGATCTCGCGGGCGACCGTCGTCTTCCCGGCCCCGGTCCCGCCCGCGATTCCGATGACGAAGGAGGGGATTGTCATTGGTGGGTTTCAGGGTAGAAGGGGGTTTGAATCCCCCGGAATCGGATTTCTCCGCCAATCGCTAGAACTGTTTCGTCCTTGGGAGTGGTGACTCCGTCGCGGCGACGCCGACCGGCCGGGGGCCGGAACAGCAGTCGCTCGTCCAAAGTGATGGTCCGGAAAAAGCGCGTTCGCCCGCCTCTCGGCGGCCCGAATGCGTATTTAAAGGCGCGTCAGGTTCGTCGCGCGCGGACCCTTGTCCGCCTGTTCGATGCTGAACTCTACCTCAGTTCCCTCTTCGAGATCCGGGCCGCCGATGTCTTCCATGTGGAAGAAGACGTCCTCGTCCGCGTCGTCAGTCTCGATGAAACCGTAGCCGCCAGTGTCGTTGAAGAAGTCAACGTTTCCTTCTGCCATTGCGAGTAGACGAACGTTCGTTAGCGGGATAAGTCTTCTGCAATTCGTTTCTAAACCGGTGGAATATTTGGACGAATTTTTCCGGATTTCGGGACTCGATAGACAGAGATGGCTAACCGGTCGACTCTGCCAAAAATCCCGCGCTATTCTGGGATTCCGGGGCCGATTCCATCGGAATCGGCAATTCCCGGCACGAACCCGCCGCTCCCCATCCTTCCCCAAATATGGAATACCTATCGAGATTAGGACGACTTATTAACCATCGAACCGAAACCCCGGCCAACTGTGACGAACGCGCAGGTCACCCTGATCCAGATCGACAACTACGGACCGTGGACCGTGACGCCAGAGCCCCGCCGGGAGGTCGACCTCCAGACCCTGCAGTCGCGGCTGTACGCCGACCTCTCCCAGCTGATCGGCAACCGCGAGGGGTACGCCTTCTTCACGCGGTTCGACAACATGATCGCGGTCACGAACGGGATGGACGAGGCCGACCACGCCATGATACAGGAGTCGGTCGCCAACCGCTACCCGGTGACCGTCAGCTTCGGCGTCGGCGCCGACCCGAGCCCCGTCGAGGCGCTCTCGTCGGCGACCGAGCACATCCAGGACGCCGGCAGCGCCCAGGAGGCCGACCGGACCGAGATCCTCCGCGGGACGACCCTCGACCCCGACGAGCGCACCGACGACGACGTCCAGATCGCACACTTCGACGTCAACGACGCCACGGGCAAGTACACCGACCAGCTGAACGCCTTCGACTCGTTCATCCACATCGAGCAGGGGTACGCCGAGCTGATGCGGTACTTCCGCCGGGCCCACGAGGGGCTCTCCTTCTTCGTCGGCGGCGACAACGTCATCGCAGTTTGCCCAGACCTCGACGCCGCCGCCTACGAGGACACCATCCGGCACGTCGAGGAGACGGTCGAGGTCGAACTCAAGGTCGGCGTCGGGCAGGCCGCGACACCCCAGTCGGCCGGGATGGCGGCCAAGCACGCGCTCGAGGAGTGTCGCGACGACGGCCACCGCGTCGTCGTCGACTGACGGTCGCGGGAAGTCGACCGACGCTCCCGAGAATCGAGGGAAACCGACTCGAGCGTCGTGGAACGGCCTTCGACCGTTCTCACTTATTCTGATAATTGTTAGCATACGGCCGTCGTCCGCTTAAGCCTGCCGGGGATACTTTTTAGAGAACCAGTGCCAATCGTTCACACATGGAAGGCGAAGTGACCGTCCGGGACGTGATGTCCCGGGAGTACGTCGGCGTCAGCGAATCCGACACGGTGCTGGGAGCGGTCGGGCTCATGCACGAGGAGGAAGTGGGGTGTGTCGTCGTCCTCCGGGGGAGCGACCCCGTCGGCATCGTCACCGAGACCGACGTCATCGCGCTGGTCGCCGAGGAGGGCGACCCGGCCGAAACCGAGGTGTCGGCGGTGATGTCCGAACCGGTCGTCTCGATCGACGCCGACCGGGAGCTGTCGGACGCCGCGGCCACGATGTCCCGCGAGGACATCCGTCGGCTACTCGTCACCAACGGCGACGAACTCGTCGGCCTCCTCTCGGAGCGGGACGTCATCTCGGCGTCGGCGTCGCTGTCGGGCGTCCAGTCGCTCCGCGCGGAGTCGGCCCGCGAGGTCGGCGAACCGGTCGGGACCGACCGGATGGGGGCGGACCCGATGGCCAACAACCACGCCGACGTCGCGGCCGACGAGGGGCCCGACCGCCACGAGTACTCCGACCGCAGCATCTGCGAGACCTGCGGCACGCTGAGCAGGCAGCTCGCCAACGTCAACGGCCAGCTCATCTGCGCAGACTGTCGGGACGTGTGAACCGTCGGCTCACCCCTCGTTTCTCGGCGATTTTCAGCGAACGAAAGGTGCGAAAAAGCGCAAGACCCAAATAGGTCGGGCTTGCGAGATACGTCATATGGTAGGCTGTGACAAGTGGGTATACGAGGTGTTCGCACGTGGCACCTAGCACCGGGTTGGCAAACGCCATCGTGACCGGCCTGGTCACGGGTAGTATCGTCGCGCTCGGGGCTATCGGACTCGCGCTGGTGTACAACATCGCGGAGGTGCCGAACTTCGCGCACGGCGAACTGCTCATGCTCGGGGCGTACATGGCGCTGTTCGTCAACAAACCGGCGACCGTCCCCGTCTTCGAACTGCTGACGCAGGTCGACGCCGCTCGCGAGCTCACCGGAATCGGGTTCGGCGTGCTGTTCGTGCTCGCGGCCGGGTCGGCGCTGGCCGCGGTGTACTTGCTCGGCGGGATGTCGGCGTTGCGCGGGTCGTGGTGGCCGGGCGACCCCAGCCCGGCGCTCGCGCTCGGCGTCCACGTCGCGGCGGCCGCGGTCCTCGGCGTGGTCGTGAGCCTCGGATTCCCCTCGATATGGGCCGGACTGCTGCTGTCGGCGCTGATTCTCGCGTGGGTCGCTCCGTTCCTCGAGAAGGTCATCTTCCAGAAGTTCCGGGCCAAGGACGCCTCGCTGGCCACGATGCTCATCGTCACGCTGGGGCTGTCGTTCGTGCTCCGGTTCGGCACCCAGGCGTTCTACGGCGGCGAGGTCCGGACCTACGTCGTCCCGCAGGTCGGGAGCGTGTTCGGCTACGACGTCGGGCTGTCGGCCGCGAAGTTCTTCGACTTCTACGTCGGCGGCGGCGGGTTCACGCTCCACGTCATCGACACCGGACCGAATCCCGACGTGGCGATGTTCACCGCGACCTACTCGTGGCTCGCCGCGCTCGCGCTGGTCGCGCTCACGGTCGGCGTCGCGTACGCCGCCTACCGCTGGCGCAGCGGCGGAGACGAGGGGTACGGCACGAGCCACACGGTCGGTCCTCGGCTCGCCGCGGCCGTCGCCGGTATCGTGACGTTCGTCGCGCTGATATTCGCGCTGGCCGGCGGCGGCTCCGTCCCCCAGTCGCCGTCGTTCCAGACCCGCATCCGGCTCTCGCTGATGCGAGCGTCGGTCATCTTCATCGCGGTCGGGATGATGGCGCTGCTGCACTTCCTGCTCCAGGAGACCAAGCTCGGCAAGGCGATGCGGGCGTCCAGCGACAACATCGACCTCGCGAAGATCACCGGCATCAACACCGACCGCGTGATGATGGCGACGTGGATCATCGCGGGCGCGTTCGCGGCGGTCGGCGGCGTGATGCTCGGCGTGCTGTTCAGCCAGCTCACGGTCAACATGGGCTTCTTCCTGCTGCTCCCGATGTTCGCCGGGGTCATCCTCGGCGGGCTCCAGTCGGTGTACGGCGCGATCCTCGGGAGCTACATCGTCGGGCTGTCGATGGACGTCGGCATCCACGTCATCCCCGGCATCGGGTCGACCTACCGCATCCCCATCGCGTTCGCCATCCTGTTCGTCGTGCTGCTGGTCAAGCCGGAAGGCATCACGGGAGGCTCATAACATGGCACTGTCATCCAGTCTGGTGTCGCTCGGCATCATCGTGGGAATCTACGCGATACTCGCGCTCGGACTGAACATCAAGTTCGGGTACACGGGCTTGCTCGACATCGGTCACGTGGCGTTCTACCTGGTGGGCGCCTACGTGACCGCCTTGCTGGTGCTCCCACCCGCCAGCGAGCAGCAGTTCACCACGTACATCCTCGGGTGGAACTGGCCGTGGCTGCCGGCCATCGCGGTCGGGACGCTCGTCGCCGGGCTGCTCGGCATGCTGGTCGCGCTGCCCGCGATACGACTGCGCGAGGACTACCTCGCGATCGCCGTCCTCGGCATCTCGGTCATCCTGAAGCGGATCGTCCAGTCGGAAGGGTGGCTCGCCAACGGTCCCGGGTCGCTCCGGGGGTTCAGCCAGCCGTTCCGCGACTTCTTCCCGCTGCCCGGCGACACGCTCGGCGCGGCCGCGCTCCTCGGGTTCGTCGTCTTCGTCCTCTGGACGGTGGCAACCCACGTGCTCGCGGAGACCGGCACCGAGAGCGGGTCGGAACTCGCCACCGACGGCGGGAAGGCCAGCGAGGCTGACAGGAAGGCAGATGGAGGTGTTACGGCCGGCCGCACCATCTCGGGAACGCGGGGCGTCGGCGGCTGGGTCGTCGACGGCCTGCTCGCGCTCACGACGCTGGGCGTCGGCTACGTCGCGGCCCGCCGGTCGCGGACGCGGGTCGGCGAGACCGAGCAGCGCGCGCTGCTGGCCGCCGGCGGCGTCTTCGGCCTCGCGGCCGGCGTCGTGACGTGGCAGGCGTTCGACTGGTGGACGGTCGCCGGCGTGAGCCTCGACTGGGTGTTCGGTCTCGTCGTCTTCGCCGCCGTCACCGCCGGCTTCTTCGGGGCGAACCGCCGGTACGCGCCGCTGGCCGGCGCCGTCGTCGGAACCGCCGCATTCGCGGCCGCGGTCGCGCTGGGCGGCCCGGTGGTCGTCGTCTCGGTGTTCCTGGCCGCGATCTCGCTGTTCACGTGGGTGTTCGGCGCCGTGGCGGTCTCCCGGCGGTACAGCGACCTCTCGCTCCGGGACTTCGGCGTGGCGCTCGCGCTCGCGGTCGTGTTCGTCGCGTGTTTCGCGCCGCTCATCGTCCTCGGCGGCGAGAGCACCGGCGACGCGACGAGCAGCGTGGGCCTGTTCGCCACGATGGGCCTGCTGGTGGCGTTCCTCTACGGGGTCTACTACCTCGGATCGAACTGGGAGCGGTTCGGCTCGGGCGTCGAGTTCGTCCGCATCGTCGGCGTGGGCGCCATCTGGCTGTTCGCCATCCGGTACTTCGGGATGGCCAACATCGTCCCGTTCAAGCGCGGCGGGTTCGACGCGGTGGTGAACAACACGTTCCAGAACCTGGTCTGGCTGCTGAAGTTCCAGGGCGGTTCGGCCGCGTTCGACTACTCGCGGTTCCTGCTGGTGCTGACGCTGGCGTCGCTGGCGATGCTGTACTACCTCTCGGAGATCACGGTCGAGTCGCCGTTCGGCCGGGTGCTCAAGGCCATCCGCGAGGACGAGGACGTGGCGACCTCGCTCGGGAAGAACACCTTCGCGTACAAGGTCCAGAGCATGATGCTCGGGTCGGCGCTGGCCGGGTTCGCCGGCGGCCTGACCGCCATCTACTTCCAGAGCCTGGTCCACACGATGTTCGCGCCCCGGGTGACGTTCATCGCGTTCCTGGCGCTCATCATCGGCGGCACCGCCAACAACAAGGGGATGATCCTGGGAGCGACCATCTACTGGGCGTTCCAGAAGGCGACCGCCGACATCGCGGCGTTCTTCCCGACGTCGGCCCGGTCGTCGGTGCAGGCGCTCCGGCTGGCGTTCATCGGCGCGCTGCTCATCGTCATCCTCTACTACCGCCCCGAGGGGCTGTGGGGCGAGAAACGAACGGTCGCGGAGGTGGCCGAAGAATGAGCGAGACAGTCGAATCCGAAACCCAGACGCACGGCACCGGCGAATCGATACTCGAGGTCGAGGGCCTGCGCAAGACGTTCGGCGGCATCACCGCCGTCGACGGCGCGACGTTCGAGGTCGAGGAGGGGACCGTCACCGGTCTCATCGGCCCGAACGGCGCGGGCAAGACCACGACGTTCAACCTCATCAGCGGGTTCTACGAGCCCGACAGCGGCGACATCCGCTACCGGGACACCGACCTCCAGGACATCATGCGGCCGAGCGAGACCGAGCAGGGCATCTGGATGAGCGCGTCCGGGATGACCTTCGGCGGCGCCGGTCTGGCCGCCGCGGCGTCGTCCGGGGTCTCCACGCTCGGCCTGGCCGGCGCGGCGGTCGTCGGCGCGGGGCTCGGCGCGGGCGTCTACCAGGCCGAGGAGAAGATCAAGAACGACGTCTTCGAGGTCAAGAACAAGCGGCCGTTCCGGGTCTCGGAGGCCGGGCTCTCCCGGACGTTCCAGCTGACCCGCGAGCTCCAGGGGATGACCGTGCTGGAGAACCTGATGCTCGCGCCCCAGGACCAGCGGGGAGAGAGCCTCCCGAACGCGTGGTTCCGCCGCGGCGCGGTCGCCGAGGAGGAGGAGGACGTGCGCGAGCGCGCCGTCGAGATGCTGGAGTTCCTCGAGATCGATCACCTGACCAACGAGTACGCCGGCAACCTCTCGGGCGGCCAGCGCAAGCTGCTGGAGCTCGGTCGGGTGCTCATGACCGACCCCGACCTCATCCTGCTGGACGAACCGGTTGCCGGGGTCAACCCCGCGCTGACCGACAAGCTGCTCGAGCGCATCGAGAGCCTGCGCGAGCAGGGCTACACGTTCTGCATCGTCGAACACGACATGGAGGTCATCATGAACCTCTCGGACACCATCATCGTCATGGACCAAGGCAAGAAGCTGATGCAAGGCACGCCCGAGGAAGTACAGAACGACCAGCGCGTCGTCGACGCGTACCTGGGGGGATAACCGATGGCGCTACTCGAAGCCCGCGACATCGTCTCGGGCTACGGCGACGCCCAGATCCTCCACGGCGTCTCGATGGACGTGGAAGACGACGAGATCGTCTGCATCATCGGGCCGAACGGCGCCGGCAAGTCCACGTTCATGAAGGCCGTGTTCGGGCTCATCGACTGCTGGGAGGGGTCGGTGACGTTCGACGACTCGGAGATCACCGACCTCCGGCCCGACGAGATCACCCGCGAGGGGATGTGCTACGTCCCGCAGGTCGACAACGTGTTTCCGAACCTCACCGTCCGGGAGAACCTGGAGATGGGCGCGTACATCCTCGACTCGATGCCCGAGGACGCCCTCCAGGAGGTGTTCGAGCGCTTCCCCATCCTCGAGGAGCGCCAGAACCAGAAGGCCGGCACCATGTCGGGCGGCCAGCAGCAGATGCTCGCGATGGGCCGCGGGCTGATGGTCGACCCGGACCTGATGCTGGTCGACGAGCCCTCGGCCGGGCTGGCGCCCGACCTCGTCGACGAGGTGTTCGAGAAGATCATCGAGATCAACGCGTCGGGCACCGCCATCCTGATGGTCGAGCAGAACGCCCGGAAGGCCCTGCGGAACTCCGACCGGGGCTACGTGCTGGAGATGGGCGAGAACCGCTTCGAGGACACCGGCGAGGCGCTGCTCGACAACGACGAGGTGACCGAACTCTACCTCGGCGGCGGTGGCGGCGACTCCGGCGGCGAGGCCGGCGAGGCCGCGACAGACGACTGACCCCGCCGATCTCGATTTCCGCTGCGGTCCGTTTTCGACTTCCGTAGCTCGCGGCTCTCCCGGCGCCGAACTCGCGGCGTATCGCGTCCGCTGCCGGAGTCTGGAGTCCGCGCTAAAAAAGCAGCTCGGTCGTCGGAGTCGCTACCCCTGCGTCGTGGTCGTCGTGCCGCCGCCACCGCCGCCGTTGAGCCGGCCCTGGAAGAAGCTCCGCGGGATCGTCTCCAGGGCCTCCGTCGACCCGTCGTCCTGCACCTGCAGGATGGCGAACTGGTTGAGCGGTTCGAGGGACTCGTTGAGGTTGACGGGGCTGGACGCGCCCTGGTAGTTGATGTCCTCGCCGTTGGCGAGCAGGTCCTTGGCCTTCTGGAACTCGCCGACCGTGACGAGGTTGGCCTGCTGGCCGCCGCCACCGCCGCCCCCGGTGGTGGTCGCGGTCTGCTGGCTGGCGCCCTCCTCGGGCCGGGAGACCGACCGGATGTTCTCGGCGATGGCGGTCCCGGACGCCTCGCCGCCGGCCTGGATGGCGAGCGCCTGGAGGAACAGGCAGTCGTAGGCGTGGGGCGCGAACAGCGTCCCGGCCTGGTCGCCCATCTTCTCCTCGAACCGCGTGGCTCCTCTGGTCTGCTCGGGGTTCGGCGAGGCCACGTACATCCCCGCCGTGATGTCGCTCAGACTGCTGAGGAACTCCGAGGAGTTGAGGCCCTCGCTGAGCACCCACTCGCCGCCGTAACCGCCGTTGTTCCACTGGTTGAGGATGGTCCGGCCGTTGCCGGGGTAGCCGATGAACCCGATGGCGTCCGGGTCGTTCTCGAACAGCGAGTCGAGCGTCGAGGTGTAGTCGCTGGCCCGCTGGCTGTAGCCGACCATCCCGACCGTCTCGCCCTGGAACTGCTCGCGGGCCCGCTCGGCCAACCCCTGGCCGTAGGGGTTGTCTACGAAGAGGAACGCGGCCCTGTCCGCGCCGATGTACTGGTCGTCGCTGAGGATCCGGCCCATCACGATGCCCTGCTGGGCGTCGTTGGGCGCGGTCCGCCCGAAGTACTTCAGGTTGCTCCCCTCTGCGTAGCCGATCTCCGCCAGCGCCGGCGACGTGCTGGCGTTGCTCATCTGCATGACCTGGTCGGCGGCGACGTTCTGGGCGAGCGGGACCGAGACGCCGCTGGAGGCGGCGCCGACGAAGCCGATGATGTTCTGCTCGTTGACCAGCGAGTTGTACTGCTGGATGGCCCGCGAGGGCTGGGTCTGGCTGTCTGTGTTCGACATGTTTATCTGGCGGTCCAGCGGCCCGCCCGCGTCGTTGACGTCCTGCACCGCGACGTTGACCGCCTTCTGCATCCCGCTTCCGTACGCGCTGAGGTTCCCGGTGATGGGGAGGATCGACCCCATCGGGATGGGGCCGCCCTGCCGTGCGCCCGCCGACGTCGACAGTCCGGTCAACCCGGCCACCCCCGCGGCCGTCGCGCCCTTCAGTACAGTTCGCCGTGTCGTCCGATGTTTCTCTGACATCTCCGACGTGATACACGACGCCGTAGTAATAAACAATTGTGTATGGTTACCACGACACGGGCGGATAGTTCAAGCCGTTTTCGGAAATCCGCCGAAAGAAACCGGGTTCCCGTGCGCCGAGAAAGTGTGAGGCGGCGTCTCGAACCTATCAGCGAGCTACAGTTTGCCCTCGAACCACGACCGCTCGATCGCCTCGAGTTCCTCGGTCTCGCCGCCGCTGACCTGCATGACCGCGAACCGGTTGAGGGGTTCGAGGCTCTTGTTCATGTCGACCGGACTGGACGCGCCCTGGTAGTCGATCTCCGTCCCCTCGTCGAGCAGTCGCTTTGCCTTCTCGAACTCGCCGGCGTACACCTTCTCGCCGCCCGGCCGGGAGACCGACCGGATGTTCTCGGCGATGGCGGTCCCCGAGGCCTCGCCGGCCTTGTGCATGGCGAGCGCCTGGAGGAACAGCCCGTCGTAGGCGTGGGGCGCGAACAGGGTCCCCGCCTGGTCGCCCATCGCCTCGTCGAAGGTGTCGGAACTCTGCGTCGACTCGGGGCTCGGCGAGGCGACATACATCCCGTCGGTGATGTCGCTGAGGTCCTGGAAGAACTGCGAGCTGTTCAGGCCCTCGCTGAGCACCCACTCGCCGCCGTAGCCGCCGTTCGACCACTGCTGGAGGATGGTCTTCCCGTTGCCGGGGTAGCCGACGAACCCGATGGCGTCCGGGTCGTTCTCGAACAGTTTGTCCAGCGTCGACGTGTAGTCGCTGGACTTCTTGTCGTAGGGGACCATCCCGACCTCCTCGCCGTCGAAGGCGGCGCTCGCCTTCTCGGCCAGGCCCTCGCCGTAGGCGTTGTTGACGTAGAGGAACGCGGCCTTGTCGGCGCCGATGTAGTCGGACTCGTTCATGATGCGACCCATCACGATACCCTGCTGGCCGTCGTTGGGCGCGGTCCGGCCGAAGTACTTGACCGACTCGTCGTCGTTGTAGCCGATCTCGGCGAGTGCGGGCGTCGTACTGGCGTTGCTGACCTGCATCACCTTGTCGGCGGCGATCTGCTGGGCGAGCGGGACCGACACGCCGCTGGAGGCGGCGCCGACGAAGCCGATGATGCCCTGTTCGTTGACCAGCGTCCGGTACTTCTGGGTCGCCTTCGCGGGCTTGGTCTCGCTGTCCTTGTTGGTGACCTGCACCTGCCGGCCGAGCGGCCCGCCGGCGTCGTTGATGTGCTGGGCCGCGAGGTTGACCGCCTTCTGCATGCCGGCGCCGTACGCGCTGAGCGACCCGGTGATGGGGAGGATGGAGCCCATCTGGATGGGCTGGCCGCCCTGGTCCTGCTCGTCGTCGCCCGAAGTCGTAGTGTCGTCGCCTCCGGAGGTCTCCTGTTCCTCCTCGGTGGTCGTCTCCTGCGAACCCTCACCTGTAAGGCTGCCGATACAACCGGAGAGTCCGGTCAGGCCGGCCACGCCGGCCGCCCCGGTAGCTTTGATGTACGCGCGCCGCGACTTCTCTTTGCCTGTCATAGTCTACCAGTAGGTCTCACACCGGGTATAAAAAAGTTTGTAATAGGTGAACTTAACACATCCCGACCGAAAGTTCACTCGGAATCGAATTTCTATTTGTCAGGTAGCCCGACACATATATGCCTCGGGCTGTCGGAGTGTGGTACATGCCGATAGAGACCCTGGACGACCTCGCCGTCCAAGGGACCACGCTCGGAGTGCGTATCGACATCAACAGTCCGCTGACGGACGACGGCGACCTCGCGGACGACGCCCGCCTCCGCGCCCACGTCGACACCCTCTCGGAACTGCTGGAGCGGGGCGGCCGGGTGGCCGTCCTCGCCCACCAGGGCCGGCCCGGCGGCGACCAGTTCAGGGACCTCCGCCCGCACGCCGACCGCCTCGACGAACTGCTCGAGGCGCCGGTCGAGTACTCCGACGCGACGTTCTCGACGGACGCCCGCCGGGCGGTCGAGAACCTGAGCGACGGGGAGGCGGTGGTGCTCGAGAACACCCGTTTCTACAGCGAGGAGTACATGGAGTTCCCGGCCGCCCGCGCGGGCGAGACCGAACTCGTCGACAAGCTCGTCCCGGTGCTCGACGCCTACGTCAACGACGCCTTCGCCGCGGCACACCGCTCTCAGCCCTCCATCGTCGGATTCCCGACCCGAGTTCCGGGCTACGCCGGCCGGGTGATGGAGCGGGAGCTCGACGTACTGGGCGACATGGCGAGCACGCCCGAGCCCCGGACCTACGTCATCGGCGGTGCGAAGGTCCCCGACTCGATGACGGTCGTCGAGAGCGTCCTCGACAGGGGGCTCGCCGACCGGGTGCTGACGACCGGCGTGGTCGCGAACGTGTTCCTGCTGGCCGACGAGCGGGACCTCGGCGACGCCAGCGCAGACTTCGTCTACGAGCAGGGCTACTGGGACGAGATCGACCGCGCGGCCGACCTGCTCGACGAGCACGGCGACCGCATCCGGCTCCCGATCGACGTGGCGGTCGAGCGCGACGGCGAGCGCCACGAGATCGCGGTCGACGACCTGCCGCCCCGGGAGGGCGAGTCCGCGATGGACGTCGGCGGGGCGACCGTCGAGAGCTACGCCGAGACCATCCGGAACTCGGGCACGGTCGTCCTCAACGGGCCGGCGGGGGTCTTCGAGGACGAGACGTTCGCCCGGGGGACGCGCGACCTCTTCGCGACCGCGACCGAGGCCCAGTACAGCGTCGTCGGCGGGGGCGACACGGCGGCGGCCATCCGGCGGTTCGGCATCGAGGGGTTCGACCACGTGAGCACGGGCGGGGGCGCGGCGCTCAACATGCTCACGGGCGAGAGCCTGCCCGCGGTGGAGGCGCTCCGGGACTGAATGGTCTCCGTCGAACCGGGAACGCCGGCCGACGCCGACGAGGTGGCCGACCAGTGGGTCGAGCTGGCGGCCGAGCAGCGCGCGTTCGACTCCCACCTGCTGGCCGAGGAGAACCGCGCGACCGTCCGGGCGGCGGTCGCCAGGAGCGCGGTCGCCGACGAGCTGCTGGTGGCCCGGACTGACGACGGCGAGATCGTCGGGTTCGTCACCTTCGGCGTCGAGACCGGCGACTACGTGCAGGACGCGACTCGGGGCGTCGTCCGGAACATCGCGGTCGTCCCGGCCCGGCGGGGCGAGGGCATCGGGTCGGACCTGCTCCGGACCGCCGAGCGCCGACTCGCCGAGGCCGGCGCCGACGCCGTCGCGCTGGAGGTGATGGCCGGCAACGACGACGCCCGGCGGTTCTACCGCCGCCACGGCTACGCTCCCCACCGGGTCGAACTGGAAAAATCGGTCGAAAGCGATACGCTCACAAAGGAGTAGCCTGAACGTGGCGGTACGCGCCAGGGGAGCTTGGGCGGTTCAAGCACCCGACTTGTAATCGGGAGTTCGTGGGTTCAAATCCCACCCCTGGCTTCCTCTCGTCGGCGTCCCGATTCTGAGTTCCTGACTGTCGAGAAACGTGAGCCGGCCGGGGGCCGCTCACGCGTAGAACTCGGCCAGCCGGTCGTCGAGTGTGTCGGGCGGCCCGGTCGCCCCGGAGCGGTCGAGCCACTCGGCGACGGCGTCGAGCTCCCGGGTCGGCGCCACGGTCTCGTCGTCGTACGTCACGACGCCGGCATCGGCCAGGTGGGGCAGGTGGTTGTGGTGGAGCGCGATGCGGAGCCGGCGCCGGGACGACCGGTCCGAATCGTCTGGGCCGACGCCGCGGGCGAGGAGTCGCGCCGTCAGCTCCCGGCGGGAGAGCCGGCCGGTCTCCGCGAGGGTCTCCACGACGGCGCGTCCGTGTTCGTTGCTCAGTACGTCGAACGCGGTTTCGAAGTCCATGGCTGGTAGACCGGTGCGCGGCGAGTGGGCGCGCCGGCAGTTGCCTCATCCGACTCGGTCGGTATGAATCCACCCGGCGGTTGCAGCGGATTCGGCACTGCGGAACGGTCGACTTCGTAACACGTGGATCGACTTAAAATGAAACGATCGGGAGTCTGCCGCCGTTTTATCTACTGTACGGTCCTCTCGACGGATAGGCGGTGATAGACCGCCTCGCCGCGCTGCGACTTGCGTACCAGCGACTCGCCGACTGCCCGCCGCGGCGTCGCCGAACGACTCCCGGGCGCACCGACGCCTGTGACGCGATGGGGACCGCCGAGCGCACCCTACCCGCTCGGCGGTCTGCGGACCTCCGGCGGCCGGACGAGACGGCAGAACAGGGGGAAGTAACGCTCGTCCAGCCGTCGCCAGTTGTCCGCGGGTTCCTAACACGCTGTGTCGCTCACCGACGTTCCATCGACAGCACCGAGGTTTCACGGTCTTGTTCGACGCCGGTACTGATGCTGCTCGGAGGTGAGTTTGGCAGTTCGGTCCGGAGAAACGAGCAGTGGAGAGGCAGAGCGGTCGAGACGGGCCCGGGTCACTGGAACTTTCCGACGTTCGTGAAGTCGTCGTCCTCGCAGTTCGAGCACTCGTCGGGTCTGGAGATGAACACCGCCCCGCAGCCCTCGCACTCGTAGAGGTCCGGTCCGTCGTCCCGAACGCCGTTCTCGTCGTCGGCGTCTGCGGCCGACGACCCCACCATACCTCTGAGCCGGTCGAGGACTGCGGAGAGCATGCGCTTCAACGGTGGTGGATGCTTACCGCGGCTATAAAACGTTTGTTGCCGTATCCGAAAAGTGACAATTAGCCGTCGTCATCGCGGGACGCGAGAGCGACGTCGACCGGCAGAGCCGACGGCCGAACTGCGGGGTCGAGGCCAGCGAGCGACTACGACCGACGGAGCGTCACCCGTCAGGCCGGGGCAGGGCGGTGAACGAGAGTTGGACGATGCTGAACGGGTCGTACACCGACTGGTGACACTGGCAGTAGATCTCGTTGGCGGCCCCGAACTGAGCGCTGGAGGCCAGCGACTTGAACCCGGGGACGCAGCAGAAGTGGGTGCACTTGTTGAGGTTGGCCATGAACCCCTGCTCGGTGCTGGCCTGGAGCCACTGCTCGCCTTGGTCGGCCATCTGCGCGATGCGCTCGCTCCGGATGATCTGGACCGGCATCGTCCCCGACGGCGGCACGTCCTGGGAGCGCCAGGTCGCCAGCGCGGGCTTGCCGATACCGCTCTCGCCGATGCCGTTGCCCCACGTCTCGTAGTCCTCGAAGTCCGAGACGTTGACCTTGGCGCCGGGTTCGACCTCCTCGCTCTGCCACTCGTACGGTGCGGACCCCGCGTACCGGAAGAAGTTGTCCTGGTCGGCGTCGGGCTCGGCGCCCGGGTACGTCTGGACGCCGCAGTACTGGAACCACTCGCTGGAGTAGGTGATGCCGCCGAGCTGCATCTCGGCGACCGTCACCTCGCGACCCTGCTGGGTGACAGTCTCCGGTTCGGGCCAGGCGCCCTTCAGGAACCCCTCGTCGTCGATCTCGATCGGAATCTGGGGCATCCCGCGCGGCGCGGGCCCCGCGACGTTCTCGACGCCGTAGTACTGGGTGATGCCGCCGCCCGCCCCGGTCGGTGCGGTCGCCGAGTTGATGCTCGCGGCCGCCGCGGTCCCCACGCCCGAGAGCGCGGCGCTCCCGACGACGCCCTTCACGAACCGGCGCCGCCCCGACTCCTCGGGGTACTTGTCGTCGACCTCAGCCATGCTGTCCCCCCGTGCGTCCGGTGATGTTACTGACCGGCATGCGATCCCCATTCCACTTCGGGACTTCCCGGGTATAGGACTGTCGGCGATAGCAGTCCCGAACAGGCCGCCGTCGGACGGAGACGGGCCACAGAGCCCCCGACGACGCGGCGGGGAACGGTCGTCCGGCCGGGAGGTCGGGCCGCCTGACAGTAGCCGCTGTCTTTTTACCCCTGCCGTGAGTCTCAACGGATATGCCCCTCTCAGATGACGAACGCGAACGCATCGCGCAGTTCGTCGCCACGCCGCGCTACGAGCGCACGCCGGACCAGCTCTGTCCCGAAGAGGACGAGGAGTAGCTACTCGACGACCGCGAACGACCCGCCGCGCTTCTCCACGAGGCCGCGCTCCCGGAGCGTACGCAGGATGCTGTACAGCGTTATCTTCTCGACATCGAGGTCGCGCTGGAGGGTGTCTATCGACGCCGCCCCGGGCAGGAGGTAGAGATACACGAGCTTCGCCCGCGGGGACTCCAGTTCCGTCGGCAGTTCTCTCGACGATGTCGTCGGACGTTGAACGCTCATTTCGATACCGTACACGAGTAGTTCGACGATAATAAATCCCTATTTCAACGATCGTCGAAAGAACGGGAGAGACGGGCCAGGGCCGCCCTGGCAAGTATTGCGGTTTCCGAGGTCGAGGGCGTCTCGCCGGCGGTCGTCCGACCGGAGGAGTCGACCGCCGGGACGAACCCCCGGAGACCCCGCCGGAGGCCGGGAGTACCGGCCGGTTTCGCTCGCACAGGCGGTGGGTTTATGTGAACCCGAACGGTACCGTCTCGCAATGAGTCCGACGCCGGACGGCGGCCGGGACCCCGAGGAACCGTCCCTCACGCGGCCGGACGAGGCCAGGAGCGCCGGCGACGGGTCGGCGCTGTCTCCCGACGAACTCGACTTCGAGGACGAGGAGCAGGTCGTCCCGCTGGACGAGGACCGGTACGTCATCGGCACCGACTCCCGGCCCCGGGTGCCCGAGAACGTTCGCGACGACCCCTCGTCCGGGGAGTCCGCGGCCGAGGGGGCAGGGGAACCCTCCCGTTCCGCGACCGACCAGTCCGGGCAAGCGACCGACCGGTCGCCCGCCGGGGGCGCCGCGGCAGACGTCGACTCCGGCGCGGTCAAGCGGTGGCTCGAGGAGGACCTCCGGGGGACCAGCGCGCGGTACGGCTTCCACGCCAGCGCGAAGTCCGACGACGCCGTCTCCCACCAGCAGATGTTCTCCGACGACGTGACCACGGTGTTCGACAGCCTCCTGCGGTGGTACGCCCAGCAACTGACGACCGAGACCGCGGTCGAGGACGTGCTCGGCATCCTGCTCACCGAGTCGAACGTCAGGGTCCGGTACTCGCCGTCCTGCCTCCAGGCCATCCTCGAGGCCTACGACCTCGGCCCGGACGACACCATCGCGGACCTCTTCGAGGCGGTGCAGGACGACCGCGGCATGGTGTTCCCGCCGGAGAACGTCTGAAATCAGAAATTCGGGTTTCTGCCCGGCTCGATTCCGTTATCGACCTGCACTCGGAGCGCCCGCCGTGGGGTCGTCCGGCGTCGATTCGGCGAGCGCCATCCCGACGACGAGCAGCGGCGCGCCGACTGCGGCGACGGCGGCAGCGTACGCCGCCGCGAACAGAACGACCAGCGGGCCGAACTGCGGTCTCGGAGTGAAGAGTGACACGAACGGGAGCAACGAGGCCCCGAACCCGACCGTCGCGGTCGCGACGGCGAGGCGTCGATTCCCGGCGCCGAGCGCGTACCCCGCAGGGAACAGGGCGAACACGGGCACCAGCGGCGGGAGGCTGGTGAGGAACGCGAGGGTCAGTCCGCTCTGGTCGAGCGCGACGGCGGCCGCCAGCGTCGACGCCGCGGCGACGAGGACGCCCAGCGCGGCGCCGGCGACCAGCCGCCGGTAGGTCAGTCGCTCCCGGACGCCCGGCCGCGAGAGCGCCGCGCCGAACGCGATTGCGGCCGCGCCGACCCCGAACACCGGGGCTGCCGCGCCCCCGAGCAGCGAGACCCCGCCGGACAGCAGCGCGAGTCCGACAGCGAGGACGCCGAGGCCCGCGAGCATCGCGCCGGCGCGTTCGGCGACGGGCTCGACCCGCCGGTCGAACCGGACGAGGCCGCCGCACGCCGCGGCGACGAGGACGCCGAACAGCGCGCTGGGAATCGCGACCCGCGTCAGGAGGTTGGTCGCGAGGGCGGGCCCGAGCAGCGCCGCGACCGCGAGGAGGCTCAGCACCGGGCCGAGGGTCGCGCCCTCGGGGACGAGGGTGACGAATCCGTAGCGGTCGAGTTCGGTGAGCGTCGTCCGGCGACCGTCGTCGCCGACCGCCGCGCCGGGCACAGTCCAGCCGACCCGCATACCATCGGGCGCGACCACCGCGAGGCTGTCCGCGCCGAGGCCGTCGAGGTTGCGGTAGCCGTAGGCCTCGGTGAACGCGCCCGACCGGAGGACGCCGCCGACCGACCGCTCGGCGAACTCGGGTTCGCGGTAGCGCAGGGTCAGGACGTTCGATTGCGAGACGGTCGCCTCCTGGAACTCCGTGTCCCACATCGCTCGGTCGGCGATCTCGGTCCTGAGGGTGGCGTTTGCGCGTAGTCTGGCGAGCCCGTCGGTGTCGGCGAGGCGGTTCCGGACGACCCAGGTGGCGCTCCCGTTCCGGTGGACCGACAGCGTCGCGGTGCTGCGGTCGACGGCGACGTCGACGCCGTGGGACGCCGCGGTGTCCTCGAACGAGTCGCCGCAGGCGTCGCAGAGGGGCCTCGGCGGCGGGGCCGACGCGGCCGGGGCGGTTGCGGCGAGGAGCGTCGCGACGAGCACGGACGCCGCGAGGAAAGAGACGACGAAGGAGGAACCGAGGGCGGCGCGCCGGGGACGAGTCATACGCCCGTCGTTACGCCGCGGCGACAAGTACGTTTCCCCCGCCCGATTATCATCTCCGAGAGGCGGGGCCGGGTTTTATGTGGTCCGCTTCGATGGTCCAGATAGAGAGCGCCATGGAGGTACAGGAGACAGACGCAGACGCCGGCGACGGCACGGACGAGACCGACGCGCCCGAGGTCGAGAACGTCCCGACACGTCAGGTCGTGGAGTTCCGCCTCGGCGACGACTACTGCGCGGTCGACATCGACGAGGTCGACAGCATCGTGGAGATAAAGAAGGTGACGCGCATCCCCCGGACCGCCGACTCCATCGACGGCGTGATGGACCTCCGGGGCGAGACCACCGCCATCATCAACCCCCGGACGTTCCTCGGCATGGAGGACGACGGCGAGGCGCCCGAGGGCGACGAGCAGAACGTCCTCGTGCTCGACCGGGCCGACGACAAGCAGAAGATCGGCATCCGGGTCGACGAGGTGCTCGAGGTCACCGACCACCCCGAGCGCAACATCGACACCGAGGAGGACCTCACCGACCTCGACACCCGGGGAATCGAGGAGAAGGTCTCGCGCGGCGTCATCCGCAAGCCCAACGGCGACGGGCTCGACCTCGTGGTCTGGATCGACATCGACGCCATCATCGGGCAGTTGAAATGACGGGGCGACTCCACACCGCGGGGAAACGGGCCGCGCGACCCGACCGAACCGCCGCTCGCCGGCGGGTTCGGACGAGCATCACTCGTGATAATCGGAGGGGAGAATTTATTTCACCCCGTTTCAAACCAGCGCGTAGGTGACCATCGTATGGCGAAAAACGTACTCATCGTGGACGATTCGGAATTTATGCGGAATCTACTCCGGGAGATACTCGAGGAGGAGTTCGAGATCGCCGGCGAGGCCGAGAACGGCGTCGAGGCGGTCGAGCTCTACGAGCAGCACTCCCCGAACCTCGTGATGATGGACATCGTGATGCCCATCCGCGACGGCATCGAGGCCACGACCGAGATCAAGGAGGAGGACCCGGACTCGAACATCATCATGTGCACCAGCATCGGTCAGGAGGAGAAGATGAAGGCCGCCATCAAGGCGGGCGCGGACGGCTACATCACCAAACCCTTCCAGAAACCCAGCGTGATGGACGCCATCGAGGACGTCATCTCAGCATGACTCAGGCCGTCGTCGTGGACGACTCGCACTTCATGCGGACGGTCATCTCCGACATTCTCGAGAACGGCGGCATCGACGTGGTCGCCCAGGCCAGCGACGGCGCGGCCGGCGTCGAAGCGGTCGAGACCCACGACCCCGACGTGGTGACGATGGACGTCGAGATGCCCCGGATGGACGGCATCGAGGCCGTCGAGGAGATCATGGCGACGAACCCGACGCCGGTCCTGATGCTGTCGGCCCACACCGAGGACGGCGCCGAGGCGACGTTCGAGGCGCTGGAGAAGGGCGCGGTCGACTTCCTCGCCAAGCCCGGCGGGGAGGTCTCGACCGAGATCTCGGCCCACGGCGACGCGCTCGTCGCAAAGGTCGAGTCGGCGACCCGGGCCGACCCCTCGTCGGTCGAGGAGGTCGACACGACCAGCGGGCCGCTGGAGGCCGACCACCGGTACGCCCGGAACCCGACCCTCGTCGTCGGGGCGTCGACCGGCGGCCCGCGTGTGGTCGAGCGCGTGCTGTCGAGCCTCCCGCTGGAGGCCGACCTCCGGGTGCTGGTGGTCCAGCACATGCCCGACGGCTTCACCGGCCGGTTCGCCGACCGCCTCGACCGCCGCAGCGAGTACGACGTCCGCGAGGCCACCGACGGGACGCGCATCTCGGGCGGCGAGGCGCTGGTGGCGAAGGGCGACTACCACATGGAGGTCGCCGGCTACGGTAACGGCCGCATCCGGGTCCGCCTCCAGCAGGACGAACAGCTCCACGGCGTGCGGCCGGCCATCGACGTGACGATGGAGACGGCCGCCGCGAAGGTCGACGGCCCCCTGACCGGCGTCGTGCTGACCGGCATGGGGTCGGACGGGGCGGCGGGCATCGAGGCCATCAAGGCGGCGGGCGGCGCGACGCTCGCCCAGAACGAGGCCTCGTGCTCGGTGTTCGGCATCCCGGCCCGGGCCATCGAGACCGGCTGCGTCGACGAGGTCCGGTCGGCCGACGAGATGGGGCAGGCGATCCTCGACACGATCAGCGCGAACGGGTGACAACACATGGACGACTACATACAGGACTTCATACGCGAGAGCGAAGAGAACGTCACGGAGTTGAACAACTCCCTGCTCGAACTGGAGGACGACCCGAGCGACGAGGAAGCGATGGACTCCATCTTCCGGACCGCCCACACGCTGAAGGGCAACTTCGGTGCGATGGGGTTCCAGGACGCGAGCAACCTCGCGCACGCCATCGAGGACCTGCTCGACGAGATCCGTCAGGGCCGGATGGAGGTCACGCCCGAGATCATGGACCTCGTGTTCGCGGGCGTCGACGAGATCGACCGCGCGCTCGACCAGATCGAGGACGAGGGCGAGTCCGACATCGACCCCGACGACACCATCGAGCAGATCCGCGAGGTCATCGAGCGCGGCGGCGCCGCCCCGGCAGACGGCGCAGATGCGGGCGACGACGGTGATGCTGGAGCCGCGCCCGGCGACGGCGACGACGCCGACGCTGACGCGACCGCCGACTCGCAGGCCGACGACGAACCGGACGACGGGGCTGCCGACGCCACCGACCAGTCGGGGCTCGGCGACGTCCCGGTCGGCGAGTTCGAGGACCCCGCGGCGCTGGCGGCCGCCGACGGCCCGGTGTTCCACGTCGACGTGGACATGGGCGACCCCCAGATGAAGGGCGTCGACGGCATGTTCGCCTTGGAGGGGCTCCAGGACGACCTCGACCTGCTCGGGACGGTCCCGGGCGTCGACGCCATCAACGACGGCGAGTACGACGACGGCTTCGACGCGTTCGTCGTCGCCGACGGCGCCGGCGAGGTCGAGGCGGTCGTCGAGTCGGTCGGCAAGATCGAGGACGGGACCGTCACCGCGCTCGACGTCGACGAAATCGACGTCGAAGGTGCGTCACCCTCGGACGCGGGCGCGTCTGAGACCGGGGCGGAAACCGCACCCGAGGCCGAAGCGGGAGACGCGACCGCCGAGAGCGCCGACGCGACCGGCGACGGCGAGGAGTCGGCCGACGACTTCACCGACGCCGACGTGGTCGAGACGGCCGATTCAGCCGCCGGCGAGTCTGACGACTCCGGCTCCGGCGGCGATTCGTCGGACGCCGGGGACGATTCGGCGGCCCAGGAGATAGAGGAGATCCAGTCGGTCCGCGTCGACGTCGACCAGCTCGACGACCTCCACGGCCAGGTCGAACAGCTGGTCACGAGCCGCATCAAGCTCCGGCGGTCGGTCGAACAGGCCCAGTTCGACAGCGCCGAGGACCACCTCGACGAACTCGACAAGATCACCTCGAGCCTTCAGGACACCGTGATGGACATGCGGCTGGTCCCGCTCAAGAAGGTGGTCAACAAGTTCCCGCGGCTGGTCCGGGACCTCGCGCGCGAGCAGGAGAAGGAGATCGACTTCGCGATGGAGGGGACCGACATCGAGCTCGACCGCACCATCCTCGACGAGATCAGCGACCCGCTGATGCACCTGCTGCGCAACGCGGTCGACCACGGCATCGAGTCGCCCGAGGAGCGCGAGGCCGCGGGCAAGTCCTCCGAGGGGACCATCCAGCTCCGCGGATTCCGAGAGCGCGACCGGGTGACCATCGAGGTCGAGGACGACGGCAGCGGCATCGACCCCGACGCCATCCGGACCAAGGCGGTCGAGAAGGGCGTGATGAGCCGAGAGGAGGCCGAGAAGCTCGACACCGAGGAGGCCCAGAAGCTCGTGTTCCACGCCGGGTTCTCCACCAACGACGAGGTGACCGACGTCAGCGGTCGCGGCGTCGGGATGGACGTCGTCCAGGACACCGTCTCCCGGCTCGACGGCGAGATCAGCGTCGACAGCGCGCCCGGCGAGGGCACGACGTTCAGCCTCTCGCTGCCGGTGACGGTCGCCATCGTCAAGGTGCTGTTCGTCCAGTCGGGCGACGAGGAGTACGGCGTCCCGATCAAGAACGTCGACGAGATCCGGCGGATGGAGGACGTCCAGACCGTCGAGGGCGAGGAGGTCGTCACCCACGACGACACGGTCTACCCCCTCGTGCGCCTCGGCGACGCGCTGAACGTCCCCGGCGAGACCAGGAACGGCGACGGCATGCTGGTCCGGGTCAAGGAGTCCGAGCGCAAGGTCGCCATCCACTGCGACGCCGTCAGCCGCCAGGAGGAGGTCGTCGTCAAGCCGTTCGAGGGCATCCTGTCGGGCATCCCCGGACTGTCGGGCGCCGCGGTCCTCGGCGAGGGCGACGTGGTGACGATCCTGGACGTGGAGACGCTATGATCGGGACGGTCGTACTCGCGTCGGGGTCCGACCCCGTCGTCGGACCGTGTCGCGTCCGTGACGCCGTCGGTGGAGCACCGGTACCGAGGCAGGCTACGACCGACCCTACGAGAGGACCCAGACTATGAGCAGAGGTGACTCACGAAACTTGCAAGTCGACATACGAAAGCTGAACCTGTTCAACCAGATGGCCAAGGAGGGGGCGAACACGGTCGCCAACCACCTCAACCAGATGACGGGGATGGAGACCGAGATGGAGATCACGAAGATCAACTTCCTCGAGATCGACGACATCAAGACCCACGTCGGTCACGACAAGCAGGTCGGCACGCACATCGAACTCGTGGAACCGCCTCACGGCTACATCCTGTTCCTCTTCAGCGCCAAGAGCGCGAAGAAGCTCGCTACCGGGATGCTCCCCGGGAGCGCAGACCCCTCCTCGCAGGGCTTCTCCGACATGGAGCGCTCTGCGGTCCAGGAGATCGGCAACATCATGACCAGCGGGTTCATCGACGGGTGGGCCAACGTGCTCAACACCACCATCGACATCTCGACGCCGAAGTTCACCTACGGCGCGGGGTCGAAACTGGTCGACAACCTGGTCGGCACCCGGCCCGACGAGATGGCTCTGGTCTTTGATTCGCGCGTGCACGCTCGCGAGGCCGACGTCGAGGTGAAGGTGTACACCTTCCCCGAACTCGAGGAACTGGTCTCGCTGATGCAGCAGATCGAGATATGACGCCGGGGAATCGAACTACCGAATGAACGGACAGACCGAATGACGGGGGACACCGAATGAACGCGGCCGGGAGCACCGAACCATGAACGTCGACATCGAATCGCTCGGAACGTTCAGCAGGACAGCGCAGGTCGGCGCCGAGCGCGCGGCCGAGAACCTCACCGGGATGACCGGCATCGAGACCGCGGTCAACGTGACCGAGGTGACGCTGGCCTCGGCCGACGAGCTCCGGCGGGCCGACGAGCGCGTCGGCGTCGTCATCGACTTCGACGGCGGCATCGACGGCACCAGCCTGCTGACCTTCTCGTCGGAGGGGGCCGAGACGCTGCTGGACACCCTGATGCCCGGCGCGGGCGTCGAGGAGAGCGCGGTCGCGGAGGTCGGCAACGTCGTCACCAGCGGGTTCGTCGGCGGGTGGGCCGACCACCTCGAGACCACCATCGACATCTCGCCGCCCGAGTACGTCGAGGGCGACGGCGAGCGGTTGCTCGACGCGGTCGAGTTCGACCGCGACCGGGCGTTCGTCTTCCGGAGCCGGGTCAGCGCCGTCGGGGAGGCCCTGGAGTTCGAGTTCCACATGTTCCCCGAGGCCGAGTCGATGCAGGCGATGCTGTCGGGCGGCGACGAGGAGGTCCCGGTCGAGAAGCTGGCGTCCCTCCGCGAGATGGCGGGGACCGGCGCGGAGACCGCCTCCGAGACCGTCTCGGCGATGACCGGCATCGACACCGACGTCGACATCAGCCAGCTGCGGTTCGTCCCCGTCGAGGACGTGCCCGCGGAACTGCGCGACGAGGAGTACGTCGGCGTCGTCCTCGAGTTCGAGGGAGCGCTCGGGGGCTACGTCCTGATCCTGTTCGACGTGGCGTCGGCCCGCGAGGTCGTCGACGCGCTCGTCCCCGGCGCCGACCCGACGGTGACGTTCGAGGGCCGACAGCGGTCGGCGATCGAGGAGATCGGCAACGTGATGACCAGCAGCTTCATCGACGGCTGGGCGAACGTGCTCGACGCCACCATCGACATCTCGCCGCCCCAGTTCGTCCACGACATGGGGCGGGCGGTCGCCGAGTCGGTCGTTGCCCGGCTCGGCCGGCGCCAATCGTTCGCGTTCCTGTTCGACGCCACGCTCCGGGCCGACGACCGCGCGTTCGACTGCGAGATCTACGCGCTCCCCGACGAGTCCCAGCTCCGGGCCGCCCTCGACGACATCGACCCGGACGCCACGGCCGAGCGGACCACGAAAGCGGGGTCACTATGAGCATGACGGCAGAACGACACTCATTCGTCGACGACTCGCCCGAGCGCGTGCGGGTCGGCGTCGCGGAGCTCGCCGTCGCCGAAGGCGACACCCGGCTCACGACCAGCGGGCTCGGCTCCTGCGTCGGCGTCGCGGTCGTCGACCCGGCCGCCGGCGTCGCCGGGCTGGCCCACGTCATGCTGCCGGAGGACTCGGGCAACGACCGGGGCAAGCCCGCAAAGTCGGCCGCGCTCGGGGTCGAGCGACTGCTCGACGCCTTCGAGGCCGCGGGCGGCGACGTCGGCGCCGCGGAGGCCAAGCTCGCGGGGGGCAGTCAGATGTTCGACTTCTCCGGCGTCAGCGAGGGCGTCGGCGAGCGCAACGTCGAGCGGACCCGCGCCGCGCTCGCCGACCGGGACGTCCGGGTCGTCGCCGAGGACGTCGGCGGCGACCACGGCCGGTCGCTCGAACTTGTACCGAAGACGGGGACGCTCAGGGTCACGAGTACCCACCAGGGGGTCGAGGACCTGTGAGCCTCGACGACGCAGACACCGAGGCGTTCGAGGCCCTGCTCGACTACGTCGAGGCCGAACTGGGCTTCGTCACGAGCTACTACGACGACGCCTACCTCGACCGGCGGGTCTCCTCCCGGATGCGGCGATCGGACGCCGACGGGTACGCCGACTACCACGAACTGCTCGCGGCCGACGAGACCGAGCAGGAGGCGCTGCTCGACGCCTTCTCGGTCAACGTCACGAGCTTCTTCCGGAACCCGGAGGTCTGGGAGGAGGTGCGGTCGGTCCTCCGGACGCTCTCGGCCGAGCGCGACCGGCTCCGGCTCTGGAGCGCGGCGTGCTCGGACGGCCGTGAGCCCTATTCGCTGTCGATGCTGGCGCTCGACGACCCCGAGGTCGACGACTCGCGGGTCGCGATCACCGCGACCGACATCGACCGCGAGATACTCGCGGCGGCTCGGCAGGGCGTCTACCGAAACACGCGAACGACCGACATCGGCGAACAGCTCGCCCCGCTCGACGAGTTCGAGCGGTACGTCGAGCGCGAAGACGACCAATTCGCCGTGACCGACGCGGTCAAGGAGCCGGTCTCGTTCGAGCGCCACGACCTCATCAGCGGCGACCCCAAGTCGAACTTCGACCTCGTGGTCTGTCGGAACCTGTTCATCTACATCGACGCCGAGCACAAGCTCCCGATACTCGAGACGGTCTCGAAGTCGCTGTCCCAGGGCGGCTACCTGGTCATCGGGAAGACCGAGACGCTACCCGAACTGCTCAAGCCCGCCTTCGAGCCGGTGGCCAGGCGGCTCCGGATATACCGGAAAACAGACAGTGTATCTATCTAGTAGTAACCGGAACAAGACGCCAGGGTGAGGCGTTTTACTCCGGTTCTAACGCCGGCGAGCCGACAGTATCAGCGCTGATAACTCAGGGGGAAGATTAATGTGTCGGAAGTTCGCTGTTGACGACAATGAAACTTATCGGTCTCGGCGACCAGTTCGTTTACCTCCTCGGAACGGGCTTGGTCGGCATGGGTATCATGGACTTCATGGACGAAGAGGAAGGTGATAGCGTCGAAGCCGATGGCGGCGGCGGTGGCGGCGACGCCGAGATGGACGACGACCTCTTCGGCGACGGCATGGGCGAGGAGTCGAGCGACGAAATGGACGATTTCGGGGGGATGGACGGCGGAATGGACGACGGGATGGGGATGGACGACGGGATGGACGACTGGGCAGACGGCGGCGGCGGGGACGACGAGTTCGCGATGGGCGGCGGGGGCGCGACCCAGGAGCTCGAGAATCGGATCGACGAACTGGAGAACGAGGTCGCCGAGATCTCGTCGACGGTCGGCACGGTCAGGAGCGAGAACGAGCAGATCAGCTCGAAGGTCGACGAGACCGAGGAGAACGTCCGGAAGCTGCTCGAGATCTACGAGATGGTGACGCGCGGCGTCAACCCGTTCGTCGACGACGTCCAGCAGGGGGGCATGGGCGGCGGCGAGGCCCTCGGCGAGGGCGGCGGCGGGTTCGGCCTGTTCGACGGCGACGAGGAGGAAGAGGAAGAGGAGGAGGACCTCGACTCCGACGTCGCCGACGCCGAAGCCGAGAGCTTCTTCGACGACGACTTCGACGAGGAGGAGGACCTCGAGGACGACTTCGAAGGGGACGACGACTTCGAGGAAGACGACGACTTCGACGACGACGCCGCCGACCTCGGCTTCGACTCGCCAGACGAGGCGCTCGACGACGAAGACGCCGCGATGGACGCCCCGGAGGACGACGGGGAGGACGCCGGAGGCGGGCAGGCCGGCGGGTCGACGTTCGCGGAGCTCAAGGAGGAGTACGAGTCCGGCGACGCCGAGTGGGCCGAGGAGGACGGCGAGTCGCCCCCGGACGACGAGGTCGACCCCGAGCCGGCCGTCGAGCCCGAGACCGCCACCGACGAGCCCGGGGACGGCGACTTCGAGTTCGAGGAGCCCGACGACACCGAACCCGCGACGACCGAGACAGCGGAACCGGCCGGGACCGCCAGGACCGCCGGGCGGGGCGGCAAGCCCTACCTCGCGGAACTGCCGAACGGCTACGTCTCGGACCTCGTCGTGATGGAGTGGCTCGAGTTCCTCGTCACGGAGTTCGGCCCCGAGGACGCGGTCCGGACCGTCGAGTACTACGGCGACATCGGGTGGATCAGCGAGTCGGTCGAGGAGGAACTGCTGGCGTTCGTGAGGGGATTCGCCGACGTGGACGCGGTCGACGCGGAGGAGACCGGGCCCGCGACGCTCGAGGTCGACGACCACATCCAGAGCCTCACCTTCCTGAGCCAGCTGACCGGCGACGCCGTCCAACGGAAGATCGTCGAACACTGCGCGCAGATCCGAGGTGGGCGCGATGGGATTCAGCGTTAGCGGCGCGACGGTGGTCCTGTTCCTCGGCATCGTCATCAGCTTCGGAATCGCCCACGCCGCGGTGAACAACGGCGTCGAAGCCGTCAACGACGCCTATCAGGACAGCACTGACAAGGAACTCTCCCGACAGAACACCGGTATCACTATCGGCAGTGCCGTTGCCAACACCGCCTCGGACACTTTGAACGTGTCCGTGGAGAACACGGGCTCCTCGACGCTTTCGATTACGGACACCGACATCCTTATTAATGGCACTTACACGTCTCATGATAGTATGGAGACGCTGGAAGTCGACGGCAACGACACGACCGGTCTCTGGTTGCCCGGTGAAACCCTCTACTTCGTGTACGACTACGGGTCTGATTCCGACTTCACTAATGCTCCTACCCGCGTGAAGGTCGTGACCGATTCCGGTGTCTCCGCGGCGGCCGAGGTTGAGGAGGTGAGCTGAGTGGCGAGCGTCTCCAGTTCCCACCTCATCCTGTTCATCGCCAGCCTGCTCATCGCCGCGAGCGTGGCGGGGACGTTCACCCAGGGCGTCCAGCGGCTCTCGTCGGCGCTCGGCGATAGGAGCCTCGACGTCGCGAAGGACGTCCGGACGGACATCGAGATTATCAGCGACCCCGGGAGCGTCGACGCGATTTACGATGACAGCGGTGAAGGGAGCCTGACGGTGCTGGTGAAGAACACCGGGTCGCTGAACCTCGACGCGGACAGCGGACAGATAGACGTACTGGTCGACGGACGGCTACAGACGGACGTGACAGTGGAAGTTGCGGACGGCGACACCTGGATGGTCGGGAACGTTGCCAGACTGACCATTACCAAATCCCTCGAACCCGGCGACCACCGGGTGACGGTCATCGTCAACGGCGACGAGGAGACGTTGCGGTTCAGAATCCAATAACCATGACACGAGACAACCTCTACTCGCTCGGCCTCGAAGACCACGACCGACTGAACCAGGAGCTCGGGGGCGGCATCCCCCGGGGTTCCATCGTCCTCATCGAGGGCGACTACGGCGCCGGCAAGTCGGCGATCAGCCAGCGGTTCAGCTACGGGCTGTGCGAGACCGACCACAGCGTCACGCTGCTGTCGACGGAACTCACCATCGGGGGATTCATCGACCAGATGCACTCGCTGTCGTACAGCGTGGAGGACCACCTGCTCGACGAACGGCTGCTGTTCCTCCACGCCGACGTGGACACCGGGAGCGGTCGGCGGCTCACCAAGCCGAGCGAGGACGACGACGGCAACCGCAAGGAGCTGCTCAACCGGCTGATGAACGCCGAGGCGATGTGGAACGCCGACGTCATCGTCATCGACACCTTCGACGCCATCCTCCGCAACGACCCCATGTTCGAGGCGCTCATCCGCCAGAACGAGGAGCGCCAGGCGGCCCTCGAGATCATCTCGTTCTTCCGCGACCTGGTCTCGCAGGGGCAGGTCATCGTGCTCACGGTCGACCCGTCGACCGTCGACGAGGAGGCCATCGGGCCGTTCCGCGCCATCGCCGACGTGTTCATGGAGCTCCAGATGGTCGAGGTCGGCAACGACGTGCGCCGGAACATCTCGGTCAAGCGGTTCGCCGGGATGGGCGAACAGGTCGGCGACACCATCGGGTTCTCGGTGCGCGCCGACGCCGGGATCGTCATCGAGAGCCGCAGCGTCGCCTGACGACCGCTCACACCCACTATGACCGAACACGGGACCGCACAGATTCAGGACGACCTTCGGGAAGTGGCGATGCGCCGCCCCCACCTGCGGGACTACCTCAAGCGGTTCAAGCAGTTCACCGGGGAGTTCCCGCGGCTCATCGACGAGCCGAGCGGCGACTGGGAGGCCGACAAGCCCAACGTCATCTACCCGGTCGGCGGTCCCATCTACTGCCACGTCTACGGCGACGTGGGCCAGGACACCGAGTACTACGCGGTCGAGCCCGAGCTCTCGGGCACCGAACAGGAGCTGTTCGGGAAGGTCCGGGGCGAGATCCTGGAGAAGAGCGTCAAGAAGCCGGCGCCCCAGGACGAGGCCGAGTACGACGACCGCATCGAGGAACTGCTCGACGACACCGTGCTAGTCAACGACGGCGACGGCGGTGGCGGGAAGGCCAACCTCCGGAACCTCTCGGCCGACCAGATCCTGAACTGGATCAAGAACGTCTCGTACAACGACTTCAAGCAGGGCGTCCGGACGTTCTCGACCGACGACATCGTCCGCGTCGTCAAGGACTACACGAACGTCGGCACCTACGAGGTGTCCGAGCAGACCTACGAGAACATCCGGTACCGGCTGAACCGCGACATCGTCGGGTTCGGGCCGCTCGAGCCCATCATGCGCGACCCGGCCAACGAGGACATCCACGTCATCGGCCCCCACGAGACGTACGTCGACCACGGCACCTACGGGATGCTGGGGACGAGCGTGGACTTCGGGTCGCCCGACCGGTTCGACAACTGGCTGCGAAACATGGGCGAGCGCATCGGCGACCCGGTGAGCGACTCCGACCCCATCGTCGACTCCACCCTGCCGGACGGCTCGCGTATCAACATCATCTACTCCGACGACGTGAGCCTGAAGGGGCCGAGCCTCACCATCCGTCAGGGCGAGGGGACGCCGCTTTCCGTGGCCCAGATTACCAAGTGGGGGACGCTCAGCCCGAAGCTTGCGGCGTACCTCTGGCTCTGTCTGGAGAACGAGCAGACCGTGTTCGTGGTCGGGGAGACGGCGTCGGGCAAGACCACGACGCTGAACTGCATCATGTCGTTCATCCCCCGCGACTCGAAGATCTACACCGCGGAGGACACCGCCGAGGTGCTGCCGCCCCACGACACCTGGCAGCAGCTCCTGACCCGGGAGGGCGGCGGCGAGGACTCCTCGGACGTGGACATGTTCGACCTGGTCGCGGCCGCGCTGCGTTCGCGCCCCGACTACATCATCGTGGGCGAGGTCCGTGGGGAGGAGGGTCGCATGGCGTTCCAGGCGGCCCAGACCGGTCACCCCGTGATGCTGACGTTCCACGCGAGCGACATCGTCTCGATGATCCAGCGGTTCACCGGGGACCCCATCAACATCCCCGAGACGTTCATGGACAACGCCGACGTCGCGCTGTTCCAGAACCGGGTCAAGCAGGGCGACGACGTGCTGCGCCGGGTGACCTCGGTCCAGGAGATCGAGGGCTACTCCAAGGAGATGGGCGGCGTCGTGACCCGCCAGTCGTTCTACTGGGACCCGGTCGAGGACGAGATCGTCTTCCAGGGGATGAACAACTCCTACGTGCTCGAAGAGCAGATCGCGACCCTGCTGGGCTACGAGAACACCCGCGACATCTACAACGAACTCGACTTCCGCGCCGAGGTGTTCGAGCGGATGATCGAGGAGAACGTGCTGGGCTACCACGAGGTCAACGAGACCATCGAGGCGTTCCAGCGCGACGGGGTCGACGGGCTCCCGTTCGACATCCACCGGTCGTTCGACTGACGACCGGCCTGCAATCCCCGTGTCACGTGACGACCTCCTACGTCGCGTATCGGCCGCCGACGTACGGTTTCTGCCCTCGGTGGCGTATTGCCCGTGACCGTGCCGGGAAACATTCTATTCTCTCACAGGAGCGGGTTCTCGCGGACCCGAAACGGCCCGGCTCCAACCGGAACCGAGCGCGGCGCGAAAAGTCAGTCGAGTACCAATGATAATATTCCGAGGGAAAGAGAGATGAAGGTGGGACGAAAACCCCGCGAACACCCGCTATCGGACCGACGACCATGGCGACGAACGAGCAATCGGGTGAGAACCCAAAGGACGCGAAAGACCTGCTCGCCAGCTTCGCGTCCTCGACCGTCGAGTCCTACCGGCACATGGAGACGCCGGTCGGTCGGTACCTCACCCTCGTGGTGGCCCCCGCGGCCGTCTTCTTCCTGCTGACGGTCGTCGCCTTCCTGCTGACCGACTTCCCGCTGCTCATCCGCGGACCGATTCCGCTGCTCGGCCTGCTGGCGGTCGGGGTCGCGGTCATCTACCCCAAGATCCTGCGCGACCAGAAGCGCAAGGAGATCGAGGACAGCCTCCACCTGTTCATCACCCACATGACTATCCTCTCGACCGCGAACATCGACCGCGTGGAGGTGTTCCGGACGCTCGGCGAGGAGGAGGAGTACGGCGCGCTGGCCGAGGAGATGCGCCGCATTACGCAGCTGGTCGACACGTGGAACCAGAGCCTCGACGACGCCCTGCGCATCCGGGCGAACAAGTCCCCGAGCAAGCCGTTCGCCGACTTCCTCGACCGGCTCGCGTACACCATCAACGCCGGCCAGGAGATCCAGGACTTCCTGCTGAGCGAGCAGGACGTGGTCATCCAGAACTACGTCACCATCTACGAGGGGTCGCTCCAGAACCTCGAGGTGATGAAGGACCTCTACCTCTCGATGGTGCTGTCGGTGACGTTCGCGCTGGTGTTCGCGACCGTGCTGCCCATCCTGACCGGTACCAACCCGACGATGACGGTCAGCGCGGTCGTGGTGATGTTCGCGTTCGTCCAGACGGGGTTCCTGGTGATGATCCGGACCACGGCGCCGTACGACCCGGTCTGGTACCATCCCCAGGGGACCACCACCGACACCGAGTGGCGCATCCGCATCTCGGTCGCGGTCGGCATCCTGCTGACGTTCCTCGCGATTGGCGCGTGCCTGCTGATCCTGCTGGGTCGGACGAGCATCGACCCGAACGCGATCCCCCTGCCGTTCTACGCCGCGATCCCGTCGACGCCGTTGCTGATACCCGGTCTGGTCGCGCGCAAGGAGGAAGAGCAGATCAAGGAGCGCGACGAGGAGTTCACCAGCTTCATCCGCGCGCTCGGCGCGACCGAGACCGCCAAGCAGTCCACGACCACGAAGGTCCTCGAGAGCCTGCGCGGCAAGAACTTCGGCGCGCTGACCGAGAACGTCGACGACCTCTACAAGCGGCTCAACATGCGCATCGAGCCGGCGATGGCGTGGCGCCACTTCACCGCCGACTCGCGGTCGTACCTCATCCAGAAGTTCTCCGAGATGTTCCTGGTCGGCCGCCAGATGGGCGGGGACCCTAAGCAGCTGGGCGAGCTCATCGCGGCCAACATGAACGAGGTGCTCCAGCTCCGCGAGCGCCGCGCCCAGTCGACGGTCACGCTCATCGGCGTCCTCTACGGTATCACCGCGGCGTCGACCTTCGCGTTCTTCATCGGCCTCGAGATCGTCGAGGTGCTGGCGGGCATGTCCATCGGGCTCGACAGCAGCCAGCTCGACGTCACGACCATCATCCACACCAACGTGTACGACATCCCGACCATCGAGTACCTGCTGATCATCATCACTCTGCTCAACGCGGTGCTGTCGGCGCTGATGGTCCGCATCGCCGACGGCGGCCACAAGGTCAACTCCTACATGCACTTCGTCTTCCTGACGTGGATGTCGAGCGCCATCGCGGTGTTCACCAGGATCGTCGTCGGGTCGTTCCTCAACGTCTGAGATCCGGTTCCGTCTCCCTCCGGCGCGACCTACGTCCGGTGGATGACGAAGAAGGCGGCCAGGCCGCCGATCGCGAGCCCGAACCAGTAGCTGGCAACCCGGTAGACCAGCGCCACGCTCGCGGCGACGTCGGTCTGGAGCGCGGTCAGCGCGACCAGGAGGCCGACCAGCGCGAACTCGACGCCCCCCACGCCGCCGGGCGTGGGAACGACGCCAGCGATGGAGCTGGCGGGGACGATGAACAGCACCAGCATGGGACCGACGTGACCGCCGACGCCCAGCGTCTGGCCCGCGAACCAGAGCGGTGCGGCGAAGAACAGCCACCCGACGTACGCGTACACCAGCGTGTACGCGAGCTGTCGGCGGTTGTCCGCGATTCGGTCGATCAGGTCGTAGAACTCGTCGACTCGCTCCCCGATGTTGTCGGCGTCGATTCGGTCGACGCGCTTGGCGATCGGTCCGATTATCTTCATGAGGAACCGTTCGACGACGTCCCGATAGCGGTACGAGCCGTAGATGACCACCGGCAGCACGATGGCCATGCCCCCGAGGCCCGCGACCAGAATCTCGGCCTGTCTGGGCACGGCGCCCTGTATCAGGAGCACGACCGTGCCGAGCCCGGCGAACGTGAAGAACGGGAGCAGGTTGAGCAGGTCGGCGGTCACGACGCTCGCGAGGCTGTCCTGGTAGTTGGCCTCGGTGTCGGCCGCCAGGACGTAGGCGATGAACGGGCCGCCACCGGCCTTGCCGAACGGAGTGGCGTAGTCGGCGAACGTGGCCGCCAAGTAGGTGACCACGATCTTCCTAAAGGGCACTTCGACGTCGACGCTGCCGAGAATGACGTCCCACGACTTGGCCCAGACGACCAGCGAGACCACCGTCGAGAGGCAGGCCAGTCCGAGCCACCAGAGGTTGGCGCCCCGGAACGTCCGGGCGATCTCGCCCCACCCGATGACCCGACCGAAGAAGTACATGAGGACCACCGCGACGGCGAAGCCCGCGACGACCTTGAGGGTGGTGCGGCGGTCGAACACCTCGCCGGAGGTCTCGGTCGACATCTACACCACGAAACGGGCGATAGACAGTTAGGCTTCTTGGCTGCCGGTGCGGGTCGGATTCGACAGCGACCGGCCTCGGGACCGAAAAAATATTTACCCCTACTGAGAATTGCTGAGTAGAGAGACCGCAGGCGTCGCTCGCCAACCATGTCCGAAAAGGTCATCGCCGACTTCGTCGCACGGTTCAGCCTCGACTCGTTCGATTCGCCCGAACCGGTCAAGGGTCGGATCGTCCTCAGCCAGAAGCGTCTGGTGCTGGCGACCGACGAGTCGAAGACGACCGTCCCGCTCGCGGCCATCTTCGACGTCAACGTCGGTCACGTCCCCGGCGAGATGGAGGCGTTCTTCCAGGACACCATCACCATCGCGTACCGCGAGGGCGACCGCCGCAGGACCGCGGTCGTGGAGGCCGGCAGCGAGGAGGTCTCCCGGTTCAAGACCGTGCTGTTCAAGGCCGAACTCAACGGGACCGCGGCCAGGGTCAAGCATCCGGCCCGCGTCGGCGGCCGGGTAACCGACTCGTCGTTCCGCAGGGCGAAGCTCAAGATCCGTCCGGGTGCGGTCCGGTTCGCCGGCGACGACCCGGTGACGGTGAACCTCGCCAACGTCACGTACTTCCAGAAGGAGGACCGCGACGGCGGGGCGGTCCTGGTCGTCCGCCACGCCGACCAGGGCCAGTCGGTGACCTCGGAGTTCGCGCTCGAGAGCGACCGCAAGCTCAACCTGCTCGGGCGGTACCTCCGCCTCGAGTACTCCGAACTCGCCAAGGAGGTCGAGGACGTGACCACCTCCGAGGACGAGATGGAGGCGCTGGTCGCCATCTACTCGGGCGCCCGGAGCGGCGACCTCGCCGGGACGCTCGGCGTCGACTCCAGTCGGGTGACGATGCTGCTCAACGACCTCCGCGAGAAGGGGCTGGTCGACGAGGGCCAGAAGGGGCTGTCGCTGACCGCACAGGGTCAACTGCTCGTCAGCGACCGCATCGAGACGGTCAACACCTGACCGTCCGGCCGTTTCGACGCGAGGACACACCGTCGTTCCGATACTGTAGATTTTTATACTCCTGCTCGGTACGCATCTCCATCGCATGGACAGCGCCATCCGCGTCCTGCTGGTGGACGACGACTCGGCCATCGCGGACCTGACCGCGACGTACCTCGAGCGCGCGAGCGACGCCATCGAGACGGTCGTCGAGACCGATCCGACCGAGGCGCTGGTCCACGTCACCGACGGCGCGGTCGACTGCGTGGTCAGCGACTACGAGATGCCCGAGACGGACGGGCTCGAGTTCCTCGACGAGGTCCGGGCGGTCGACCCCGACCTGCCGTTCGTGCTGTTCACCGGGAAGGGAAGCGAGGAGATCGCCAGCGAGGCCATCTCTGCGGGGGTGACCGACTACCTCCAGAAGGAGACGGGCACCGACCAGTACGCGGTGCTGGCCAACCGGGTCGAGAACGCGGTGGCCCAGTACCGCGCCGAGCGCGAGGCCGCCCGGGCCGACCGCCAGATACGGCGCATCTTCGAGCGCATCACCGACGCGTTCTTCGGCCTCGACGACGACTGGCGGTTCCGCTACGTCAACGAGCGGGCGGCCGACTTCCTGGGTCGGGACCCGGACGACCTCGTCGGCGAGGACATCCGCGAGGCGTTCGACACCGACGACGGCGGGCCGTTCATGGCGGCCTACCGCAAGGCGTTCGAAACCCAGGAGCCGGTCACCGTCGAGGCCGAGTCGCTGCTTCGGCCCGGAACGTGGCTCGAGGTCCGGGTCTATCCCGCCGAGGACGGCCTGTCGGTGTACTTCCGGAACGTCACCGAGCGCCGCGAGGCGGAGTCCGAACTCCGCGACGCCAAGCGGAAGATCGAGGCGCTCCACGACGTCGCGGCCAGGGCGGTCGCCTGCGAGACCGAGCAGGCCGTCTACGACCTCGCCATCGAGACCGCCGAGGACATCCTGGCGTTCGACCTCTCGACCGTCGACGCCCACGAGGACGGCGTCCTCGTAACGAAGGCCGTCTCGAAGGTGCTCTCGACCGACGGCTACTACGAGGTGACGCCGGTCGAGACCGAGGGCAACCTCGCGGCCCGGGCGTACCGGGAGGGCGAGTCGTCGCTCGTCCGTGACCTGCGCGAGACCGACGTAGTCCCGGCGGAGAGCGAGTACCGGTCGGCGCTGTCCGTCCCGATCGGCGACTTCGCGGTGTTCCAGGCCGTCTCGAAGGAGCCGGACGGGTTCGACGAGGACGACCGCGAACTGGCCGAACTCCTGGCGGCGCACGTCTCGGAGGCGCTGGCGCGGATCCGGACCGAGACCGAACTCCGGGCCGAGCGCGACCGGTTCGCCGCGCTGTTCGAGAACGTGCCGAACGCCGTGGTCCGCTACGAGATCGACGACCTCGACGCGGTCTGCCGGTCGGTGAACCCGGCCTTCGAGGACGTGTTCGGCTGGGAGCGGGACGGCATCGTCGGCGACTCGGTGGACGACTACATCCTGCCGCCGGACCGCGAGCGCGAGGGCGCGTCGCTCAACGAGCGGGTCAGCCGGGGCCGGCGCATCGAGGGCGAGGAAGTCAGCCGCATGACCCGTGACGGCGCGCGGGACTTCCTGCTCCACACCGCATCCGCGGCCGGCGAGGAGTCGGAGGCGTTCGCCATCTACGTCGACATCACCGAGCAGAAGGAGCGCGAGCGCCAGCTCACCCGCCAGAACGAGCGCTTAGAGGAGTTCGCGAGCGTCGTGAGCCACGACCTCCGCAACCCCCTCAACGTCGCGCTCGGCCGGTTCGAACTGCTCGCCGAGGAGTGCGAGAGCGACCACCTCGCCCCCATCGGCCGGTCGCTCGACCGGATGGACGGGCTGGTCGAGAACCTGCTCGCGCTGGCCCGGCGGGGCCAGGTCGTCGACGACCCGCAGCTGGTCGCGCTCTCGGCTACCGCCGAGGAGGCGTGGGCGACGGTCGACACCGGCGACGCGAGCCTGGCCGTGACCGACGACGCGGCGGTCGAGGCCGACGAGGCCCGGTTCCGGGAACTGCTGGAGAACCTGTTCCGGAACGCTGTGGAGCACAGCTCCACAAGCAATCAGCCGAAAGCTGATGACGCCGCGGAACGCGACGACTCGCTGTCGCGGGTCGCGGTCGGCGTCCTCGACGACAGGACGGGGTTCTACGTCGCGGATGACGGCCCCGGAATCCCACCGGACGCGCGCGAGGAGGTCTTCGACCACGGGTTCACGACCGACGAGGACGGCACCGGGTTCGGCCTCGCCATCGTGGACTCCATCGCCGACGCCCACGGCTGGTCGGTCGAGGTGACCGAGGGCGAAGCGGGCGGCGCCCGCTTCGAGTTCTCTCGGGTCGACACTCGCGACAACGACGAGACCGCGAGACGGTGACCGCTCCGAGATGGAGGCACCGAATGCTGGCGTTCACGAACGACACAACAAAGGCGCTGGCGACCGGAGTTCCGGACGAGGAAGGGTAGCTCAGTGGGAGAGCACCACCGGTACACCGGTGGCAGCCTTTCAGGCTTCGCGTGGTTCGACTCCCGCCCCTTCCACATCCCGCCGTTCTCCTGCGAGGCGCTTTATCGCCGAGCGACAGCTACGGCGGGAAGCGGCGAGACGGCCGGAGTCGAGGAGGAAGAGGTCCGAATCCGCGGATGCGAACGAGGCGATCCGACTCTCGCCCTACCGCGGACCGATCGGTTCGCGCGGCAGCGGCTCGTCGTCCTTGAAGTCCGCCGCGATGGAGCCCATCGTCCGGACCGTCAGCGGGGTGGTGTCCCGAACCTCCGCGAGGTGTTCGAGGATGGCCTCCATCCGCCGGAAGTCCCGCTCCTCGGTCAGGTTGTTCGGGTGGAGCCACATGTGGAACACGCCCTGCTCGGCGCTGGCGCGGTCGATGCCGCGCTTGGCCATGGTGACGATGGGGTCGCCGGCCACGCGCTCGACGGCCGACCGGGCCCGGCCCTCGAAGCAGAACAGGTAGAGCGAGGCCGGGACGTTCACCAGTCCGTACTCGTCCTTCTCGGGCGTGACGAGCGTGGGCGAGATCGCCTTGGTCGGCCACCCGAGGAGCTTGGCGGCCGACCCGGCGAGCCCCCGGTCGTACCACCGCCGGGGCTGGTTGCCGCGGTAGCACTTGACGCCGTAGGCCGCCAGCACGTCGCGGTGGCCCACGTAGTTCCGGGGGAACACCACCGAGTCGAGCGAGTCCCCGCGCTTCTCGGCGAGTTCGACGCACTCGCGGATCTCGGCCGACGCGACCTCCCGGGAGGCCCCGTCCATCACGACGTGCGAGAAGGTGTGGCTGCCCAGCTCGTGATCGGCGTCGGCGTCCGCTATCGCGTCGACCAGTTGCTCGCCGTACCACTGGTCGTCCCGGCTCTCCCAGGTGCCGGGGTCGCGCTCGAACCAGCCGTCCTCGGCCGCGGGGTGGTCGGCGTGCTCCCCGTCGCAGGAGTCGAGCAGCAGGTGGCCGACGACAGCCCACGTCGCCGGCACGCCGTAGTCGTCGAACAGTTCGAGCAGTCGGAGCCACGATTCGCGGGCCTCCCCGACCCGGTCGTCTGGCATCGTCTCGTAGTCGTGGAACCCCCACGCGAGTTCGGCGTCGAGGGAGAGTACGACAGAACCCATCGTATCGTGGCTATCGAAGCGTCGGCGAGTAAATCGGGCCGACCGTTCAGGAGCGTTCTGCACGGTAATCGCGGGTTTCTACTCGACGGTCACGCTCTTGGCCAGGTTTCTCGGCTTGTCGATGGCCCGGTCGAGCAGGTCGGCGGCGTGGTACGACAGCAGCTGGAGCTGGACGTTCGCCAGCACGCCCGCCACGTCCGGGTGGGTGTCGGGGATGGTCAGCACCTCGTCGGCGTACTGGTGGACCGCGTCCTGGCCGTCGCTGGCCACCGCGACGACGGGCGCGCCCCGGGCCTCGGCCTCCTTGACGTTGCCGAGGGTCTTCTCGTCGTCGCGGCCGGTGAACACCGCGAACACCGGCGTCTCGGGCGTGACCAGCGCGAGCGGGCCGTGCTTGAGCTCGCCCGCCGCGAACCCCTCGGCGTGCTCGTAGGAGATCTCCTTGAACTTCAGCGCGCCCTCGAGCGCGACCGACCGGACGAGCCCCCGACCGATGAAGAAGTAGGCGTCGCTGTCGCCGTACGACTCGGCGATCCGCCTGGCGCCGGTGTAGTCGAGTATCTGCTGGACGTGGCCCGGCAGGTCCGAGAGCGCCTCGAGTCGCTCGCGGGCGTCGTCGCTGCGCGATCCGGTCACGTCGCGGACCAGCCGCTCGCTCAGCAGCGCCAGCGAGACCACTTGCGAGGAGAACGTCTTGGTCGCGGCCACGCCGATCTCCGGGCCGGCCCGGATGAACAGCGCGTCGTCGCACTCCCGGGCCGCGGTCGACCCGACGACGTTCGTCACCGCGAGCGTGGTCGCGCCCGAGGCGTTGGCCCGCCGGAGCGCCGACAGCGTGTCGGCGGTCTCCCCGCTCTGGGTCACGCCGACCACGAGGGTGTTCTCGTCGACCGGCGGCTGGGACGTCGCGTACTCGCTCGCGAGGAACGTCTGGGCGGGGACGCCGCCGTTCGAGAGGTACTGGGCGCCGACGAGACCGGCGTGATAGCTCGTCCCGCAGGCCACGAACTGGACCCGGTCGATGTCCGCGAAGGTGCCCGCCGGGAAGTCCTCGAGATCGATCTCCCCGGTGGTGGGGTCGGCCCGGCCCCGGAGGGTCTGGCGGAGCGCGGCGGGCTGCTCGTGGATCTCCTTGAGCATGTAGTGGTCGTAGCCGCCCTTGCCGGCGTCCTCGGGGTCCCAGTCGACCGTCTGGACCGACCGCTCGACCGTCTCGCCGTCGTCGGACGTGATTCGGTGGCCGTCGGGATCGACGACCACCACGTCACCGTCGTCGAGGTAGATGACGTCGTCGGTGAAGTCGAGGAACGCGGGCACGTCGCTCGCGAGGAAGTACTCGCCGTCGTCGACGCCAAGCACGAGCGGCGACCCGCGCCGGGTGGCGTAGACCGCGTGGTCGCGCTCGGTGATCATCGCCACGGCGTAGCTCCCCGAGAGCTTCGAGAGGGTCGTCCGGAACGCGGTCTCGGGGTCGGCGCCGGCGGCCAGTTCCTCCTCGACGAGGTGGGGGATGACCTCGGTGTCGGTGTCGCTGTCGAACTCGTGGCCGCGGGCCCGCAGTTCGGCCTTGAGCTCGTCGTAGTTTTCGATGATGCCGTTGTGGACGACGGCGACGTCGCCCGTGCAGTCTGTGTGCGGGTGGGCGTTGGCGTCGGTCGGGGGACCGTGGGTGCTCCAGCGGGTGTGCCCGATGCCGAGCCCGCCGTCGGGCACTTCGTTCGCGAGCGCGCTCTTCAGGTTCGAGATCTCGCCCTCGCGCTTGAACACTTCGGGGCCGCCGCCGTTCTTGACGGCGAGTCCGGCCGAGTCGTAGCCGCGGTACTCGAGGTTCTCGAGTCCCGTGAGCAGTTCGTCGACGGCGCCGTCGTCGTCGCCGCCGATTCGGGCGATGATTCCGCACATCAGCGGCGCACCTCCGGCGTCTCGGTAGTCGGCATCGGATTGGTAGCTATCATGGTTAGAGGTTCGTAGTGCGATCGTTCGCTCGGGACGGCGTCGTGCGCCGGGACGTAACCTGTGCCTATCGTTTGCACGGATCGGTCCATCGCGCATTTACCGGCCCGACCGCCCCATCGTACTGAAGCGGGTACTGTTCGACAGATTGCCACCTGACCCCTTTGTTATACGCTCGCTGATTGCCGGGTGGGCGCAAATACGGCCCTCGTAGGCCGAACTTATCCCTACCGGCCGCGGCGTTCTCCCTGCGCCTACCGATTCGGAACGCCGGTTCCGGGGCGGCGTTCTCCGGGAGAACTCGGCGACATCGGTCCGGTACCTCACACTTACTCGGACGCAAGGACGTGGTAACAAAGTCTCCGCCGCGAGTCGTTCCCACGATGACAGCCGAGAGCATTCAGGCGGTCGTCCTCGCCGCCGGCGAGGGAACCAGGATCCGACCGCTGTCGGCGTCGCTCCCCAAACCCATGCTGCCCGTCGCCGACAGACCGATGGCCGCCCACGCGGCCGACGCGGCCGTACGCGCAGGCGCGGACGAACTCGTCTTGGTTGTCGGCTACGAGGCCGACGCGGTCCGGGAGTACTTCGGCGAGGAGTACGCCGGGGTGCCGGTCCGGTACGCGGTCCAGGAGTCCCAGGCCGGCACCGCCGACGCGGTCCGAGCGGCCCGAGACCTGCTGGACGGTCCGTTCGCGGTCCTCAACGGCGACAACCTCTACGACCCCGACGGCGTGGCGGCGCTGTTCGAGGCCGGCCCCGCGGTCGGCGCCCACCGGGTCGACGACCCGTCGAACTACGGGGTGCTGTCGACCGACCGCAACGCCGTCACCGACATCGTCGAGAAGCCGGCCGACCCGCCGACTGACCTCGCGAACACCGGGGCGTACGTCTTCCCCGCGGCGGCCCGCGAGTGGCTCGACGTCCCCGAGAGCGAGCGCGGCGAGCGCGAGATCACGGACGTGCTCGCCCGAACCATCGAGGAGTTCGACGTGTCGGCGGTCGAACTCGACAGGTGGCTCGACGTGGGGCGGCCCTGGGAGCTCCTGGAGGCCAACGAGTGGAAACTCGCCGAACTCGACCGAGACATCCAGGGGTCGGTCCACGAGGACGCCGACCTCCGGGGACCCGTCGCGGTGGAGGAGGGCGCGACGGTCGACGCCGGCGTGGTCATCGAGGGGCCGGCGCTCGTTCGGTCGGGCGCGAGCGTGGGACCGAACGCCTACGTCCGCGGCGCGACCCTCGTCGACGAGGACGCGAAGGTCGGTCACAGCGTCGAGATTAAGAACAGCGTGCTCATGCCGGGCGCGACCGTGGGCCACCAGAGCTACGTCGGCGATAGCGTGCTCGGCCGGGACGTCAACTTCGGCGCGGGCACCAACGTCGCCAACCTCCGCCACGACGACCGTCCCGTGGAGTTCACCGTGAAGGGCGAGCGGATCTCGACCGGACGCCGGAAGTTCGGCGTCGTGGCCGGCGACGAGGCGAAGACGGGCATCAACGTCGCGCTCAACGTCGGAACGAAGCTCTCGCCGGGCGTCGGCATTCCGCCGGGCGAGACGGTCACGCGCGACCGGTAGAATCAGACCGCGAGGATGTAACGGCCTGTCCGGGCCCGCGACTTCGCGTCAGTCGTTTATCTCGTCGGGCTTGATCCAGACCACGAAGTCGCCGTCCTGTCGGACGATACCCCGAACCGACCCGCTCTCGACGCTGTCGTCGACCTCGTCGGTGTCGATGCTGACGACCTGGTTGACGGCGTCGATGAGCCACCCGACGTGGTCCCCGCCGTCGCCCTCGAGGACGACGACGCGCTCGCCGGACTCGGTCTCCTGCAGGCCGAGCACGGTCTTGGGATTCACGATGGTCGTCGTGGTCCCGCGCAGGTCCATCACTCCCTCGATACGTCGGGCGGAGTTCGGAAGCGGTGTCAGTTCTTCCTTGTCCACGATCTCGTCCACGTGCGCGATGTCGATGCAGTATTTCCGGTCCTCGAGCCGGAATTCGAGGACCTGTACTTCGCCGACTGTCTCTGACATACCCGATGCGTCCCGGGGGGACCACTTTACTGTTCCGACGCCGACTACTCGCCGAGTCTGACGGGTCGCCTACGGTACCTTTTTAACCCGCGTTTTCAAACGCGGTAACTGATGGAGGCCGTGGAACTCCTACGAGTGCTCGGCAACAAGTACAACGCCGAGATACTCCGGGCCACGAGCGAGGCCAAGTCGGCCCAGGAGCTGAGCGACGAACTCGAGATCCCGATAGCGACCAGCTACCGTCGGATCGAGGAACTCACCGAGGCCGACCTGCTCGAGCTCTCGGGCCGGGAGTTCTCCGACGAGGGACGACGCACGAAGGTCTACCGACGCAACGTCGACGCGCTCGAGGTCTCGTTCGAGAACGAGGCCATCGACGTGACGGCCGAGGACCGACCGGACGTGGACAACTCGCTGGCGGACGTCTGGCGCGACCTCAAGGCGGAGTGACCCGAGCGACCCCCGGAGACGACCGAACTCGACCGGCCCGACCGCGTCCAGCCGACGGACGGCCTCTCAGCGCAGGAAAACCATGCAAACGATAGAACTGCTGTACGTCGCGTTCAGCCTGACGCTCGCGACCGCCGGCCTCTCGATGGTCGGCATCGCGATCCGCGCCTACAATCGAACGTCGCGGCGCGCGATGTTCCACCTCTCGGTCGGCTTCGCGCTCATCGTCGCCGCGGCGATAGCCACGACGGTCAGCGCGTTCCTGACCCAGTTCGAACAGACCCGTACGCTGCTGTCGGTCAACTACCTCATCACGACGATCGGGTACCTGTTTGTCATCTATAGCATCACCCCGGACGGATGAGGGGAGCCTGAATAAATGATTGAAATCCGTCCGTTCTACTTGATTCTCCCACAAATATACTCTCTCTGTCTTGTCGATTGAGTTAATATCACAGGTGATAATCGCGGCCTTACATTTATTACGCAGCTTCGTTTCGTTGCGGGTAGAGTCCGTAGTCAATGTCGTATTGGCTCTCGGACAGGACGTGAGAAAATGAAAGAGAAACTCAAGGAGCGGTTGACTGACAGAGGTCAAGTGGGTATCGGTACGCTCATCGTGTTCATCGCGATGGTGCTGGTCGCGGCGATCGCGGCGGGCGTGCTCATCAACACGGCCGGGTTCCTCCAGACGAAGAGTGAGCAGACCGGCGAGGAAAGTAGTGCGCAGGTCTCGAACCGCGTGCAGGTCGTGAGTGGTTTCGGTAACGTCGCGAACGAAGAGGTCGACTACCTCAACCTCACTGTGATGCGCGGTTCCGGTTCTGATGATATAAACCTCTCGACAGCGACTGTTGAGTGGATTGGTCCGACTCGCGCCACCACGCTCACGGCAGTTCCGGAGTCGGACGATGGTGCTACCGTAAATGGTGGTGATGGAAACAGTGACGCAATTGTGGACAGTACCGAATCACCCAGTGCCGGTGACCACGACTACTTCAACGTCAGTGCCATCAAGGACCCGTCGGATTCAGTGCCAGTCCTGGACGAACAGGATGACCGCTTCAAGATTATGTTAAACACCACTGCTATCATGGGTAACGAGCAAGGTGGCACTCTCGGTGAAGGCCAAGAGGTCGAGCTCAAGCTGACCACCCAGTACGGCGCAGTCACCATCTACCGCGCGAACATCCCGCAGTCGCTCTCGCAGGAGAGCGCCGTCACGGTCTAACGCGAATCGACGACTAACCGACCTTCCTCTCGATTCTTCATCGAGTACCCCCACGTTTTTATCGGACCGCTGCAATCGACCAGTCGTGACGTCGCTGTTCGAACTGGAGAAGACGGGGGACGTGGACCAGCTCACCCAGCTGCTGACGAACAGCAGCAGCGAGCCGGTCCGACGGCGCGCGGCCGACATCCTCGGCGAGGTCGAGGCCGAGGACTACCAGGTGCTCGACCCGCTGGTGAAGGCCGCCCAGAGCGACGACAGCGAGGCCGTGCGGGCGGCGGCCATCGACGCCCTCGACCAGCGCCACGCCGTCGAGAAGCTGGTTTCCGCGCTCACCGGCGAGGAGGTGCCGACCGAAGGGGCCGAGTGGGCGCGCGCGGAGGCGCTGGTCGAGACCCTCTCTGCCGATCAGCCGGAGCTCCGGATGGCGTCGGCCAACGCGCTGGGCCGCATCGGCAACAAGGCCGGGACGAAGGCGCTGGTCGGCCGGCTCGGCGACCCAGACCAGCGCGTCCGCGCGCGGGCGGCCCGCGCGCTCGGTCGTATCGAGGACCCACGCGCCGTCTCGGCGCTCCGGCAGAGCCTCGGCGACGAGAGCGTCGAGGTCCGGCGGGAGGCGGCCGACTCGCTGGGCCGCATCGGCGGCGAGGAGTCGCTCGCGGCGCTGCTGGACCTGCTCGACGACGAGAGCGAGACCGTCCGGCGCATCGCGGCCACGTCGCTGGGGAACTTCGCGAGCACCAAGCCGCTGGACGCGCTCATCTCGCTGCTGTCCGACGAGAGCGAGACCGTCCGGCGCGCGGCGGTGTTCTCGCTCATCGAACTCCTCTCGAACGCGCCGGGCCAGCAGAGTCACAAGCTGCGCGAGCGGATGGTCGAGAAGCTGAGTGCCACGGACCACCGGAGCGTGGTGGACTCGCTGACCGACATTCTGGACCAGGGGACACAGCCCCACCAGCGCCGGAACGCGACGTGGCTGCTCGGACGGGTGGCCGGCGACCGCAACAGGGAGGCGGCGATCGAGGCGTTGGCGTCGGTGCTGGACGACGACGACGGGATGACGGCGCAGTTCGCCGCGACCAGCATCGCCGAGGTCGGGGGGGAACCGGCGGAGGACGCCCTGCTCGACGTGCTCGACGACCCGGAGGTCGGCAGCGACGCGCGGGCGAAGGCGGCGTTCACCCTCGGGAAGGTCGGTGGCGAACGCGCCCGCCAGCGCCTCGACGACCTCATCGACTCGACCGACGACGAGCAGGTCCGCAAGCGGGCCTTCTCGGCGCTCTCGAAGCTCGGCGGACGCGGATAGCGCGGTCGAAGGACCGGTCGTGAGGCACACCATCGGGCCGGGCGCGACGGGGGTTATCGCGCGTGAAATTTGCGTAAAACTTTATATCCGGTTAGTGTCTCTTTCCGCCATACGATGGTCAGGGACAGTCTAACGAAAATTTTAACGAGGCTACGTGACGGCGAAAGTCACTCCGAGCGCCAGCGGAACGTGACGTTCGACGGTGGCACGAAGACGGGGAGCGTGTCCGTCTCGTCCGACGGGACCGTGACCCGGTCGGAACTCGCCGAGACCTACCGGAACAGCGACGCGAACGACGACCTCCGTCAGGCCCAGGCGGTCCATCTCGGACAGGTCGTCGACGACCCGGCGTCCGCGGTCGGCGACGCGGCCGACCTCGGGCGGCGGCACGTCGACGCGGGCGTGGGCGCCGCGACGTTCGCGGGGACCTACGAGGTCGGCGTCGAGAAGCTGGTCGCGGAGACGTTCGAGCGGCTCGAACACCGGCTCGGTGCCGACAACGAGGCGGTCGCCGAGGAACTCCAGCGCGCGGAGGACGAACTCCAGTCGTCGCTTTCGGCGGCGTTGGCCGACATGCAGTCGGGTCTGGACGCCTACGGCGCAGGCGGAGCAGCCGGAAACGGCGGCGGCGCCGCTCCGGCCGCCGACGAGTTCGACCTGGACGACGACGACCTCCTCAACGGCATCGACGTTCCCGTCTTCATCCTCGACACCCAGCGGGGCGAAGTGGTGACGTGGAACAACGCAATCGCGGACCTCACCGGCTTCGATTCGGAGGACGCGGTGGGGCTGGAGCACGCGAGCCAAGCGTTCTACCCCGACGGTCGGCGCGCCAAGACCCTCGCCGACAAGGTCGCGGAGGCGCCCGAGTCAGCCCACCGGGAGTTCGACGTCGAACGGGCCGACACCGAGCGGACGCTCTACCGCGACAGCAGCACGATGACCACCCGCGACGGCGTCGAGCGCCACATCGACTTCTCGGCGCTACCGGTGTTCGAGGACGGCGAGCTCGTCGCGGTCGTCGAGACCGTCCACGACCGGACCGCGGACGTCCGCCGACAGCGGGGCGTCACCGCGCTCGTGGAGGAGCTCAGCGGGACGATGGCGGCGATGGGGTCCGGCGACCTCTCGGCGCGGGCCTCGTTCCACGACGAACACGGCGTCGTCGACGACTCGCTCATGGAGGTCGTCGACCAGGTGAACGAGATGGCCGACCAGTTCGAGACTCTGACCGACCGGGTCGGCGAGAAGGCCCGGAATCTGGAGGACTCGGTCGAGGACGCGGCCGAGTCGGCCCGCGCCATCGACGAGCAGGTCGACGAGCAGACCGACCAGCTGACGGAGGTCGCCACCCAGATGGAGAACTTCTCGGCGAGCATGCAGGAGGTCGCCGCGAGCTCCGACCAGGTGGCCTCGGCGGCCGAGCAGGCGAAGGCGTCGGCCGACAGTGGCCTCGAGTCGAGCACGGGCGCCCGCGAGGCGACCGACGAGGTCATCGAGATGAGCGAGGATCTGGTGGGGACAGTGACCGAACTCGAGTCCCAGATGAACGAGATCGAGGACGTGGTCGAGGTCATCGCGGAGGTCGCCGACCAGACCAACCTGCTCGCGCTCAACGCCAACATCGAGGCGGCGCGGGCCGGCGAGGCCGGCAGCGGCTTCGAGGTCGTCGCCGACGAGGTCAAGCAGCTCGCCAACGAGACCCGCGAGCACACCGAGGAGATCGCGACCCGCATCGAGGAGATCCAGTCGCAGGCCAACGAGACCGTCGTCGCGGTCGAGGAGTCCAACGAGCAGGTCAAGCACGCCGGCCAGGAGATCGAGGACGCGCTGGTGGCGCTCGAGGAGATCGCCGACGCGGTCGAGGAGGCCGCCAGCGGCGTGACCGAGGTCGCGGAGGCCAACGACGAGCAGGCCGCCAACATCGAGCAGGTGATGGCCACGGTCGAGGACGTCCGCGACAGCACGCGGGACGTCGACGAGGCGACCGACGACATCGTGTCGGCGACCCGCGCCCAGACCGAGGCCATCGAGGAGCTGTCGGCCCGCGTCGACGACATGCGGGGCCGGGCCTGACGCCACGGACACCCCCGCCATGACCGAACCGAACCCCGACGGACGACACAGACCCCACCCACCGGCGGCCCGCAGGGCGACGGCCGGTCGACGCGAGCGAGCCCGCCGAGAACGTGGACACGACTCATGAGCAAGGAAGGCGAGCACAAGATAACCGACACCCAGGGGAAGTTCCTGCAGGTCGTGAAGAACGGCCGCAAGCTCAACGACCCCGACTGGACCAGCGGCCGCATCCTGCTTTCGAACAAGCGACTCGTGCTGGCCGGCAACCAGGGCAAGCGGTCGATCCCGCTGTCCAAGGTCAACGGCATCAAGGGGCGCTACGACGTGAACCAGGCCGTCGCGGCGGTCTCGGACTACCTGAGCGTGGAGTTCGAGAACAACGTCGTCCTCCTCGGGACGAACATGGACATCGAGGAGTTCGAGACCGACGTCTACGGCGCGCTGCTGAACCAGAAGATGATCCTGACCAAGCACCCCGCGGTCGAAGGGGGCGTGGTCCAGGACACCGAGTGGGAGAAGGCCCGCGTCAAGGTGACCGAGGGGATGGTCAACGTCGCCATCGCCAGCGGCACGTTCGTCGGCATCGAACTCGACGACATCGGGTCGGTCGAGCGCGGGACCCGGACGGTCGAGGGCGAGCAGCGCACGGTCCTCGAGGTCGAGCACACGCAGGGCGATACCAGCATCCAGACGTACGTCTCGGGCCAGACCAGACGGGCCACCCTGCTGGAGTCGCTGTTCCGGAAGGGCGAGCGCAAGAACGAGGGCGGCGTCGAACTCGACGAGACCGAAAAGGAGGTCCTGATGGCGCTGTACTCGGGGGTTTCGTCGTTCGAGATACCGGACTTTCTCGGCATGGACGTCGACGAGGTCGAGCGCATCTTCGAGCGGCTCATCGAGGTGGACGTGCTGGAGGAGGTCCGCAAGCGGCGCGAGGTGAGCCTGAAGACCCGCGGGCGGAACATCGCCAGCGAGTCTATCAACGAGAAGTGACGATTCCGCGGTCTAAGGCCCGTAGTCTTCCGCTTTTTGATGCGGTGTTACCGCCTTCGATCTCGCCCCGGTGGCTGAGAAACGACGTGCGAAGACCTCTTACTTCCGGGCGCGCTTGACGAGCCGCCGGAGGTCGAGGTGGCCTGCGCCGTGGTACGGTTCCCCGCCGGGCGCGTCCGCGGCGGTCTCCCGAATCAACGACTCGACCTCCTCCGCACCGGCGTCGGGTCGAAGTGAGCGCGCGAGCGCCACGGCGCCCGTGACCTGGGGGGCGGCCATCGACGTCCCCGCCTTCCAGCCGTACCCGGGAACCGGGTCGCCCTCTTCGTCCCGCTCGACGACGGTCGAGAACACCAGGTCGTAGTACCAGCCCTCGACGCCTCTCTCGTACGCCTCGGGGTCGTAGTTGCCGCCCGCGGCACTCACGTCGACGCCGGTGCCGTAGTTGGTGTACACCGCGGGGTACGTCGGCTCCTTCTCCAGCTTCTTCAGCCCCTTGTCCTCGCGACTCGGCTCACTGTCGTCCCAGAGGTAGCCGATGGGACCGGTCGCGGAGACGCCGAAGACGCCCTCGGCCTCCGTGGGGAGGCTGAGGACGTCGTCGGGCGTCATGTCGACGCCGGCGTTGCCCGCCGAATTGACGACGACGGTTCCCTGCGAACGGGCGAACGCGGCGGCCGCCTCGTACGCCTCCTTGATGGCGACGACCTCGGGCGTCTCGGGGTCGAGCGGCGGATAGCCCAGACTGATGTTCGCGGCGTCGCAGCCCACATTCGCGGCGTCGACGATGGCCGCGAGAACGTCCCCGGTAGCGCCCTCGACCCCGGAGAACACGCGGTGGGCGACGATTTCCGTCTCGGGCGCGGTGCCGAGCACGCCCTCGCCGTTCGCGTTCGTCGCGGCGATGATGCCCGCGACGTGCGTCCCGTGGTCGCCCGCGCCGTTCGGCCGGAAGTCGTACGGGTCGGTCGTGAAGTTCGCCGACAGGTCGTCGTTCACCGCGTCGGCGAGGTCGGGGTGGCCGTCGTACACGCCGCTATCGATGACCGCGACCCGAGTGTCGTCGCCCTTCGTGGTGTCCTGGACGGTCCGGCCGTTCCCCGGGTTCTCGGTCAGGTCGCCGACGCGCTGGTCGCGCTTGTCCCACTGGAGTTCCGTGTTGGTCGGCGCGCCGCTGTCCCAGGCGGGACCGTTGCCGGCGGGGCCCTTCCCGGCGCGTTCTTTCGCCGGACCGCCGTCGGCCGTCCGCTCGTCCCGGTAGACGGTCACGTCCGGGGTCGTGGACGCCGACCCGGGGACGTCGTCCGGGTCGCCCCGGGCCGCCAGCAGGTCTATCTCGGAGATGTCGTGAACGACCGTCACGGAGTCGGGCACTTCGCTCCGCGAGACCTCCTGCAGGTCGACCAGGAACCGCGAGTCCGTTCTGCCGCCCTCGCCGGCGCTCGCCGTTCCGCTCACCAGCGCCGCGCTGCCGACGGCACCCCCAACTGCCCGGAGGAACGTCCGCCTGCTGTTGTCTGTCATGACGGGACAAACAACTATCTCCATGACTAAATATATTTTTGATTAATAATCTAAAATTAGAGTTTCTTCCGGCGCAGTAATCGCGCGCTGGCTCCGAGGAGAGTCGACCGAGCGGGGACGGTGCCGCGACGTCTAGCGACGCGGCTCAGCGGAGCCCCTTCGCCTCGGCCAGGTCCCGGAGCCCATCGCGGAGCGAGACGGTCGGCTCGTAGCCGAGTTCCTCGCGGGCCTTCGAGACGTCGGCCTCGCTGTGGCGGATGTCGCCGGCCCGCGGGTCGACGTGGGTGATCTCGGCGTCCGAGTCGGCCGCCTCGACCACCGTCTCGGCGAGTTCGTTGACGGTGACGCTCCGGCCGGTCCCGACGTTGAACGGTTCGCCGACTCTGTCGGTGGTCGCCGCAAGCAGGTTCGCCTGGACCACGTCGCTGACGTGGACGAAGTCGCGGGTCTGCTCGCCGTCGCCCTCGACGGTCAGGGGGCCGCCGTCGGCGGCCTGCTGGAAGAAGACGTTCACCACCGCGCTGTACTCGGGGTTCTGGCGCGGTCCGTAGACGTTGAAGTACCGGAGCGGCACCGTCTCCAGGCCGTAGAGGTCGTGGTACCGCCGGGCGTAGTGGTCCAGCGTCAGCTTGTCGATGCCGTACGGCGAGGTCGGCTCCTTGGCGTCGTCCTCCGCGACCGGCACCGACTCGGGGTGGCCGTAGACGGCGGCCGACGAAGCGAGCACGACCCGGGCGTCCTCCTCGCGTGCCCGCTCCAGCAGGTCGACGGTCGCGGCGGCGTTGATCCGGTTGCTCTTCGGCGGGTCGGCTACCGACTCCTCGACCGACACCAGCGCGGCCTCGTGGAACACCAGGTCGACGTCGGCCATCGCCTCGGCGACCGTCTCGCCGTCGCAGACGTCGCCCTCGACGAGCTCCGCGCCGTCGGGGACGTGCTCGCGCGCGCCGCCCGAGAGGTCGTCGAGCACGCGCACCTCGTTGCCGTCGACCAGCGCCTCGGCCAGGTGGCTGCCGACGAAGCCGGCCCCGCCGGTGATCAGCACGGTCCGCCCGGCGACGTCGGGCGCGCGATCGACGCCCCCGGTTCGGGACCGGGGCTGCGAGTCGTCGTTCATGAATCGACCCTCGGCGCGGTCGAACAAATAGCTGGGCGTCTCGGTCGCACCGTGGCGGTAGATGGAACTGTCGGCATGAGTCAGGCGAGGATGGTTCTGACGCGCTGGACGTCGAGCAGTCCGCTCACGACCGACAGGCCGGCCCAGACCACCACGCCCGCGAGTATCGCGCCGACGAGCGCGACCGCACCGCCGACGTGGGCGAGCACCGCGACCACGGCCAGCGACATCGCGCCCGTGACCGCGACCACCGCGAGGAAGTGCCGGACCAGCTCGCCGACCGCCAGGTCGAGCTCGGCGTGGATGACCCAGAGGGTGACCGCCAGCACCCCCGAGTGGGTGATGACGGTCGCGGCGGCCGCGCCGACCACGCCGAACGCCGGGATCATCGCGAGGTTGAGCAGGAAGTTCCCGACCGAGCCGCCGCCCTTGGCCAGGGCGCGCTCGCGCGCCCGACCGAGGAAGTCGAGGGCGTCGCCGGTGACGTAGGAAACGGCCTGGAGCACGACGTAGCCCGCGAACACCTGGAGGACCGGCGCGGCGTCGACCCACTCGGGGCCGAAGACGAGCCGGAGCGCGGGCTCGGCCACGATGACCATGCCGGCGGCCGCCGGGACGTACAGCAGCAGGATGTACTTCAGCGTCGTCTCGTAGATGCTGGCGGCGTGGTCGGTCTCGCCCTCGGCCTTGTGTTCGCCGTAGGCCGGCGAGAGCGTGAACCCGAGCGAGGCCGCCGGCGAGTGGACGAACCCGACGATCTGCTTCGAGAGGTAGTAGTAGCCAACCGCCACCGGGTTCATGAAGTAGCCGACCAGGATGGTGTCGACCCGCTTGTCGAGGATGTTGGCGCCCCTGGTCGCGGTCAGCGGGACGCTGTACTCGGCGACGCGGCGGGTCAGCCCGTCCTCCGGGGGTTCGTCGCGGTCGGCGTCGCGGTAGCACTCGACGTACAGCAGCCCGAGCCCGACCAGCGCGCCGACGCCGTAGCCCGCGATGTAGCCGGCGAGCGCGCCGACCGCGCCGCCGACGAAGACGACGAACGTCGCCGCGAGCGCGAGCCGGCCGACCGACCCGATCGCCCGGATGGCCGCGCTGTAGGTGATCTGGTTGTACCCCTGGAAAATCACCTGCGAGAAGGTGAAGAAGGAGTGGACCACGACGTAGCCGGTCCCGAGGACCAGCAGCGGACCGATCTCGGGCTGGCCGACCGCGCTGGCGACCCGCGGGGCCAGCAGCGCGAACAGGCCGCCAACCACCGCGACGGTCGCGATGCGGTATCCGACCGCGGTCCGGAGGACGTGGGGCACCTGCTCCGGTTTCGTCTCGCGGTACTCCGTGATGTAGCGCGCGCCCGCCTTGGCGAAGCCGAGGTCCGAGAACAGCTGCACGACGCCCAGCACCGCCAGCGCCGACCCGAGGAGTCCGTACTCCTCCTGGGTGAGCAGGACGCGGGCGAGCACGACCATCAGCACGCCGCTCGCGGCCATGTGGAGGGCGCGCGCGCTCAGCATCGCCTTGAACGACCGCGCGAAGCGTTTCAGATCCATGTGAACGGGGAGTCGAGTTGACGTCCGTGGCTGTGCGGAGCCGATTCGACGGGGGTCCGCGTCACGTCAGGCCGTCCGGTTCACCCGGTACATCTGGAAGGCCCCGTTCGACTGGACGCGGTTCAGCCCGGGCGCCGCGTCGAGCGACCGGAACCCCCGCCTGTCGAACCGGAAGCCGTCGTACACCCGGACGTCGATCGCGCGCGACCGGTCGGTGAACGCCAGATACTGGCCCTCGTAGTGGCGGGCGACGTAGCTCCCGGTGAAGTTCTCCCCGTACCCCGGGTGCGTCTCGTTCATGTAGAGGCTCCCGCCCGCCAGGTCGCGCTCCCGGCTCTCGTTGTAGCCCAGCACGCCGTCGGTCCACCGGATGCCGGTCCCTCGGATGCCGAGGAACGTGCCAGACCCGAGGTGCTCGACCGCGGTATCGTACCCGCTCATCTGGGCCTCCGTGACGTGACTGGAGCTCTGGTACATGTACGGCGACGCGTAGACCGTGAGCAGCGACGCCGCGAGCATGACCGCGAGCGCGACGCCGACGACCGCCCGGGCGCTGTCCGGCGAGAACCGGGTCGAGAGGGCGTCGACCCCGCGGGCGAGCGCGACCGCGCCCAGGATGGTCACCAGCACCATGATGAACCCGAGCTGGCGGAAGTGGAGCTTTTCGTAGCTCACCACGAAGTAGGCGAAGAACAGCCCGAACAGCGGGACCAGCGCGAGCCCGAAGTACCGGGCGAACGAGTTGAGGTCCGGCGGGTCGTCGAACCGGCCGAGCACGCCGCCGAGCACCAGCAGGCCCGCGAGCGCGCAGAAGACGACGCTCACGGCGAACAGCTTGAGGAACAGCACCGCGATTGAGCCGCCGACCGCCGACACCGACCCCGCGGCCTGCGTGGTCTCGCCGGCGACCTGCAGGCCGCTGGTCAGCATGTTCAGCAGTGCGGAGGTGGCCCCGGCCGCCCGCTCGTGGCGGGGCGCCCAGAACCCGAACACCGCGGCGAGGAACACCGTCTGGAGCGCGAACGTCTCGTGGTCGACCTCGGCGGTGCCGACGAACCGGGCAAGGAGCTGGAGGCCAAGTATCGAGGCGAAGACGACGAGCACGTTCGCGGCCTGCTGGGGGTGGACCAGCACGACCGCGACCGAGGTGATGCCCAGCAGCGCCCCGGTCGGGGTGCCGACGACCAGCCCCTCGCGGTCGGCCCGGAGGAGGTAGCGGCCGGCCAGGTACAGTATCAGCGGCAGGAACAGGATGGCCTGCGTGGTCGGGTGGGGCATGTCGAAGGCGCTGATGTTGTTGATCGGGAGGAACAGCAGCCCCGACAGCGCGGCCAGGGCGGTCGCCCGCCGGTTGCGGGTGACGGTCCACGTCGCCAGCGGGACGAACAGCAGGAACACCGCGACGAACGCCGCGACCATCACCAGCATCGCGCGGTGGAGGTCCATCCCGGTCGCGTCTGCCAGCACGACCGCGATGGTGTGGGTGCCGGGGTAGAGGAAGTCCAGCACTGACATCTTTCCGGCGGCGATATCCTTGGCCCACCCGAGGTGGGTCAGCGCGTCGCCCGCGCCGAAGAAGTGGTACGACCGGAGCACCGGGAGCGAGGCCACCGCGAACCCGGCGACGCCGGCGAGCACGAGCGCGAGCCGCCGCTCGGTTCCGTCGCCGTACAGCCCCACGAAGATCCCGACCAGCAGCGCGACCCCCGTCCCGGCCCAGAACCCCGCCGGCGTCCCGGCGTAGATGGAGAGCTCGTACGTCTCCGGCGGCGACCCGTGCGCGACGAGCACCGCCGCGGCGAGCGACGCGAAACCGACGATGAGAGCGCCTTTCTCCCGACGTTGGGAGGTGTGCGTGTCCGTATCCATGTGTATGCAGACCGCGCCCGTCCGGACGCGTCGTTACTTCCTGCAGTCCCCGCGTCGGGGCTTTGTTATGGGCCGCCTGCGCCTCCTTAGGCCGCGAAAACGGAGGCGTAGGTCGCCGAGCCGGTCGACCGGACGCCGGACCGGTCGCCGAGCCGGTCTCGATTCCGGCCACGATCTCGGCCCGCGTTTCTTCCGCCGCGCGGCGCTCCCTGAGAGTTCGCCAACCCTTATCAGGGTACGGCGCCAACTAACCGGTAGAAATCCACTTACCACCCGCAAGTGGACACGGACAATGACCGAACAACACGACGGCGAGAACGCCCGCGAGGACGAGGAGTTCGAGACCGAACGCTACGCCGCGGTCGGCGACGGCGCCGGCGACACCATCGTCTACGACACCGAGAACAGCGCCGCGTGGCTCAAGTCCGACGCGGCGGTCGACGTCGCCGAGATGGCGTAGTTCGAAGTCCAGCCTCGAGAGCACGGAGCAGTGCACCGTCGCGCAGGCGCTATCGCGCGGTGCGATGGCGGTCCGAAGTTCGGCGCGCGAAAGCCGACCTCCGGGCCGCGAAAGAAGCAGTTCTTCTCCGGAAATACACTACGACCGCCGGAGAGCCGACGGGCCGTCGGTTCGCGTCGGGCCGTCCTACTGGACCAGCTTGTACGCCCGCTTGGCGACGTTCATCGCCGCGCCGGGCGACTCCACGACGTAGTAGGGCACCAGATCGGCGCCGAACTTGGCCTTGTAGCGGCAGAGCCGCTCGGTGTTGGCGCCCATCAGGTCGTACTCGGTGACCGACTCGACCGGCGGCTCCTCGATGAGGTCCTCGACAAGTCGCCAGTGGATGAGGCTGTTGACCGCGGTGCCCTCGTAGATGGCCTTCGCGCCGCCCTGCCAGAAGTAGGCGTGGTCGTTCGAGTAGAGGGCGGTGATGCCCGAGAGGTACTCGCCGTCGGCGTCGCGGGCGACGTAGGCCCGCGCCCGGTCGTCCGCCGCGAGGGCCTCGAACAGATCCCGGACGTACGACCACGTCAGCGAGAACGGTTCGTCCTGCTCGGCGTACCGCCGCTGGGTCGCCTCGTACACTGCGCGGGCGCCCTCAACTCCCTCGGTCTCGACGGTCACGTCGAGCTCCTCGGCGTCGCGGATATCCCGACGGAGGCTCTTCGAGAACGACTTGCGGACCTCCTCGGCGCTCCGGCCCTCGACGTCGAGGAAGTAGGTGAAGTTGGGCTCGACCTGGAGGTTGCCCCAGGCGTACGGTCGGGGGTCGCCGTAGGCCGCGTTGCACTCCATCCGGAACAGCGTCAGCCGGGAATCGACGTCGAGGTGGTCGAGCACGCGCTCGGCCGTCGGCGACTCGACGCCGGCCGCCGCGAGCCGCCGGTCGAGGCCCAGGTCGGTGCCGACCCGCTGGAGCACTTTCTCGGTGAACTCGTTGTTGACCTTCTCCTGCTTGCGGCGCTTCGGGCTGGTCGGCATCAGGATCGGCCCGAGCCGGGGGACGCCCATGCCCGGCGGCGGCGAGGTGACCGCGGTGCCGACCGACTTCTGCTGGACGAAGACCGGCAGGAGCGCGATTGGCTGCTGGCCCTTGAACCCGCCGAACAACTGCATCTCGGCGTCGGCGTGGCGGTCCAGCACCTCCAGGGCCTCGGGCAGGTGGAACACTTCGAATCCGTCGCTCGGCAGCGCCGACTCCCACTCTTCGAGTTCGAGTTGCTCGACTCTCATCCGTTACTCCCGGTTGGCGCCGGTTTTCACTTTGTTATCCTCCGCCTGCGCCCCGCGTACGTCGCGCCTGTGGCCAGATTCGGGGTCGTCATCCTCCGGAGTCCCCGATTCGACGGAGCTGCTTTCCTCGGTCCCGGGGTGGTCCATCAGGTCGTAGTAGTCGCCCGGCGGGCCGACCCACGCGCCCAGCTCCAGCGCCCGCTCGATCAGCCGGCGGTAGAGCCGGCGGTAGCCGGGGAAGTCGGCCTCGGTGAACAGCCGGGGGTGCCACAGCGCCGACATCACCGCGCCCTCGTCGGCGGCCTCGTCGAGCAGGCGCTCGCACTCGGCCCACGCCGCCCCGAAGTCCTCGCCGGGGTCGGGGAGCGCGCACTCCATGACCGTCAGCGGGAACACCACGAACTCGTCGTCGAAGGGCCGAAGCGGGAGGTGGCCGTGGTCGAAGCCGACCGTCTCGCTCGACCCCGGGCTGGCGTCGTACCGGAGCCCGACCGCGCGGTGGTGGGCCCAGGTCCGCGGCCCGCGGTTGAGGTGGTGCTGGCGACCCCCGGCCACGTCGTCGCCCAGCGCGGCCTCCAGCCGGGTCTTCTCCATCCGGAGCCGGACCGGGTCGTCGTAGGAGTCGTACGAGCCGTGGAGCCCGACCTCCCAGCCCCCCGAGTCGAGCCGGTCGAGCAGTTCGATCAGCTCCGGCGTCTCGATGTCGTACCGGCCCAGGTGCTCGACCCAGTAGAAGGGGTCGAGCCAGTCGGACGGCGAGCGTTCGAGGATGTGCTGCTCGCGCAGGAAGTAGAACGCCGACCGGACGCCCAGCGACTCCTCGAGCGCCGTGATGTCGTCGAACTGCCACCAGGGGTTGACGCCCGGCAGCAGCCCCTTGAGCTGTCGGGGGTCGCGCCGCTCTATCGCGTGGTAGACCGACTGGATCGTCTTGTACGGCCGGTCGACGTCGTGGGTCAGCAGGAGCGCGAACTCGGCGTCGGCGACCGCGGGCGGCGACCCGGCGATTTCCGGGTCGGCCGGGCGACGGCTACTGCGGTCAGTTCCGGTGTCATCGCGAGCGCGTCGGTCACTCATCGTCCAGCAGCCGGGCGATCTCGGCCGCGGCGTCGCCGTCGCCGTAGGGCCGGGGCTTCGCGTCCGGCGGGTCGGCGGTCGCGAGCGCCCGCCGGATGGCCTCCTCGTCGGCGCCCGCCAGGGTGTTCCAGCCGGCCTCGACCGTCTCGCGCCACTCGGTCTCCTCGCGCATGGTCACGACCGGCGTGTCGAGGAAGAACGCCTCCTTCTGGACGCCGCCCGAGTCGGTCGCGACCACGTCAGCGCAGTCCTGCAGGCGAACGAAGTCGAGGTAGCCCGCCGGGTCGGTCAGCGTAAGTCGCTCTTCGGCCTCTTCGTACAGCCCGTACTCCTTCATCCGGTCGACCGTCCGGGGGTGGGCGGGCAGGACGACCTCGCGGGGGTCGCCGGCCAGCGCGTCGAGGATGGCGGCCAGCTTCTTGGGGTCGTCGGTGTTGCCCGCGCGGTGGACGGTCGCCAGCACGTACTCGCCGGGCTCGACGCCGTGCTCGTCGAGCACCGTCGAGTGGTCGGCCGCCCGGTCGCGGGCCCACAGCACCGCGTCGTACATCACGTCGCCGGTGTCGTGCACGGCGCCCGGCACCGACTCCTCGCGGAGGTTCTCGACCGCGCGCCGGGAGGGCGCGAACAGCAGGTCGGCGGCGTGGTCGGTCAGCACCCGGTTTACCTCCTCGGGCATCTCGCGGTTGAAGCTCCGGAGGCCGGCCTCGACGTGAGCGAGGTCGGTGTCCAGCTTCGAGGCCGCCACCGCCGCCGCGAGCGTGGAGTTGGTGTCGCCGTAGACGAGCACCGCGTCGGGCTCCTCGGTCTCGACGAGCTCTTCGAGCCCGACGATCATCTCGGCGGTCTGGGCGCCGTGGCTGTCCGAGCCCACGCCGAGGTTGTCGTCGGGCTCCGGGATCCCCAGTTCCTCGAAGAACACGTCCGACATCTCCTCGTCGTAGTGCTGGCCGGTGTGGACCAGCACCTCCTCGTGGTCCCGGCGGAGCTCGCGCGAGACCGCCGCGGCCTTCACGAACTGGGGTCGCGCGCCGACCACGGTCAGAACCTTCATCGCGGTCCCTCCCGGCGGTCGGCCGAGTCGATGCTACCGTCCGTCGTACTGCGCGTTGTGAGCATTGCTTATCCGCTCCCGATGGTGTACACTCGGTGGTCGGTGTGGTCGAGGTCGAGGCTCTGGCGGCCGTCGACGACCGCCAGCGGGTCGAACCGCTCCCACTCGATGCCGTCGAACTCTTCGTGGGGCGTCACCAGCACGGCGCCGTCGAGGTTGCGGTCGTATAGCTCCTCCTGCGGTACCATCTCGGCCGCGAACCCGTCGGCGCCGTCGAGCATGGGGTCGACCGCGAGCACCTCCGCGTCCAACTCGGTCAGTCGCTCGGCGATGGGGCCGGCGGGCGTCGCGCGGGTCTCCTCGACGCCGGGCCGGTAGGTCAGGCCCAGGACCGCCACGGTGGCGTCGGCGGGGTCGGTCCCCGCGGCGTCGAGCTCCCGGGTCAGCGTCTCGACCGCGAACTCGGGCATCGCGTCGTTGACCTCGCGGGCGGTCTCCAGCAGCGGCGAGTCGGTGTCGAACCCGTTGATGACGAAGTACGGGTAGTAGGGGATGCAGTGGCCGCCCACGCCCGGTCCGGGCGCGTGGAGCTCGCAGAACGGCTGGGTGTTGGCCGTCTCGATGGCCTCGTTGACGTCGACGCCCAGCTCGTCGGTCAGCGTGGCGAGCTCGTTGGCCAGCGCGATGTTGACGTCGCGGTACAGCCCCTCGAACACCTTGACCGCCTCAGCGGTGGTGGCGTCCGAGACCGCCAGTACGTCGTTGTCGGTGATCTCGCCGTAGATCAGCTCGGCGACCCGGGTGCTCTCGTCGTCGACGCCGCCGACCACCTTGGGGTAGGCGCCCCGGATGTCCTTGAGCGCCCGGCCGCTGGCGGTCCGCTCGGGGCAGAACGCCAGCCCGAACTCGTCGTGGCCCGCCGCCTCGGCGAGCATCGGTTCGAGCAGGTCCGAGCAGGTCCGCGGAGGGACCGTGCACTCGATGATGACCTGGTCGCCGGGGTCGAGGCCCGTTCCGACGTCCTCGGCGACCGACCGGAGGATGGAGAGGTCTGCCTCGTGGTCGTCGGTGATTGGCGTCGGCACGAGGACGACGTGGACCGCGGCCCGGTCGGCCGCGGCCGCCGGGTCCTCGGTGGCCTCGAGCGCGCCGTCCGCGACCGTCTCGGCCACGAGCTCCGGTAGACCGGGCTCGCGCTTGACGTGGCAGTCGCCGGCGTTGACCGTCTCGACCACGCCGGGGTCGACGTCGGCGCCGACCACGTTGCCCGAGACGTCGGCGTACACCGCGGCAAGGGGCAGCCCCATCTTGCCGAGGCCGTACACAGCGACCGGGACCCGACCGGAGCGGAACGCCTCGCGCTGGTCGGCCGCGACGGCGTCGCTGCCGTAGAGGTGGACTGCCTCCCGCAGGCTCACTGCGCGGTCACCTCGGGTTCGGGTCGCTCCTCGCCCGCGACCTCGTCGATCCGGCGCACCACCTCTAGCACCCGGAGGCCGTCCTCGCCAGAGACCACCGGCTCGGCGTCGGAGGTGGCCGCGTTGACGAACGACTCGAGTTCGTTCTTGAGCGGCTCGCCCGTCTCGACGGTCGGGCGCTCGACGATGCTCTCGTGGCGGTAGCGCACGTCGCCGTTGTCCTCGATGTACTCGGGCAGCGAGTGGCGGTGGATCTCGACCGACCGGTCGATGTAGTCGACGTTGACCCGGCAGTCCTCGGCGGTGATCGAGAGGGTACGGACCCGCTGCTGGGTCACCCGGCTCGCGGTGAGCGAGGCAACCGTCCCGTCGCCGAACTCCAGCGTGGCGGTGGCGTACTGGTTGTTCTTCGCGCCCCTGGCGGTGACGTTCTCGGGACGCTCGCCCAGCATCGCCAGCACCACGTCGACGTCGTGGATCATCAGGTCGAGCACCGCGCTCTCGTCGACCCCGCGGCCCTCGGGCGGCGGACCGAGCCGGTGGGCCTCGACCGCGATGATGTCGAGGTCGGCCACGATGTCGGCCAGCGCCCGGACCGCGGGGTTGAACCGCTCGACGTGGCCGACCTGGATCGTCACGCCGGCCTCGTCGGCCCGGTCGAGCAGTTCCCGACCGACCTCGGGGTCGTCGACGAACGGCTTCTCGACCAGCACGTCGACGTCGTTGTCGATGCAGTCGCGCGCGATGTCGGCGTGGTACCGGGTCGGCACCACGACGGAGGCCACGTCGGCGGCCTCCAGGAGCGCGTCCATCTCCATCGCGACGGTGCCGTTGTCCTCGGCGACCTCCCGGGCCCGCTCGTCGTCGACGTCGAAGACGCCGACCAGATTCACGCCCGGCAGTTCTCCGTACACTCGCGCGTGGTGACGACCCATGTTGCCGACGCCGATGACGGCGGCGTTCGTCGCGTCGGGGTGCTCAGCGTTCATACTCTCGAATAGTGGATGCGATGGTTCGGAGGTCCTGTTCGGTGACGTTCGGGTGGACCGGCAGCGACAGCGCCCGGTCGGCTGTCCGCTCGGCGACCGGTGCGTCGCGGTCCACGCCCTCGTAGGCGGGCTGCTCGTGGATGGGCGTCGGGTAGTAGACGCCGGTGCTCACGCCCGCGTCGTCGAGGTAATCGGCCAGCCCGTCCCGGTCGTCGGTCAGGACGGTGTACTGGTGGTAGACGTGCCGGCGGTCGTCGGGCTCGGTCGGGGTGACCACGTCGGCCTCGGCCAGCGCGTCGGTGAGGTAGGCGGCGTTCGACCGCCGGGCCGCGTTGTAGTCGGCCAGTCGGTCGAGCTGGACCCGACCGATGGCCGCGGCCAGCGATGTCATCCGGAAGTTGTGGCCGAGTCTGACGTGCTCGTAGCCGCCCTCGGGCGGCCGGCCGTGGTTGACGAAGCTCTCGGCCCGCTCGGCCACGTCGGCGCGGTCGGTGGTTATCATCCCGCCCTCGCCCGTGGTCATGTTCTTGGTCGGGTACATCGAGAAGCAGGCCGCGTCGCCGAGCGACCCGACCCGCCGGCCGCGGAACTCCGCGCCGTGGGCCTGGCAGGCGTCCTCGAGGACGGCGAGGCCGTAGTCGTCGGCGATATCGAGGAGCCGGTCCATGTCGGCGGCCAGGCCGTAGAGGTGGACCGGCATGACCGCGGCGACGTCGTCGTCCTCGCGGACGACCGCCTCGACCGCGTCGGGGTCGAGATTGAAGGTGTCGGGGTCGACGTCGGCGAACACCGGCTCGGCGCCGGCGAGCCGGACCGCGTTCGCGCTGGCCACGAACGAGTAGGGCGTCGTCACCACCTTGTCCCCCGGTCCGACGCCGAGCGCCTCGAAGGCGGCGTGGAGCGCGGTCGTCCCGTTGCTGGTCGCGACTCCGCGGTCCGCCCCGCAGAACGCCGCGAACTCCCGCTCGAACTCCCGGACCTCCGGGCCGTCGGCGATGCGGCCCGACTCCATGACCTCGCGGACCCGGGCGATCTCCCGCTCGCCCAGCTCGGGGTCGGCGATGGGAACGTCGCTCATTCGATGCGGTTCCCTCCCGCCAGTTCGTCGGGGAGCTCCCGGTGCTCGGCGGGCGCGCCCACCGCCAGCGTCTCGGAGGGCACGTCCTCGGTCACGACCGCGCCGGCCGCGACGAACGACCCCTCGCCGACGGTCACGCCGGGCAGCAGGGTGGCGTTCGCGCCGACCGAGACGTGGTCCTCGAGGGTCGGCCCCTCCAGGTCCACGTCCTCTCGTATGGGATAGGGGTCGTTGGTCAGCACCGCCCGCGGGCCGACGAACACCTCGCTGCCGATGGTGGTGTTCGTCGGGACGTAGACGCCGGTCTGGACGCTGACGTGCGAGCCGATGGTGGTCGTCCCGTCGACGACCGTGTCGGTGCCCAGCACCACGTCGTCGCCGATAGTGGTGTCTTCGCGCACGAGCACGTCGTGACCGGTGGTGAAGTCGTCGCCGATCTCGACGTCGGCGTAGACGATGCTGCCCGAGCGGACCGTCGCGCGGTCGCCAAGCACGGGCGGGGTGGCGTCCTCGCTGTGGCGGTGGCCGACAGTGGCGTCGGGCGAGACCTCGCAGTCGTCGCCGAGCCTGGCGGCGAGCCGGTCGTCCCGGTCGGATCGGGCGTCGGCGCTAGCCACCGTGGCTCACCTCCGACAACGAGCGGGGAGGCTGCGTCTCGGTTGGGGTCGATAACGGAATCATAGTCGTTCAGTCGGTTGCCCGACCGTACCGCCGGACGGGGGCCGGGCGTTATCGACTCAATGACCTGTGTTCCTCTTTGTTATATAGGGCCTTGAACCGCGGTAGACGCGTCCTATCGGGCTGCTACCGGCTGATTTCCGCCAACAACGCGGTTGAGCGAACTCCTCCGCTCGCAGACCTGTCTCGCGGCGTTACTTCGACCGTATCGCCGGCGAACGCCGTCGTACCGTCGGATTACCCCCGAACAGCAACTGGGTAACAAAGTGCCAACGCGGTAATATCGGGAGTATGCGGCGGTCTCACCTGCGGACATCCTCCCGACCCGGTGGCTCCGAACGCGCATCGCCCCCGACGACCTGCCGACAGCTCCGGGAGCATGTCTCGCGCTGACCAGCTCTCTCAGGACGAGGTGTTCGAGGTCCTGAAGAGCCCACGACGCCGGTACGCGCTGTACTACCTCCGCCAGGAGGGCGGTGAGTCCGAACTCTCGGACCTGACCGAGCAGGTCGCGGCGTGGGAGAACGAGACCACGCCCTCGGCCCTCTCGACCGAGCAGCGCAAGCGCGTGTACATCTCCCTCTACCAGACTCACCTTCCCAAGCTCGACGAGGCGAACATCGTCGAGTACGACCGCGACGCCGGCGTCATCCGGCTCGGCGACCGGGCGTCGGACCTCGACCTCTATCTGGGCGACGTCTCCCGCGAGGAGTTCCCGTGGGACCGGTACTACCTCGGGCTGGTCGCGGTGAGCTCGCTCCTGGTCGCGGCGGTGTGGCTCGAGATCCCGCCGTTCGGGGCCATCCCTGGACTCGTGCTCGCGACCGCCATCCTCGCGGTGTTCGGCGTCTCGGCGGTCGTCCACTACGTGTCGTACAGGCGCGGCGGCGACGTCGGCACGCCGCCCGAGCTCCACCGCGCGAACGGCCAGGAGAACTAGCATGTTCGGAACCAGCGGCGTCCGCGGACGCGTCGGCGACGAGGTGACCTGCGACCTCGCGCTCTCGGTCGGGCGCGCGCTCGCCAGCGAGGGGTACGACCGGGTGGTGGTCGGCCGGGACGCCCGCGGGAGCGGCCGGATGCTGGCCGACGCCGCGGTCGCGGGCCTCCGGGAGTGCGGCGCCGACGTCGTCCGGCTGGGCGAGGCCGCGACCCCCACCGTGGCCCGGAGCGTCGGCTGGCGCGACGCCGACGCCGGGCTGGTGGTGACCGCCAGCCACAACCCCGCGCCCGACAACGGGCTGAAGCTCTGGAACCCCTCGGGTCAGGCGTTCGACGAGCGCCAGCGCGAGACCATCGCCTCGCGCGTGCGCGAAGACGACTACGACCTCCGGCCCTGGGACGAGCTCGGCGACGCGACCGAGTGGGACGGCGCGACCGAGCGCCACGCCGAGGCGCTGGCCCGGGCGGCCGCGCCCGGCGACCTCTCCGTCGTCGTCGACGTCGGCAACGGCGTCGGTCAGGTCACGGCCGAGGCGCTCCGCCGGCTCGGCCACGACGTCCAGACGCTCAACGAGCGGCCCGACGGCTCCTTCCCGGCCCGGCCGAGCGAGCCGACCGCCGAGAACTGCCGGGCGCTCTCGGCGTTCGTGGCGGCCGGCGGGGACGGCGGCTTCGACGCCGACCTCGGCATCGCCCACGACGGCGACGCCGACCGGATGCGGGCGGTCACGGAGCGCGGCGAGTTCGTCGCCGGCGACCTGCTGCTCGCGCTGTTCGCCCGCGAGGCCGCGAGCGCGGGCGACGAGGTGGCGGTCCCGGTCGACACCAGCCTCGCGGTCGCCGACCTGCTCGAGACCCAGGGCGTGTCGGTCTCGCGCACGCGCGTGGGCGACGTGTACGTGGCCGAGCGCGCGACCGACCCGGGCGTCGCCTTCGGCGGCGAGCCCAGCGGTGCGTGGATCTGGCCTGGCGAGACCCTCTGCCCGGACGGTCCGCTGGCTGCGTGCCGACTCGCGGGGCTGGTCTCCCGGATGGGGTCGCTCGACGCGCTGGTCGGCGAGGTCGAGCGCTACCCGCTCCGGCGGGGCAACGTCGAGACCGACCGGAAGGAGGAGATCGTCGCGTGCGTCCGCGAGCGGGTCCGCGACGCCTACGACGACGTGACGACCCTCGACGGGGTGCGGGCGGGGACCGACGACGGCTGGTTCCTGGTGCGGGCCAGCGGGACCCAGCCGCTGGTCCGGGTGACCGCGGAGGCCAGGAGCGAGTCCCGGACCGACGAACTGTTCGCGGAGGCCCGTTCGCTGGTCGAGGACGCGCGGCCGTAGGTGGGTTCGCCGACGCGCGACCCTAGATGCGGTCGACCACGTCGCAGACCGAACAGGCGTCGGCCACGATGAACGCCTCGTCGCGGAGCATCTCCTCGTTCTCGGGCAGGAACATCAGGTGGCCCCGGTCGTCCTTCCGGGCCCGGATGACCTCCCAGTCGTCCATCTCGTAGCCGAGGTCCGACAGCTCCGGATCGCGGGGGACGTCCCGCCAGGGTTCGCCCGCGTCCTGCGCGTTCTCAGTGGCCATCGGCCACCTCCGGCGCGGCCGGCCCACCGCCGACGTCCGGCCGTTCCGGCGTCCCGCTCTGGGGGAGTGAGTCCGTGTCGTCGCCGACCGCCTCGGCCCCGGCGACGGTGATCGACTGCGGTCCGGCCCGCCAGCGGGGGGAGCGCGGGCCGGGGAGGGGCGTTTCCGATTCGGAGTCGCGTGCCGTCTCGTCGCGTGCCATGCAGTGTTCAATCCTCCATTACCGTCTGAAAAAACTACCGACATCCGTTCAATGCCGGTTCTTTAATTTATCAGTGTAGCTTCTGTTGCGGGCGTCGGTCTCCGACTCTCTCGCTTCCGTATCCGAGTAGATGGGTCCGGTCAGTATAAATCACCCTGCGCCAGCGTCCGCAGGTAATGGGACCTTTCCGCCGCTGCTAGCGGTTCGTGAAGCGTGAGAGATGGGAACAGTCAGGGGACGCGGAGCGGCCGAGGCCGCAGAGGGGAGGGACGTTCGCGTCGGGGGCCGATCGCGGTGCGGGAGTCGCTCGCGTGCCGGGTGGAGAGCCGGGTTCGTCGACGGGGGAGGGCGTCAGGTCGGGGACCGGAGCGGCGTCGGGGGCCGCGGTCGCCACACTGCCACGTTCGCCTGCCGAGGCGACCGCCGCGTCCGCCGAGGGGCGCGCCGACCGCCGGTCGGTCGCGGTCGCCCGCGCGCCGCCTCGTCGCGTGCCATGCAATTCTCAATGCGAGACTGCCCATTCATAAAGGTGCCGACTTCAGTTCAATACGAGATTTCTTATTTAAGTGTAACGGCCGCCGGTGAAACAGTCGGGACGGAACATCCGAAACAGACGGTGCGGCGGTGTTAACGAGAGCTTACCCGGTCGATCGGGCCGTAGGACGTGTTTTCTTCGTGACAGACGGCCCATAACAAAGGCCGAACGACCGGTTATACCGGTTACATGGCTGACCGCCCGCAGACCAGCATGGAGACCCTCTTGGTCGGGTTGGACGCGGGGTGTCGGTCGGTCCTCGAACCCCTCTTCGAGTCCGGCGCGGTGCCGAATCTGGAGTCGCTGTTCGAGACCGGCGCGGCCGGCCCGCTGGAGTCCCAGGTGCCGCCCTGGACCCCCAGCGCGTGGCCGTCGCTGTACACCGGCGTCAACCCGGGCAAGCACGGCGTGTTCGGCTTCCTGGCGTTCGACGGCTACGACTGGGACGTGGTGAACGCGAGCCGCGTCCGCGAGCGGACCCTCTGGGAGCTGCTCGACGAGCGCGGCAAGTCGAGCGTCGTGGTCAACGCGCCGGTGACCCACCCGCCCCGCGAGTTCGACGGCGCGGTGGTGCCGGGCTACACCGCGCCCGAGGACCCCGACTGCCACCCCGACGGCCTGCTCGACGACGTCCGCGACGAGATCGGCGACTACCGCGTGTACGCACCCCGGGACGCCGACGGCGCCGAGAAGGTAGAGTGGTACGAGCGACTCGTCGCGATGCGGGGCGAGGCGTTCCGCTACCTCGCCGACCGGTTCGACCCCGCGTTCGGCTTCGTCCAGTTCCAGCAGACCGACACCGTCTTCCACGAGTTCCCCGGCGACGACGCGAAGGTCCGGACCGTCTACGAGGCGGTCGACCGCCAGGTCGGCGAGATACTGGACCGGTGCGACCCCGACACCGTGGTCGTCGCCAGCGACCACGGGATGGGCGAGTACGCCGGCCACGAGTTCCGGCCCAACGAGCTCCTGCGCGAGCGCGGCCTGGTCGAGACCACGACCGAGGGCGAGGGGATGCCCACCTGGTCGACCATCGCCGACAACCAGTTGCAGGACGGCGAGACCGGGAAGGCCGAGGCCGACGACGACCGGACCCCGCTCGAGCGCGCCGTGGCCGGCCTCGCGAGCGTCGGCGTCACCAGCCAGCGCATCCGGGCCGCGCTCGACGCGGTCGGCCTCGCGGAGTTCGTGGCCGAGCGCGTCCCGACCGACGTGGCCCGGGCCGGCTCCGAGCAGGTCGACTTCCCGGCCTCGCGGGCCTACATGCGCGACCGCATCGAGCTCGGCGTCCGCGTGAACCTCAAGGGCCGCGAGCCCGACGGCGTGGTGCCCGAAAGCCGGTACGACCGGCTCTGCGAGGATCTCGTCGACCTGCTCTCGGGCGCCGAGACCCCCGACGGCGAGCCGGTGTTCGAGCGGGTGGCCCGGCGCGAGGAGGTGTTCTCCGGTCCCTACGTCGAGGAGGCGCCCGACGTCATCACGATCCCGCGCGAGTACGACGAGTTCCTCTCGACCCGCGTCGGCGACGGGCGGTTCGCCCCGCCGAGCGAGCCCTACAACCACAAGCGCGACGGGATCGTGGCGGTGTCGGGCGCCGGCGTCGACCCGACCGCGGACCTCTCGGACGCCCACCTCTTCGACGTGGCCCCCACGGTGCTGGCGACGATGGGCGTCCCGGCGGCCGACCGGATGGACGGGTCGGTGCTCCCCGCGGTCGGGGCGGTCGGCACGGAATCGTACCCCGCGTTCGACGCGGGCGGAGAAGTCGCGACCGACGACGACGACGTCGAGGCGCGGCTCGCGGACCTCGGGTACCTCGAATAATGAGCGTGACAATCATCGAAAACGACGGCATCAGAATCGGACGCGCGACGGAGTTCGACCACCACGACTGGAACGACCTGGTCGAGCGGTCCCCCCAGGCGGGGGTCTTCCACTACGGGGAGTCCCTCGAAGTCCAGGCCGACCACGCCGACGCCCGGATCCACCCGCTGGTGGGGTACAAGGGCCAGGAGCCGGTCGGCGTCTTCCCCGTCTTCGAGAAGCGGAAGGGCGGGATGACGATGGCGTTCTCGCCCGCGCCCGGCCTCTGGGTGTCGTACCTCGGGCCTGCGCTGCTGAACCACCGGAAGCTCAAGCGCCGCAAGCGCGAGCGCCGGAACAAGCGGTTCGTCCGGGGGTGTCTCGACTGGATCGACGCTCGGCTCGGCCCCAGGTTCACGCAGGTCCGGCCCGTCCCGGACTACCGGGACGTCCGCCCCTTCGAGTGGGCCGACTTCGACGTCGACGTGCGCCACACCTACTCGGTCGACCTCACGCCCGGCGAGGACGAGGTGCTGATGTCGTTCTCGAGCGACGCCCGGAACAACATCCGGACCGACGGCGACTACCGGGTGTACGAGGGCGGCCCCGACGAGATCGCCGCGATCATCTCGCAGGTCCGGTCGCGCCACGACGAGCAGGACGAGAGTTACGGGGTGACCGCCGACTTCGTGACCGACCTCTACCGGGGGCTCCCCGACGGCGCGGTCCGGCCCTACGCTTGCGAGATCGACGGCGAGTTCGCGGGCGGGATGGTCGCGCTGGAGTTCGGCGACACGGTCTACCGGTGGCAGGGCGGCGCCAAGCACGACCGGGACCTCCCTGTCAACGACCTGGTCGACTGGGCGATCATGACCGACGCGATGGACCGCGGGGTCGAGAATTACGACCTGGTGGGCGCAAACGAGGAGCGCCTCTGCGGCTACAAGGCCAAGTTCGGCCCCGAGCTCCGGTCGTACTACTCGATCCAGAAGGGGACCCGGGTCACCAACGCGCTGTCGAGCGTCTACCAGAAGCTGCGCTGAACCGACCCCGCCCCGACTGTTTTCGCCGAGTGGCCGTCCCTCCTCAGACCGGGATGACGCCCGTCAGGCCGAGCAGCGCCACGACGACGCCGAGGACTCCGAGCAGACCGAGGAACTTCAGCTCCTCCCGGAAGTACCGGAAGAACCCGAGGAAGCCGAAGAAGCCGAAGTAGAACAGCGTCAGCGGCTCCCCCGTCTCGAACGCCTGGAACCCCACGAATCCGAGGAGCCCCAGGAATCCCAGCATCCACGACCGGTCGTTCGTCGCTCCGTCCTCGCGGGCGCCGCCGCTGACTGGTTCGCTCATGTCCGGAGAGACGGGTCGCGCTTGCATAAAACGAGGATGCGATTCTCAGGAGGTGACGTTCAGTTGTCCCTCCAGTCGGGTTCGGCCCGAACAAATCGGAACGGTCGTCCTCGTCGCACCGTCGGACTCGCCTAGCAGGAGCCGTTCCGCCGGAGTCGCTCGGTCTTCACCGTCGCCTCGTCGACGACGACGGCATCGCCGCTCACGTCGATGGTGGAGTCGCTGACCGAACACCCGTCGGCCTCGGCCACGAGGAGCCCGTCGCGGTCGCCCTTCGGGTGCTGGACGCAGATGTTCTCGAACGTGCAGTCGTCCCGGCGGTTGACCCGGATCGCGGTGCCGGACGTCGCGGCCCCCTCGATGCGGAGGTTGCTCGCGCTGAACCGGGTCCGTTCCGGGAGACTGTCCAGGCTCGGGACGGTCTGGCCCTCCATGCTGTCGATGGGGTCCCGGACGCTGAGCGCGTAGGCCTCGACGTCGGTCCGGACGCGGGTGTTCTCCACGACCGCCTCGCCGAACTGCTTCTCGACGACGATGCCGCCCGAGGAGTAGGTGCCCGTGAGGTCGGTGATGGCGATGTCGCAGTTCTCGATCCGGACGTGGGCGCCCTCCTCGGCCCAGATGCCCCGCATGTTTGGCTTGTTCTGGGCCTGGCGCGGGTTGTCGACGCGGATCGTCACGTCCTTGACGACCGCGCCCTCGGTGCCGCCGCCGACCCGGACCTGCTCGATGCCGTTGTTGGCGTAGTAGCCGCCCTCGATGCGGAGCGGGCCGCGGTGGTAGGCGGCGTACAGCCCCTCCTTCCAGTGCTCGATCCGGCAGTCCCTGAACGTCAGTTCGCCGACGCTCTCGGGGAAGACGTACACCGAGTGGCCGGTCGTCGACCCGTCGGGCAGCGAGAGCCCGTCGAACAGCAGCGACCCGTCGGGGTCGGTGACCTCCACCTCGAAGGCCGTCTTCGGCGCGTATCGGTGCCCCCGCACGGTCACGTCCCGAACGACGTTGTCGCCCCGCGTCACGCCGACGTGGGCGATGGGTGCGACGTTCTCGCCGCGGCAGTCGATGGTGAACCCGGCGAACAGCAGGTCCTCGAGGCCGCCCCACATCAGCCAGTAGTTCACGTCGGGCGGCGCGACCAGGGTGGCGTCGTCGCCGACGACCGCGAGGTTCCGGTAGTCGGTCACCCGCCAACCGCCGAGCAGGTACCGCCCGGTCGGGAAGTACAGCAGGGTGTCGTCGCCGACGTGCTCCTCGACGACCGGGTTTATCAGCTCCTCGCCGTCGGTGTCGGCGCCGGCCTCGGCGACGTCGACGACCGTCTCGTAGTCGGTCGGGTCGACCAGGTCGTTCGCCGACCGGGTCGTCGGTTCGGTGCCGGTCGTCGTCGACTCGGTGCCGGGCGAGGTCGTCGGGGTCGCGCCGGAGGTCGTCTCGCGGGTGGTCCCCGGATCGGGACCGCCACACCCCGCGAGCGCCCCGGCGCCCACGGTCGCCCCGGCGGCCCGGAGGGCGTCGCGCCGCGTCAGCGAGCTCTCGTCGTCGGTCACGCGATTATGTCCGTCTCTCGATACTATTGTTATGGTCGTCCTGTAACCGTCTACGCGACCACTTCGGTCCCGTAGGCGGTCCGTAGCCCGGCGCGAACGGGACGGAGACGGCGAGACGGGTGGACGGCGACCGTCGACGCTCGTCGAGGCGGTGGTCGACGCTCGCCGTCAGCGCGGCTCCTCGGCCGGTCGCCCCAGCCGGAGCCGCGCCCAGACCGACCCTAGGGGCGGCGCCCCGTCGTAGAGCCACAGGAGCGCCACCGAGGCCATCAGGCCGACCTCGACGGCGAGGTACGTCGCCACCTCGCCCTGGGCCAGTTCGGTCCGGTAGCGGGCCAACAGGTACCGCACCATCTCGAGGAACCCGACGCCGGAGTCGGTTCCCTCGGCCGGGACGAGCGGCCAGAACAGGAACCCGTAGTCGGCCTCGCCGCCGATGAGCACCGGGTAGATCACGTCGCCGGGGAGGTGGCTCAGATAGCCGAAGCCGAACGCCGCCCCGACGCGCGGCCGGCCCAGCGCCCAGGCGACCGTCACCGCGAGCGCCGCGGCCGGCACCGCCGCGAACGCCGAGTGGGCCAGCGAGTGGCCCGAGGGAAGGACGCCGAACGTCCACGCCAGCGGTTTGTCGACCAGGTCCGGGAACTGCGTGCCCACCGCGAGCGCGACGGCCGGCCACGCGCGGGGCGCGCGCCGGCCGAACAGGTGGACCAGCAGCGAGTAGCAGAGGTAGCCGACCGCGAGGTGTTCCCAGGGCCACATGGCCGGTTAGCGGTCCCTCCGCGTGCGAGTCGATGCGTGGTGTTCCGACATGTGTATCGTTAGTGTCCTCGGATCCGTCTTCCGTCGGTAGCTGTCGGGCGAGCGTCCCGTCCGTGATACGCCGGGGCGTCGGTCACGCCGTCACGTTCACCCAGACGTGGACGTGGCGGTAGGCGCTGTCGGCCGACGGGTTCGCCGGCGGGTCGCCCTTGTAGACGAGGTACTCCAGCCGGAGGTTCTCGCCGGTCATCGTCGGCGTCACCTCGTGGGTGGTCCGCCACCGCTCGCCCGCGCCCACGGTGGGCGTGAACGTCGCCAGCTTCCGGTCCTCGACCACCTTCGGGCCGCCGTCGGCCGCCTGCCTGACCCGCTGGAGTTCGACCACGACCGAGTAGTCGGTGGGCTGGCCCTCGTGGTTGTCCAGCTGGACGACCAGCGGGCGGCTCTCCCCGCGGGTGAAGTTCCGCGGGTAGTCCTCGGCGACCAGTTCGCCGGTGTCGTCCCGGGAGAGCAGCGAGACGTCGGTGAACTCCTGACCGTCGCCCGGCGCGGCCACCGCGTAGCCGACGGTGGCGACCGCCGCCACGACCGCGACCGCGAGCCCGACGTTGAGCGCTCGGTCGAGCGTCGGCCCGGTCGAGAACGCGCCGCGCGCGCGGTCGAGCCACGACCTGACCGGGAGGACGAACCGCCGGTCGGCCGGCCGGCGGAGCCGACGGACCCCGGCGAGCGTCGACAGGACGACCGACAGCCCCGCGACCGACAGCAGGACGGTCCCCGGCGTCAGCGACCACGGCGAGGCCGCGAGCGCGATCCCGAGGATGGGGATCACGGCCACGCTGATGCCGAAGCCCAGCGCCGCCCGCTCGGTCCCGACCAGCCCGTGCTGGCGGACCGCCGGCAGCGTCCGGCCGGTCGCGGCGTCGTCGGGCGTCGCGCCGGGGAACAAAAGCGAGACGAGCGCGTACCCGGGCGCGAACAGCACCAGCGGGAGGCCGAGCGCGGCGCCCAGCGGCGTGCCGTAGACGCCGGGCCGGGAGAGCAACAGGACCGAGACGACGGCGTAGCCGACCACGGCGAGCAGGTCGAGCGGGAGCGCGGGTCGCGCGAGGCGGTCGACCAGCGTCCCGTCTGGCGTTTCGTGACTCATGCGGCGGTCGGTGCGGCGGCGACGGTCCTTCGGCGCGTTCCGATGACAGTTCGACGGCTCATTACACCGGGGAACGCACGATTGCCACTTTGTTATCATCCGGCTGTCGGTCTACAACGGCACGTTACCCGGCGCCGGACTCCGTTTCGACGTCCCTTGTCGACCCCGTTGGGCGATCCGCCGATTCCGTGGAGCAGGCTTCAGGAACCGCCTGTGCCGGGGTCAGCCGACACATAACAAAGGCCCGAACGACGGCACGTTCTCGGTAACGTCCGTCCGGACGCCGCGCGTCCGGCGACGACGATTCAACGGCAGAATAACGGAGCGAAACGTTTGGATACGATGTTCTGGAACGACAACGCGGTGCGACTCGAACGGAGGGAGGGAACGTGAGACGGACGATTCTGGCCGCGGTACTCGCGGTGCTCGTGGTCGGAGCGCCCCTGAGCGGCGCGGCGGTGGCGGCGACCGCGCCGGACCGCGCCGGCAACGCGTCGGGGCCGTCAGAGCGGTGGGCCGAGACGGTCGGCGGCGACGAGGACGACAAGCTGGCGACCGGACTACGGGTCGACGGCGGCTACCTCGTGGTCGGCTGGTCGAACAGCGAGGCCGACGACGGCAAGCACGACGGCTACGTCGCGATGCTCGACCGGACCGGCCGGACGGAGTGGTCGAAGACCTACGGCGGGCCGGGGACCGACCGCATCTTCGACGTGATCCGGTCCGGCGACGGCTACCTCGTCGCGGGGATGGAGTCGGCGAGCGCCGACGAGCCGTGGACGGGCTGGGTGATGAAGATCGGCCCCGACGGCGAGAAGCAGTGGGAACGGACCTACGGGGGTGAGGGGCCCTCGGAGCTGTGGTCGCTCACGCGCTCGAACGGGACGGTGTACGCCGGCGGCTGGCACGACGAGGGCGGCACCGCCGAGGGGTGGCTGATGGAGCTACAGTCCGACGGGACGCAGGTGTGGAGCGAGACCTACGACACGCTCCGGTCGGGCTCCGACGAGTACGTCAACTCGGTGTTCGTCACCGACAGCGGCGACCTGCTGCTGACCGGGACAACCATGGGTAGCAGTTCGGACCCCGCCGACGCGTGGGTGATGCGGGCCGACGCCGGCGGCGAACTCGAGTGGGCCGAGACCTACGGCGGCGGCGAGCTCGACCGGGTCCACGACGCCACCGCGGGCTCGAACGGCGGGTTCGTGCTCGCCGGCCGGACCGCCAGCGAGGGCGCGGGCGAGGAGGACGGCTGGATGCTCAAGATCAACGGCGACGGCGAGAAGCGGTGGGAGCGGACCTACGGCACCGACAAGGCCGACGCCTTCTTCGGCATCCACAACGACCCCGACGGCGGCTACGTCGTCTCGGGCACCAAGCACGTCGCCGGCGACGCGGGCGCGGACGGCTGGGTCGTCAAGACCGACGCCGCCGGGAAGCGCGACTGGCAGCGGACCTACGGCGCGAACTACTGGGACAAGTTCTGGCCGGTCGTCGAGGGCCACGGCGGCGGCTACCTCGCCATCGGCGAGTCGACCAGCTACGGCGACAACCGCGACGGCTGGGTCGTCCGGATCGGCGGTCCGCAGGTGGCGGCCGTGACGGACACCGACGCGAACGGGTCCGGGACGACGGTCCGGTTCGCGGACTCGCCCGTGCAGGCGGTCACGCTGACCGACGCGAACGTCTCGGGGGTGCTCGCCGTCGCCGAGCGCACCGACGTCTCGGACCTCTCGCCGCCGGGCGACGCCCTGTACGCGGTCTCGCTCGACGGCTCGGCAGTGGCCGCGAACCAGTCCGCGACGGTCGAGTTCGCGGTGCAGACCGACGCGGTCGAAGCCGACCTCTCGGACGTCCGGGTCGCCGAGCGCACGGGTGACGGCTGGTCGGTGCTGCGGACCGAGGTCGTCTCGCAGGCGAACGGCACCGCCGTCCTCGCTGCGGACACCGCGGGCGCCGGCACGCTGGCCGTGACCGCGGTGCCGGCGCCGACCGCGAGCATCGACGGGGAGACGGTCGTGATGGCCGGCGACTCGGTGGAGCTGTCGGCCGGCGGCTCGATGGCCGAGAACGGGTCGCTGGCGAGCTACGAGTGGTCGGTCGGCGAGCGGTCGGCCGCCGGCGAGACCGCCACGTTCAGCTTCGACGAGCCGGGCGAACGCGCGGTGAACCTGACCGTCGCGGACGCGAACGGGCTGGCCGACACCGCGACCGCGACGCTGGTGGTCAACGATCGGCCCGCGGTGACGGTCCGAACGCCCGACGCCGCGACGGTCGGGAAGGCCGCTACCTTCGCGGCGAACGTGAGCGACCGGGTCGGCGACGTCACCGTGACGTGGGCGTTCGACGGCGGGAACGTCACCGGGACGTCGGTCGAGCACAGCTTCGGCTCGGCGGGCACCAAGACCGTCACCGTGGTGGTCGAAGACGAGTACGGCGCGACGGTGACGAAAGCGGTTCAGGTCGAGGTGAGCGCGGTCGACGGCCGGAACGACGGCGCGACCACGACCGAGACCTCGGCCGGCGACGCGGACGGCGGCGTCCCCGGATTCGGCGTCGGCGCGACGCTGGTCGCCCTGCTGGCGGCCGCGCTGCTGGCCGGCCGCGTCCGGGACTGAGCCCGCCGGTACGGTCCCGTTACAAACGTTTTATCGGGGGTAGCGAGCCGGTAACCTCCCGTTACGGACGGGAGGGTGGTGTATACTAAAGGGAGTCCCGCGGCTAAAACTGGATACGGCAGACCGAACGACGGTGATCTACCCTGAGTTGGACCATCCCCACCACCGACCTGGACGAATCGTTCGAAGACGGAGAAGTCATGTTCGCGGTCGACGAGAGCGACGACGAGCGCACGACCGTCATCGCGGACGTCTCGAACGACGAAGCGTACCTCGCGATGCCGTTCGCGGAGTCGCACACCCTCTCGCAGTGGCGCTGAACCGCTGAGCGACCCTCCCGGTCGACGGCCTCGCGGTCACGCGTTCTTCTTCGCGGATTGTCATTCAATGCCTGGACTCCGAGCGGCGTCGCGAATCGGAACCTGCATTTGAGTCCGGGCGCAAGTCGGCGGGTATGAATCTCACGCTCACCTTCCTCGCCCTGCTGACGGGGTTCGTCACGGGCGCGCTGTTCACCTTCCTCGGCATCCCGATGCCCGCGCCGCCGCGGCTCCCCGGCGTAATCGGCATCGTGGGCATCTATCTCGGCTACAGGACCGTCGAGTACTTCGACGCCGGCGTCGACCTGTTGTCGCTGCTGGGGCTGGCAGGGTAGCCAAATCGCCAGTTTCGGCGCACCCCGTCGGCCGGTAGGACTATCAACAATTCTGTATTACCGATACGTCGATGTCCTCCAGCATCTCCGGTCGACCGGACCGGGACTCGACCGACGTCGTCGGTTCCCGCATCGGCGCCCAGGTCGTCGACCTGATACTCCAGTTCGTCCAGGTCCTCGCCGTGACGGCCGCGCTGGCTTCCCTGTTCCGCCCCGAAGGGGAAGCGGCGGCTCGCGGCCTCGTGGGTCTGGGCTTCCTCACCCTTCCGTTGTACGGCGGTCTACTCGAGGGGACGTGGAACGGCCAGACCGTCGGAAAGCGACTGGCCGGTATCAGGGTCGTCAGCAGGCGAGGCCGGGACCCGTCGCTCGGACAGGCGCTCGCGCGGAACCTCCCGGCGGTCGTCCTGTTCAGCTGGCTCACCAGCGCGGTGGCGCTGGCGGCGATAGCGATGAGCGAGCGCAACCAACGGGTCTTCGACGGTATCGCCGGCACCTACGTCGTCCGGGCGTGAACGCTGATTTCCAGCCAGTGAGGAGCACCGGCGAACGCGGTGCAGGAGGCGGTCCTCGGGGTCGGAGAACCGAGAAACAGGAGGCAATCGAAGCGCGGTCGGGGGTAGGTAAAACGAGGTCGCAGCTAGTACGAGCGTTCCTTCGGCTCGTAGGTCTTGTCCTCGCCCTCGAGGATGACGGGCTTGTACCAGAGTTCGGGGCTCCCGTCCTCCCACGACAGCATCGTGTGCTTGAGCCACTCGTCGTCCTTGCGCTCCTGGTGCTCCTGGCGCCAGTGGGCGCCGCGGAACTCGTCGCGGGCCAGCGCACCGAGCGTGATGGCCTCCGCGAGGTCGATGAGGTTGCGGGTCTCGATGGTGTGGATGAGGTCGGTGTTGAACGTCCGCGAGGGGTCGTTGACGTAGACGTCCTGGTAGGCCTCGCGGACCTCCCGGATGTCGCGCAGGGCCTGCTTGAGGCCCTCCTCGTTCCGGAACACGTTGACGTTCTCGGTCATCGACACCTGGAGGTCCTCCCGGAGCTCAGCGTGCTGGACGCCCTCCTCTTTCTCCATCAGGCGCTCGACGCGGGTGCGCTCGCGCTCGACCGCGCGCCGGACCGTCTCGTCGGGTTCGACGACTGCGGCGCCACCGTCAGACGCAACGTCTGACGAGGATCGCGAACCGTCGCCAGACGGGGTCTGGCGGGATTTGCGCTCGCTGCGCTCGCGCTCATCGTCGGTTCGCTCACCGCCGTCGGCCGCGACGTCCTCGTCGGCCGCCGAAACCGCGCCGGGTTCGACCGGCGTGTCGAGGTCCTCCTCGGGCTCGCTGTCGTCGGTCCGGCCGGTCGTGATCTCGGGCTCGCCGAGGTCGGTGCCCGCGGCGTGGCGGCCGGCCCGGGCGCCGAAGACGATGAGTTCGGGCAGCGCGTTGCCGCCTAGTCGGTTCGAGCCGTGGACCGAGACGCAGGCGCACTCGCCGGCGGCGTAGAGGCCGTCGATGAGCGTCTGGCCGTTCTCGTCGGTCTCGATGCCGCCCATCTCGTAGTGCTGGCCGGGCTTGACCGGCATCGGCTCCTCCAGCCCGTCGACGCCCTCGAAGTCCCGGGCGAGGTGGAGGATGTTCTCGAGCCGGTCGGTGATGCGCTCCTCGCCGAGGTGGCGCATGTCGAGGTAGACGTACTCGTCGTCGACGCCGCGGCCGGCGTTGATCTCGGTGAGTTCGGCCCGCGACACCACGTCCCGGGAGGCGAGCTCGCCGTCGTTGTTGGCGTAGCCGTACTCGAACATGAACCGCTCGCCCTCGGCGTTGTAGAGGATGCCGCCTTCCCCGCGGACGCCCTCGGAGATGAGGACGCCGGTCGAGGGGAGCGTGGTCGGGTGGAACTGGACGAACTCCATGTCCTCCAGCGGGACGCCCGCGCGGTAGGCCATCGCGGCGCCGTCGCCGGTGTTGGCCACCGCGTTGGTGGTGTGGTCGAACACCTGACCGAGGCCGCCGGTCGCGAGGATGACGCCGTTGCGCGCCTTGAAGCCCTCTATCTGGCCGGTCTTGATGTCGTAGCCGACCACGCCGTGGCACTCGCGGTCCTCGGGGTCGTCGTGGTCGGTGACCGCGAGGTCCGTGACGTACCACTCGTCGTACACCTGGATGCCGCGCTTGACCACCTGCTCGTACATCGTGTGGAGCATGTGGTGGCCGGTCTCGGCCCCGGCGTAGGTCGTCCGGGCGAACGAGAGGCCGCCGAACGGGCGCTGGGAGACCCGGCCGTCGTCCTCGCGGGAGAACGGCATCCCCCAGTTCTCGAGCTGGATGGTCTCCTCGGGGCTGTCCTGCGCCAGCGTCTCGATGGCGGGGGCGTCGCCGAGGTAGTCCGACCCCTTCATCGTGTCGTAGGCGTGGAGCTCCCAGTCGTCGCCCTCGCGGAGCGCCGCGTTGATGCCGCCCTCGGCCGCGCCGGTGTGGCTCCGCACGGGGTGGAGCTTCGTGACGATGGCCACGTCCGCGCCCTCCTCGTGGGCCGCGATGGCCGCCCGGAGGCCGGCGCCGCCGCCGCCGATTACCAGAACGTCGTGTTCGTGCATGGTTGTGTTTCAGTAGTTGGTGTTCGAGCTACCAGAATTTCAGGTTCTGCTTCACCGCTTCGCGCTTGAGCTCCTGGATGTGCTCGGTCAGCGGGATGTCCTTCGGACAGACGTTGGTGCAGGAGAACTGGGTCTGGCACCGCCAGACGCCGTGCTCCTGGTCCATCACGTTGAGCCGGTGCTCCTTGACGTTCTCGCCCTCGCGCTCGTCCATCGCGAACCGGTAGGCCTTGTTGATGGCCGCCGGTCCGAGGTACTGGTTGTCCCCGGCCGCGATGTTGCACGAGGACATGCAGGCGCCGCACCAGATGCACCGCGTGGACATCTTGATCTTCTCGCGGTTCTCGCGGGTCTGTCGGTACTCCTCGAGGTCGCCGTCGGGCTCCTCGTCGGGCTGGAAGAACGGCTCGACCGCGTGCATCTGGTCGTAGAAGTGCTCCATGTCCACGACGAGATCCTTGACAACGTCCTGGTGGGGCAGCGGCTCGACCCGGACCGGTTCCTCGAGGTCCGAGATCTGGGTCTGGCAGCCGAGTCGCTGGCGGCCGTTGATGAACAGCGCGTCCGACCCGCAGACCGCCTGCCGGCAGGAGTGCCGGAACGTCAGCGTGGTGTCGTAGCGGTCGCGGGCGTAGATGAGCGCGTCGAGGACCGTCATCCCCTTCTGGCGCGGCACCGCGAAGTCGTCGAACCGCGGCTCCATCTTCCCCTCGACCTCGGGGTCGTAGCGGAACACCTTCAGCCGGAAGGTCTCGCCCTCGATGTCCGCGGGCGCGCCCGACACCGACTGTTCGCGCTGGGCGTCGCGCTCCGCACGGCGCTGGTCGCCGTACGAGGCGCCCCCGCCCATCTCGACCTCGGTCTCGGCGTCGACCTGTTCGTCGGTCTCGCTCTGCTCTTGCTCTTCTGGAACTTGCGTGCTCATGGTGTTACATCACTCCGGACATGACGAGCGCGAGGTAGACGCCCTGGCCCGCCAGCGCGAGGCCGGCGACGGCGAGAACGCCCTTCACTGCGGTCTTCCTGGTGCCCGTCAGACCCTGGTTCAGCAGCGCGGCGTAGACGCCGTTGACGCCGTGGAACGTCGCGGTCAGCAGGAACAGGACCATCGTGACGAGATAGCCCCACTGTTCCATCCGGGCGGTCGTGCCGGCGAACGTCACCTCGGAGGCGTGGTTGACGAAGTGGAGCAGGAAGAAGTGGAACGCCAGGACCACGACGAGGAACGCCGCCGTCACCCGCTGGAGGAACCACGAGGCGCTCCCGCTCCGGAACGAGGAGTAGCGCTCGGCCATCCTAGAACGCCCCCTCCAGGAACGTCGGAATGGACGCCAGCACGATGACGCCGGTGACGACCAGCGACGCGTAGAAGCTCTTGTCCTGCTGCTCGAGACCGAGACCCAGGTCGACGAACAGCAGGCGAACGCCGTTCAGGATGTGGAAGACGGCCACCGCCAGCAGGCCGACCTCCATCACCCGGACGACGAGCAGGCTCTCGAGCCCCTGGATCGTGTCGGTGTACGCGTTCGAACCGGAGATGTAGGTACTCAGCACGGCGATGTGCGTGAACAGGTAGCCGATGAGCACCCACCCGGTGAACTTGTGAAATATCCAGGCCCACATCCCGGCCGTGAACTCCCGCCACCGGCCGAAGTCTTCGACGAGGCCTCGATTGTACGATTGACTCATACTTGTCCGTTCGGGACTGTGGACTGTGGGCAAATAGAAGTTTCTACCTACTGCCGACCCGTAGGACCGTACCTGTACTCGTTTCTGATCTGATATCTCCCGCGTCGGTCGCGTCTCGGCGGTCGCGCCGGGTCGCGAACTCCGGGGCGACGAAAACTGACAGCGACAGGAACGATCGACCGGAAAACAGACGTCTGGACCGGGTTTCGAGGAGGAACGATACGCGGACGACCCGGCGTCCCGGTCGAGTGCGCGGAGATGAGGGGACCCGACGTCCGCTTCGAGGGTCACCGCGCGCTCGGGTTCGCGGGCGGCGGCGTGGGCGTCTCGGCGGTCTCGTTCCGGGCGCGGTCGCGCTTGAGGGCCCGCCGGGTCTTCGCCGAGAGTTCCACCATGTGGCACAGCGGGTTCCCGGGGTAGACGACGGGGTTCTCCAGCACGCCGACGAGCAGGCCGGTGAAGGGCGCCTCGACGGGTTCGCTGTCGGTCTTGAACGGATTGGTGATCGTGCAGATGGTGTCGCCCTCGTACACCAGCGACCCCCGATCGTGGTGCATGTCGACCAGTCCGCCCGCGTCGGCGCGGATCCAGGTCTTCTCCTTGTCGTCGTCGATGACGGTCCGCCACCCCGGCCACTTCACCGCCTGGGTCCGGTGGACGCCGTACTCCGCGAGGACGCTCTCGACGCCCTCGAGGCTCCGGTCGATGAATTCGCGCTGGAACCGGTGGGCCTCGCCCATCTCGATGGTGATGGTCGGGATGCCGAAGTCGGTCGCCTCGCGGCGGAGCGTCCCCGTCGGCCCCTCCGAGGAGATGACCACGTTGGACCCGAACGCTTTGGCGAGGCGCGTCACCTCGGGGTCGGCCATGTCGGCCCGGACGTGGAGCATGTTGGTCCGGCCCCGCGTCGACGTGTGGAAGTCCAGGCCGATGTCGCACGGCGCCAGGAAGTTCCGGAAGATCTGGTAGGCCATCCGCTTGGCGCTGGTCGACCCCTCCCGACCCGGAAACGACCGGTTGAGGTCCCGGTCGTAGATGGGGAGGTACCGCTCCTGGGCCAGGAAGCCCGGCACGTTGAGCACCGGGAGGCAGACCAGCGTCCCGCAGAGGTCGTCGTGGTTCCACTCGTGGGCGACCTCCCGGACCACCTCAATGCCGTTGAGCTCGTCGCCGTGGGCCGCCGCCGAGAGGAACACCGTCGGTCCGGGCTCGACACCGTTGACGATGGTGACCGGGATCCGGACCGGATCACCCAGGTACGTCTCGCTGATGCCGTACCGGATGTTCTGGGTCTCGCCCGGTTCGACGATGCCGCCGTTGTAGGTGAACGCGTCCGGGTCTCCGTCCGAACCGGTCATGCCACCCACTCGGACCCCGCCGTACATAAAGACGCGGCAGACGGCGACAGACGTCGGAGATCCCGACGCGGGTGACCGACGGCCCGACCCGAGTCCGACGGTGCCCGACCGCCGGTCCGCGGACGGGCCCGCGGTGTCTCATTTTTTAAGGAGCGACGACGTACCACAGAGCACAATGACTGCAGACGGGTCAACGGCGCGGGTCGGAGTTCTCAGTCTCCACAACAGCAAGGAAACGAAGGCTATTCTGAACGCTATCGAGGATCTGGGGCACGAGCCGTTCTGGCTCCGCGAGGAGAACACGGCGATACGGGTGCGGGACGGTGAGGTCCGCCTCGAACCCGACGTGGACGTCATCGCGAACCGACTGCTGCTCTCGAACACCGAGCAGCCCTCGGAGGCGCTCGGGCTGGCCAAGACCTACGACTCGGTGCTGCCGGTGCTCAACGATCCGAGCTCGGTCATGACCGCGATCCACAAGTTCTCGACAGCGACCGCGCTCGCCGACGCCGGTATCCAGGTCCCCGACGCCCTGCTCGCGCTGTCGAACGACCGGCTCAACGACGGCCGGAGCGACTTCGGCGAGGAGGCGGTGTACAAGACCGCCATCGGGACCCACGGCGGCGGGACCTGGAAGGTCGGCCCCGACGAACTGGTCAACCCCCGGGTCGGCGACCGTCAGGCGTTCCTCCAGGAGCTCATCGAGCGCGACGAGGGCGAGCACCGCGACCTCCGGGTGTACGTGGTCGGCGACCGCATCGTCGGCGCGATGAACCGCTACGCGCCGGAGAACGACTGGCGGACCAACGTCGCGCTGGGCGGTGACGTCGAGGACGCGACCGACAACCTTCCCCGGGAGGTCGCCCGCATCGCCCGGGACGCCGCCGAGACCATCGGCCTCGACTACGCCGGCGTCGACCTCATCGAGGGCCACGACGGCTGGTACGTCCTCGAGGTCAACCCGACCGCCGGCTTCAAGGGGCTGTTCAAGGCGACCGGCCTGAGCGCGGCGCCGTACATCGCCCAGTTGGCCATCGAGCGGGCGGGCGGCACCGTCGACGAGGCGAGGGTCGAGGACCTGACCGTCTCGCTGGACGACTCGGTGCCGGCCTGCAAGCCCCGTCCGAAGGAGACCGGCGCGACCGAGCCCGTCGTCATCGGCTACACCGAGGAGGTCATCCTGAGCGGCACCAGCGGCTCGGAGACGGTGGTCGCCAAGTCCGACACCGGCGCGACCCGGACCAGCATCGACACCAAGCTGGCCGCCGAGATCGGCGCCGGCCCGATCAAGAGCATCGCGAGGGTCAAGTCGGGCAGCAGCAAGTCCAGCCGGTCGCGGCCGGTCGTCGACGTGGTCGTCGGCGTCGGCGGGAACCGCCACACGGTGACCGCGAGCATCGAAGACCGCGGCCACATGGACTACCCGGTGCTGCTCGGTCGGGACATCCTGAAGCACTACCAGGTCAACGTCCAGAAGCGGGTGGACGCCGAGGAGGAGACCGAAGAGGAAGAAGAAGAGTCTCAGGAGTGACACCGAGGCGGAATGGCGCCCCAAGAGGAGTGACGCGGTCGATTCGGCCGGCGAACGAGGACGAATCAATCATCCAACCGTAACTTTTTGCCGGCGGCCGTCGTGCTCTCGGCAACCATGAGCGACCGTCCCGCCAGACAGACCCGCGCGGCGACGAGCCGGCGGCGCCGGTCCTGGTCCGGGTGGGGCGAGGGCCGGGTGGACGAGAAGGACGGCGTGGGCGTGTTCCTCGACGACGTGGCGTACGCCTTCGCCGACGTCTCGGTCCCGAGCATTCCGGTGCTGTACGGCCTGCTCGTGGGCGCGGGCACCGACTGGTTCGGGCTCAAGGCGTTCGCGCTCGTCGCGTGGCTGACGATGGTCGCCGGCGCCGCGCTCGTCCGCGGCGGATGGGTCACGCCGCTCGCCACGGACGCCCCCGGCTGGGTGGCGGTGACGCCGTGGCTGGTCGCGCTCCGGCTCGTGTACTACAACGCGACGCTCGCGGTGGCGGCCTACGGCGGGCGCGGGGTCGCCGCGGCGTGGTCGCCGGTCGCGGCGGCGGTCGGTGCGTTCTTCGTCGGCGCGCTCTCGGTGGCGCTGTTCCCGCGGGTCGCCGAGTCGTTCTACGGCGTCGTAGCCGACTGAACCGCTGCACCTCCCTCGGGACGTTGACGCGAAATCCGAAGTTGAGTCAGAAATGCAACGTTACGCGGCGGGTTCGTGCGTGCGATGACATCACTGTCTCCGCCAGTGGAGCAGTGCCTCCGGCCGTGGGATGCCGGTCAAACCGCAGGCTAATCTGATTGGGGCTCCTACGCCTCGGCCGATGACCGACGAAGCGATCGCCGCACTCGAGACCGACGCCTACCTCGGATCCCTGGTCGAGGAGTACGGGCCGCTGACCATAGACCCCGCCGAGGACTTCTTCGAACGATTCGTCGTCTCCATCCTGCGCCAGCAGGTGTCGATGGCGTCGGCGGCGGCGACCCGCGAGCGGCTGTTCGAGGCGGTCGAGGTGACCCCGGAGGGGATCCTCGCGGCCGACCCCGAGGTGCTGCGCGACGCCGGCCTCTCCCGGCAGAAGACCGACTACGTCCGGAACGTGGCCGAGGCGTTCCTCGAGGAGGGCTACTCGCGGGCGTACTTCGCCGACATGACCGACGAGGAGGTGGCGGCCGAGCTCACGTCCATCACGGGCGTCGGGGCGTGGACCGCGGACATGCAGCTCATGTTCTCGCTCGGCCGCCCGGACGTCTTCCCGGTCGGCGACCTGGGCGTCCGGAAGGGGATGGAGGCGCTGTTCGACGACGAACTGACCCGGGCCGAGATGGTCGAGGCGGCCGAGCGATGGGCGCCGTACCGGAGCTACGCGAGTCTCTACCTCTGGCGGGCCGACGAGGACGTCACCGAGAGCGTCGGCGAGGTGACGAACCTGTAGTACCCGAAGCGGAGCCGTCCGGTCGGTCGGAGAAGAGCGATCTGGAGGGCCGAAGCGGCGGGTCGGTCCCGGGGACGCACCCCGGGGACGGAGATCGGGACGCGGTCGACGGTCGCAGCGGAGAGCGGGCCGACGTCGGTCGTGGTGAGGGTCGGCGGTCGCGCGAAGGGAGGACGGGTGACTACGTCGCTCGTCGTCAGGCGACGTTCTCCTCGCGGGCGGCGATGTCCAGATACTCCGCAAGCGGAGCGTCGTCGCCGTCTGCCAGCGTGACGAACCCCTCCTCCTCGTCGAACGTGATCGCACCCGCGTCCGCGAGGCGGGGGAGCTGGCTGTGGTAGAGGTCGGCGAGGACGCGGCTCTCGTCGCCTGACTCGCCGGAGTCACCCTCCCACGAGGCGACCCGCTCGGCGAGTTCGTCGAGCGTGACGGCACCGTCTCGGTTCCGGAGATGATAGAGGACGTACCGCCGCCGCCGGTTCGAGAGCAGGTCGAGCGCGGCGTCGAGGGCGGGAGAGACGCCGCGGCCCCCACCGGCGCGGCCGTCGGTCACGTCCGGAGCGTTCGAGTTCATCATACACCACCTAGTCGAAACTCCGGAACAAAAAGCGCGGTACCTAAACGATTAGGGAGTGTCACAACGGTAAGATAGGTGAGGTTTTACTCGGACGAACTCGGTGGTAAGCGGAGTAATTCGAGGTTACGGCCGGCGTTCCGCGCGCACCGCCCGTGCCGGCCCCGGAGGTCGGAAACGCTTAATCGTGGCGAGCGCCAACTGACGAACGCGTACCTCAAGTCCCCGCCCGAGCACTCCCGCTTCGGGAGCGATGACCGCGCGGAGAACCCGGGTACGCGACAGACCAGTGGCCAGTCACGCCCCAACGTGACCGCCCGGCACGAGGGTTTGCCAGCAGACGCGGCGCGCCGCCTCGGGATGACGCTGGAGGTTAGTGTTCCGGGCGTACATTTCGATACCGCTACGAACCGAATTCTCCGTCGAGTCGAAAATTCGTAGCTTCAGATCTGACCCGGTTCGGTTCCACAGCTCCAGTTCCGGAGCACAAGTAGTTTGGTGACGACCGGCCAATCCGTCGGTGATGCACGCCGACGAGATCGACCCGCAGGCCCGGGCGGCGGTCGAACGCCAGGACCGGTTTCCACTTCCGCACAGTCGCCGGGGGCTGAAACTCCTCCGTCTCATCACTCGGCCCGCGATGTGGATACAGAACCGGAACCCGCCGAGCGTCGGCGCGACCGTCGACCGAACGATCCCCGGTCCCGCTGGGGACCTCGACGCCCGCCTCTACCTCCCGGACGAAGGGTCGTTCCCCACGGTCGTGTTCTTCCACGGCGGCGGGTTCGTCCTCGGGAGCATCGAGACCCACGACTGGCTCTGCCGCCACCTCGTTCGGGAGAGCCGCTGCGCCGTGCTCTCGGTCGACTACCGGCTCGCTCCCGAACACCCCTTCCCCGCGGCGGTCGAGGACGCCTACGCCGCGGTCGAGTGGGTAGCTGCGAATCCGGGCGCCGTCCGCGGAACCGGAGCGATCGCCGTCGCGGGCGACTCCGCGGGCGGGAATCTCGCGGCCGTCGCCGCCCTCATGGCCGCCGAGCGCGACGGTCCCGAGATCGACTACCAGGCGCTGCTCTATCCGGGCGTCGGCGTCGAGGAGGACCAGCGATCCGTCAGAGAGCACGGCGGAATCGTCCTCGACCAGACAGACCTCGAGTGGTTCCGGAAGTGCTACTACGTGAACGAGATCCACGAACGCAACCCGTACGCCGACCCGACGAACGCCGACGACGTCTCCGGGGTCGCCCCCGCGACTCTCGTCACCGCCGGCTACGACCCGCTTCGCGACGGTGGGAAAGCGTACGCCGAGCAACTCGTCCGCGACGGCGTTCCCACGCGCTACCGGAACTACGAGGACATGGTCCACGGTTTCATGACGCTCCGCGACGTCGACCGCACGCGCGAGGCCATCGCGGACGTCGCCGACGACCTCTCGGACGCGCTCGGCGGAGACTGACCCGCCGAGCGATACCAGTTTCGACAGCCACCTTTCGACTGCTTTGATACGTAACGCGACGGCCGGGCGTCCGCTTCGTGCGGGACTGCGCTTTTACTCTCCAGGCCCCTACGGTCGGTAATGACGCTCCAGCAGAACCGGGAGCAGCGCGAGCGGCCGGCCGAGACGGCCGCCGCGTCCCCCGACGAGGCGCCGCCCGCCATCGCCGTCGAGGGACTCCGCAAGGGGTTCGGGAGCGGCGCCGACGCGGTCACCGCGGTCGACGACGTCTCGTTCGCGGCCGAGGCGGGCTCGGTCGTCGGACTGCTCGGCCCGAACGGGGCGGGCAAGACGACGACCATCAAGTCGATCCTCGGGATGGTGCTGCCCGACGCGGGGGACGTCCGAATCCACGGCGTCGACGTGTACGAGAACCCGCGCGACGCGTACGCCCGCGTGGACGCGATGCTCGAAGGCGCGCGCAACGATTATTGGCGGCTGACCGTCCGGGAAAACCTCCGGTACTTCGCGACCATCGGTGGGGTCGACCCCGACTCCATCGCCGGCCGCCACGACAGGCTGCTCGACAAGCTCGGCCTCGCGGAGAAGGCCGACGTCCCGGTCCGGAGCCTCTCGCGGGGGATGAAGCAGAAGGTGTCGCTGGCCAGCGTCCTCGCTGGCGGGGCCGACGTCGTCTTCCTCGACGAGCCGACGCTCGGCCTCGACGTCGAGAGCTCGCTGACGCTCCGCCGGGAGCTCCGGCGCATCGTCGCCGAGCGCAACCTCACGGTGGTCGTGAGCAGCCACGACATGGACGTCATCGAGGGCATCTGCGACCGGGTCGTCATCATGAACGAGGGCCGCGTCGTCGCCGACGACACCGTCGGGAACCTCCTCCGGGGCTTCGACACGCGGGGCTACCGCGTCACCAGTCCGGACCTCGACGAGGGCGTGCTGGCCGGCGTCCGCGACCGGTTCGACGTGGCCGACGTCGAACGGTTCGGCGAGCGGACGCGCGTCGAGGTGGCGACCGACAGCGACGGGTTCTACGACCTCGCGGCGTACCTCCGGGGGCGCGACGTCACGCTCGACGCGGTCGACACCGTCGAACCCGACCTGGAGGAGGCGTTCGTCGAACTGACTGGAGGCGAATCGCGATGACCGACCGCCGACCGGTCGACGCGTCGAATCCGACCGACGCGACGTCGAACTCGGTCGAGGCGTCGCGGGGCGACGCCGACGACCCTCGGCGGGCGGGCTACCTCCGGCTCGCGCGGGCCGTGCTCTACCGGGAGTACCTCGTCTTCGTCCGCTACCCGGCTAACGCTGTCGGCGGCATCGTCGTCTCGCTGTTCTTCTTCGGCCTGCTGTTCTACGGCGGGCGGATGGTGGCCGGGCGGGCGCTGACCGACTCGATGGAGGGACTCGTCGTCGGCTACTTCCTCTGGACGCTGTCGGTCGGCGCCTACTCGGCCATCTCCAACGACATCGGCAGCGAGGTCCAGTGGGGCACCCTCGAGCGCCACGTGATGACGCCGTTCGGGTTCGCGCCCGTCGCCTTCGTCAAGGGGATCGCGAAGCTGGTCCGGACGTTCATCACCTCGACGGTCATCCTCGCGGCGATGCTGGTCGTGACCGGGACGTCGCTCAGCATCAACGTCCTGACGGTCGTGCCGGTCGCCGTCCTCAGCGTTGCCTCCGTGCTGGGACTCGGGTTCGCGGCCGGCGGCGTCACGGTGCTGTACAAGCGGATCGGGAGCTGGCTCAATCTGCTCCAGTTCGGGTTCGTGATACTCATCTCCGCGCCGGCGTTCGGCCTCGGCTGGACCAGGTTCCTGCCGCTCGCGCTCGGTAGCTCCATGCTCCAGCGGGCGATGGTCGACGGCACTCGCCTCTGGGAGTTCCCGCCGGCGGACCTGGCGGTCCTCGTCGGCACTGCCGTCGGGTACGTGGTGCTCGGCTACGCCGTCTTCGAGTACGCGACCCGACGGGCCCGGCGGCTCGGCGTCCTCGGTGACTACTGAACGGTTGCTAACCGCGACTACTCTCGAACGTAACGGGTCGGAGGGGCCGACGAGGGGACGAAACTATCGACGCTCGACTGCGCTGTGCCGAGTTCGAGTGCGAAAAACTGTGCTCCGAGTCGACTGTAGAACGCGACAACGGGGACTCGTTCGGGCGGCGAAAGGGGGCGGGGCCGCTGGAGGGCCACGATTTTCTTCACGGGCTGCAGCAACATATATCTGCGCTAAGCTTGCCGTGTGAAAACTCAGTGGTGACGTTATTTTCCAGTCGGTATGGACTTCACCAGTAGTAGTGGAGAAATCCAGCCAAAGTGGAACCAACCGGGAACGTAGCAAGGGTAACAAAGGTACAATACGGTTGTAGGCGTATGAGCGACGATGACCGCGTCGTCGAGTTCGTCACCGGGTCGACCGCCCGAAGGCAGGTGCTGGCGGCGGTGACCGACGGGACGGGGTCGACGGCCGCGTTTCTCGACCGCGTGTCGGCGAGCGAGTCGGCGGTGTACGGCGCCCTCGCCGAACTCGAGGACCGCGAACTGATTCGCAAGGTCCGAGGCGACGAGTGGGAACCGACCGGGACGGGTGCGGTCGTCAGCGAACTCATCGCGGAGCAGCGACGGACCGAATCGGTGCTCCGGGCCGACCCCGAGTACTGGCAGACCCACGACGCGACTGTGCTTCCGAAACTCTTCCGGACCTCGCTGTCGGCGCTCGCGGACGCCGACGTGGTCCGGGCGACCGACACCGACCCGAACCGCGTCGTCCGGGAGGTCCGGCGCCGCATCGAGTCGGCCGAGTCGGTCGACATCCTCGCGCCCATCTACCACGACGAGTACGTGGCTGCCCTCCGGTCGGGTGTCGACGACGGGTCGGCGCGCCTGGTTCTGGGGACCGCCGTGGTCGACCAACTGTCCGACACCGAGGGCGCGTACGAGGAGATGCCCGAATCGATAGCGGTCCGCATCCGGCCGGTCTCGTTCGCGCTGACCGTGACCGACGACTGCGCGTTGCTGTCACTGCCCCGCCTCGACGGCTCGTACGACTCGCGGACCGAGGTGATCGCGGAGTCGGACGCCGCCAGGGAGTGGAGTCGGTGGCTGTTCGAGCGGTACTGGACGACCGCCACTGACCCGACGGATCACGTCGAGTCGGCCTCACCCGACTAGGCGTTTCGGTCGGGTATCACCCTTCGACAAGCAACGCCCGCCAGTCGTCGGACCTAGACGACGCGCTCGACGGCGAGCGCTCCGATTCACGCGAACGCCGTCTTCATAATGCCGTCTTTCTCTTCTATGCTCGCACGCGTACGCCCGCGAAGTAAGGCTCGCCTTACCGCAGGAGGACGACGGAGTCGGGGCGTGCAAACGCACCGCACTACGGGTCCGATTCGACGGGCTTAAATTAGTCCGGGGCATTCGTAGTGATGTACGCGGCGTCCCCCCGGTTCGACGGCGAACTCGGGGCGTCACGGATTCCGAACCCTTAAGTAGGGTCCTCCCCTACGTTGGAATCCGAAGCGACGTTCGACGTGATGGCCGGGCGTTCAACTCGCCCGGCACTCGCATCCATGAGGATCCCACCCCTGCGGTCCGCCGTACACGATGGGATCTGATGTTAGCCCTGGTAGTTCGGTGATACTCGGTCGGTCACACGATCAGTGTCGTCGAATCTACGGAACCATAGCATTCAGTTGCTTCCGCCAGAGACCCACCGAGCTCTTCGAGCTCGGCAACCATTCCGGTTGATCCTGCCGGAGGCCATTGCTATCGGAGTCCGATTTAGCCATGCTAGTCGCACGGGTTTAGACCCGTGGCAGATAGCTCAGTAACACGTGGCCAAACTACCCTATGGATCGAGACAACCTCGGGAAACTGAGGCTAATCTCGAATACGGTTTCCACTCTGGAGTGAGGGAAACTAGAAACGCCCCG